>JBCDGE010000003.1:0-130532 GCA_038757895.1 Planctomycetota bacterium | reverse complement strand
GCCGCGCAGCGTCGGGATCTCGACCTTGTCGCCGAGCGCGAGCTGGGCGAACGAGAACGGGACCTCGGTCAGCACGTCGGGGCCGGAGCGCTGGAACACCTTGTGCTCCTTCTCGCGGATCACGCAGTAGAGGTCGCCGCGCGGAGTGCCGTTCGGTCCCGCGTCGCCCTCGCCGGCCACGCGGAGCTGTACGCCTTCCTCGACGCCGGCCGGCACCTTGATCTCGATCTCGGTACGGTTCTGGATGCTGCCGCTGCCGGAGCAGTCCTGGCACGGCGACTCGATGACCTCGCCCGTCCCGCCGCACACGGGGCAGGGGGACGCCATCTGGAAGAACCCCGCGCTGCGCGTGACCTGCCCCGAGCCATTGCAGTGGGTGCAGGTCGTCTTCCCCGTGCCCGGACGTGCGCCCGACCCGTCGCAGGTCTGGCACGTGTCGAGGCGCTTGAGCGCGACGGTCTTCGTCACGCCCTCGTCGATCTCCTCCAGCGTCAGGTCGAGCACGATGCGCAGGTCGCGCCCGCGTCGCGGTGCGCGGCGTCGGCCGCCGCCGCCGCCGAACATGTTCCCGAACGCGCCGCCGGCTCCGCCGAAGATGTCGCCGAACGCCGAGAAGATGTCCTCGACGTTCGTGAAGCCGCCCTGGCCCATGCCGCCGCCGCCCGAGAACGCCTGGTGGCCGAACTGGTCGTACCTCTGGCGCTTGTCGTCGTCGGCGAGGACGTCGTAGGCCTCCGCCGCCTCCTTGAAGCGGGTCTCGGCCTCCTTGTCGTCCGGGTTCTGGTCCGGGTGGTACTTGAGGGCGAGCTTGCGGTACGCCTTCTTGATCTCGCTCGCCGACGCTTCCTTGGCAACGCCCAGGACCTCGTAGTAGTCGCGCTTCTGGCTCATGGCTGCGTGGGAGGGAGAGGTGAGAGGGCGGGGTCGCGAGCGGTCCGGGTATGCGACCGGGCGGCGGGGCGGTGTCCAACCCCGTCGCCCGGTGCGCGCGCTCAGGAGAAGGAGCCTAGGCGATCGATCCTTCGATCGACTCCTCGTCCTTGAGGTCGGTGATCATCGAGTCCGTCGTCAGGAGGAGCCCGGCGATCGACGCTGCGTTCTGCAGCGCGCTCCGGACCACCTTGGCGGGGTCGATGACGCCGGCCTTGAACATGTCCTCGAAGTCGCCCGTCAGCGCGTTGTAGCCGATCGTGCGGCCCTTCTCACGGACCGTCTCGGCGACCACGGACCCGTCGACGCCCGCGTTCTCCGCGATCTGGCGCAGCGGGGCCTCCAGGGCGCGCTCGACGATGAGGGCGCCGAACTTCTCGTCGCGCTTGAAGCGGCCCTCGCGGACGGCCTCGGCGGCGCGCAGCAGCGCGACGCCGCCGCCCGGGACGATGCCCTCCTGGATCGCGGCGCGGGTCGCGTTGAGGGCGTCCTCGACGCGGTCCTTGCGCTCCTTCATCTCGGCCTCGGTCTTGCCGCCGACCTTGATGACGGCGACGCCGCCGGTGAGCTTCGCGAGGCGCTCCTCGAGCTTCTCCTTGTCGTAGTCCGAGGTCGTGTTCTCGATCTGGACGCGGATCTGAGCGGCGCGGTCCTCGACCGCCTTCTTCTTGCCCGAGCCCTGGATGATCGTGGTCGCGTCCTTCGAGACGACGACGCGCTTGGCGTGACCGAAGTGCTCGGCCGTCACGTTCTCCAGCGGGATGCCGAGCTCGTCGGTGACCGCGGTCCCGCCGGTCAGGGCGGCGATGTCCTCGAGGTACGACTTGCGGCGCTCGCCGAAGCCCGGCGCCTTGACGGCGACGACGTTGAGGACGTTCTTGAGGCGGTTGATGACGAGCGCGGTGAGAGCCTCGCCCTCGATGTCCTCGGCGATGATGAGGAGCGGCTTGCCGGTCTGCATCGCCGCCTCGAGGGACGGGATGAGCTCGCGGACGGTCGAGATCTTCTTGTTGCAGATGAAGATCTGGGCGTCCTCGTACTCGGCGACGAGCTTCGAGAGGTCGGTCGCGAAGTACGGCGAGAGGTAGCCCTTGTCGAACTCCATGCCCTCGACGTGGTCGAGGAGGGTCTCGATGCCCGTGTTCTCTTCGACGGTGATGACGCCCTCGTCGCCGACGCGATCGAACGCCTCGGCGAGGAGCTCGCCCGTCTCCGGGTCGTTGTTGGCGGAGATCGTCGCGACGGCGGCCTTGTCCTCCTTTGACTTGACCTTGCGCGACGAGCCCTCGATCGCATCGACGGCGTATTCGACGGCCTTCTCGATGCCCGCGCGGAGCTCGATCGTCGAGACGCCGGTCGCGGCGTACTTGAGGCCCTCGTTGAAGATGGCCGACGCGAGGACCGTGGCGGTCGTCGTTCCGTCACCGGCGACGTCGTTCGTCTTGTTGGCGACCTCGAGAACGAGCTTGGCGCCCATGTTCTCGAAGGGGTCGACGTGCTCGATCTCCTTGGCGACCGAGACGCCGTCCTTGGTCACGTGCGGAGAGCCGAAGCTCTTCTGCAGGATGACGTTCCGGCCGGCCGGGCCGAGGGTGACGCGCACCGTCTTGGCGAGCTTCTCGATTCCCGCCTTCATCTTCTGACGGGCGGCGTCGTCGAACATGATCTGCTTGGCCATGTCGCGTGTCTCTCTAGGGCGTGTGGGGGTGTTCTGTGTGAGTGGGTGAGGTTCGGCGCGGTGTCGGGATCAGAAGCCCATTCCGCCCATGCCGCCCATGTCGTCCATGCCCATGCCGTCCATGTCGTCCATGCCGGCGGGCGCGGCGGACTTCGGCTCGGGCTTGTTCGCGATCAGCGCGTCCGTGGTCAGCAGCAGCGTCGCGACGCTGACCGCGTTCTGGAGCGCGGACTTGGTGACCTTGGCCGGGTCGATGATGCCCATCTCGACCATGTCGCCGTACTCGCCCGTGTGGGCGTTGAAGCCGTAGGACTGCTTGCGCTCGCGCAGCACGCGGTGCGCGACGACCGAGCCGTCGTGTCCGGCGTTCTCGGCGATCTGCGCGACCGGGCGGCTGAGCGCCTCGTAGAGCGTGTCGATGCCGAGGTTGTAGTCGACGTCGTCGCGCAGCTTGAGGTCCATGACGGCCTCGCGAGCGCGCAGGAGCGCGACGCCGCCGCCGGGCAGGACGCCCTCTTCGACCGCGGCGCGGGTGGCGTGCAGGGCGTCCTCGATGAGGGCCTTGCGCTCCTTCACCTCGGTGTCGGTGGCGCCGCCGACGTTGATCTGGGCGATGCCGCCGGTGAGCTTGGCGAGGCGCTCCTGGAGCTTCTCGCGGTCGTAGTCGGAGGTCGTCGTCTCGATCTCCGCGCGGATCTGCGCGACACGGCTCTCGACGTCCTCGCGGCGACCCTTGCCGCCGACGATCGTGGTCGCCTCGCTGGAGACGGTCAGGCGACGGGCGCTGCCGAGGTGCTGGCGCGACACCTGCTCCAGCTCCATGCCCGTGTCCTTCATGATCGCGGTCGCGCCGGTGAGCGCGGCGAGGTCGAGCAGCATCTGCTTGCGGCGGTCGCCGTAGCCCGGCGCCTTGACCGCGCACACGGACAGGATGCCGCGCATCTTGTTCACGACGAGCGTCGCCAGGGCCTCGTTCTCGACGTCCTCGGCGATGATCAGGAGCGGCTTGCCGGCGTCCTTGATGGCCTCCAGCAGCGGCAGGAGCGACTGGACGTTCGAGATCTTGCCCTCGTGGACGAGGATCTGGGCGCCTTCGAACTGCACCTCCATCTCCTCGGGTGAGGTGACGAAGTGCGGCGAGAGGAAGCCGCGGTCGAACTGCATTCCCTCGACGACGTCGACGGTCGTCTCGATGCTCTTGCCGTCCTCGACCGTGATGACGCCGTCGCGGCCGACCTTCTTCATCGCGTCCGCGATGAGCTTGCCGACCACCGGGTCGTTGTTCGCCGACACGGTCGCGATCTGCTTGATCTCGTCGTTCCCGCCGACCTTCTTGGCGACGTTCTCGAGCTTCGCGATCACCTTGGCGGCGCCGTCGTGCATCGCCGCGTTCATCCGCGCCGGGGCGGCGCCGGCGGTGATCGCCTTGAGCCCGCTGGCGAAGATGCTCCGCGTCAGGAGCGTCGCGGTCGTCGTCCCGTCGCCGGCGACGTCGCTGGTCTTGCTCGCGACCTCCTTGACGAGCTGCGCACCCATCTGCTCGTAGGGATTCTGGAGCTGGATCTCCTCCGCGACCGTCACGCCGTCCTTGGTGACGGTGGGGGCGCCCCAGCCCTTGTCGATCACCGCGTTACGACCGCGCGGGCCGAGGGTGGTGGTGACCGCCTTGGCGAGCTTGTCGACGCCGCGGAGGATCGCCTCGCGCGCGTCGGACTCGAAAACCATCTGCTTGGCCATGGGATGCCTGAACTGCTTCTCTTCGTCGAGGAGTGGAACGGGGGGCCCGGCGCGTCGGCCGGGGCGCGTGCGGTGCGGCGCAGTGGCACCGCGCCAGAGCGCCTTCGCGGAGCAAAGGGCGTGCCGACCGGCCTATCGGGGGTCCTGGGGCGCGACCGCTGCCGAAGTGGCAGCGTTCCGCCCGCGGCCCATCGGCCCCTGCCACATTGACCGGCGGCAGGGCCCGCCGCCTCCCCCCGAGTACGATCCGCCCCATGCCTGACGCCAGCCTGCCCCGCCGCGACCACGACGCCGAAGACGTCGGACCCGCTGTCTCCGCGCGGCCCGACGGGATCCTCACGTTCCTCGGGGCGCACCGCCTCCTCTGGCTCGGCCCCCCGATCCTCGGGCTCCTCTGGCTGGGGGTCCTCTTCGCCCTCAGCTCCGGCGGCGGCGGCGCGGACTACACCTATGTCCTCTCCTGACGCGGCGAGGCCCGTCCGCCGCCTCCTGTTCACGGGGCTCGCGGCCGGACTCGGCGTTCTTCTGCTGGAGGTCGCGCTCCAGGCAGTCACGGCGCTCGTCCCCGCCGCCGCGAACCTGCTCCAGGTCAAGACCGCGGGGCGGTCCGAGGACCCCCGGCGGATCCCGGACGAACGGCTCGGCGAGCGCCCCAACCCGCGCTGGCACGCGCACGACTCCCGCGGCTTCCGGAACCCGAAGATGCTGGAGTCCGCCTCGGTCGTCGCGCTGGGCGATTCCCAGACCTTCGGCACCGGCGTCGAGAGGGAGGAGGCCTGGCCCCTCGTGCTGGGCGAGTCCCTGGGCGAGCCCGTCTACAACATGGGCTTCCCGGGCTACTCCCCGACGCAGTGCCTGCTGCTGCTCGAGGAGGCTCTCGAGCTGAAGCCACGGGTCGTCGTTGCCGCGATGTACGCCGGCAACGACCTCTACGACGCGTATCGCTTCGTGCACGTCCTCGGGCTCGGGGCGGACCTCGGCGCGCCCGACGCGGCGGCGCAGGCTGCAATCGCCGCCGCCGAGGCCGAGCGCACGCTGGAGGACCTCGTCATGACCGCCTACGCCAATCGGCGCCGTGGGCTGCGCGGAGTCCTCTCTCGGCACTGTCGGATCTACGCGATGCTCAGGACCTCGAGTCGCGTCCTGGGGGGCGGCGCCGAGGCGGCGAAGCGCACCGCGGGTCCTCCCACGTGGGAGGGGCAGCTCGCGCGTGCGGCGAAGCGCCCGGGCCGCTTCGAGGCGTTCGA
This sequence comes from Planctomycetota bacterium, assembly GCA_038757895.1. GTDB lineage: Bacteria > Planctomycetota > UBA1135 > UBA1135 > Saltatorellus. Next base: position 124,940 of record JBCDGE010000003.1, on the reverse strand, counting down.
GAGCGGCACGTTCCGCACGCTCTTCACGCCGCGGTACCGGGCGCTCGCGGTCCGGATGGAGGACCCGCGGATCCGGGAAGGGGAGCGGCTCTGCCTCACCGCCCTCGCGCGGATGCACGGAATCGCCCGCGAAGCCGGGGCCGAGTTCGCGGTGCTCCTGATCCCCACCAAGGAGCTCGTCTTCGCGGAGCTCGCGAAGGAAGGGGACGCCGTCGGAGACACGTACCGCCGCCTCGTGGAGGACGAGTCCACGCTGTGGTCGGACGTACGCACCGAGCTCGACGGGCTCGGGATCACGTTCGTCGACGGGACGGAGGCGCTCCGCGCGGCACTCGACGCCGGCGAGCAGCCCTACCCGATCGACCACGACGGACACCCCAACCCAGCGGGGCAGCGCGCGCTCGCGTCCGCTGTCCTCGAGGTCGTCTCGCGGGGCGACGACTGAGGCGCGTCACTCAGGTGGGTGGGGCGCCGAGCGAGTGCACCTGGGGCGACAGCGCCATCGCCGCCAGGTCGCGCCCGATCTCCTCGACGTAGATGGGGTTCATCACGATCACGTGCTGCGGCGCGAGGTCCCGCAGCGCGGCCGGAGGCACGATCTCCGTGCCGGCGCCCGCGACGAAGCGGCCGTGCTTGGCCGGGTTGATGTCCACGACGGCGTCGACGAGGTCGGCGGCGTCGAGCGTCGTGAGGAACGCGGTTGCCTTCGACCCCGATCCCCACAGCGCGATGCGCTCGCCCCGGGCACGCACGTCCGAGAGGAGAGCATGGAAGACCGCGATCGTCCCCTCGCACGCGCTCTGGAAGCCGGCGATCGCCTCGGCGATCTCGTCGCAGTCGTCAGGACAGCCTTCCGCGCCCGCAGGGCGCGACGCGGCGCGTGCGAAGATCTGGACGTACTGGTCGGCGTACGTCGTCCAGACGTCGTCGACCGCGAAGCCAGCGCGCGCCGCGAGGCGCGCGAGCGATCCCTCGGTGAAGTAGCTCGCGTGCTCGTAGTACACGTCCCAGAACGCGCCCTCGCGCAGGATACGGAGCGTCTCCGGGACCTCGACGAAGAGCGCCGCGTCGCGACCGCGCGCGACGTCGTGCGTCAGCTCGAGGAAGTCGAGGACCGGGCCGATGTGCTCGAGCGTGTGGCGGCAGGCGACGAGGTCCGCTCCGAGATCGGCGTGCTCGGGGCCGAGCTCGGCGCGCAGGTACGACACGTCCGTTCCTTCTGCGGCCTCGGCGCGTCCCGCCGTGCCGCTCGGGTCGACGCCGATGCCGCGGCAGCGCAGTCGCTCGCACAGGAGCGAGAGGAAGTCGCCGCGACCGCACCCGACCTCCAGCACGGTGCGCCCTTCGAGCGTGATGCGCTCGTCGAGGTCCACGAGCACGCCGTCGAGCCAGCGGCGGAAGGTGGGCGAGCAGCCCTGCGTCTCCTCGTAGTCCTCCGAGTAGTCGAGCCGCGCCGGGTCGAACGAAGCGTTGAACAGGAACCCGCACGAGCGGCACGCGGTCAGGCGCATCCCGCCGAGTGGGAAGGCGCGCGCCGCAGCGGCCGTGTCGAGGAGAACGCACGAATGGACCGGAATGCCGTCGACCTCGAAGAGGACCTCGGTCGCGTCGGAGCGGCACGCCGGGCAGGCGGGTCCGCACGCATCGGCGGGGAAGCGGAACTTCATCGTCATACGGTCTCGAATCGGAGGGATCACGCGACGTCGGCGACCGCCGACGCTAGTCCCTCCGGCGGCCCGTCGCTAGACTGCGCGCAGTGCTGCCGATCGACCTCCGAAAGCCTGCCGGCGATCCGCTCCGCGTCCTCTGCCTGGGCGCTCACTCCGACGACGTCGAGATCGGCGCGGGCGGTCTCGTGCGTCGACTCGTGCGCGAGGCTCCCGAGGTCGAGGTCGACTGGTACGTCTTCACGGCCGCCGGTCCGCGGGCGGACGAGGCGCGGGAGAGCGCGGCCTGGTTCACCGAGGGCGCCGCGGCGGCGCGGGTGGAGACGCTCGACTATCGCGAGAGCTTCTTCCCCGAGCACTGGGCCGAGATCAAGGAGCGGCTCTTCGAGATCCGGCAGGCGACTTCGCCGGACGTCGTCCTCTCGCACCGTCTGGAGGATCGACACCAGGACCATCGCGTGCTCGCCGAGCTGACGTGGAACACGTTCCGTGACCATGTCGTGCTCGAGTACGAGATCCCCAAGTACGAGGGAGACCTCGGCCAGCCGAACGTGTTCGCACCGCTGACCAGGGCCGACGCGGAGGCCAAGGCGGACGCGGTCGTCCGGTTCTTCGCCAGCCAGCGCGGCAAGCAGTGGTTCGACGCTGCAGCGCTCCTCGGTCTCATGCGCCTCCGCGGCCTCGAGTGCAGCGCGCCCGAGGGCTACGCCGAGGCGTTCCACGCCCGGAAACTCACTCTCTAGCTGCTCCCATGAAGACGCTCGTCACGGGCCACAACGGCTACATCGGCCAGGTGATGGTGCCTCTCCTGCAGCAGGCGGGGCACGCGGTCGTCGGGCTCGACACCTACTTCTTCGAGGACTGTCAGTTCGACCCCGAGCCGTCGGTCGAGTCGCTCCGCAAGGACATCCGCGACCTGGAGCCGTCCGACCTGGAGGGATTCGACGCGGTCGTGTTCCTCGCGGCGCTGTCGAACGACGCGCTCGGCGACCTCGACCCCGAGCTGACCTACGCGATCAACCGCGACGCGACGGTCGGCTGCGCGCGTGCGGCCAGGGAGGCAGGCGTCGAGCGGTTCGTGTTCTCGTCGTCCTGCAGCCTCTACGGCGCCTCGGGCGACGACGTCCTGACCGAAACCGCTGGCATGAACCCGGTGACCGCCTACGGGCGAGCGAAGATCGAGGTCGAGGAGGCGCTGCGCGACCTCGCGAGCGACTCGTTCTCGCCGACGTACATGCGGAACGCAACGGCGTACGGTCTGTCCCCGAGCATCCGCATCGACCTCGTCGTGAACAACCTGACGGGATTCGCCTACACGACGGGGGAGGTCCTCATGAAGTCGGACGGGTCGCCCTGGCGGCCGCTCGTGCACATCGAGGACATCTCGCGCGCGTTCCTCGCCGTCCTCGAGGCGGATCGGGACGTCGTCCACGACGAGGCCTTCAACGTCGGTCGGTCCGAGGAGAACTACCGGATCCGCGAGGTCGCGGAGATCGTCGGGGACGTCGTGCCAGACTGCGTCCTCGGCTTCGCGGAGGGCGCGAGCCCGGACCTGCGCAACTACCGCGTCAACTTCGACAAGATCGCCAGCGCGCTGCCGGCGTACCAGCCTCAGTGGACCGTGCGCAAGGGCGTGGAGGAGCTGCTCGACGCGTACCGCCGCCACGGGCTGACCAAGGACGAGTTCCTCTCGTCGAAGTACCTCCGGATCAAGACGATCCTGGAGCACCGGGACGGCGGCCGCCTCGACGACCGCCTGCGCTGGACCCAGGCGCGATGAACGCCGGGGACGCCGCTCTTCTCGTCATGCGATCCGCGGCTGCGGGACCGGGACGATGAACCGGCCGCCCGCGTCGGTGTAGGCCGACTGCTGGCGCATGATCTCGTCGGCGAAGTTCCACGCCAGGAGCAGCGCGTAGTCAGGCCTGTCCTCGGCGAGGCGCTCCGCGGGGTGGATCAGGAGCCGCGAGCCGGACGTGTACCGGCCGTGCTTGTGCGGGTTGATGTCGACCGCGTAGTCGAGCGTGGAGTCGTCGAGGTCGAGGTACGAGAGCAGCGTCGTCGCCATTCCGCCCGCCGCGCCGTAGGCGACGATACGGTCTCCCCTGGCCCGGATGTCGCGGATCATCTCGGTCAGCTCGGCCTTGATCGCGGCGACGCGATCGGCGAAGGCCGCGTAGAAGGCGAACGTGTCGACGCCGCGCTCGTGCTCCTCGGCGAGGAGCGCCTGCACCGCCGGTGAGGGATCCGGGCTGCGGCCGAGGTAGACGCGCAGCGATCCCCCGAACGTCGGAATCCGAACGGCGTCGTTGAGGTGCAGCCCGTGGCGCGCGAAGTGGCGCGAGAGCGACGTGGCCGTCCAGTACGTCGTGTTCTGATGGAACACGTTGTCGAACGCGCACTTGTCGATCGTGTCGACGAGGTACGGCACCTCCAGCACGACGAGGCCGTCCGGGGCCAGGACCTCGTCGACGGCTCGCGTGAAGTCGGCGAGGTCCTGGACGAGGTTCAGCACGTTGTTCCCCGTGACGACGTCGGCGCGCTTGCCGCGCGACGCGATCGAGCCCGCGACGTCGGCCGAGAAGAAGTCGCAGATCGTGTCGACGCCGGCGTCCTCCGCTGCCTTCGCGGGGCCGGAGGCCGGGTCGACGCCGAGCACGCCGATCCCGCGCTCCTTGAAGACGCGGAGCTGGTAGCCGTCGTTGCTCGCCGCCTCGACGACGAGCGAAGACGCGTCGAGCTCCTTGCGCTCCATGATCTGGTGCGCACCCTTCGTGAAGTGGTCGACCAGCCCCGGCGAGACCGACGTGTAGTAGGGGTAGTCGCCCCGATAGAGGATCTCCGGAGGGACGTCCTCGGTGATCTGGACCAGGGTCGAGCTCGGCGCGAACACCAGCTCCAGCGGGAACTTCGGGTCCTCGCCGGACAGCTCGGACGTATCGAGGAGCTGGTCGGCGAGAGGGGACTCGCCGAAGTCGAGAATCGTCTCGAGCGTCGCGTCGCCGGACGAGCGGCAGCCGGTGATCCTCGTCATCACTTCCTCCAGATCTCCCACGGCGCCTCGGCGCGCTCGTGCAGCTCGTTGAGGTGCACGCAGTCCTTGAACGTGTCCATGTTCTGCCAGAAGCCCTCGTAGCGGATCGCCATCAGGCGCTGCTCCTGGATGAGGCGCTGGAACGGCTCGATCACGAGCTCCTCTCCCTCATGCAGGTAGTCGAAGATCTCGTTCCGCAGGCAGAAGTAGCCGCCGTTGATCCACAGCTCGGCGTCACGGGTCTCGTGGATCGACGTGACGCTGTCGGAGCCGTCGATCCGCGCCACGTGGAAGCTGTGGGGGGGACGGATCGCGAGGAACCCCGCGACGCAGTCCGTCGCGCGCATGCGGCCGACCAGGTCGGAGACGGGGAAGTCGGTGACGTTGTCGCTATAGTTCGCGAGGAACATCTCCTCACCGTCGAGGTGCTCGCGCACGAGGCGCAGCCGCTCGCCGATCGAGCTGGAGTAGCCGGTGTCCACGAAGGTGATGTTCCAGTCGTGCAGGTCACTCGTCTGGAGGTCGATGCCGGTCTCCGAGCCCCGCAGGACGAAGTCGTTCGACAGGTACTCGTCGTAGTCGACGAAGTACCGCTTGATCACGTCGGCCTTGTAGCCGAGGCAGAGGATGAAGTCCTTGTGGCCCTGGGCCGCGTAGTACTTCATCACGTGCCACAGGATCGGGCGGTATCCGACCTCGACCATGGGTTTCGGCACCTTGTCGGAGTAGTCCCTCAGGCGCATGCCGAGGCCTCCGCAGAAGAGTACGACTTTCACGGGCGCCTCCTCAGTCGATGACGCGGACGTCGGGGATCGGGACGACGAAGCGCGCACCCCATTCGCGCGCGTGGGCGAGCTGGGCCGTGATCTCCTTCGTGAGGTTCCACGGGAGGATCAGGATGTAGTCCGGCTCGTCCTCGTCGAGGTACTCGGGCGGGTGGATCGGGATGTGCGTTCCCGGCGTGAATCGGCCGTGTTTGTAGGGGTTTCGGTCGACGGCGTACTCGACGAGATCGCTGCGGATCCCGCAGTAGTTGAGGAGCGTGTTGCCCTTCCCCGGCGCGCCGTAGGCCGCCACGCGCAGGCCCTCCTCGCGCGCGCCGATCAGGAACCGGAGGAGGTCGCGCTTGGTCTTCTCGACGCGCGGAGTGAAGCCCAGGTAGCCCTCGATCTCGTCGAAGGCGAGCCCGCGCTCGGTGCTGCACAGCGCCTCCACGGCGTTCGTGATCGGCCGGGGACCGCCGGCGTGCTGGGCGAAGATCCGCAGCGAGCCGCCGTGCGAGGGGAGCTCCTCGACGTCGAACATCTCGAGTCCGTGGTGCTCGAAGATCGCACGCGTCGTCAGGAACGACAGGTACGAGTAGTGCTCGTGGTAGATCGTGTCGAACTGGTTCTCGTCGATGAGCCGCGCGAGGTGCGGGAACTCCATCGTGACGACACCGTCCTCGCGCAGGAGGATCTTCAGTCCTCCAACGAAGTCGTTGATGTCGGGAACGTGCGCGAGGACGTTGTTGCCGACGATCAGGCTTGCGCGCTTGCCCTCGTCGACGAGGCTGCTCGCGGTCTCGCACCCGAAGAAGCGCACGCGTGTGTCGACGCCTGCCTCGATCGCGGCCTCCGCGACGTTGCCCGACGGCTCGATCCCCAGGCACGGCACTCCGTCGCGCACGAAGTTGCGCAGGAGATAGCCGTCGTTGCTGGCGACCTCGACGACCAGGCTGTTCTCGTCGAGACCGAAGCGCTCGGTGGCCATCGCGCAGTAGCGCTCGGCGTGCTTCAGCCACGAGTCCGAGTACGAGGAGAAGTACGCGTAGTCGTCGAAGATCACGTCGGGCGTGACGTACTCCTCCAGCTGGACGAGCTTGCACGCGTGGCAGACCCGCACGTGCAGGGGATAGAACGTCTCGCCCCGGTTGAGCTGGTCCTCGGTCAGGAAGCTCTCGCAGAGGGGGGACATCCCGAGGTCGACGAAGTCGTGCTCGAGAGGCGTGCCGCAGAAGCGGCAGAGCGGTCCGCGCTTGGATTCGATCTTCATGGGATCAGGCGACGCGGACCTCGGGACGCAGGCCCAGCGCGTGCAGCGAGGCCGTGATCTCTTCGAGGTAGTTCGGGTTCATGACGACGACGACATCCGGGAGCGATTCCACGAGGGTCTCGGGCGGCCCGATCCTCTGTCCTGTTCCTGCGGCGCACAGCCCGTGCTTGCGCGGATTGATGTCGACCACCTGCTCGATCGTGCGCTCGGTGTCGGCCGTGTTCAGGAAGTTCACGCCGCGCGCACCGGTGCCCCACAGAGCGACCTTCTTGCCCTCGGCGCGGAGCTCGGCGAGGCGGCGCTGCCAGCCCTCGAGCCGCTCGCGCTGCGCCGCCTCGAAGCGGGTGACCTCGCCCGAGAGCGCGGCGACGTCGTCGACGGGCGCCTCGATCGACGCGCTGTCGCCAGCGCTCGGTCGGCCGTCGACGGCGATGAACTGCCGCGCGTAGGTCTCGGACGCGTGCGTGACGTCGAAGCCGGAGTCGACCAGGGCGCGCGCGAGGCTCCCGTGGGTCCAGTACGTACAGTGCTCGTAGATGACGTCCCACAGCGAGACCTGCTCCAGCGTGTAGAGCGAGTTCGGGACCTCCACGACGAGGCTCGCGTCGCCGCCGCTGAGCGAGCGCCGGATGGTGGCGAGGAAGGGAGCGGGCTCTCCGATGTGCTCGAGGACCTGTCGACAGACGACGAGGTCGACGTCGGCGTCGACCGTTTCGTCGGTGTAGTACTGGCGTCGCACCTCGACGCGGCCGCCGGCCGGCCTGGTGGGGAGGTCGGGCGAGTAGCTGGGGTCGTACCCGATACCGCGGCTCTTCCCCAGGTCGCAGATGAGCTCCAGGAAGCTCCCGTCGCCGCACCCGATCTCGACGACCGTCTTCTCGGCGAGGTCGTGTCGCGCAGCGATGGCCGCCGCGAAGTCTCGGATGTAGCCCTGGAAGAACTCCGAGAAGTGCAGGGAGTTCTCGTACCCGTCCGTGTACTCGACGAGCGCAGGGTCGTACGCGCGGTTGTGGATGAGCCCGCAGTGCTCGCAGTAGACGAGGTCGATGTCGCCGCGGGGGCAGGCGCGGGCGGACTCTGGATCAGGCCAGAGGACGCAGACGAGGACGGGGACGTCCTCCAATCGGAAGAAGGGGCGTCGATCGCCCGATCCGCAGGCAGGGCAGGTGTCGGTAGGACGCATTCAGGCTCGCACGGCAGGCAGGGGGCAGGGAGGCGCGGGGCTCGGTTCCCCCGCGCGGGAGCACCAGGGAGCGTCGACCTGGCGGGCGAAGAGTCTAGGTAACTCTCCCACGCGGGACGCGCCCGCGCAGCGGAACCCTGCGTCGATGGGCTCCGTCCCCCTGAGCGTGCCTCGGTGCGAGCCAGGGCCCGACCCAGGGACACGGAACGTCCCAACTCCGGGAACGCCGGAGAGACCGGGGCGGCCATGCCTGATACGCTCTGGGGGCCTCCCTGCCTGTTTTGCCCGCTCCTCCGACCGCTGCCAGCCGAGTCGGTCCGCGCGCCTCGTTCATCCGAGGCGTCTTCCGCTTTTTCGTGTGCCCCCTGCCATGCGCACCGCTATCCGCGCGCTCGCCGTTCTCCTCCTGACCCCCGCCTTTGCGCTGGGCCAGACGACTCCGCAGTCCGACGACTTCAACGGCTGCGGCGCGCTGAAGTACTTCTGGTCGGCGATCGACCCGCTCTCGGACTCGCCGATCCAGCTCGTCGGAGGCGGATCGCCCGATGCGGCCCTGGAGATCTCCGTCGCCGGCGGCGTGTCCCACGAGCCCTGGGAGAGCTCGAACACCGCGCCGCGCCTGATGCAGGCGACGGACGACGTCGACTTCTCGATCTCGACGCGCCTGGAGACGCTCCCGACCCTCCGGTACCAGGAGCAGGGCCTGCTCGTCGAGCAGGACGCGACGAACTGGATCCGCTTCGACGTGTACTCGACCGGTAGCACGCTGCGGCTGATCGCGGCCAGCGCGACGAACGGATCGATGCAGGTGCACCGGGACCGCTCGGTCACGCTCTCGACCCCCGCCTTCCTGCGGGTGACGCGGACCGGCGACAGCTGGGCGTTCGACATCTCGAACGACGGCGTGAACTGGGTCAACCGGGCGTCGTTCGTCCACTCGCTGAGCGTCACGTCCACGGGCGTCTTCGCCGGCAACGCGGGCCCGGCACCGGCGTACGTCGCCCGCTTCGACTACTTCGAGGAGGCCGCCGCGCCGATCGTCAACGAGGACGGCGGCTCGACCGGACCCTTCGACGTCGACGTGACGATGTCGGGCGCTGGCTCGGGTCAGGTCGTCCTCGACCCCCCGACGGGGCCGTACCCGTGCGGATCGACGGTCACCCTCACGGCGGTCCCGAACCCCGGCTCGCAGTTCGCGAGCTGGTCGGGCGCTGCGAGCGGAGCGGACCAGGTCGTCTCGATCGTCGTGTCCGCCGAGATGTCGATCGGCGCCGAGTTCGAATCGGACGTCCCCGCGACGATCAGCGACCTCGACGTCACGGTCGGCGCGACCTCGGCGCTCGTGACCTGGACGACCGACGAACCCGCGACCAGCAACGTCGACTACGGCGTCGGATCCCTCGGATCGAGCGCAGGAAGCCCGGACCTCGTCAGGGAACACGCGGTGCTTCTGAGCGGGCTCACGCCCGATACGCTCTACGAGTACCAGGTCTCCTCGATCGACTTCGGCGGCACGCCGGCGACCGCGCCGCAGCAGTCGTTCCTGACCAACGACGCGAGCCCCTTCGCGTCCGACTCGTTCAACGGCTGCGGGCCGCTCTCGACCCTCTGGACCGCCGAGGACCCCCAGAACGACGCGACGATCGCGCTCGTCTCCGGCGGCTCGCAGGACGCTTCCCTCCAGATCGACGTCGCGGGCGGCACGCCGCACGTGCCGTGGGGGATCTTCGACGCCCCGCGGGCGATGCAGCCCTCGTCCGACGCGAGCCAGTTCACGGTCACGACGAAGCTCCTGACCCTGCCGAGCGTCAAGTTCCAGATGCAGGGGCTCGCCATCGAGGAGGGGCCGCTGGACTGGCTTCGCTGCGAGATCTACTCGAAGGGCTCCAAGATGTACTGCTTCATGGTTTCGACCGTGAACGGCGCATCCCAGGGCGTCCTCCAGCAGCGTGTGACGCTCACCGCCCCGGCCTACCTGCGGGTGACGCGGGACGGCGTGGCCTGGACCCAGGAGTACTCGCAGGACGGCACGAACTGGTCGTCGATCGGCACCTACGTGCGCCCGATGACGGTGTCGCGCGTGGGCGTGTTCGCCGGCAACGCCGGCGCATCGCCGGCGTACACGGCGCGCTTCGACTACATCGAGGAGAGCCGCGATCCGCTTCTCGTCGAGGACAGCGCGACCGTCGGGCCGTTCGACGTCACGGCGACGACCTCGGGCAGCGGGACCGGCGCGGTGACGTTCGACCCGCCGGGGCCGTACGCCTGCGGCCAGGTCGTGACGATCACCGCCGCGCCCGCCGTGGGTTCGCAGTTCGCGGGCTGGAGCGGCGCGCTTGCGGGGCAAACGAACCCGGCGACGCTGGAGATCTTCGGCAACGAGTCCGTCAACGCGACCTTCGGCCCGGACGTGGCGCCGACGATCACGGACCTGGACGTGGCCTCCGAGTTGAACGAGGTCACGATCTCCTGGGACACCGACGAGCCGGCCGACGCGCTCATCGAATACGGCCTCACTCCCGCGCTCGGGATGTCGGTCTCGCGGTCGACGTACGAGCGCGATCACTCCCTCACGATCACCGGGCTCGCCGAGGCGACCCAGTACTACTACCGCGTGTCGGCCGCCGACGCGGGCGGGCTGACGACGACGCTGTCCGACCTCAGCTTCTGGACCGCGACCCCGCTGACGGACGACTTCAGCCGGCCGAACCTCGGCCAGGACTGGGAGCTCGTCGACCCGCACGGCGTCGGGCGACTCCGCATGGAGGGCGCCGCCGCGAACGACGGCCGCCTCGCGCTCGAGATCCCCGCGGGGACCACGTACGACACCTGGTACGCGAACGAGGCGCTGCGCGTGCGGCGCTCGATCGACGACGAGGACCTCGACTTCGCCGTCGGCATCGGATCGGCCTTCGCCGCCGACTTCCAGATGCAGGGGATGATGTTCGAGGACGCCGACGGCGTCGGGTTCGTCCGCATGGAGGTCTTCCATGACGGCTCTGGACTGCGCGCCTTCGCGAGCTCCAACGTGGGCGGCTCGTCCACGGCGCACATCAACGTGCCGTTGCTCTCCGGTGCGGTGCCGTCGAGTCAACCGATGTTCGTGCGCGTGCGCCGGGTCGGCGACGACTGGACGCTCTTCACGTCCACGGCCTTCGATCCGCAGCAGCCGCTGGCGGGCTGGACCGACCACGGCACGTTCACGCGCTCGACCGAGCTCGCGCGGATCGCGCTGCACGCGGGCTGCGCCGGGTCGCGGCCGGGGATCACGGCGTCGTTCGACTGGTTCGCCGACCTGACGGATCCGCCGCTGCTGGAGGACCAGTTCGTCGAGCCGGACGTCTTCGGTCCGCTCCAGTACCTCGTCGCCAACGGCGCTCCGAGCGTCCAGAACGTGTCCTTCGAGTGGGCGACCGACGAGCCCGCGACGGGGGAGGTTCGCTACGGCCTCTCTCCGGCGCTCGGCAGCTCGGTCTTCACGGCCGGAAGCGGCTACGACCACGCGATCACGGTCACGGGCCTGCTCCCGACCAGCACGTACTACTTCCGCGTCGTCTCGACGGACGGGCTGGGCCAGGAGACCGTGTCGGACGAGATCGTCCTCACGACCCTCTCGGGAAGCCCGCCGATCTTCGAGATCTTCGACGCCGAGGCCCTGGGGAACGGCCAGGGCGTCACGCTCCGCTTCGGACACCGCGGGCAGCCCCAGCGCTTCGCGAACATCCGCGGGAACGTCTCGGACGCGGACGGGTTCATCCTGCCCAACTCGCTGTACTACACGCTCAACGGCGGACCCCAGGTCGAACTCACCCTCGGCGCGGACCCGTTCCGCCTGATCGAGCCCGGCGACTTCAACTGTGACATCCGCGTCGACCAGCTCCAGGTCGGGTCGAACGTCGTCGAGATCCACGCGACCGACGACCAGGGACTGGAGCAGGTCCAGCGCGTCCTCGTCAGCTACGACGACGTCCCCGAGTGGCCCTTCGAGGCCGTCGACTTCACGGTCGACTCGCTCCTGAACTCGGCGCAGATCGTCGACGGTCGCTGGGAGAGCACGCCCGACGGGATCCACCCGGTCGTCGCCGGCTACGACCGCCTCATCACGATCGGCGACCGCCGTACCTGGACCGAGTACCAGGTGACGATGACGTTCCGTATCGCCTGGCGCGCCCAGCCGTCGGACCTTCCGCCGAACCAGGGCGCCGGACCCGCCGTCGGCCTCGGCGTGCGCTGGGACGGGCACAACGAGACGCCCCGCCAGCCGGACCGCGAGTACTGGCCGACCGGCGGCTTCACCTGGTTCCAGTGGTCGGATTCCGGCGATCGGCTGGAGCTCTACGCGAACGAGAACAGCCAGTCGTCGCAGATCTTCGCCAACATGGACCTCGACCGGGACTACGTGCTGCGGTTCACCGTGGAGAACGTCCCCGGGGGAAGCGGAGGCGAGGCGGTCTACACGACGGAGCTCTGGGAAGACTCCATCGACGACCCGGCGGCTCCGGACTGGTCGAGGACCGTTACCGGCCTCGCGAGCGCCCCGACCCACGGGGCGGCGCTGATCATCGCGCACCACGTGGACGCCTACATCAAGGCCTTCGACGTGGTCGACCTCTCCGACAACTGAGCCGGACCAGCGTCGGTCGCGACCGATGAAGCGATCCAGGAAGCGCCTCGCGGCGGCCGCGCTCGCGGTCGTCGCGGTGGCGGCCGGCGGAGAGGTCGGAGCGCGCGTGATGGCGACGCGCGACGTCGATGGCAACGTCTTCGTCCGATCGACCCGCCTGCGTCCGTTCCGTCCGCCGATCGAGCGCACCCGCGCGATCCTCGCCGAGTACGACGAGCAGACGGTCGTGATGTACGACGAGCGCCTCGGGTGGGTCCCGCGTCCCAGCGGCGTCTACCGGGACGGGATGTACACGATCAACTCCGCGGGCCTGCGGACGCTGTCCGGCGAGGAGTACGACCTCGAGCCGGCCGACGGGAGGACGCGGATCGGGTTCTTCGGCGACTCGTACGTCGAGGGGACCGACGTCGCCTACGACGACTCGTTCGCCCACCTGGTCGAGGTCGAGCTGCGCGAGGCCGGACACGACGTCGAGGTGCTGAACTTCGCGTGCGGAGGGTGGGGGATCGACCAGGCCTATCTGCGATGGGAGGAGCTCGGGGCGGACTACGGCCTCGACGCGGTCGTGGTCGGGTTCCAGGCGGAGAACGCCATGCGAAACCTCAACGTCCTCCGCCCGCTGTACTTCTACGGCACGGGGCTCCCGTTCTCGAAGCCGCGCTTCGTCCTCGACGGCGACGCGCTCGCGCTCGTGAACGTCCCGGCGATCCCGCCCGACGCCGTACCGGAGGTGATGGCCGGGCTCGGCACGTGGGATCTCCGCGAGCACGAGCGCTTCTACGACGAGGCGCACTACGGCGCGCCGTGGTACGGAGGTTCGCGCGCGCTCGGATTCCTCCTCCAGCGCCTGGAGCGCCGTCGGGCGCGTTCCGAGGCCGTCCAGATCGAGCGCTACGCGTCCGACGGCGAGGCCGGCCGTCTCGTCGAGGCGATCTTCGGCCGCTTCGCCGCCGAGGCCGACGAGGCGGGAGCTGCCTTCTCGCTGGTCCACATCCCCAAGCGGGCCGATCTGCGACGCGTGGGCGCGGGGTCCGACCTCGTCTACGCCGACCTCTTCGCCGACCTGGGGTCGAAGTACTCGATCCACGACCCGACGGATGCGATGCTCTCCCACGCGCAGGACGCAGGGCTCGGTTCCCTCTTCGTCAGCTCTCGCATCGGACACTACTCCGCCGTCGGGAACGGAATCGTCGCCCGGGTGATCGCATCCGACCTCGCGCCGACGCTACGCAACGACGACCGCTGAACCGTGAACGATCGCATCTCCCACGTCTCGAAGGGTGACCCCGCGTCCGCGGCGCTCATCGACCGACTCCTCGACGTCTCTCGAGCGGGACTCCCGCGGATGCTCGCGCCGGACGGGAGCGTGTTCGCCCACAACCGCAAGCGCGCTGGCGCTTCGGCGATCGATCTGAACGGTCGGAGCGAGCGCTACACGGCGATCGTGCTCCTCGGCGTCCGTCACGCCACCGAGGCGGAGCAGCGCGCGATGCTCGGCGGCAAGTCGGCGTACGAGCTCTGCGACGCCGTCGTGGATCGCTGCGCGACCTTCGACAACCTCGGTGACACGGCGCTCCTGCTCTGGGCCGCCGCCGAACTCGGGCACCCGCGCCAGGACGAGGTGCTCGCGCGTCTGCGCGTCCTCATGGAGGACCCTCGCCATGGCGCAACCGTCGAGCGCGCGTGGGTCGTGTCTGCGCTCTCGGCGGCGAAGCACTCGCTCGACGGGGCCGCCGAGCTGGCGCCGGGTGCGCGCGCGACCCTGATGCGCGCCTTCAACGCCGAGCGAGGCGTGTTCGCGCACTACGTCGACACGCAGAGCGCACCGTGGCACAGGTCACACGTCGCGTGCTTCGCCGACCAGGTCTACCCGATCCAGGCCCTCTCTCTGCACCACCTCGCGTTCGGAGACGACGAGGGGCTCGCGGCCGCCGAGGCGTGCGCCGACCTCATCTGCCGTGTGCAGGGTCCGGCGGGGCAGTGGTGGTGGCACTACGACGCCCGCTCGGGCCGGGTGCTGGAGGGTTATCCCGTCTACAGCGTGCACCAGGACTCGATGGCGCCGATGGCGCTCTTCGACCTGTGGGAGGCCGGTGGGCGCGACCGATCCGACGCGATCCGCAAGGGCCTCGCCTGGATGGGCGAGGCCGCCGAGATCGGCCGCTCGCTGATCGACGAGGAGAACCAGCTGATCTGGCGCAAGGTGGCGCGACGGGAGCCGGCCAAGCTCGTGCGCAAGGTCCGCGCCGCGTCCTCGCGCCTCATCGAGGGGATGCACGTCGGGCTGCTCGACGCCGTCTTCCCGCCCGTGACGGTCGATCACGAGAGCCGACCGTATCACCTCGGGTGGGTGCTCTATGCGTGGCTCACGAGCCGGGCGTCGGATCGCGCCGCCGGCGGAGGCGCCTGACGGCGCGCAGTCTCGTCAGCCGAGGATGCGGGCGAGTTCCTCGACGATGCGCTGCGAGGCCTTTCCGTCGCCGTACGGGTTCTCGGCCCTCGCCATCTCCGCGTAGGCGTCTTCGTCGACGAGCAGCTCCTCGACGGCGGCGACGATCCGGTCTCGATCGGCGCCGACGAGCCGCACCGTGCCCGCCTCGACACCCTCGGGCCGCTCGGTGTTCTCTCGCATGACGAGAACCGGCTTGCCGAGCGAGGGAGCTTCCTCCTGGACGCCGCCGGAGTCGGTCAGGACGACCCTGCAGTGCTGCATGAGCACGAGGAACTCCTCGTAGCTGCGCGGGGCGATCAGCTTGACGTTCGGGCGATCGCCCAGCGTCTCGTGGACCGGTCCCTGGACGCGGGGATTGAGGTGGACCGGGTAGACGAACGTGTGGTCCTCGAAGCGTCGGGACAGCTCCGAGAGCGCGCCGCAGATCTCTTCGAAGCCAGCGCCGAAGTTCTCGCGTCGGTGGCCGGTCACGAGGACGTACGGCTTCGCCTCGGGCGAGAACCCCAGATCGGCCGTCAGAGCCTCGAGCAGCGCGCTCGTGCGGTTCCTGCTGCGCTGAAGCTCGAGCTGCCGGAACAGCGCGTCGATCACGGTGTTGCCCGTGACGACGACCGTCTCGGGATCGACGCCCTCGCGAAGGAGGTTCTGGCGCGCGCCCGTGGTCGGTGCGAAGTGGACCGACGTGATCCGCCCGACGAGGCGTCGGTTGCCCTCCTCCGGGAACGGCGTCATCAGGTCGTCGGTGCGGAGCCCGGCCTCGACGTGCCCGACGCGGATCCCGCGGTAGAAGGAGGCGAGTCCGCCGACGAAGGCGGTCGTCGTGTCGCCCTGGACGAGGGAGAGGTCGGGGGGGTCTTGCTCCAGGACCTCATCGATCGCCGTCACGAGCCGGCCGGTCAGTGACGCGAGCGTCTGGCCGGGCTGCATCACCGCGAGGTCGTGGTCCGGCTCGATCTCGAACAGATCGAGCACCTGGTGCAGCATCTCGCGGTGCTGACCCGTGGCGACGACGATCGGACGGAACCGATCGTCGGCCCGGAGCGCTTCGACGACCGGCGCCATCTTGATGGCCTCCGGCCGCGTCCCGATGAAGACGGCGACGGATCTCACGGCTCGATCAGCGGTCGCGCTCGCGCAGGAGACCGCAGGCGTCGATGATGATCTTCTCCTCGAACGACTTCCGGGGAATGCGTCGGAAGTCGTCGTGGGCGACGAGGATCAGGACGATGTCGGCGTCGTGGAGCGCGGTGTCGTGATCCACGAGCGCAAAGTCGTCGTGGGACTCCAGGTACGGCTCGCAGACGCGCAGCGCCGCCTTCCCCGAGTCCTTGATCCCGCGGGCGATGTCGATCGCGGGCGACTCGCGCATGTCGTCGACGTTTGGCTTGTACGCGAGCCCCAGGCAGGCGATCACGGGATCCTTGAACCGCTCCGCGTGCCGCAGAGCGCGCTCCAGGATCCAGTCGGGCTTGCGCTCGTTCACGCCCCGCGCGGTGCGAATGAGCGTCGTGGACTCGGGCGCGGTCGCCACCAGGAACCACGGGTCGACCGGGATGCAGTGGCCGCCGACGCCTGGGCCGGGCTTGAGGATCTCGACTCGAGGGTGTCGGTTCGCGAGTTCGATGGTCTCCCAGACGTCGATGTCGAGCTCGTCCGACAGCAGCGACAGCTCGTTCGCGAACGCGATGTTCACGTCGCGGTACGCATTCTCGACGAGCTTCGCGGTCTCGGCCGTTCGCGCGTCGGTCAGGTGCAGGGCACCCGACACGAACGTGCGATAGAACTCGGCGCACACCTCGGTCGAGGGCGCGTCGTGACCGCCGATGATCCGGTCGTTCTCGACCACCTCGCGGAGGATCCTGCCGGGCAGCACGCGCTCCGGAGCATGGGCGAGGTAGAGGTCACCCGGCTGGAGGTCTCCCGAGCCGTAGAACGTCTCGGCAAGCTTCGCCGTTGTCCCCGGGGGGCTCGTCGACTCCAGGATGATCAGGTTCCCGGGGCGCACCATGGGAGCGATCGTCTCCGCGGCGCTCAAGACGTGACTGAGGTCCGGCTGGTGGTCCTCGGTGCACGGCGTGGGGACGCAGAGCAGGAAGACGTCGGCCTCGGCCGGGGTCGTATGGGCGCGCAGATTGCCCGTGTTGACCGCGGCGCGGACGAGCATGTCGAGCTCGGGCTCGACGATGTGGGCGCGCCCCTCGTTGATCGTCTCGACCGCGGACTCGTTGATCTCGTATCCGTGCACGCGGTAGCCTCGCGAGGCGAGGACGGCCGCGGTCGGGAGCCCGGTGTAGCCGAGGCCCACCACGCAGATCGTTCGTTCGCCGCACGTGGCGGGGGAGAAGGTCGGCGGCATACGGATGGGTCAGAGTTGCGCCGAGTGCCCCTCTCGGGGGCGCCGGCCGGCGGCCTGTGCGAAGAGCTCCTTGGTGAGAAGCACGGCGAACATCGTGTTGGTCGTGAGGTACCGCTTCCAGAGCCGTCGGGGCTCCTGGAGGACGCGGTAGAACCACTCGAGCCCAAGGCGCTGCATGATGCGCGGCGCACGTCGGACCTTGCCCGCGAGGACGTCGAACGACCCGCCGACGCCGTGGCACACGTGCACGCCGAGCTCCGGTCCCCAGCGGTCCAGGAAGATCTCCTTGCGCGGGGAGGTGATGCCGACGAACAGGTAGTCCGCGCCGGAGGCAGCGATCGCCGCAGCGACCTGTGGGTCCTCGTCGAGCGTGAAGTAGCCGTTGCGGTGTCCCGCGATCTTCAGACGGGGATGCTCCTCGCGAATCCGGGCCACCGTCGTCTCGATGACCTCGTCGGTCGCGCCGAGCAGGTACACGGAGCGGCCGAGCTGCTCGGCCTGCGCGAGGAGGTTCTCGAAGAGGTCGATACCCGCCACGCGCTCGGGGAGAGGTCGCCGAAGGAGACGACTGGCCCAGACGATCGCCATGCCGTCCGCGAGGAGCAGATCGCAGTGCAGGACCGAGTCGCGCAGCGTCTCCGACCGTCGCATCTTCACGACCTTCGCCGCGTTGACGACGCCGATCTGGAGCATGCCGTTCGTCTCGACGGCGTTGCGGCAGACATCGAGCGTCTCGTCCATCGACAGGCAGCTCAGCGGCAGGCCCATCACGTCCCTGCGCGCAGCGTTCTTCGGATCGAGTTTCGATGCGTGCACAGGTGTCGGTCCGGACGCAACGACCGCCTCAGTCTCGTTCACCATGGCGCGCGATTCGTGTCTTGCTGGCGGCGGCGTCGGCGGAAGAGACCGTTCTGGCAGGAGGTCGCTCCGCTCGTGCAGGGCAGGAGGGAGGCTGCTCCGAGAGACGCCGAAAGCGTCCAGGAACGAGCCGTTCGATGCGCCGAAGGATACCACGCAACGGAGGGCGCTGCCGTGTTCACCCACCCGGAGGTGGTATCGTTCTGACATGACGGGGGCGGCACCGAAATCTGATCCGGGCGCCGAGGTCGAGGCCGGCGTGAACGCCGGAGGAGGGCACGCTGAAGGACGCCGTCCGCGGGTCTCGATCGGCCTTCCCGTGTTCAACGGCGCGCGCTACCTCGAGGAGACCGCGCGCTCCGTCCTCGACCAGACGTACCGCGACCTGGAGCTCGTCATCTCGGACAACGCGTCCACGGACGAGACGCCCGAGATCTGCCGGAGGCTCGCGCTCGAGGATCCGCGCGTCCGCTACGAGCGGGCCGACGAGAACCTCGGCGCGGCGCCGAACTACAACTGCCTCGTCGAACTCGCGCGCGGCGAGTTCTTCAAGTGGGCGCCCCATGACGACCCTCTCGCGCCGACGCTCGTCGAGCGCTTCGTCGAGGAGCTCGACGCCCGACCCGACGCGTCGCTGGTCTACGCGCGCGCGGTCCGGATCGACGAGGCGGGGCATCAGGTTGGCCAGGACACGTTCTCGGTCGCGACCGACGCCGCGTCGCCCGCCCGTCGCGCCGCCCACGTCATCGCCAACGTGAGCATGGCGACGCCCGTCGTCGGGCTGACGCGCCTCGATGCGCTCCGCCGGACGCGCCTGATCGCGTCGTTCCCCGCCTCGGACTACGTTCTGCTCGCGGAGCTCGCGCTGCGGGGCGCGATCGTCGAGCACCCCGAGCCGCTCATGCGGCGTCGCGTCCACGACCAGACGTCACGCAAGGTCCACGTGACCAAGCGTGCGGCGCAGCGCTGGTTCGATCCCAGCCGGAAGTCCTGGCCGCTGCTGACCATCAAGCAGAGGCTGATGCTGGAGTACGCCCGGTCCGGCTGGCGGCTCGGCGACGGTGTCCCGCAGAAGGCATGGACCGCGTTCGAGATGATGCGCGCGTACTGCGCCAAGCGCCTGCGGGTCACCGTCGGCGGCGTGCGTCGGCGCTTTCAGACGTCGACGGCCCCGTCGATGTAGGCGGGGCGTCGCGCCAGTCGGAGCGCACCGCGTCGTAGCACTCCTGGATCGTGAGCGCGCCGACGAGGAGTCGGTTGTAGATCCGCTCTTCCTGGCCGTCGGACTCCAGGAGCACGCGAAGAGCGTCCGCATCGAGCCAGGGCAGGTCGATGCGACGGAGTCGCTCCAGCACGAAGGCGCGGAACGCGGGGTCGTCGCGGTACCACGCCTTGAAGGTGTCCGTTCCGTGCTTCTGATCCCTCCGCGGACGCAGGGCCCGAGAGAGCTCGCGGTATCGCGTGATCCCGCGGCGCAGGAACGCGCCCGAGAGGGGCTGGAGCCGCTGCATGAGCTCGATCCGTCGGACGAGGCGCGTGTCGGCCCGCATCGGCTTGCCCACCCGACGGATCGTGCCTGCCGCGGCGGCACGGCCCGTGAAGAGCCTCGTCTTGCTCGTTTCGATGTAGAGCCGCTGGCCGATCCGGAGCCGATGCGGGAGCACGGCGAACGCGTCGATCAGCTCGTGGTCGTAGAAGGGAAGCGCCCACTGGCCGAGGGCCTCGTAGGCGCGAAGTTCCATGAGGATGAGCCGGCGCTGGCGGTGCTCGACGTTCCAGCGGTCGATCGTCCCCAGCGTGTCCGCGTTCCAGTCGAGCTCTTCGGTCGAACGCCGGACCGTCTCCTTGGACCTCCTCACGAGGTCCCGTCCCGCGATGCGGCGGAGCGCGGCTTCGGACCCCTGGTACCTGAAGTGTCGAAACTCCACGAAGGCCGCGAGGTCGGCGGCGGAGCGGACCATGCCGGCGTAGACGGGGAGGTGGCCGCCCGACACGAAGTCGCCCGTGTGGCCGGGAACGACGACGTCGAAATCACTGCCGTCGAGGTGCCGCGCGCCCACACCGCAGGTGAACCGCGTGGTGAACCCGACCTCGCGGACGGAGCGAGCGAGGAACTCGTCGCGAGCGTAGTCGCTCTGGATCGGCTGCACGGAGAAGTCGAGGTCCAGCTCCCGCGCGACCTCCTCGGCAACGAGGACGTCCGGGTGATCCGCGCTTCCGTAGGTCAGCGCGCCCACGGGGCGGTCGGTCGCGGAACGCAGCAGCGCGGCGAGGACGCGGCTGTCGAGCCCGCCCGAGAGGGTGAGAGCCGGTCGGAGGCCCCGCCGCTCGAGGCGGCCGAGGAGGCGCTGCGCGACGTTTCGCAGGGCGGCCTCCAGTCGATCGGTGGCTTCCCCGTCCGGCATCTCCCGGGGCCGGTAGCCATAGGTCCAGTACCGTCGCCGCGACTCACCCGTTGCGCGGTGCTCCGCGACCGTCGCGGGGCCGACCGTCTCCACGCCGGAGATCAGCGTTCGCGTCCCCAGGACATAGCCGCAGCGCAGCATGTCGAGGCTGGCCGCGACGTCGATCTCGGGCGACGACCGGAGCGCCGGGACGAGCAGGAACGGGTCGTCGGACGCCGCGATCCCTTCGTTCTCGCGCAGCCAGTAGAGCGGAGTCGTGTCGAATCGATCGGTGACCAGGACAGCGTTCGAACCGACGCGCAACGCCGCCGCGAAGCACCCGTTCAGCTCGGCGGCCGCGCGCTCGAGATCGCCCGATCGATCGGCGAGGTAGCGCGCGATCTCGCCGTCCTCGAGCGGTCCTCCCTCCGGCGGGGACGCGTACCCGCTGGCCCAGCCCGCCGAGCCGTTCCCGAGCTCGATCCATGGACCGCGTCCCAACCAGCGGAGCTTCATGTGAGGTGGGGGCCGTCGCCGGGGGGACGTGCGTCAGCTCCAGATGCTCGACCGGCCCGTGAGCTTCCGCATCTGCTGCGTTCGGACGAAGCGCGTGAGCTCGCGGTCCGCCGCTCGCTCCACGCCCGCGAAGGGAGCGCCGAAGTAGCCCCAGAAGAGGCCGAACGTGGCCTTGAGGTAGGGCCGGCGGAACGCGCGGAATCCGGCCTTTGCCATGAGGAAGATCGGGTGATACCCGGAGATGTAGGCGGCTCGACCGTTCTTGACCCAGTTGCGGAACTGCCCCGCGGCGTCGCCGGTGAAGCGGTTCTGGACGAGCACGAGCTCGTCGAAGCTGCGGGACGTCCAGCCGAGGTGGTTCGCCTTGACCTCGTCGAGGGTGTCCCACCCGGGTGCTACGATCAGTCCGCCGATGTCCTCCCAGCACTTCTTCCGGTAGATCTTCGTGGCGCCACGGACGTGGAACTTCGGATGCTTTTCCAGGACGAGCTGGCCGTCGATCCGGTTCTTGATGACGCCGCCGCCGACGCCAAGCGTCTCGTCGCGTCGGAAGTGCTCCAGGCAGCGCTCGAAGTAGTCGGAGGGGATCTCCAAATCGCCGTCGAGCTTGACGAGGAAGTCCCACTCGACGTCGTCGATGGCCTCGATCCCGGCGTAGAACGCCTCCATCACGCCGCCGCCCGCGGCGCGGAAGCCGCGGTCCTCGCGGTGGACGACCCGCAGCCAGGGGAGCTCGGCGGCGGCGGCATCGAGGATCTCGCCCGTACGGTCGGTGCTACCGTCATCGACGATCACCCAGACGCGCGGCGGATGGGTCTGGTCCCGCATCGACTGGATGACGTCCTCGATGAACTCCTCCTCGTCGCGCGCGGGAGTGATGACGGCGTAGGCGGGGTGATTCATCGAGGGGAGGGAGGAGGTCGATCGGTCGGCGCTCATGCGACGCGCGGAGTCCACGGCTGAGCGACGCGACGGCGCACCGGGCGCGTACGGCGAGCGAGAGCTCTCTCCGACGCCGCGACCGAGTTGATCATCGCAAGGACGAGGAACCACACGAAGTAGTTCTGCTTGGCGTGCGTGATGCTGATCCCGATGAACATCACGCACTGGGTGAACAGCGTGCACCCGAGGCCCCAGGACATCGCCAGGGAATACGCGTGTCTCCCGCTCCTGCGGACGAGGAAGCCGACGTTCCGAAAGCCGTAGTAGATCGTGGTGACGAAGAGGACGAGGCCGAGGAGGCCGCCGCGGACGCCCTCTTTGACGTACTGGTTCGTGAGGTCGAACATCTGGTGACCCCAGTGCGCCGTGGAGCGAGTCCCGAGGACGGCCCACTCGTTGAAGTTCCGGATGGCGCAGTCGATCAGGCGATAGCGGTGGTACGCGGTGGATCCACCCGCTGCGCCGACGCGCGCGATCAGGTGCCAGACGGGCGCCTTCATCACCAGGTGGAGACCGACGAGCCCGGCAACGACGGATGCGCGGATGACGCCCATGTACCTCCGCACGACGAACATCATCGCCGCGCCGACGCTCGCGGCAGCGGCGAAGATCGGAGTGCTCGACGCAGAGGCGACGATGATGAAGAGCGCCGCGCCCACGCCCATGAGAGTCACCGGGCGTGAGGTGCGGGGGCGCCACCACGTGATCCCGATGAGCGGCAGGAGGGTCGCCCAGTAGCATCCTGCGAGGATCGGGTGCACGAACGGTCCCTGGCAGCGGACCCGGCCTTCCCGGACCATCGTGATCGGATTGGCTCCGCCGAAGACCGAGAACATGTTCTGCCCGGAGGTCAGCTCGCGCGCGAAGAGCGGCGCGCTGAGGATCGCGAGCCAGGGCAGCCAGGAGAGGACTGCGTCGACGTCGCGGCGGTCGCGGATCCAGCACCGGAGCAGCACGTACGCGGAGAGGACGTCGAACGCGACACCGAGCTGGAAGACCAGCGCCGACGGACCGCGCAGCGCGACGTAGGCGAACGAGGATGCGCTGATCCAGGCCAGGATGGCCCAGTCGGCCGGCGTGATCCGCAGGCCCCGCCATTCGGACCGCACGAGGAGGCGGACCGTGCCGGCGACGGCGAGCGCGCGCAGCAGGTTGAAGTCGAGACCTGCGATGACGATGCGCTGGCTGACGGCGACGAACGACGTCATGACCAGGAACGGGAGGATCGCCGATCGACGGCGGCACACGAGGAGCCACGCTCCGAGCGTCAGCAGCGCCAGGAGACCGAGCGGGTGCAGCATCGTCTCCCCGTGGAAGTCCGCCTCCCCGAAGCCCGCCTTGATCCGGGGGGCGTCATCGGGGAAGTAGTCCTGGGTTGCTGCGAGAGACAACATCGTGCGGGCAGCGCCTCTTGGCCCATCGTCCCGGGAGAGGGAGAACGAGGAGGTCTCGTGGTTCTCCTGCCGGGGCCGGTCGGACCGACGCTTCTCGAATCTACCAGTGGCTCCTCTGTCCGAGCAGCCGGCGCATGACGCGCTTGAGACGGCGCCTCTGCTGGCGCCAGCCCTTCCAGTCGCGGGGTTCGGGTGAGGCCGCCTGCACGGCTCGCGCCGAGCGGCGGAGCTGATCGGTCCACTCGGCGACCGTCTGCACGCCGTTGTACTGAGCGGTCAGCGGCATGCGCCGCCGGAACTCCTCGTCCGTCTTGACCAGCGCGTGCTCCGCCCGCGGATCGTCCAGGTTCTCGTAGCGAACGAACGGGTACAGCCACCCGTTGATCCAGCCGCCGTCGACGCCGAGCGCGCGGAAGTAGCGCGTCATGCTCTGCCCCGGCTTGAGGAGTCCGCTCTGGTCGCGGCAGGCTCGCTTCATGAGGAAGCAGCTGCCCTCGACCCACAGGTTCCGCATGATCCTGTGCCCCCCGTACTCGGCGATCTTCGGCTCGGCGAGCTCGGGGACGAAGTCCTCGTCCTGGAAGCGCCAGCTGCCGAGGACGCCGAAGCGGTCGTAGTCGCGGTGCGCCGCCGAGAGCCTGAGGGCCCAGTCTCGCGAGACGACGTTGTCGTCATCCACCTTCGAGAGGAGGTCGGCCTCCGAGTTCTCGAAGAGCCAGTTCGAGGGCGCCCACAGGCGCTTGTTCTCGACGCTGTGGTGGAACCTGGCGACGGCCGGGTGATCCGACAGCTCGCGGACCACGTCGAGCGTCTCTTCGTGCGAGCCGTTGTGCCAGAGCCAGACGTGCATCCCGTCGGTGCACGACTCCAGGAGGCGCTCGAGCGACAGCCGCGTCGACTCCGGCGAGTTGTACGTCACCATCAGGATGTCGATCGTCGTCGTCACATCGCCTCCTGGTGGACGCCGTAGCCGAACGTACCGAGATCCTCCGACCGGCGATCCGCGAGATCTCGGAGCTCGGGTGACTTGCGATAGGCGAAGGCGCGCGATGCGTCGACGCCCTCGCACAGCTCCTCGAGCGCGCCAGCGGGCGCTTCGATGCCGGCGAACTCCGCGATCGCCTTTGCGCCCTCGAGGGGGCGATCCAGCAGGTCCTCGTAGCGAATCTCCATCGCCTGCTCGCCGAGTTGCTCGACCTGTGCGCGCGCTCGCTTCGCGTACTCGAGCCAGAGGTCGACGCCCGCATCCAGCGACTCGCACCTCACGCTGTTGATGAAGCCTCTCTCCTTCGCGCGTAGCCGATAGGTCCATCGCAGTCGCTCGGCGCGCTTCGTCCGACGGACGAGGTTGCGCTCGTTGCGGGCCTTGAGGCTCTGCGCGACGTCGACCCCGTGCCTCAGGACGTGGAGGACGCGTGCGTTCGGGAAGTGACGCAGCCAGATGGGGAGGAGGAGCGTCGTCCGCGGGTCCTTCCAACCCCACGGCTCGTCGATCGCGAACACCGACCGGCGCGAGAGGAATCGGCGCGGCCCGAGGAACTCCAGGCTGCGGGGGCTCTGAAGCGTGACGCTCAGGTAGTCGTCGATGAGCGGCGCCAGGGCCTCGTGCTGAAGGAGGCCCTCGACCGGCTCCGGCCAGTCCCAGTCCGCGCCCGCCTGATCGAGCAGCCACTGGTTGAGGCGCACGAAGAAGACCGCCTCGTGATCTCCCTGGAGCTTCCAGCCCATGTGGATACCGAGTCGGTCCGCGATCCGCGAGACGAGCGCGGTTCCGGACCGGTGCATCCCCACGATGAGGAAGGGGGCGGGCGAGTTCCTGGGTCCCATCTACAGGCAGGAGGCGATGGCCAACAGGCAGGAGGCGAGGTGGGCCTCCGAAGGCGGCAGGGGCGTCGAGTGCGCCCGAAGCCTATCCGGTCCAGGACGGCCGTCACCGCAGCACCCGCTCGACCCGGGGACCTTCGGGCGACCGTGTCCGATCGCGCGACCTGCCAACCTCTCGCCGGTGCGTCTCACGCGACCCCGACCTTCCGGAGTAGAGTCCGGGCGTGCGTGACCGAACCAGTGGTCTGCAGGTCCTCTACATCATGGGCACCGGGCGCAGCGGAAGTACTGCCCTCGGCATCGCCCTCGGGAACGTGCCCGGGCTGTTCTACGGCGGCGAGCTGCACTCCTGGGTGCTCTTCGGCGGTCGGCCGAAGAGCGAGTGGCCCGCAACGGTGGAGCTCTGGTCGCGGGTCGCCGGGCGCATGCAGAAGGGCGACCTCGAGATCGGGCGCGCCTTCAGTCGCGGATTGGAGCACCATCGCTCGCTCCTCCGACGTCCGTCGCCGGAGCTCGTTGCGCAGCACCGGGACCTGACGAAGCGACTGGTGACGGCGATCCTGGAAGAGACCGGTGCAGACGCGGTCGTCGACTCGTCGCACTACCCGCAGCGTGCGGCGCAGCTGCGCCGAAATCCGCACGTCGACGCTCACATCGTCCACCTGGTACGGAACCCGGTCGCGGTGATCGACGCGCTCCAGAAGACCGTGCAGCGCAAGGAGCCCATGGGGGTGCTCAAGGCCAACGCCTACAGCCTCATCGTCTGGGTACTGAGCACGATCCAGTACGCGCGAGTGCGGCCGGATCGGAGGATCCGTGTCCGCTACGAGGACTTCCTCGACGACCCCTGCGCCGTCGTCGCGCGGATCTGCGAACGATTCGACGTCGAGGGAAGGCTGGCGAACGCCGTCGACCTGCCGACGGGGCGCGTGTTCCAGGGCAACCGACTCCGAGAAGCGGAGACGATCTCGATCGGTCCGCAGCCCGTCACCCGAGTGATGTCGCGTGGAGCTCGTCTGCTCACCGCGATCCTGCAGCTTCCGGTCCTGATCCATCACGGCTACGTCGTCGGCCGTCGTCGGACTCGCCCGCGTGACGCCGGTGAAGGGCGCCACGAAGCCCCCGGTCGCTCGGAGTCGTCCGCGGGTCGAGCCGACGCGAGAGATCAGTAGGCGCCGCGGCCCGAGACCACCGCACGGACGGTCCTGGTCATCAGGCTCGCGTCCAGGAGCGGAGTCCGGCCGGTCATGTAGCGCAGGTCCATTCGGACCCAGTCCTCGAAACCGACGTCGCTGCGGCCGCTGACCTGCCAGATGCACGTCAGGCCGCCAGGGATCGCAAGACGGTCGCGCTGCCACGGCTCGTAGCGCACGATCTCGTTCAGGGTCGGCGGTCGGGGGCCGATGAGCGTCATGTCGCCCGTCAGCACGTTGTAGAACTGCGGGAGCTCGTCGAGGCTCGTGCGGCGAAGGAAGCGCCCGACGCGCGTGAGCCGCGGGTCGTTCTTGATCTTGAAGATCGGTCCCGACTTCTCGTTCTCCGCCTCGAGAGCCTTACGGCGCTCCTCCGCGTCGATGTACATCGAGCGGAACTTGTAGAAGGTGAACGGACGGCCTCCCACGCCGGCTCGCTTCTGCTTGAAGAAGACCGGGCCCGGCGACGTCGCCTTGATGGCGATCGCGACGAGCAGGAAGATCGGAGAGAGCACGAGGAGCGCTGCCCCGGACACGAGGACGTCGACCGCGCGTCTCCAGGGAGACAGATGTTTGCAGCTCGCTTCCCAGAGATCGCCGACCGGGCGATGGGCGAGCGCGCGGCGGACGTCGGCCATCGACGCGATGTCCATGTCCTCGTGCGCGGCCTGCTTGCCGGGTCCGGGTGGGACCTGCTGCGGAGATCCGTTCGAATGGGTGGACCCGTTCTTCGGCTCCGAGCCGGACTCGTGGTGGCCGTTCCTGGATGCCGGCCGATCCGCGGTCGGGTGTTCCAGCGGAGGCGTTCCGTTCCGTCGGCTGATCGGCGCGCTCTCCGAGCGATCGGAAGACGACTGGCGCGTCCAGCGCGACTCGCTCCCGTTCGCACCGTGGGTCGGTCGCTCGACTCCTCCTTGCTCGGTCAGTCGCCCGAAGCCGTGCGTGAACACCTCGGCGTCCACGGCGAGCTTCGCGTCCGCGAGCAGGTTCTGGAGGCGATCGGCAAGCACCCACGCGCCTTCGCCGCACGTCTCGGGCGCAAGGACGGCGAGCGTCTTCGAGTCGAGGCGACCCAGGTCGTCGGACGATCGCAGCTCTGGACGGAGCAATCGCGCGGCGCTCTCGAGTTCGGGAGCGGTCCACTTGGACGCCTGGAGCGCGATGACCGAGAGCGGGCGGAGCGAGCGGTTGGCTCGCGATCGCTCCCGCAGGAACATCGTTTCGAACTCTGTCGAAGTGAGGCAGTCAGTGCTCGCCCGGTGCCGGCCAAAGAGGTTGGCCAAGCCGGTGCGGCAGTAGAAGGCGGGCATTGGATTGTGGCAGGAAATTCCCCGTGGCAGCAGGGAGGGCAAGGTGTCGCAGAACGGGTAGAGCAGTTCCCGTCAATGAGACGATGGCCACACGATTATCCCGGACCGAGCCATATGAGGAAGCTCTCAGATCCTGAAAATCGCTGACGATCGGGCGACGAGTGAGCTGAAACGGGGCAGGTGCAGGGGAGATCCGGCGTCGGTGCAGCGCCGGAGGTCGGACGATCGCGGGCGCAGTGAAGCCCACGCGGGCAGACGCACGGTCCTGCTGGGAGGTTTCCTAGGAGTGCCGGTTCTGCCGCAGATTCCCCATCAGCCGGGTACCGCGCGGCGGCCGAACGCGCCTCACACAGGGCTTTCCGGCGGGCGTCAGCGCTCGAGCGCGTCCCGTCCGCGCCCTCCGCGCGCGGATCGACCTCCCGACGAGTGGCGTACGCCGGCCCGGCCCGGCGTCCCGATTCGACGCCTCCCGCCTGGCGAGCCGCGCGGCTTCGACGACCGTCCCCGCCACGTCGCTCCACGGCTCATTCTTGGCGCCGTCGGGCGCTTGCGCATCGTCGCGACGCTCCGCGCTCCGGGAGCGGGCTAGAGTGAATTGCGCGACGCCGTCGACGACCGGTCGACGCGGGCAGGGAGATTCCCCAGACTCTCGGCGCCCCGATCCGAGCGTGAGCGAACCTGCCTGCTAATGCCGCCTCGATGAACCACGAATCGCTGCACCGTCCGTCGCGGGCCGCAGCCTACGGACTCGTCCTTCTGGCGGGCTGCTCGTCGCCGATGGGCCCGCCCGTTTCCGAGCTCGCGGAGGAGATCAACGCGACCTACTACTGGAAGCCGTCCACGGTCTCGCCCGGGGACACGCTCCGCGTGACGTTTCGCAAGCGCGCCGAGTGGAACCAGGACGTCAAGGTTCACCTCGACGGGTCCGCGTCCTTCCTGTCGATCAGCGCGATGCCGGTCGCCGGCATGTCGCTGCAGGATCTCGACGACACTCTCACCGATGCGTACTCGCGGATCGTGCCCGAGCCGGACATCTCGGTCGGCATCTTCGAGGAAGCCCCGAGGACGTTCGCCGTCATGGGGGAGGTGCTCGCGCCCGGGCAGTTCGAGCTCCCCGCGGATCATCCGCTCACGCTCTTCGAGGCGCTCGCCCAGGCGGCCGGTCCGAACAGGCGGACCGCGTGGATGAGCAACACGCAGATCATCCGCTGGGTGCCCGAGCTGGGCCGCCTGCAGTCGTTCGTCGTCGATGCGCGCCCCAAGCACTGGTTCGGCGGTGAGCCCGTTCTCGTGCAGCCCTTCGACGTCATCTACATCCCCAACACCAAGGTCGACAGGGTGGCGATTTGGATCGACAACTACATTCGCCGCATGATCCCGTTCCCGTACCTCTTCCCGCGGTTCCCGCTGTGACGCGGCCGGTACTGCTGGATCACGACCCCGCGCTACCCTCGGCCGAGGAAGCGCCGCGGAGCCACGACCTCAAGGAGCTCGTTCTCTACGGCCTCGGACGGTCGAAGTGGATCGTGGCCGGGACGTCGCTCGTTGGCACGTCGCTCGCGGTGTTGCTCGCGGCGTCGATCCCGAACAACTACACCGCCTCCGGCATCCTCCGCTACACGCCGGGGCTGCGTGAGCAGCAGATGTCGCCCGAGGCGTCGGCCGGAATGGACGTCGCGCTCGTCGCACCCAGCGTCGTGGCGGAGCTCTTCCTGCTCAACGACCCCGCGGTCTTCCGGAGCGTCGCCGACGAGTACGGGCCCTTCAAGATCCTCGATCCCGAGGATCCCACGCAGTACGACGACGAGTCCACCAACCCGGCGCTGCGAGGACTCCACGAGCTCCAGAAGAAGCTCCTGACCGCCCAGCGTGCAGTCCCCGAGGGCGCTGACCGCGAGGCGGCGGTCGAGGCGGCCGCGAAGCAGCTGCGCGCCGACACGGTGTTCACGCCTGTCCCGCGCTCGTCGATCATCGATGTCACCCACACCTCGTCCTCCAAGGAGCGAGCGGTCGAGATCCTCGACCTGATCCTGGACGCGTGCGTCGCCCGGCATCGCGAGCAGTACCACACGAAGGAGCGGCTCGACGACATTCGAGCGAGAGAGGCGGTGCTGCTCGGGCGCCTCGAGGAGGCGCGGACGGCGTTCCGGGCCTATCGCGAGGAGTCGAGCATCGACGACGTCGAGAAGGCGAGGGGCCGGATCCGGGTCAGGATCGACTCGCTCGACCGGCAGATCGTCGGGCTGGAGAGCACCATCGCATCCACGACCTCCGAGCTCGAGTTCCTCCAGGAGCTGCTCGATTCGATCGAGCCCGACGAGGAAGTCATCGAGCCCGAGATCCGCTCGGTGAACCCCCGCTATCAGACGCTCGTCGCCGAGAAGGAGCGGGCCATGATCGACCTCATGCTCGTGAAGAAGGACGAGGTTCTGTCCTTCGAGGAGAAGAAGCGCCAGGTGGTCGCGCTCGAGGAGACCATCGCGGCCTACGACCGGAGCATCGGAGAGACCGAGCCGTTCGTCGTCGAGCGGCTGGAGACGAGCAAGACGCAGCCCAACCCGCGGTGGGTCGAGCTCGCTCGTGAAGTGCGCGTGCTCGAGGGACGCCAGAGAGCGAGCGGGAGTCACCTGAAGGGTCTTCAGGACGAGCTGGAGGAAGAGAACGAGCGCATGGAGTACCTGCGCTCGATCGAGGCGGCGCACGCGGCCAAGCGCGAGGACGTCGAGGCCTCCGAGCGCGAATACGAGCGCGTGGCGGCGCGGGCCGACGAGCTCGAGGATCTGATGCGCCTCGACGAAGCCGGGGCCGCCAACCTGAGCCGGTACCTCGACCCGCGTCGACCCGAGGGCAAGGACGGGCCGCCGCGCGGCAAGATCGCGGCCGTCGGGTTGATCATGGGGATGATGCTCGGTGTCGGCCTCGCCGTTCTGCGGCAGCTGCTCGATTCGCGCGTCCGCTACCCCGGAACGGTCGAGCGCGAGTTCGGTATCCGAGTGCTGAGCACCGTCCCGGAGCTCCGCACGCTCCGTCGACTGACCTCCGAGCCCGCAGCCAAGAAGGGATGAGGAAGAAGAGACGAGTCCTGGAGTCAGGGCCCCTGGAGGCCGCCACCGAGCGCGAGCGGTCCGTCACCAACTCGCTCTGGGCCCACCTCGCCGGGCTCGTCCGTCAGCACGACCACCGCCGGATCCTCTACACGTCGGTCGAGGCCGAGGCCGGCACGACGGTCATCGCGGCGCAGAGCGTCGTGGGGCTCGTTCGCAACACGAGGACGAGCGCGGCGCTCGTCGAGATCGATATCGAGGACCCGGAGCTCGCGGGGTACATCGGGGTCGAGTCCGAGCCCGGACTCGCCGAGCTCCTCGAAGGATCCAGCGGCCTGGGCAGGGTGTCGAAGTCGATGTACGGCTGTCCCGGTCTCACGGTCGTGCCCGCGGGGACCTCGCGCCTGATCGTGCCCGGGGAGTTCGCGACCGACACGGTCGGCGATCACATGGCGAAGCTCCGCGAGGAGCATCAGTGCCTCTTCATCGATGCTCCGCCGATCCTCACGCACCCTCAGACTCGCCTGATGCTCGAGTACGTCGACGGAGTCATCCTGGTGCTCCGGGCGCGCGCGACCCAGAAGAAACGCCTGCGCGAGGTCGAGCGCCTCCTCGACGACATGAACGTGCCGATCTTCGGCGCCGTGCTGAACCGCTACCGCTCCGACATGCCCTTCGGGCTCGACTAGCGCCGCGCCGGAAGGGACCGGGCCCTCAGCCGTTCGAGGTCGGGTCGCTGCCGGCAGGGACGGTCGTCGCGGCGACGGGCCGGCCGAGCAGCTCGTGCACTCGCTCCGCGATCGCGGCTCCGATGCTCAGTGACGCGGTCGCGGCGGGCGACGGAGCGTTGAGGACGTGGACCATGCCGGCGGCCTCCACGATGTGGAAGTCGTCGATGAGCTTGCCGTCCCGTCCGAGCGCCTGCGCCCTGACGCCGGCTCCAGCGGGACGAACGTCTGCCGTCGTGACCTCTGGAACGAGCGTCTGCAGCGATCGGACGAACGCGCGCTTGCTGAGCGATCTCCAGATCTCCGCCGCCCCCGTGTCGAGGTACGTCGTCGCGAGCTTCCAGAATCCGGGATAGGACAGGGTCGACCACGCGTCGCGCGCGGAGAAGCTGCCCTTGCGGTAGCCGGTCCGCTTGAGCGTCAGCACCGCGTTCGGGCCTGCTTCGATCTCGCCGCCGATCCGGCGCGTGAAGTGGACTCCGAGGAAGGGGAAGCGAGGATCGGGAACCGGGTAGATGAGGTGCCGAACGAGGTGACGTCTCTCGGGCACGACCTCGTAGTACTCCCCCCGGAACGGGACGATTCGAACGCCCGGGTCCACCCCGCACGCGCGGGCGACGCGGTCGGACTGGAGCCCGGCGCACGCGACGAGTACGCGACACCGCACCGTCCCCGCGGTCGTCTCGACCTCCAGGCGACCGTCTCGACGCTCGACGGACAGGAAAGCGGCCGTCGTCTCGACCGTCCCGCGCTCGCGCACGTCCTCGGCGTAGCACTCGGCGACGCGTCCATAGTCGACGATCCCCGTGACCGGGACGTGCAGGGCCGCCACCGCCTTCGCGTGGGGCTCGATCTCCTCGATCTCGGACGGTCCCACGCGGCGGACCGAGTCGATCCCGTTGGCGCGCGCGCGGCGCTCCAGCTCGTCGAGGGCAGGGACCTGGTCGTCGTGCGTCGCGACCACGAGCTTGCCGCAGTTGTCGTGGGGGATCGAGCGCTGCTCGCAGTAGCGATAGAGGGCCTTTCGTCCCTCGGTGCAGTACTCGGCCTTCTTCGACCCGGGGCGGTAGTAGAGGCCTGCGTGGATGACGCCGCTGTTGTTCCCGGTCTGGTGTGCGGCGACGCGGGGCTCCGCCTCGACGACGGTGACCGTCGCATCGATGATGGCTCGAGCGGCCGCCAGACCGACGATCCCCGCGCCGACCACGACGACGTCCGATTCGCGCTGGAGCGTGCTCGCCATGCTCGGAGCCTAGCCCGCTTTCGTCGCCACGACTGGTCCCCAGTGCGTCGAACGTGCCGTCAGCGGGCGAGAGGCGCCCGAAGGTCGCCGGTGAGGCGTGCTGGGGGCGAGCCCTGGTGGGGAATGCGGGCTCGTCGGGGATCGACGGCACAGCCACCGGCATCGAGAACGGACTCGCGCTCGCGCGAGCGCCTCGCCATCATCATCGGGTGGCTCTCTTCGATGCACTCCTTGGACTGACCGTCGTGGACGGCGATGCCGTCGCGATCGATGCGGCCCGGAGAGCACTCGGTCGAGCGGGCCCGCGGGACTGGAAGCGAGCGCGCGTCGAGCTCCGCGGCCATCGGCTCCTGCCACTCGTCGCGCAGGCCCTGCGCGGCAGCGAACTCGCCGGGTCGCTGCCCGACTTCGCTCGTGAGGATCTGGAGGACTCGTTCCGAGCCACTCTGCTCGCGAACACGATCCAGCTCGGGCTGCTGCGTGAGCTGCTAGGCGCCTTCGACGAGGCCGGCCTCCGACCGATCGTGATGAAGGGTCTGGCGGTCGCCGTGCGCTACTACCCCGACATCGGGACGCGGCCCATGATCGACGTCGACCTCCTGGTCGACGCGTCCGAGGAGGCCGATGCGAAGCGCCTCCTGGAGGAGCGGCGCTTCGAGCGAAGCGCGCCCTGGCGGAGCTTCCTGCACGCCGATCATGAGTTCGCGGTCGACCTGCACGCGGGGTCGCCGTCGTTCCTGGAGGAAGGGGTCGAGGCGCTCACCGCTCCGTTCGAGCTCGACGAGCGCGCCCGCTCCCTGGAGCCGCACGCGATGCTGGTCCAGCTCCTCACCCACATGCGGAAGCACACCTCCGTCGTCGGCGTGTCGCTCCTCTGGATCGTCGACGTGCTCCGCCTCGTCCACGCGGAGGGGGCGAGCCTGTCCCCGGAGCGCGTCCGCGAGCTCTCGCGCGAGGCCTCGACGGCCGATCTGCTTCTCCAGGTTCTCCTCTTCGGCGAGACGTACTGCCGGTTCGCGGTCCCGGAGCAGTTCAGGTCTGCGTGCGCTGGCAGCGCTCCGCTCTCGCTCCCCTGGCTCCTGCGCCAGCGACGGCTCAAAGGGTGGGGCTTCCCTCGCCGCCGTTTCTACGTGCGCTACGCCGCGCGCGTCGCCCGCCTGCGCCCGTACGCCCAGCGTCCGCGGCTTCGCTGGGACGACATCCCGCAGGGATGGCTCGATCTCATGCTCGATCGGAGGACGACCGCTCAGAGTATGGGCAGCAGTCGCTGAAGCGTAGCTCTGCCTCGGCCCTGACGATATCTCTGGCGCATCCTCTGACGCGGATGCGCGGTCAGCTGCTGCTCACGGACAGCGCCTCGCGCTCGACCTGATCGAGGAACTCCGCCGACGCGGAGTAGTGCGCGTCCTGCTGGACCAGCGTGACGTCGATCGTGTCGGCGATCGCGAGGCAGTTCTGGAGCAACGCCTCCGGGCCGCGTGCTCCTCCGACGAGCTCCGGGTAGCAGACGTGGCGCAGGAGGGTCAGCACCTTCTCCAGCCCCACCAGTGCGCGGCGTTCGATCGACGGACTCTTGCGGAGCGCGTAGATCCGGCTCACGCGCGGGTTCTCGACCCCCTCGGTCTCGGCCTGGTCGAGCACGACCAGCTTCTTCGCCGTGCCGTCGTGCAGTGGCTCGTAGGCGTCCGGCGCGACTCCGATCGAAGTGAGCGCGTCGGGCCAGGACCTGATCGAACCGGGCCCTTGCCAGAGCGACGTCGTTCCCGACCGGCACTCGAGGGCGCCGATGTCGTCCGCCAGGATCCGATGGCCTCGCTGCCGTAGCGCGAGCCCGATCGAGGACTTTCCCGCGCCCGAGTCCCCCGCGAACACGACCGCGGTCGATCCGATCTGCACGGCGCTGGCATGCAGGGGATAGAGGCCACGCTGCTGGAGCAGCAGGGCCATCGCCGGGCCGAGCAACACCTGATCCACGAGGTCGAGGTCGGCCGTGATCGCATCGACGACCACACGGCGACCCGACTCGATCGCGATCGCGCACGTGCCCTCCCAGGCCAGACACGCGCGGCCCGGTCCGAAGCGATGCCAGGAGCCGTTCCCCGGAACTTCTTCCACACGGCCCCGCTCGACCACGACGTCCACCACCGCTTCGGCCGTCTCGCCGACCGTTTGCAGGCCGCGGAGGGGGAGAGCGGAGTCGATCGTTAGCCCGTAGGCACGACGAAGATCCACCGATTCGGCGTCAGCGTCGACGCTTGGAGCAGAGGGACCGAAGTCCGTCCGGATCAGCTGCCGCCGCCGGGCGTGGCCCAGGGGTTCCAGGTCTGGTCCTGCTGACCCAGCAGCAGCGACCACCATCCGTTGACCCAGCGGGTCACGTCCTCGACGCGGCCCTTCGGCTCGATCGTCGGTGACGAATAGGACTTGCGGTCGGCGTGAGGCGTCTTGGTCTCGGGTTGATCCATGGCAGAGGCGAGCGGCAGGCTCAACGGTTCGGTCTCTCCATCTCAAAGTAAGGCGCACGGGGGTCGTTCGGACCCCGAAACCTGCGGTTTCCCTACGAGTCCTCATTCGCGCCGAGGCTCTATACGCACAACGGTCGGACTGGGACTCGTTCCATCGGGAATCCTCTGGTCCGGGCGATCCTCGCCGTTCGACGCTCGACCGTCGCCGCCCGCGTTCCCTCGAGGGGAGTGCGCACCGCCGATCGGCCGTCGACGACGACCGGATTCGATCCAGGGTCGGACGTTGCACCACTCCGCCCCGAGGAGGTCCACTCGACGGAGGGTAGACTCCGCGTCAGTCGCGGCGTCGCAGCCGCGCTTGCCTCTGCCTAGCCCGCCAAGCTCGCCTCAGGACCTCGCCGCCGGTCCTCCGTGACGGAATCCATTATCCAGCTCTCGTCCATCGTGGGGGCCCGCCTCCGCCAGCTGTCCGCCGAGATCGAAGGGGAGACGATCGTGCTCAACTTCGAGGACGGCATGTACTACGCGCTCGACAGCGTGGGCGCCTTCATCTGGAGCCTCGTGCAGTCCCCGCGTCGCGTCTCCGAGATTCGTGATCGGATCCTCGACGAGTACGAGGTCGGACCCGACCGCTGCGAGGCCGATCTCGTTCGGCTGCTGGCGGAGCTCCAGAGACTCTCGCTCGTGGAGGTCATGAGCGGAGAGGAAGCGGGGGATGGGGCGGCCTAGCCGCGGCCTCCGGGGAATGCGCCAGATCGCGTTGCTCGCGCAGTGCGTCGGGCTGCTCACGGCGGTACGGGCGTCGCTCCGTGTCCTTCGCCTCGAGCGCACGCGCCGCTGGACCGACCGACTCATCGCCCGACGCGCACCTCTCGCCGAGCCGAAGGGGCCCTCGCCCGAGGCGCTCGCGAGGATGGTCGAGCGCGCGACCGCGGTCGCTCCCAGGGGCCGGCATTGCCTCTCGCGGGCGATCACCCTGGAGGTGCTCCTCGGCCGCCGCGGCCGGTCCGCCGAGACGCAGTACGGCATCGCGCGCTCTTCCGACGGGGGGATCGAAGCGCACGCCTGGGTGACGTGCGAGGGACGGGTCCTCCTCGGCGGCGAGGAGCTCGAACGCTTCACGGTCATGACGGCTCCGGGGCGGGAGCTCGACTGAACGCGCGCGGGCTAAGCTCTCTCCGCCATGTCCGACGCCGACCCCGAGCTCGACTCCGTCGCCGCAGAGAAGCTCCCGCACGAGGAGGAGCACCTCGCCGCGAACCGACGCATGGCAGGGCTCGTGCCGTACTACCGATGGGTGCTCGATCTTGCCGAATCGATGCACGGCGGGCCCCTGGGGGACTCGGTGCTCGACGCCGGGTGCGGCATCGGGAACTTCGTCGAGATCCTGCGGCATCGGGCGAAGGAGGTGCTCGCGGTGGACCTCTCGCCGCGCAACGTGGACGTGCTCCGGGCACGGTTCGCCGACGCCGAGAACGTGGACGTGCTCCAGGTCGACCTCGACGCCCAGCGCGACGAGCTTCGGGCCCGCGGCGTGAACGCGATCGTGTGCCTCGACGTCCTGGAGCACATCGAGGACGACGCCGCGCTCGTCCGGAGCTTCGCGGGCATCCTCCCTTCCGGCGGCGCGCTGTTCGTCAAGGTGCCCGCGCATCCGTGGCTGTTCGGCTCGGTGGACGAGGCTTCGGACCACCTGCGACGCTACACGCGTGCGGGTCTGGTGAAGGTCGTCGAAGAGGCCGGGTTCCGCGTGCGCGCCGCCCGTTACATGAACCTCGCCGGCGTGGGGCCGTACTTCCTGAAGAGCCGCGTTCTGCGCCGAGGGGAGGCCTTCTCGAACTCCTTCGACGAGCGGCAGCTCCGCTGGATCCGGCGGTCGATCGGGGCCTTCCGCGCCGTGGACCGCGCCTTCGGGCTCGTCGGGCCCGGTGGGGGGCCGCCGATCGGCCAGTCCGCCCTCGTCCTCGCGACGAAGCCCTGAACGATCGCGGACGGGGCCGGCGCGGCCTAGGATCCCCCCATGACTCGCTCGACCGGATTCCTCGCTGGGCTCCTCCCCTGGCTTCTCGGCGCCTCCGCGGCACTCGCGAGCGCGGCGCCCCAGGACAGCGACCCTCGCCCGTCCCGGTCCGCGCGGGCCCGGATCCTGTGCGAGTCCCTCGACGGGACCGTAGTCCAGCGCCCTTCGGACGCGCCTCCGATCCGGAGCCTGGCCAAGATCGGCGCCGCGTTCGTCCGCTTCTCCGGGGTCGATCGCACGCCGACCGCCGAGGGCGAGCCGGTGGCGCCGAAGGACCGGGCCTCGCTCGAACTCGCGGGCGGCGATCGCCTCAACGGCGCGATCCGCGGCGGGGACGGCGACCTGCTCGACGTCGAGCTGCGTCCGGGCGTCGTGCTCAAGCTCTCGATCGACGGCATCCGCTCCGTCGTGTTCCCGGCCCGGATCCCGGCGAGCGTCACCGCGTCTCCGATCGCGGGCGAGAACGGCGACCGGCTCTATCTCGTTGCGGCCGGCAGCCTCGACCGAGCGGAGGGGTTCGTCGAGTCGTTCGAACCCGACGGGATCACGTTCGAGGACGCGCGCCTCGGCAGCCGCACGTACGCGTGGGGACGCGTCGCGGCGCTCTTCGTCACACCCCTCGAGGACGAGGGCGACCTGCCCGGGGAAGAGGGGGAGGACGCCGGCGGCGAGCGCGTCTCCGTCTCGCTCGTCGGCGGCGGGAGGATCAGCGGCACGCTGGTCGAGATCGGAACGCCCGAAGAGGGCGTGCTCCTCGCGCTCGGCAGCGCCATCGAGGTCCGTCTGCCCGGCGCGATCGTCACCGAGGTGACGCTCGACGACGGCTCGTTCCGCTTCCTCGGCGACATGCAGCTGTCCGACCGCGGCACGTCGTCGCCGTTCGACGACGACCTCGGATTCGTCTGGCCGATGCGCGTCGACCGCAACTGCCGCGGGGGGCTCCTCAGCGTCGGAGGCGTCGAGTACGGCCGAGGCCTCGGCGTCCACGCGCCGAGTCGGCTGACGTGGACGATCGGCGGCGAGTGGACCGAGCTGCGCGTCCTGGCGGGAGTCGACGACGACGCCGTCAGCGGCACGCGCGGCGGTACGGTGCGATTCCGCGTCCTCGGCGACGGCGAGACGCTGTGGGAGAGCGAGATCCTGCGCGCCGGTGAGCCCGCGACGCGGCCCGCTCCGATCCAGGTGAAGGGCGTGTCCGAGCTCGTCCTCGAGGTCGACCCGGCCGGCGAGTTCGTGCTGGACCGCGCGAACTGGCTGCGCCCGATGCTCGTGCGCTGAACGCGGCTCCTACCCCGCGACCATCTCCCGGGACGCCGGCGGCTGGCCGAGGTTGCGGTAGTAGACGCCCTGGTCGCCGCCGCGCTCCTTGGCGGCCTGGAGGGCGCGCTCGGCGCGCTGGCGCAGCTCGTCGACCGATCCGATGTCGGTCCCGTCGAACGTCTCGAAGCCCAGGCTGGCCGAGACCCGGATCGAGGCTCCCTCGTGGCGGGCGATGCCGGCGCCGCGCGGGGGCGGCCCGCTGAGCGCCCGGAAGCGGCCCGCGAGGCGCGACACGACCCGCGCGGCGTCGACGCGCTGGGTGTAGGGGAGGACGAGCGCGAACTCGTCGCCGCCGATCCGGGCGCCGACGTCCTCGGCGCGCAGGCTCATCCGGATGACGCTGCCGGCCCGGGCGATGAGCTCGTCGCCGACGGTGTGGTCGAAGCGCTTGTTGACCGCGCCGAAGTCGTCGAGATCCACGACGACGAGCGCGATCTCGATCCGGTGGCGCTGGGCGGCGGAGAAGTGCTCGCGCAGGCGCTCGTCGAACGGACCGGCGCGGAGCAGGCCCGTGCGCTCGTCGTGCGAGGCCTGATAGCGGGCGCGTTCCAGATCGTCGAGCGTCCGCGACTGCTCGACGAGCCGCTCGGCGCGCAGGAGGATCTCCTCGTGGGGGGCGTCGCGGTGGACGAGGTCCCAAGGCCCCTCGCGGAGCGCGCGGCCCGCGATCACGGCCGGGATCGGGTCCTCGGGGTCGGCGACCAGCAGGATCGGGGTCGTCCGGCCGCCGCGGCGCCCGCGATCCACCGCGCGGAGGTTCGCCTCCTCCCCGTCCGGGCGCCGCGGGTCCAGGACGAGGATGTCGAAGGCGTGGGCCTCCAGCGCCTCGCGGGTGGCCTCCGCCGTCCGCGTGACGAGGATCTCGACGCCCAGCGCCTCCAGGGGGCGGAAGACGTCGTGGAGGCCGTCCGACCGGAGGTCGGCGAGGAGAAGGCGGTTCGGGCAAGGCACGGGAGGGACTCCGATCGGGCGCGGGGACGCCTCCGCAGTCTAGGTCGGGCGCTCCCGGCGCGCCGGATCGCCCCGCAGGAGGCGGATCAGGATTGGACGCCCGCCTGGGGCCCCCTTAGACTGTTCGCCCATTTCCGGCCGCCGGGCTGTGCCCGCGCGCCGGCTTTCCATCCGTTCCGAGGACCCCATGAGCAACATCGACGCACAGAAGCTGATCGAAGCTGGTGTGCACTTCGGATGCCGCGTGTCGCGGTGGAATCCGAAGATGGCCCCGTTCATCCACGGCCGTCGCGGGATGATCCATGTGATCGACCTGCGCGAGACCGTGAAGGGCCTCCTGCGAGCCCAGAACCTGCTGTTCCGCATCGCGTCCGAGGGCCAGACGGTCCTCTGGGTCGGCACGAAGCGCCAGGTCAAGGGCGTCATCCAGGACGCTGGTCAACGCACCGGCATGCCGATCGTCACCGAGCGCTGGATCGGCGGCACGCTGACCAACTTCAGCGTCATCCGCAGCCGCCTCAAGCGCCTCGCGCAGCTCGAGGCGATCGACGAGAAGGCGATCGAGCAGCAGAAGCTGACCAAGAAAGAGGTCGCCCAGATCAACCGCGAGCGCCGCAAGATCGAGCGCAACCTCGGCGGCATCCGCGAGATGGATCGCATGCCGGGCGCGATGGTCGTCGTCGACCCCTCGCGCGAGGGGAACGCGATCCGCGAGGCCCGGAAGATGGGCATCGTCGTGATCGGCCTGCTCGACACGGACTGCGACCCGGACGACGTCGACATCGTCATCCCGGGCAACGACGACGCGCTCAAGTCGGTGCGACTCCTCATCGAGGAGCTCGTCGACTCGGTCGAGGCCGGGGCGCATCAGCACACGGACAACATGCAGGCCGTCGGCGCTGCCGAGCGGCGTGACGGCGAGGACCCGGTCCCCGGCGACGTCGTCCGCCCGACGACGGGCAACACGCTGCCGACGCGCCCTGACGAGGCCGCGAGCCCGGCCCCGGCCGCCGCTCCGGCGCCCGCTGCCGAGCCGGCCCCCGCCGCCGAGACGGCGACCGAGGCGGCAGCCCCCGCGCCGGCTCCCGCTCCGGCTCCGGACGCGCCCGCAGCCGAGTGACGCCCGTCGCGGGCGTTCTCGCCCGCGGCCACGATCCCCACGCCGCCCGACGACCCTCACCGGTCGCCGGGCGACTTCCATCCCCGCTTCCTCACGAGTGACCGCCGCGGCCCGTTCGCCGCGGCCCAGACGACGACGGCGCCTCCGCGCGCCGCACCCCACCGACCGATGGCTGACATTTCCGCCCAAACGGTCCGGCAGCTCCGCGAGATGAGCGGCGCCGGCATGATGGAGTGCAAGAAGGCGCTCACGAAGACCGACGGCGACCTCGACGCCGCCCTCGACGAGCTCCGCAAGGCCGGACTCAAGTCGGCGGCCAAGAAGGTCGGTCGTGAGACCGCC
This sequence comes from Planctomycetota bacterium, assembly GCA_038757895.1. Lineage (GTDB taxonomy): Bacteria > Planctomycetota > UBA1135 > UBA1135 > Saltatorellus. Next base: position 83,936 of record JBCDGE010000003.1, on the reverse strand, counting down.
GAGGGGCGCGTCGGGCTGAAGGTGTCCGACGACGGCCGCCGCGGCGCGATGGTCGCGCTCGCGACCGAGACCGACTTCCTCGCCTCGACGCCGAACTTCACCGGCTTCCTCGACGAGCTCGTCGCGCACGCGTTCGAGCACGCTCCGGGCAGCGTGAGCGAGATGCTGGAGCAGCCCTGGCACTCCGGCGGCACCGTCCAGGAGGCGCTGACGGCCAAGATCGGCGACCTCAAGGAGAACCTCCAGATCGTCGAGGTCGGCGCGTACTCCAACGACGCGGGCCGCGTCGCGGGCTACGTGCACCACGACAACAAGAAGGGTGCGCTCGTCGACGTCACGACCGGTGCCGACGCCGCGAAGGCCGAGGAGACCCTGAAGGCGCTCTGCATGCACATCGTCGTCTTCAGCCCCGCCGCGCTCGACGAGGCCGGCGTGCCGGAGTCCGAGGTCGACCGCGAGCGGGAGATCATCCGCGCGGGCCTGGAGGGCAAGCCGGAGGACATCCAGAACAAGATCATGGAGGGCCGCCTCCAGAAGTTCTTCGCCGAGCGCACGCTCGTCGGCCAGCCCTGGATCAAGGACGACAAGCAGTCCGTGACCAAGGCGCTCGTCGGCGACCTCGGCGACGGCACGAAGATCGAGGCCTACACGCGCTTCCAGCTCGGCGCCTGAGGCGGCGGTCCCCGTGACCGTTCCAAGGAGGGGGCGCCCGCCGTGCGACGGCGGGCGCCCCTTTCGCACATCCGAGCGGCGCAGCGACGCGCCCGAGGACGTCGCTTTTCCCGCGCCTTGCGTGGAGCGCCCAACCGGGCCCGGTATGCTCCCTCCGCGCCCCAACGACGAGACGAGATGGCCTACCGACGAGTCCTTCTGAAGATGTCCGGCGAAGCGCTGGGCGCCCCCGACACCGGTCACGGTATCGACGCCCGAGCGGTTCAGGTGATCGCGCGCCAGGTGGCCCGCGTCATGGAGCTCGGCGTGGAGGTCGCGATGGTCGTCGGTGGGGGGAACATCCTCCGCGGCGCCGAGTTCTCCGAGCTCGGCGGGCACCGCGCCAACGCCGACTACATGGGCATGCTCGGCACGGTGATCAACGCGCTCGCGATGTCGGACGCGCTGGAGAGCCAGGGCGTCGAGACGCGCGTCATGACCGCGCTGGAGATCCGCCAGGTCGCCGAGCCGTTCGTGCGCCGGCGCGCCGAGCGGCACCTCAACCGCGGCCGCGTCGTCATCCTCGGCGCGGGGACCGGCAACCCGTTCTTCACGACGGACAGCGCCGCGGCGCTGCGGGCGAACGAGCTCGGCTGCGACGTGCTCCTCAAGGCGACCAAGGTCGACGGGGTGTACTCCGCCGATCCCAAGAAGGACCCGACGGCCACGAAGTACGACTCCCTCACCTACGAGGAGGTGCTCGTCAAGAACCTCCGCGTGATGGACGGGACCGCGATCTCGATGTGCCGCGACCACGGCCTCCCGGTCGTCGTGTTCGACATGTTCGTCGAGGGCAACCTCGAGCGTGTCGTCGGGGGCGAGTCCATCGGCACGGTCATCCGGCCCTCCTCCTCCGAGCCGGAAGCCCTCGCCGCCAACAGCTGATCCGCACCATGACCTACGACAGCCTCCTCAAAGACGCCACGGCCCGCATGGAGAAGGCCCTCGGGCACACGCGTGACATGCTGCGGAACATCCGCACGTCGCGCGCGTCCAGCGGCCTCGTCGAGCACGTCCGCGTCGACTACTACGGCACGCCCACGCCGCTGAGCCAGATCGCCCAGATCACGGTTCCGGAGCCCCGGACGCTCGTGATCAAGCCCTTCGACGCAAACGCGATCAAGGACGTCGAGAAGGCGCTGATGAAGTCCGACATCGGCATCTCGCCGGACTCGGACGGCAAGGTCGTGCGCCTCACGATGCCCCCTCTCTCGGGCGACCAGCGCAAGAAGTACGCCGCCAAGGCCAAGGACCTCGGCGAGGAGGGCCGCGTGTCGCTGCGCAACATCCGCCGCGACGCGAACAAGGAGGCCGACGCGCTCAAGAAGGACGGCGACGTCACCGAGGACGATCACCGGAAGCTCCAGGACGACATCCAGAAGCTCCTCAAGGACTACGAGGGGAAGGTCGCGGACGTCCAGGAAGCGAAGGCGAAAGAAATCCTGGAGGACTAACTCCCTCTCCGGTGGCCCGCGGGGCGCTTGAAAGCCCCCGAAAAAGCCGTATCCTCCTTCGCTCGCGTCGCAGCTTCGGCTCCCGACGCGAGCGTCTCTCGGGTGGGCGCGTAGCTCAGTTGGTAGAGCAACTGGCTTTTAACCAGTAGGTCCCAGGTTCGAGCCCTGGCGCGCTCACCACCCGATTCCCTCTCCGGCTTGCAGGCTAGTCCTCGTCGGAGAGCACCTGCGGCTCCAGTCCCCCGAGCCGCGGATACTGCAGCGACCAGGCCTGGCACCGCACCGAGCCTACGAGCGCCGCGATCGCCACGAAGAGCGCGAGGCCCCAGCCCGACCCCAGCGACCCCGCGACGGCCAGGCTGCCCGCCACCACCGCGAACCGTGCGGCGAAGTCCGCCGCCGCCTTGCGCCGGCTCTCGCTCGGCTTGGACTTCATCAGGCGCCACGCGTGCAGCACGGCCGAGCCGACGCCGCGTCGGTGCCGCACCAGGCTCGCCGTCGCGAGCTCCTGGAGCGCACCGAGCTCGGCGCCGTAGACGAACGTCAGCGTCAGCGCGAGTCCCGACAGGATCCCGCTGAACGGCCCGAGCGCCTCGGGGCCGATGAGCAGCGAGAGACCCACGAGCGGCCCGATCAGGACGAACGTCGCGCTCGCCATCATCCCGAAGATCTGCAGCCAGATCCCGAACGCCGACACCTGGACCGAGATCCCCGAGCGCCACGCGTTGCGCGCCGTCGGCTTCCGTCCCTTCGGCGCCCCGGGCGCGGCCATGCGCGCGAGCCCGGCGCCGACGCGCGTCGCGGTGAGGATCAGCGGCGCGGCGAGCGCGAAGAACACGATTGCGCTCGTGCCCTTCGGAACGGCGAACCGGCGCGCGAGTGCGCTCGACATGACCTCCTTGTCCTCGACGACGAGGCTCAGGATCGTCAGGGCTGCGAGCGCGCCGAAGATCCACGCGAGGCCCATCGCCTCGTACGCGATCCCCGCGAGGCTCGGCATCCTCGCGCGGTGGATCGCCTCGCGCAGCACGCCGCGCTCGCTCGATCCCTGCGCCGCCGCGACGGTGGCGCTGGCGGCCTCGCCGACCACGGCCATCGTCAGACGCCGCTCTCCGCGGGCACGGGCGAGCCGCCCAGGCACCGTGCCTCGACCTCCTCGACCGACTTGGGAACGCCGTCCGTGAGCACTTCGACGCCGTCCGGCGTCACGAGCACGTCGTCCTCGATCCGGATGCCGATGCCGCGCCACTTCGCGTCGACGTCCTGGTTCTCCGGGTCGACGTAGAGCCCGGGCTCGATCGTGAAGACCATCCCGGGCTCCAGCGGCCGCGGCTCGCCGTCGTCCGTGACGTACCGGCCGCAGTCGTGCACGTCGAGGCCGAGCCAGTGGCTGGTCTTGTGCATGAAGAACGCGCGATAGGAACCGCTGTCGAGGGTCTCCTCGCGCGTCCCGGAGAGCAGCCCGAGCCGCAGGAGCCCGTCGACGATGACGCGGAGGCAGACCTCGTGGATCCGGTCGAACGGCACTCCGGGCGCGACGGCCTCGATGCCCGCCAGCTCGGCCTCCAGGACGACCTCGTAGAGCGCGCGCTGCGCCTCGGAGAAGCGCCCGTTGACGGGGAACGTCCGCGTGATGTCGGCGGCGTAGTGACCGTACTCGGCGCCGGAGTCGACGAGCATCAGGTCGCCGCCCGTGAGCGGCTGGTCGTTCTCGATGTAGTGCAGGATGCACGCGTTCGCGCCGCCCGCGCAGATGTGGTTGTAGGCGGCGCCGGTCGAGCCGGCGCTCCGGTAGCGGTGGTCGAGCAGCGCCTCGGCCTCGCGCTCGTTCATCCCCGGCTGCACGGTCGCCATCAGCTCGGCGTGGGCCGCGGCGGTGATCCTGGCGGCGCGCCGCATCTGTTCGATCTCGAAGGCGTCCTTGAGCACGCGCATTTCGTGCAGCAGCGGAGCGGTGTCGAGCAGCTCGACCGGCGGCTGGACCGTTCCGCGCGCGCGGTCGCGGAGCGCGGTGAAGGTCTCGACCATCGAGCGGTCCGCCGCGTCGTCGTCGCCGAGCCGCCACACGATGCGGCGTCGACCCACGAGCAGCGCTCCGAGGTCGGTCCACAGGTTGGCGATGTCGCGCGCCTCATCGACGCCGAGCACCTCCGGCGCGCGGTCGAGGCCGAGGCGCCGGCCGTCCCAGATCTCGCGCTCCCGGTCCTTCGGGCGCAGGAAGAGGATCGAGCGGGCGGGCTGCTCGCCCTGCTCGGGCAGCAGGACCAGGCAGGCGCCGGGCTCCGCGAACCCCGTCAGATACCAGAAGTCGCTCGTCGGCCGGAACGGGTAGTCGGAGTCGTGGTTCCGGGTCTTCACCGTCGCAGTCGGCACGACGGCGGCCGCGTCGAGCTCGGCGAGGCGCTCGAGGAGGCAGGCGCGGCGGGCGGCGTGGGGTCCGGCGTCGGTCGATTGGCTCATGGCGTGCCGCCCACGATACCGGAGTGGCCTCGCCTGGAGCGCCCGGGGCGCCGATCGCGGGCTCGTCGTCAGTCCTGGCCGCGCAGGCGTGTCTCGATCGCGCTCGTCACGAGCCGCCTGAGCGCGATCGGGTCCGGCGCGCGATCGAGCCGGATCGCGACTGGGGCGCTCGCGCCGCCGACCCGGGCCGCCTCCGCGTCGTCCGCCACCACCCGGACCTCGACCGGGAGCCCCAGCGCGCGCGACCACGCGGCCGCGACGCCCTTCCACTCGTTCACGGGCACGGCGCCCTCGTCGGGCTCCCGGAGCACGAGCACGAACCCCTCGTCGCGCGTCGCGCGCGGCAGCGTCGCGCCGGCCGCGGGCGGCGTCGGGAATGGCTGCGTGCGGCGGTCCAGGCGCGCGAAGACGGTGAAGGAGTCCTCGCTCGGCACGAGATCGATCTCCAGGGGCACGCCGGCCCAGTCGTAGCTCGCGGCGTCCTCGCCCTCCGGCAGCGTGAGCTGGTCCCAGTCCAGGTACGCGCTCTTCAGCCGGAAGCCCTCGGGCGCGGGCAGGGCGAGCCGGAGCTTCACCGGGCCGCCGCTGACGTGGTCGAGGTCGCACACGACGCCGGAGCCGTCGACCTTGAGCAGCATGTCGAACGTCGTGTCGCCGATGCGCAGCCCGCGCGCGGTCGCGCGGCGGACCTCGATGGTGCCGGGGCGCGCCGCGCTGCTCCGCGGCGGCAGGCAAGGGCGCAGGACCGCGCCGTCGGCGAGCCCCTGCGGCCTGCCGCCGGGGCCCAGCGGGACCCGCGGATCGATGCCGGGGAACATGCGCGGCACGATCGAGGCGAGCCCCGCCGCGTCGCCCGCGCCGAGCGCTACGACCCACGCGTACGCGTCCTCGATCCGCCCGTCCGCGCGAGCGATCTGGACGAGCCGCCGGATCCCGGCCTGCCGCACCGCGCGGTCCTCCGATCGGACGCGCTCCAGCTGGAGCGCCCACTCCTCCCACACGGTTCGGTCCGCCGCCGCCGGAGCAGGCTCCGGGGCGGGCTCGGTCTCGGGACCGACGGAGGCCCACAGACGGCCGAGGGGGTCGTCGGGGAGGAGGAGCCAGGCCTCGTCGACGGACGCGTCCGGGGCGTCCTCCTGGCGCACCGCGGCGACCGGCGGGGCCGGCGCGGCCAGCGCAAAGGCGGCGGCGAGGGCCAGGGACGCTCTCGTGAGGCTCATCCCACGAACGTCGTGCATGGGACGGCGCCGGTCAAGGCGCGCCACGTTCCGGTTGCGTGCGCCGGTGGGATCCCCGATCCTCGGCCGCTCTCGACTCCCTCGACCCGCCCTTCCGTGATCCATCCCGACCTCCTCGCCATCCTCGCCTGCCCCGCGTCCCGTCAGCCGCTCGCCGAGGCGGACGCGGACCTCCTCGGGCGCGTGAACGAACGGATTGCGGCCGGCGGGGTTCAGAACGTCGGCGGCGAGGACGTGACCAAAGCGCTGCAGGCGGCGCTCGTGCGCGAGGACGGCACGCTCGTCTACCCGGTCCGCGACGACATCCCCGTCCTCCTCCGCGAGGAGGGGATCGAGGTCGCCTCAGGGGACGCCTGAGCTCCGATGCGATTCGTGCGTCCGGGTGAGGAGCGCGCGCTCCGGCTCGGCTACTGCCTCAACCTCCACGCGGCCGAGTCGGTCGCCGACGTGCGCGCGGCGCTGGAGACGTTCTCCGCGCCGCTCCGGGATCGGCTGCTCGAGGGCGGCGACACACGGTTCGGGGTCGGGATGTACCTCGCGTCCGGCGCGGCGCGGGAGCTCGCCGCGGACGCCGGCGCGACGGCCGATCTGCGCGCGTTCCTGGACGAGCACCGCTTCGACCCCTTCACCTTCAACGCGTTCCCCTTCGGCGGCTTCCAGGAGGACGGGCTGAAGGAGCGCGTGTACGAGCCGACCTGGCTCACGCCCGAGCGGGTCGCGTTCACGGTCGACGTCGCGCGTGTCGCGGCGGCCCTGGCGAGCGGCCGCTCCGAGGACGACGCCCACGTCTCCATCAGCACCCACCCGGGCGCGTACGGCGCCGACGTGCGCGACCGCTCGACGCTGCGCCGCTGCGCCGAGGGCTTCGGTCGCGCGGTGGGTGAGCTGGCCCGGATCGAGGACGAGACCGGCGTGCGGATCGTCCTGTCGCTGGAGTCCGAGCCCGACGCGAGCGCGCGCAACGCGCGTGCGCTGGCCGAGTCCCTCGTGTTCACGCGCCTCGTCGCGAGCCGCGTCCTCCAGGACGAGTTCGGCCGCGACGTCGAGGCGTCGGGGCGTCTCGCCGCGCGGCACCTCGGGACGTGCCTCGACTGCTGCCACTCCGCGGTGGAGTTCGAGGACGCCGCCGAGGCGCTGACTCTCGCGTCGCACGAGGGGCCGCTCGGCAAGGTGCAGTTCTCCAGCGCGATCCGGCTCGCTTCGCCGGGGGAGCGCGAGGACGCGCGCGTGCGGCTCCTCGCGATGGACGAGCCGCGCTTCCTGCACCAGGTCACGGCTCGGTCCGGCGGCGAGTTCGTGCATCTGCCGGACCTCCCGGCCCTGCGCGCCGCGGTCGCCGCCGGTGACGCGACGTGGCTCGGCGCGGAAGAGTGGCGCTGCCACTTCCACGTCCCGGTCGACCGCGCGGACGTCGGCGTCCTGGGCACGACGCGGGACCACGCGGACGCGATCCTCGACGGGCTCCTGGCCGCGCCGGCGGACTGGTCGACGCCCGAGCTGCACGTGGAGATCGAGACCTATACCTGGTCGGTGCTCGACGAGGAGGTCGACGTCGTGGACGGCCTGGAGGCCGAGTACCGTCACGTGCTCGGGCGCCTGGCGGCCGGCGGCTGGGAGCGCGCGGAAGGGGCCTGAAAACCGTTCGGTGGGGGATTTGACTTCCCCTTTGGGTGGCCCTATCTTGCCCGCCGTCGAACCCCTCCAGGGGGGCAAGGCACTGCGTGGCCCTATCGTCTAGTCAGGCCTAGGACACCAGGTTTTCATCCTGGCGACGGGGGTTCAAATCCCCCTAGGGTCACCAATTCCGCCCCGAGGTCCGCGTTCAGCGGACCTCGGGGCGGAATTGTCTTTTCTGGCCCATCCGCTGACGCGGATGGAGCGGGTGGACAGCGGTGAAGTGTGAGAGCAAGGGGGTAGGCGCGCAGGGGGGGAGGCGCGAAAGGGGGGACGCGTGCACGCGTGCTCGGGCTGGGGGTCAGGCCACGAGCGCGGCGGGTTGATGCTCAGCGGGTTGGTTCCTCAGCGTCTCCCTCGAGTGCGATGAGGAATCGACGCAGGAGGCGATCGAGGCGGGTGAGTTCGGCGTCGGACAGGCCCGACATGAGCCGGGTTTGGGTCGCCACGTGGTCGGACAGCGCGTCGTCGATGACGGTGAGGCCGTCGGCGGTCAGTCGGATCAGCACGCTCCTCCCGTCGGTGGGGTTCTCGCGACGCTCGACGAGTCCGGCCTCCTCGAGCTGGTCGATCCGGTTCGTCATCGTTCCCGAAGTGACCATCGACGTCGCGAGCAGATCGCCGGGCGAGAGCTCGTAGGGCTCGCCCGCGCGGCGGAGGGTGGCGAGGACGTCGAACGAGGAGAGGTTCAGTCCGTGGTCGCGAAAGGTCCGGCTCATCCCGTGGTCGAGCCGGTGCGCGATGCGCTTGAGACGGCCGATCACGCCCATCGGCCTCAGCTCCAGGTCCGGACGCTCGCGGCGCCACTGCTCGAGGATGCGTTCGACTCGGTCCATGGACCAGTCATAGTGCGTGGTTATCTTGACATCAAGAGAGTTTATCTTGATGTCAAGGTAGATCTGGGCAACGATCCGTCCGTGATGAACGTCCACTCCACGGCAGCCCGCGACCTGCTTCTGACGGCGATCGCGCCCGTCGTGTGGGGGAGCACGTACCTCGTCACGACGGAGTTCCTTCCCTCGGGACATCCGCTGGCGCTCGCCGCGCTGCGCGTGCTCCCGGCAGGTGTCCTGCTCCTCGCGCTCGCTCCTGTTCGGCCGCAGGGCGCGCAGTGGTGGCAGGCGGTGGTCCTGGGTGCTCTCCAGTTCGCGTTGTTCGGACCTTTGCTGTTCGTCGCCGCCGACAGGCTGCCGGGCGGCGTCGCGGCGACGGTAGGTGCGATCCAACCGATCGTGGTCCTCGTGCTCGCGCGAGCGTGGCTGGGTGAACGGAGCTCGCCGGCCGCGATCCTCGCGGCGATCGTCGGCGTGGCGGGAGTGGCTCTCCTGGTCCTCGCTCCTGGGGCTCGGCTCGATGTCCTCGGCGTCGGCGCGGCCCTCGCCGGCACGGCATGCATGGCCGCCGGCACGGTGCTCAGCCGCCGCTGGAGGCCCCAGGTGTCGGTCATGGCGTTCACCTCGTGGCAGCTCGTGGCTGGAGGGGTGTTGCTCGCACCTTTCGTGATCCTCCTGGAGGGGCCGCTCCCGCCGACGACGCGCGAGCACGTCCTGGGGATCGCCTATCTTTCGCTCGTTGGCGCCGCAGCCACGGTGGTCCTCTGGCAGCGGGGGATCAGCAGGCTGTCACCGATCACCGTCTCCGCCCTCGGACTGCTTGCACCCGTCACGGCCGTGGCGCTCGATGGCCTCGTCCTTGGACGCACCCTGGATCCTCCGCAGCTCGCGGGCGCGCTGCTGATCCTCCTGAGCCTTCGCGCAGTGCATCGAACGACGGCGACGACGTACACGGCCGCGCATCGGGCGCGGTCCTGACTCCGTTCTCCTCTCGCCAACCCTGAGACCCATGAAGCTCGACTGGAACGACCACGACACGGACGTCGACTGGCAGGAACTCTCCGATCTCTACCGCGACGCGGGAATGGGCGACAAGCCCGCTCGACACCTGGAGGGTGTGTTCGGCGCGAGTCGCTACCGCGTCCTCGTGAGGCGCGACGGTCGCATCGTCGGAGCGGGGCGGGCGGTGTCGGACGGGGCGGACGTCGCGTACCTCGCCGACATCGCGGTGCACCCTGACCTCCAGGGTCTCGGCGTAGGCGGGGAGATCGTCGAACGGCTCCTGGATGCCGCGTCGGGTCACGCCAAGGTCCTGCTCTACGCCAACCCCGGGAAGGAGGCGTTCTACGGCCGGTACGGCTTCGCCCCGATGCGGACGGCGATGGCCCTGTTCGAGGATCCGGCCTCCGCGGCGGCGCGCGGGTTCATCGACTCACCGCAGGACGGCACGAGCGCGGAACGGCGGCTCCGGAACGACAGGTCGCGCCGTCGCCGCGCCGCTCGGGCGACGACATGACGTGGTGTCGGCCGGACACAGTCGTACGCTACGCTCGACGATGAGGACATGCCTAGGTCTCGCGATCCTCGCTTCGGCGGCGGCGATCCTCGCCGCAACCTGGCGCGGCCCGTCCGTCGAGGCCGAGGCGCTCGTCCAGGCGGAGCAACGGAGCGCGGGTCGAGCGACCGAGGTCGAGCTCGCGGACGTCGGCGTCGCCCCTGTCGCGCGTTCGGGCCGGTCCGCCTTGTTCGTGCCGCGGAGGGTCGCCACGCGGGCGTTCGGTGACGAGGCGGAGTGCAGCGACGGCGGGTCGATCCTGGTCCGGATCGTCGACGTGCCGGCGACGCTGCAGGATCCGACCGGGGTGCCGCCGCGTCTCGAGGCCATCCTCGTCGGACCGTCGCGCACGCGCTCGGCGCGGTGGAGCGGGTTCGAACCCGTCCTGCTCGAGGCGATCCCCGCCGGCGAGTACGACGTGCATGTCGGGTCGCGGTACGACATCGGCCGGCTCGCATCGGTCGAGCAGGGACGCACGCTCGCACGCGTGCGCGTGGACGCGGGCTCCGAGTCGGTCCTCGATCTCGACGGCTCGGGCCTCGGTGCGATCGACTTCGTCCTCTGCGAGGACGGCGTTCCGGCCGGGTCGCCGGTCGATCGGCGGGTCGATCTCTCGCTCTGGCCGCTCGACCCCGCGACCGGCAGCGCCCCCTACGGAGGCGACTCGTTCCCCGTGACGTCCCGCCGGCCGCGACTCCTCGGCGTCGCGCCCGGTGCGTATCGCGTCGTGCCGATGCCCGGCGAAGTGGAGCCGGGGGTGGTGCGCGTGCTCGGACCCGGGCACGTCCCGGAGGTCGAGCTCGCGCTCCTCCCGCGCTGAGGCCGTCGCGGCACCGCGTCAGAGGATAAGTGGCCCTGCACCGGGCGGCAGAGGCCACTCGAACGTCACTCCCGGCCCGTTCACGTCGAAGGGGCTGCTGGCCTCGTGCAGCTGGTACTCGCCGGGGGGGAGGAGGATCGTGCACCGGCCCTCGTCGTCGGTCTTCAGCCGCGCGAGGCCATCGACAAGGGATGCTCCCGAACGCTGGATCTGCACGTCGCCATTCGTGAGCGGTGATCCGTCGCGATGGACCTCGATCGCTCCTGCGTGCAGGTCGACCTCGATCTCGACGGTCCGGGTCTCGTTGGCTGCGATCGAGAGCAACTCGGGCTCCAGATGGAACCAGTGGCGACCGCGCACGTGCACCTCGTACGTGCCGGGCGGGACGAGCGCAGGACCCACCGCGGCGAGGGAACCGCTCGCACGCGCGACCTCGTTCCTGATCCCCTCACCGGGCGGGAGCAGCCGGACGAACGCCTCGTCGTTCTCGATTCCCGCTGCCTCGATGCGGAACGTGATTCGCGCCGGGATCGGTCCAGGGAATCCGTGCTGCTGGTCGAGATCGACGCCCTCCACGAGCTCGAACGTGCCGAGTAGCGTCCCCTTGTCCGCGCCCATTGCGTCGGCGTAGATGGAGTTCCCGGGACGAACGATGTGCAGCTCAATGGGGCCGGGGCGGAGTCTCCCGAACTCGAAAGCGCCGCCCACGCCGACGGTCGCGGTCGCCCATGAGCGGACGCCCAGAGCGCGCGCATCCATACGTTGCAGTACGACGCGCCAGCCGCTCAGGGAAAGACCCGCAGGCTCCCGCACCGACCCCCGAACCATGGACCCTCGTGGGAGGACGACCTCGACGAACGGCGCCGCCTCCTCCGCGACGACGTCGAACGCAGCGCACTCTCCCGTGACTTGCCCGAGCGCTCCCGCCACGACGAGGTAGCGACCGGGAGAGGGGGAGGGGGCGAGCGTGAACAGGCCGTGCTCGTCCGTGCTGGTCAGCGCCACCTCCCACCGGAAGGCCGATGCGGGACTTCCGTGGGCCTTCGACGGCAGGATCCGCTTCTCGGGGGAGTCCGACTCCTCGGCCGGGCGCACGAGACGCACCTCGACGTCTGCGAGCGCCGCGCCGTCGGGATCCACGACGACACCGCTGATGCCCGCCGCGCCCACGAGCGTGCAGTCCAACGTGCGCGTCTCGCCCGCAGCAAGCCCCTCCAGCTTCAAGAGCGCCCGCCCTTCCTCAGCCACGATCTCCAGCCGCAGGTCCCCCGCGGGCAGTCCGGGCACGACGCCGCCTGCGGGCGCTGGTCCGTCCTCGTGGACGACGACTCGTCGCGTGCCGCCGGAGCCGAAGTCGAAGAGCGCAGCGACCTCGAAGTGGTCGACCTCGGCTCCTGACGCATTGCGTACGTCGAGCGCCACCGCGGCGCCGCCCTCGAGGCGGGCACGCACCGTGTCGCCCGGCAGGACGTCCTGCTTGGTCCACGTGCTGAACCTGGGGTCGTCGACCGTCACTACGAACGGCCCCTCACTCACAGAGTCGAATCGGACGAATCCCGCTCGTCCGACGCTGGACGGAGGGACGCTCGTCCCGTCGGGTGCCGTCAGGCGGACGTGGTCCGGATCGGGCGTGAGGTGCGGGAAGCGTCGAGAGCGAGCACGTACGGTGATCCGTTGGCTCGCCGCATCGAGTCCGGCGAACGTCACGTCGGCGGTCACGACGTCTCCGGCGACGACGTCCACGACTGGGCCCTGAGGCAGTCGAGCGCTCCCTGCGCCGACGCTCAGTCGTACTCCTCCGGGCGGTAGGCCAGCGATGCAGAAGGTCCCCGTAGCCGGGTGGAACGTCGCGCGTTCACGCACGAGCTCTCGACCGCCCATGCTCGGGAAGGCGGCGTTGTCGAGCTCCTCCGCGTAGAGCCATACGTCCTGACCGACGAGGGCCGTGCCGCCTGCGTCCAGCACGCGGCCCTCGATCGAACCGGCACGCTCGAGATCGATCGTGCCGACGTCCTTCGTACCGTCTGGGCCGAGCGAACCCCAGCGCCACGCCGCACGCGCGTGTTCTGGGGCGCGCACCGAGAGGAAGAACTGGTATGCGCTCGGCGGGTCGAAGGCGACGTTCAGCCGGCCCTCCCCGTCGAGCGTTCCCTCCAGGTCCTCCCAGTCGTCGGGGAGGCCGTGCGCTCGAACGCGATCCTGGTTGCCGGACGTTCCGTGTATCGTCCACGTCGCGTCCGCGGCCGGGGTCCCGTCGTCGAGCCGGAACGAGCCTGTGATGCGGAATGCGCCGGCGTTGGCCCCGAGCGTCGAGGGGGAGCCAGAGCCGGTTGCGATGGCGTCGCGGGAATCGCCCGTCGACGACAGGGCTGCGAGCTCGGGAGCGGCGTCTCGATCGACGCCGTCGGTCGGCGCGGACGCGAGGGTCACGTCCTCGGCCGGATCGCCTGGCGCTCGCCCTCCGCCCAACACCCGCGGCGCGACGATGGCGAGGCCGAAGAGCGCGCCCGCGCCGAGCACCGCTGCGACGGGGCCCGAGACCGTAGCCGTCCCGACAGCGACCTGAGCGACCTCCTCGGGCCGCGCCAGTGCCGACAGCGGCAGCGCCCAAGCGCGGCGGTCGCCGCCGCTCGCGTCGTCGAGGCGCCTCCGCATCTGCGCGAGACCCCGTGAGACGCGCTCGCTCGCCGTCGAGCCCGCGACCCCCGTCTGCTGCGCCACGTCCGCGAGCGACGCGCCCGTGACGAAGCGCAGGTAAAGCGTCGTGCGCAGAGGCTCCTCCAGCGCGGCGAGCTCGTGTACGACGCGCTCGCGGAGCTCCAGGTCGGCGAGCACCTCGTCCACCGGCGGCGCCTCGGTCGCTCGCATGCGCCCCGCCTCTCGGTCGCGCGCCGCGGCGTTCGAGCGGCTGCGGAACCGGCGCAGGCTCGAGTTGCGCAGGACAGTCGCGAGCCACGGGCGGCCCCGCTCCTTGCGTTCGAGGCTCGCGACCCACGCGTCCTGCACGAGGTCGTCGGCGGCGTCCGGGTCGCGGACGAGACTGCGGGCGAGCCGACGCAGCCAGTCGTCGCGGGCGATCAGGGATTCGATCTCGGCGGGTGTCATGGGTCTCCTCCGGTGGGGCACGGAGAGAGAGCCCGCCGACGATCGGACTTCGGCCCGATCGCCCGATTCTGTCAGGTCACCGCGGTCTCGCCCGCTGGAGCGCACCGCGCGTGCGCCAGTCCGCCCGCGAGCGCTGCGCGGATCGGCCGGATCTTGCCCAGCAGCCAGTAGAACCGCAGGCGGTCCGGGAACGGCTCGGCGTAGGTCTGGACGCGGACCGGGTCCCAGCCCGCCCCCTCGAGGAAGCTCGCGATACGGGTGACCGGAACGCCCCACGGCATCCGCGGCGCCGTGTACGCGTCGGTGACCTTGAAGCCGGACAGGGTCTTCTTCGAGAAGAACGGAGGGATCGTGTCGAAGAAGATCTCCGCGCCGGGCAGCGCCGTCGCGATGCGCCGCAGGAGGTCCTTCACCTGCGCCTCCTCGAAGTACATGAAGAGGCCGAGCGCGGTGATGAACGGCGGGCGCTTGCACTCCAGCGCGTCGAGCCACTGCGGATCGAGCGCCGAGCACGGGATCATCCGCTCCTCCTGCGCGCGGGGGAGGAGCGAGCGCCGCGTCTCCATCGCCTCGGGCAGGTCGACGCTGACCCACTGCGATCCCGGGATGCCCGTGCGCAGGCGCTGGCTGTCGAGGCCCTCGCCGAGCGCAACGACCGTCGCGTCGTCGCCGAGTCGCGCGTGGTACGCGCGCAGGAGGTCGTCCGCGGCGCGCGCGCGGATCGCGTGGAAGACGCTCGGCTTGCCGAAGTGCGCCTCGAAGTCGTAGTCGAGCGCCGCCACCAGCTCTTCGGACCACGGGTCCTCGATCAGCGCGTTCGGCAGACCGTTCTCATGGGCGCGGTTCCAGAGCGGCCAGAGCATGGTCTCCGGGACTCCTCGAAGGTCGATCGCTACGTCACTCATGGCGCGGGAAGGGCTTGGATGGAGCGGACTGCGGTGCGTGTGTGACCGACCCTATCGGTTGCAATTAATGAGAGTGAGACTCAATCTCAATAAAGTAGGGGGTCCACCCCGCACCCGACCGGGGGGGATCAGTGCGCGTAGCGGTCCGAGCCCCACTGGACGTAGAGCCTCCCGTCCCACCGGTCTGGCTCGTACTCGAATTGAGGCGCGCTCTCGAGCGTCGTGGAGGGCACGCTGTCGAGATGCTCGGGGACCAGGTCGTCGAGGCTCTTCGGCGGGACCCCGTGCTCCTCGCGGAACGCGTCGATGGCCGTCCGGATAAGGCCCGCCGCTCGTTCGGCTCGGTCGAACGCGACGGCCTGTGCGTAGCCCGCGCCGGCGAAACCGCCGACGCCGACCGTGGCCAGCAGACCGAGCAGTGCCGCGGTTCGCGCGGCCGCGAGCGCCGGAGCGCGGCTGCGGCCCAGACTCAGCGAGTTGAAGAGCAGCAGCGCGGCCCACAGCGCCACCAGCAGACAGGAGGCGCCCGAGAGCAGGACGATCGCGAGCTGTATCTCCAGCACAGGGTCCGTCGCAGGCCTGAGCTCCCCTCGCCAGGAGCGAACAATGTCGAGCACGCTCAGCGCAGTGATCGCGACGAAGCCGACCGTGAAGCAGCCGCAGCCCCTCCGTCGGCCCGCTGGCGATTGCTGCGCGTCGCCTCCGACGTCCTCGCCTGACTCAACGGGCTCGACGGGCTTGTCCACGCCCCGGCCCTACGCGCCGATCAGCGTCGTCACGAGCTCCGAGAACGCGCCGGGCGCCACGTCGCGCCGCGCCTTCTGGCGGTCGAGGGCCTGCGCGCCCGCGAGCGTCGACAGCACCAGGCGCGCCAGGTCCCGCGGCTCCACGTCGGAGCGCAGCTCGCCCGCTTCCTGGCCGCGCTCGACCGCCTCGGCGATGACCTCTTCCATCCGCCGCCAGTGGGCCTGCGTGATCCGGGCGACGTCGGAGTCGTGGGGGCTCATCTCGACCGTCGCGTTGACGAGGAAGCAGCCCTTCTTGCTCGGGCAGCCCCCGAGCGCGCTCTCCAGCCATTCGCGGAGCCCATCGGCCGCCGACGCGGCGCCGGCCAGCTTCGCGCGTGTCATCTCGCGGCCCTGGTCCAGGTAGCGCTCCAGCGCGCTCAGGAAGAGCGCCTTCTTGTCGCCGAAGGCCTGGTAGAGGCTCCCGCGCTGGATGCCCATCGCCTCCGTCAGGTCGCTGATCGACGTCCCCTCGTAACCGTGGGACCAGAAGGTCTCCAGCGCGGCGTCGAGCGCGGTGTCGGTGTCGAACGAGCGGGGGCGTGCCATGGCCCCTCACTGTCGGACACGAAGGCGGGCCTTCGAAGGGGCTTCTCGGATTTCGCGGAGAAGTTGTTGAACGAGCGGTCATAAACGGCGAAGAGTGGTCCGCCGCAGGCCCAGGAGGGCTCTCGGGGCACCTCAAGCAAACCCAGAACGAACCACGGCCTCCACGGAGAGCCCCCCCCAGACATGGCACGACTCGACGGCAAGCGCATCGTCATCACCGGCGGCAACAGCGGCATCGGACTCGCCTCCGCGCAGGCCTTCGCCCGCGAGGGAGGGCGGGTCGTCCTCTTCGGGCGCGACGCAGAGACCCTCGAGTCGGCGCGGGCGTCCCTCGGCGACGGCGCGGCCGGCACCGTCCAGGGCGACGTCTCGAACCTCGACGACCTCGACCGGCTCGTCGACGAGTCGAAGAAGGCGCTCGGTGGGATCGACGTCCTGTTCGTGAACGCCGGTGTCGCCGACGCGGCGCCCTTCGCCGAGACATCGCCCGACCTCTTCGACAAGGTCCTGGGCATCAACGTCCGCGGCGCCTACTTCACGATCCAGAAGGCGCTCCCGCACCTCAACGAGGGCGCGTCGATCATCATCACCGGCTCGTGCGTCAACGAGATGGGGATGGGCGGCATGAGCGTGTACGGCATGTCGAAGGCCGCCGTACGGCACCTCGCGCGCACGCTCACCGCGGAGCTCGCGCCCCAGGGGATTCGCGTCAACGTCCTCCAGCCGGGCCCGATCGAGACGCCGATCTTCAGCCGCCTCGGCATGAGCGAGGAGGAGGTCGCCGGCATGGCCGAGATGATTCAGACCAAGGTCCCCGCAGGCCGCTTCGGCCAGCCCGAGGAGATCGCCGACGCCGCGCTCTTCCTGGCGTCCGACGACTCGCGCTACATGTTCGGCGCGGAGCTCACCGTCGACGGCGGGATGATCTCGGTGTGACGCGCGGACGAGTTGACAGCTCCCGACGCCCTCCCAATGCTCCGCCGTCGTGGCAGGCTCACAGGCGGCATTTGCGAAGGGGAGCGTCGGGTGCGTCCTCGCCTTCCTCTTCATCGGTACGCTCGCCGTCGCCTTGGGAGGCCACGCCACGATCGACGTAGGCGGCTTCGTGCTCCTGGTCCTGATCGGCGGCGTCCTCGTTTGTCGTCAACGCGATCTATCAGAAGGGGCGGAAGGACGCGCGGGACGGCGACTGACGGGGTGGGGGATCGCTACCGCCCGCCCTCGCCCAGCGGCGGTGGGAGGCGCACCGGCTCTCCGCGCAGGAGCCGCCGCCCCTGCCGCGTCAGCTCCAGGTAGTGGTCGCTCGGGAGCCCCTCGTACGTCACGAACGCACCGACGGGCGGGTCGTTCGTCACCTTGAAGATCGCCGTGCCCTCGTCGACCTCGTCGAACATCGCGACGTACGCGCAGTCCATGCCGTACGCGCGCACCTTCTCCAGCTGGTGCCAGTAGAACGCGCCCTTGCGCCGCGGGATCTGGTCGAGCGGCGCCTCGCCGCGCTTCAGGTTCGTCCAGCTGAACCCGGGGAAGACGACGGGGAGGTAGTCGGCTCCGGTCCGCTCGCAGGCCTCCAGGTCGCCCGGCCAGCGCCGCGCGAAGTGGGCGTCCGCGGTCTCGTTCGAGCGATAGCGGCCGACGTTCCACGGGCTGACGACGGACGCGTATCGATCGAGCACGGCGCGCCTCGGCCCGTCCCACTCCGCCCAGTCGTTCGGCACGCCGAGCATCAGCCGGCAGCCGCCGTTCTCCGGGTCGGTCAGGAACTCGAACAGGTCGCGGGCCGCGTCGACGTCGAGCTCGCGGTGCCGGAACCCGTAGCCCCACAGCGCGACCAGGGGCCCGCCCGCGTGGTGCAGGTAGGCGTTCGTCTCCAGCAGGCGCATGTCGCGCCGAAGCCGCGTCCAGTCCGCCTTCAGCTTCGCGCACGTCGCCGCGTCGAAGTCGGTGTCGTACATCACCGCGAACGCGCGCCCGAACTCGTTCGCCGCGGCCCGGCAGTTCCGAAGCACCGCGTTCGTCCGGCGGTCGTTCCAGTGCTCGGGGTCGCCGGGCCGGATGGCGGTCGCGAAGCGCTGGACGAACGCTCCGTCGATCTCGTACTCGCGCATCCAGCGGAAGTGCCGGCGCACGGTCTCCGGGTGGAACGAGCTGAAGACCTCGGCCGCCCTGCCGTCGATGTGCCGGTAGCTCGTTGGGAAGCGCTCGTCGTCGCCGTACTCGGCGAGGTCGGGCCACATGTCGACCGTGCAGCGCGGTGGGTCGGCGTCGACGCGCCCCCAGTGCACGAATCCGGCACCGAGGCCGTCCCCCGCGGCCGTGAACCAGCCCTGGTAGCCGACCATCACCGTCCCGTGGAGGTCGGAGACGACGGGGTCGCCCTCGTCCTGGATCTCGGCGAGGAGTCCGAGCAGCACGACCGGCAGCAGGAGCGAGACCAGCGCCGTGGGTGGTTCGTGGCGCGACATGGCGCGCCGGATCGTACGACAAGACGCGAACCCGTCCGTGCGGCGACGCGCGGCAGCGATTTCCCGGGCTTGGCTGGAGCACTCCGACCCTCGGCGGGCTTGATGTGGTGTGAGCGCCATGCACGAGCCCGACGACCGCCCCGCAGGCTTGACGGAGCGCGCCCTCCGTGAACTCGAGGAGGACGGCGCGTGGCTCGAGCGTCTCGCCGCGACCCTGGGGGGCGATCCAGCGGCGGCGGCCGACGCGGCACAGGTGGCGTGGGTCCACGGTTGGCGCATGCGCTCCGAAGGCCGCCCCGCGACGCGCTCCTGGCTTCGGACGGCCCTCTTGCGCGCCCTCCGTCGCGACGCGCGAGCCACGACGCGTCGGTCCGCGCGCCAGCGACGCGCAGCGCGCGAAGAGGCGATCCCGTCCGAGCCCCCTGCCCTCGAGCGGCTCGAGACGCAGCGCGTCGTCCTCGACGCCGTCGGCCGGCTCGACGAGCCGTACCGCTCCGTGGTCGTCGAGCGGTTCCTCGCTGCGAAGTCGATCTCCGAGATCGCCCGTGCGTGCGACGTCCCGGAGAAGACCGTGCGCACCCGCATCGCACGCGCCCTGGAGAGGCTTCGCCGTGATCTCGACGGTCAGTCCGACGGCGACCGTCGTACCTGGCTCGAATCGCTCGCGCTGTTCGCGCCGCGACCGGCGCGTCAGGTCCCACTCGTCCGCGGAGGACTCCTCATGGGGATCGGAACCAAACTCACCCTCTCCTCGGTCGCGGTGTTCGTTCTGGGCCTCGCCGGGTGGTGGGTCCATCTCGACGGACGCTCGTCGGACCCGACCGCGACCGTCGCCATCGAACGCGCTGCGCGAGTCTTGCAGGGCGAGCCGGGACGGATGCCTCCGATCGCCGAGCTCGGAGGGACGTCCGCGCGCCGCGCGCCCAGCGTCGACCCCGTGCCGGAGCTGCGTGCGGCGGCCGACGGGCGCAGTCGCCTCGTCGGCCGTGTCGTGACGGCCGATGGATCGCCGGTCGCGTCCGTCGACGTCGGCATCTGGCGCGACTCGGTCCGCGAGCAAACTCCTCGCGCCCGCTCGACCACGGACTCCAGGGGCGCGTTCGAGCTGCCGCCGCTCGAGGGCGGGTTCGTCGACCTCATCTCGGCGGACTGGACCGTGCTCTATCGGCCGGCGGCGTCCCCGGGGACGGAGGACGGGGGGCTCGAGGTGCTCGCGCTGCCCGCCCACGATGGCGTCGGGGTGGTGGTGGACGAGGGGGGTCGGCCGCTCGCGGGCGTATCCGTCCGCGGCGAGGTCGACTTCAGCGTCTACCTCGCGCGGAGCGACGGCCGGGGCGGATCCAGGGTCGAGGAGCGATCGACGCGCACGGCCGAGGACGGGCGGTTCGAGCTGCGGGCCCTCCCGGTCGTCGACGGCTCGATGCTCCTCTTCGAGCACCCCGGCCACCGGTCGCGGCGGCTCGCCGTCGGTGAGCTGGGAGCGGGACCGGTCGAGGTCGTCCTGCGGCGTGCGTCCGGCGCGGACGGTCACCTCGTCGGTCGGGTGGTCGATCCGAGCGGCGCGCCCGTTGCGGGTGCCTGGGTCACGACCGGCGGCCCGACGCTACGCACGGGCGTGGACGGCGCGTTCCAGGTCCGGATCAACGCTCTCCCGTCGGCGTCGAGCGTGGTGCTCCGCGCCGTCGCGCCGGGGCTCCTTCCCGTCGAACGTAGGGTCCCGCTGCCGACGGAGGCGCCCGAGGTGCTCGTGCTGGAGACGCAGTCCCTCAGCATCACGGGAACGCTCGATGGCGCCGGTCACGAGGAGGTTCTCGTCTGGCTGGACGGGGCCCGCTCGTTCGGGAGCGTCGACCGGCCGATCGACGGCGTGACGTTCCGCGTGGACGCAACGTGCGAGGACCTGATGGCGGGCGGCGACGGCGATGGTCGGGCCCTGCAACGACGGACCGCCAACGCCTTCGAGTTCACCGGCCTACGCGACGTCGCATACGACCTGCACGCCGTCGACCCCACGACCCTGCGAACCGTGACGCTCCTCGAGGTCCCGGCCGGATCACACGGGCTCGTCGTGCGATGGCCGGGCGCTTCCGCGGCGCAGCCGCTGACGGGGCGCGTCGTGGACGACGCCGGCAGCGCGCTCACGGGCGTGCACGTGGCGGCGCGCATCCCCTGGTCGCCGACCGGACCGGAGCTCGAGGGTGGGCCGGCCCTGACGACGGATGGGGACGGGCGCTTCGCGTTCCCCGACATCGCGCTCGAGGAGGTCGAGCTCGTGCTGCGGGACCCCGAGGAGCGCGTTCGGACCGAGCTTGTCCTGCTCGACTCGTTCGACGGACGAGAGGGACTCCAGATCACGCTGACGCGGGTGGTCCGCGCCCGCTTCGAGGTCGAGAATCCGTCGTTCACGACCGGCCACGTCCAGGTCCTCGACGCGGACGGCGCCACGCTCCCGATCCGCATCCTGCACGCCGGGCGCGACGCTCTCACCGACCGAACCTTCCTGCACGACGGGCGGTCGGGCGTCGTCTGGTTCCCCGAGGACGCCGTCCTGGCGCGCGTGGTCACGGAGAGCGGCACGCTGGAGGCGCCGCTCGATCCCGGGTCGTGGGCGGACGGCGTCGTGACGATCAGATGAACGCGATCTCCAGCCCGTCCGAGAAGTTCGACGTGGCCGCGCCGCCGACCGAGTCGCGGAACCAGCACTGGAAGTTCCAGGTCTCACCCGCCTGGATCGACACGAAACCGGTCGGCGTCGGAACCTGCGTGAGGTCGACGGGGAGCTGGACGGTCCCGGAGAGGCCCGAGTTCTGGATCTCTCCCGGCCCGACGAAGCGTCCGATCGCGCCGCCGAGGCACAGGTTCCCGGCGCTCCCGCCCGGCATCGCGGTGAAGCCCTGCGTCTGGCCGGTGATGAAGAAGCTGAACGACTGCTGCGGCATGTCGCTGCACTCCAGGGTCAGCGAGTTCGCGGCGACCGAGGGCGTCCCGGACGCCGACATCGCGGCCGTGGCACCGGTCGAATTCGGGTTGGCGGCGCAGTAGTTCGTCCCGAGCGCTTCCGCGGTCATCACGCGGAACGCGCCGCGATCCTGGCCGGAGAACAGGTTCCAGCCCGGACCGCCGTTGCGGCGATCGGCGACGTCGCCGTTGTCGCCCATCGCATTCTGGTTCCAGACGAGGAAGTTCCCGTTCAGCGGGACGCCATTGGCGATCACGAGCCAGTACGTCTGCATGGGGTCGAGCACCAGCGAGTCCGAGAAGTCGGCCACGAGCAGCGGCACCAGCGGGCTGGCCGGATTGGCCTCGACGAGCGTCACCAGGGTCACCGACTCCAGCGACGTGCCCGGCACGCCGCCCGCGTCGGAGTAGACGTCGATGACAATCGTCGTCGTGTCGGGGCCACCGACCATCGTCATCGCGAACTCGATCCTGTCGAGGCGACCGCCCGCCGAGGGCTGGAAGGGCATCGCCTGTTCAACCGCGGTGCCGAACGGCGGCCCGTCGGAGACGACCCAACCGACCTGCGGCTGGTAGTCGTCCGTCGGGCCGAGGTTGTCGTAGACCACGTCGGCGTGGACGGCGGTCGTCGCGAGGGAGAGGGCGGCGACGAGGTGGGGGAGAGTCGTGCGATTCATCGGGCAGGGGCGGGCGGGGGCCGGGGAGAGACCGTGGCTCCCGACTCTAACGGCCCGAGTCGAGTTGCTCCGTCAGCACTGTGTCGCGGTCCCGCGCCAGCGGCACGAGGTCGACCGTCCACAGCACGAGCGCCAGGTCGGCGCCCGACCGGACCTCGGCGCGCTGCGTGCGACGCTCGACGAGCGCGAGGTCCGCGGTGCCGTCGCCGTCGACGTCGCCCGGCGCGGCCACGTCGAACCCGCCGAACCGCGGCGCGTCCAGCGCCCAGACCGGCTCGTCGTCGCCGACGCGGATCACCTTCACCTGCCCGCGATCGGACTCGAAGCGCAGGCTCCAGTAGACGAGCTCGTTCGCGCCGATCGCCACGAGGCCGCTCTCCGCGTCCAGCACTGCGAGGCTGAAACCCTCGTTGTTCTCCTGGCCCCGAGAGTTGTTGTGATCCCAGATCGCCTCGCCCGACGCGCCGTCCTGCGCGATCACACCGTAGTGGCAGTCCGACAGGAGTATCTCGGCGTGCCCGTCGCCGTTCAGATCACCGAGCGCCGCCGCGTCCCAGAGCCCGCTCCGAGCGGGCCGCACGACCGTTCCGTCGAACGCGAGGATCGTCGCGCTCGGACTGTGGTGGTCCTGGTAGCGCGTCGAACCGAACAGCACGCGCGGCCGCGCCTCCTCGGCGGCCGGCGGTAGGAAGGCGACGAAGTCGCCGCCGTACCACTTGGAGCTCACCTCGAACAGCGGCTCCCAGGTGCGCCCGGAGAGGGCGATCATCGCGGAGTCGCCCTCCCTCCGTCCGATCAGGACGTCGGGAGTTCCGTCGTCGTCGAGGTCGGTCCCGCCGGCCACGGCGAAGCTCCCGCTCCACTGCCGCGCGCCCTGGACGGCGTCGGTCGTGACGCGGTGGAGCACCTCGCCGGTCCGTCCGGAGCGCACCTCGACGAGCGCGGAGAACGCGTGTCCCTCGACGTACCCCGACGCGACGAGGTCGGGTACGCCGTCCCCGTCCATGTCGCCCGCGTTCGCGAGGTCGCGACCGAACACCGGGTCGTAGCCCGGTTCGATCCACTCCGTCCCGCCGGCGGGACCGGTCAGGTCGTGCCTCCGGAGCACCGATCCGTCGGCGCCGGAGAGCGTCCAGATCGAGCCGTTCGTCTCGACGCCCTGGAACGGCTGGTCTCCCTCGGTCCCGGATCGCCGACCGGCGACGTGGACGTCGGGGATCCCGTCCCCGTCGACGTCGCCCGCCGGGGCGATCGCGCCGCGGGTCGAGCCCGCGTGGAGGACGGTCGTCGGTGGAAGAGCAGCGGGGAGCGCGGGCGCGGTCCACGCGACGAGGTCGAGGAGTGCGAGCATTCCGCGAGGCTACACGCTTCTCCCCGGATCGACCTGGGAGGCTCGATCCCGAACCGAGAGGCCCGTCCGTCACTCGCCGCCATCTGGTGGATACTCGTGACCATGCGGTTCCCCCTTCCCCTCCCGCTCCTGCTCGTACTCCCCCTCGCTGGCTGCACGTCCGATGGCGACGGCAGCTCCGGATTCTCAGGAGCCCTCGACGCCGGCGCGGACCTCGACGTCGTACCGGCCGAACGCGTCAAGATCACCCCGACGCTCGACGGCGTGGTTCCCGAGTGGATCCAGCTCTCGGGACCAGCGGTCGACCTGGAGCTCGACCTGAGCGGCGGGGTCTCGTTCGTCGCTCCCGAGTTCCCGAGCATCGTCGACCTCAGGCTGCGCGGACGCGCCGGCGGCGAGGTCGTCGTCACCGACGATGTTCGCGTCACGGTGCGCGGCTCGCGGCGGCTCGTCGACTTCGAGCTGGCCGCGCGCGTCGACCTCGGCGCTGGGCCTCTCCCCGGGCCTCTCCTCGGGCCTCTCCCCGGGCCGCTCCGCGCGCTCACGAGCGATCCGACGACGCGCGAGACGTTCGTCGTCCGCGGGGACGAGGTGCTCGGCTTCGATCTCGCCGATCCGACGTCTCCGGCCTCGATCGGAACGCTCCCGCCCCCCGGCTCCGGTTTCCAGTCCGGTGGCGTGCGTGACGTCGCGGTCGGCGGGGGACTCGTGGCGGTGGTCCACGACGGAACGCCGACCTCGGCGCCCGGGAGGCTGCTGCTCCACAGCGCCGCGACCCTCGCCGAGCTCGGCGCGATCGAGATCCCGCCGCGGCCCGCCGAGGTCGTGGTCGCGCCCTCCTTCGGCGGGATCCGCTTCGCGATCGCGTGCGCAGCCGATCCCCGACCGGACGGAGCGGGCGGGCTCGGCGACGGCCGCGGCGCCGTGCTCCTCGTGACCGTGCCGCCCTCGGGCCCGGGCTCGCTCGACCCGATGAACGACGTGGTCGCGATCGACTTCGCGGCGTTCGATGGCCAGGCCGAAGCACTGCGCAACGCCGGAGTGAGGCTCCCGCGTCCCGAGGTCTCGGTCTCGCGGGACCTGGAGCCGCGCTCGATCGCGGTCGACGGCAGCGGGTCGACCGCGACGGTCGCGCTGCCCGCGAACGGAGCGGTCGCGCGGGTCGACTTCTCGACGGGCGAGGTCCTCTCGGTGCGCGGGCTTCCGCTCGCGGACTTCGGCGGCGAGGGCTTCCCGGGCGCTGCGGCAATGCGGGAGCGTCTCGCGTGGCGCGCGGGCCGTCCCGAGGTCGAGATCACGGACGGAGCCGGGACGACGCGAACCCTCCCCCGGTACGACCTCGCGGCCTTCCACGTCGTGGAGGCGACGCCCTCGACGTTCGTCGTCGACGCTGTGACGGGGCGCGGGATCGCCCGCGGGGTCGGGTCGAGTTCCTTCGGACCGATCGCGCAGTACTCGGAGCCCGACCGGCCGCATGGGCTGACGCGGATCGTCGTCGACCGTACGACCGGTGACTGGTCCGTCACGTCCGAGGTCGAGTTCGCGCAGCAGGACGGGACGCCGATCACCGCGCGGCCCAACTTCGCGGACGACGGCGTCGGGAGCGCGCCCGCGGACGAGTTCCCGCGCGCGCTCGACGGGACGACCCTCCCCGCCGATCCCTTCGGCGCGTTCTTCACGGGCGTGACCCGCGTCGGCGACGAGATCTGGTGCTCGGACGCGCGCCGGCCCTCGATCTACCGATTCGACCGGACCGGACTGCTCGTCGAACGGGTCGTGCCGGAGGGCGCGAACGGGTTCGGGACGATCGTGGGCGCGGACACGCTCCCCGCGACCTACGCGCGGCGCTATCGCGATCAACAGGCGCGGTACTTCGGCGGGTTCCACGGGATCGCGGGGACGAGCGCAGGCGAGGTCGCGGTCCTCTGCGGCGCGCCTCTCGACAACCCGACGAGCGCGTTCGGGCTCAACAGCCTGGAGTCCCGGATCGTTCGTCTGCTCCTGATCGATCCGGCGACCGGGCAGCCGGCGCACGAGTACGCCGTCGTGCTCGACGCGCGCGGTCGGCGCTTCCTCGATCTCGCGTGGGTCGACGGAGCACTCCATGCGGTCGAGGACGGGAGCTGCGGTGGAGGCCGCGCACTCGTCCGCTTCGACCTCGCCGGGGCGACCGACCTCCTCGCGCTCGGCCCCGACCGACCCGCGGTCGACGCGGGACTGGAGACGACCGAGCCCGGCGAGCTCGGGACCGCGTTCGCGGTGCCGATCGTGCCCGTTCGGAAGACGGTCCTCGCGGACCTCTCTGCGGCGGGCCTCACGGGCGTCTACGGCCTCTCCATCGCGAGCACGGGCAGTGGATCGCAGCTCGCGTTCGCGACCAGCGACCTGCACCGGGTCGAGCTCACCGGGGGCGCGAGCGGTCCGGGTGGAGTGTGCAGCTTCTTCATCGACGCGAACCCGACCGCATCGCTCGGGCTGGTCGACATCGCGCCGCGCTCCTTCGACCCCTCGGACCTCGACGGCGGATTCGATCCGCGCAGCTACCCGGTCGCCGCCTTCCGTCAGGTCACGAGCCTCGTGGTGCCGCGCACGCTCGGGAGTCCGCCGACCGTCTACGCCGTCGACGGCGGCCTCGTCCGCTCGGTCGGCGGTCTCTTCGAGGAGGCCGCCGACGCGCGCGATCGGACGCTCGACACGTCGGTGTTCCCCGACCCGAACGCCCTCCTCGCGGACGACGCGATCGGACCTCTGCGGGTCTCGGCGCTCGACGGTGACGTCGACGGAGACGGGCTGGACGAGGTGATCCGCGCGTTCGGGGGCCGCAGTTTGCTCACCCTCGACGAGGACCTGGAGGTCCTGCACGACAGCGGCCACGGTCTGACCCGCGCGCTCTTCCAGCGGCGGCCGGACCTGGAGGCGAGGCTGGAGGCTGCGGCCCCGCTGGCGGGGATCGCGCCGACGTCCGCCGTGCTGTTTTCGTTCGACTCCATGCTCGCGGTCGGCTGCGAGGGCGCGGGAACTGTCGCCGTGTTCGACCCGAGGTCGCGCGAGGCGCCGGTCCTGCTCGACCTGTTGGAGCTGGCGCGCGGGGCGCGTCCGGTGGACGTCGAGGGGTTCGAGTGGAACGTCGCGCCCGGCGACCGCCGCTACGTCGTCCTGGCGCTGGACGCGGAGAACGGGACGCTCGACGTCTTCGGCTACCAGCTCGCGTTCTAGGAAGCCACCGGCTGTCCTTCCAGGGCGTCGTGGGCCTGCATGCGGCCCTTCGGTTTGGTAGAAGTCACGCCGAAGGAGGCGCTTCTTGCCCGAAATCCGCAAAGGTCCGTACCCCGAGCTCACCTGGACCGGCGTCATCGTCGGCTGGTTCCTCGGTGCCATCATCGCCACGTCGATCGGCTACGCCGCGCTGATCCTCGGCTTCTCGATCGAAGGCTCCGAGCTCGCCGCGATCCTCGGCTGGGGCATCCTGCGCGGGCTGCTGCGCCGGACGAGCATCGTCGAGAACAACATCAACCAGAGCATCGCGTCGGCGGTCAACGCGGCGTCCTCCGGGATGATGTTCTCGGTCCCGGCGCTCTTCATCCTCTCGGGTGAGTACGAGGGCCTAACCGACTTCAACCGCGCCCTGATGATCTTCGGGTGCGTGATCGGCGCGATCGTCGGCCTCTCGTTCGTCATCCCGCTGCGCAAGCAGATGATCGACTTCAACCGCCTGGCGTATCCGGGCGGCATCGCCACGGCGGCGATCCTGAAGTCTCCGGGTGCGGGCGCGAAGAAGGCGATGTTCATGCTCGGCGCCGCGTTGTTCTCCGGCGCGGTGCACTTCTGGGTGCTGAAGTACTCCGACGGCATCTCCGAGCACATCTCGCACGAGGAGCTGCACCTCGGCGACATGCTCGGCCTCCCGTCGTACCTGAACATCGCGTTCTACCTGTCGGTGATGACGATCGGCGTCGGGTTCCTCTCCGGACGGAGCGGCCTGTGGTTCGGCGCCGGCGGGTTCCTCTGCTACTGGTTCCTCGCGCCGCTGCTCTCGCTGTTCGGCAGCCAGGACGTCCAGGCGATCGTGCAGGAGGGCCCCGGACCGCTCCGGAGCGTTCTGTTCCGCCCGTCCGGCATCGGCATGCTGATCGGCGCCGCGGTGGGCTCGATCGTGTTCGCCGCGCCGATGATCAAGAGCGCGATCCAGTCGATGCAGAAGGCGGCCCGGGACGCGTCGGGCGCCGCGAGCGACGAGATGCCGATCCGACAGCTCTACCTGGGCGTGGGGCTCGGCTCGCTCCTCCTGATCGGCGTGGGCTACCTCACGGTGCCCGACATGTCGATCGGGACCGCGGCCGCGATGGCGTTCGTCGGCGTGCTCTGGATCTGGATCGCCGGCGTCATCGTCGCCGAGTGCGTCGGGCGCACGAATTGGTCGCCGCTCTCGGGCATGACCCTTATCGCGGTCACGATCCTGACCTTCCTCGCCAGCGGCCTCACCGACACGCAGGCGATCGTGGCGTCCGTGATGATGGGCGCGGCGATCTGCGTCGCGATCTCCCAGGCGAGCGACATGATGCTCGACCTCAAGGCCGGCTACCTCGTCGGCGCCAAGCCGAGGATGCAGGCCTACGGACAGTACCTCGGCACCTGGCTCGGCCCGATCGTCGTGATGGGGCTGATCCTGGTCCTGCACAACGCGTACGGCCTCGGATCGGAGAAGCTTCCGGCGCCGCAGGGCCAGGCGCTCGCCTCGATGATCCAGGGCATCATCGGCGGGGACGTGCCGACCTACCGCTACGGCGCGGGCGCGGGCCTCGGCCTCCTCTTCGCTCTCTCCGGCTTCGGCGGGATCGGCGTGCTGGTCGGCCTCGGGTTCTACATGCCCTTCGCGATCGTCCTGACGTACACGATCGGCAACCTGCTGCGCCTCGCTGCGGACAAGACCATGGGCAACAAGTGGGTCGAGGACGTGGGCATCCCGGTCTCGGCGGGTCTGATCGTGGGGGAGGCGCTCGTCGGCGTCGGCAACGCAATGGTGATCGTCATCTCCAACATCGGAGCGGGGGCGTAGTGCGACTCACAGGCTCCCTACTCCTCGCCGCCGGCTTCCTCGCGGGCGCGTACGTGACCGTGGCCCAGGTCGCTTCGGTCAACTGGATCCACTACGGCCTGTGCGCCGCGCTGATGATCGCGGGCATGGTCCTCCTCCGCAGAGCACAGGCGGCGGAGCTCGAGCAGGCCGGCGAGAAGCACGACTCCGACATCGCCGTGCTCCAGACCAGCCTCGCGGCTCTCATCGACAAGGTGCGCGGCTTCGAGAGCGCGCAGAGCGACGAGGACCAGCTCGTCGTGCACCACCGCATCGACGCCGAGCTGATGGGGGACATCGACACGTTCGTCGAGGCGCGCGAGAGCATGATCCCGAAGCTCGGGATGCAGCGCTACGCCGACATCATGGCGCCCTTCGCGAACGGCGAGCGGCTTCTCAACCGTGCCTGGTCGGCGTCGGCCGACGGCTACGTCGACGAGGTCCGCAGCTGCATCGCCGGCGCGCGCAGCGAGCTGGAGAAGGCCGCGGAGCAGCTCGCGAGCACTTGATCGCACTCCCGGTGCGTCCCCGTCACGCCGCGCTGATTCGATCGAGTCGACCGGGGCCGAGGTGAGCCGTCCGGCCCGGTAGGCTCGTGACCTCCGCGTCGGGACACCGGCGCATGGAGTCATGATCGACCTCGAATTCGTCCTACTCGACGGCAGCGTGATGAGCATTCTCATCGGCGCGCTCGTTGCCGCGACCTTCTGGTCGACGCCTCGGACCTATCTGCGGGACATGCCGCCGGACATCCAGGAGGCCGCCGCGCCGATCACGGAGCGCGAAGCGCGCTCGGCCGGCATCGTCGGCCTGATCGTCGTGTCGATCCTGCTCGCGGGTCTCGTGATCAGCGCCCTGCGCCGGACCGGGGGAGAGGGATACCTCGATGCGGCGCTGCACTGCTACCTCGTGTTCCAGGTCTTCAACCTCTTCGATCTCGTCGTGCTCGATTGGGGGATGATGATGTTCATCGACCCGGCGCGCCCACCCATCCCCGGGACCGAGAATGCGCGCGGCTATCGGGCCTTCGGGTTCCACGCGCGGAAGTCGCTGAACGGGGCGATCCTCGGGATCCCCTTCGCTGCAGCCGCGGCCGGGCTCGCTGTGGCCATCGGATGATGAGTGCCACCCTGTTCCAGCCGGCGCGCAGGTTCATCCGGATCATCGGAACACGATCGCCAGCCCGTCCGTGAAGTTCGAGGTCGGCTGGCCGCCGACGGAGTCGCGGAACCACGCCTGGAACCGCCACGTCTCGCCCGCCACGACCTGGACCGCGCCGTTCGGCTGCGGCACGGACGACAGGTCGAGGTCGAGCGCGAAGGTCCCGTCGGCGTCCGCGACCTGGACCTGGCCAGGCCCGACGTAGCGGCCGATCGCGCCGCCCAGGCACAGAATGCCGAGGCTCCCGCCCGGGGCGATGACGAAGCCCGACGTGAGGCTCGTGAGGTAGAGGCCGACCGAGCCCGAGGGGACGTCGGCGCTGCTCAGCCGGACCTCGTTCCGCGACGCCAGCGTCGAGCCGAACGCCGCCATCGACGCGACCGAGCCGGTCGAGTTCGGGAGGCTCGTGCACTCGATCGAACCGATCGGCCCGACCTCCCGGTTGCGGATGAGCGTGAGGTCCTTGCTCGGCCCGACGAGCGAGACGAGATCGACATCACCGTCTCCGTCGAAGTCCCCGCTCTCCAGCCGACCGAAGCCCTCGGGCGCGAACGCGATGAGCTCGGGCGCCCCGAACGTCCCGCCCCCGAGGTTCCTCCACAGGTGCAGGTCGGCGGAGCGGGGGAGCTGCTTGAACGCACCCACGACGTCGAGGTCGCCGTCCACGTCGACGTCGACGACCGCCATACCGGCCAGCGGCTCGTTCGAGGCCTCGAGCGCGATGGGGTCGTAGACGGTGTTGCCGAGGTTCCGGAACCACGTGAGGCTACGCGCACCGCCGGCCTCGCCCACGATCATGTCCGGGAGCGAGTCTGCGTCGAGGTCGACGACCTCCAGCGCGATCACCCGTCCAGGCGCACCGGGCGCCACGACGGCCTGGCTGAACGTCGAGGAGGTCCGGAAGTCATAGCGGATGCCGACGCCCTCGGACTGGAGCAGCACGAGATCGTCCGCGTCGTTCCCGTCCATGTCGATCCTGAAGAGGCGCTGCATCGACGGCAGGAAGACGGACGCCGAGTAGTCATCGCGCAGCAGCGCATCTCCCGACTGCTCGAACCAGTCGATTCCGCCGGAGGGCCCACTACGGGGCTCGAAGAGGATGTCGTCGTCGCCGTCCCCGTCCTCGTCCTGCACGACGACGCTCCACAGCTCCTGGTTGACGATCTGGCCGACCTCGACGAAGGTCCCATCCCCTTCGTTGTCCAGACGCAGGGTCCGCCGCGCGAGTTCGCTGGAGATCAGCAGGTCGACGTCCCCGTCCGAGTCCAGGTCGCCCGCCGCGATCGACAAGGGATCGTCCGTTCGTCGGAGGAGGGTCTCCACCGACCGGAGACCGACTTCGGGCGAACCGGCGCTCGCTGCGATGCGAGGGAACT
This sequence comes from Planctomycetota bacterium, assembly GCA_038757895.1. Taxonomy (GTDB): domain Bacteria; phylum Planctomycetota; class UBA1135; order UBA1135; genus Saltatorellus. The sequence goes on along the minus strand of JBCDGE010000003.1, from coordinate 52,785 downwards.
CGCCCGAGGCGCTCTCGATCAGTCCAACGACGTCCACGAGGCCGTCCGTATCGATGTCCGTGACCAGGAGCTGGACGAAGCCCACGGCGTGGGACGAGACGTCGCGCGCTTCCTCGAAGCGCTGCACGCTGGCTCCACCGTTGCGGGACCACACGATGCGGTCATCGAGGCAGCCGACCGTCAGGTCGATCAGCCCGTCCCCGTCTACGTCTCCCGCGACGAGGGCCGAGTCGCCGGGGACGCAGGACGCGCGGGTCGGCACGAGCTGCGGACCGGAGAACGAGCCGAGGCCGTCGTTGTCGAACCACACCGGCCCGACGCCTCCGAGCGTCGCGAAGACCTCCGCCGCGCCGTCGAGGTCGAGGTCGCGTGCGCCGACCGAGCCGAGCTCGGTGGACTCCAGCACCGCGATCGCCGGCGCGCCGAAGCCGCCGCTCCCGTCGCCCGGGTTCCACTGCACGAAGCGCTCGCTGGCGGACAGGCTGACGACGTCATCGAACCCGTCGCCGTCCATGTCGGCCATCGCGAAGGGCAGCGCCGGGGTCACGGACGCGATCGCGACCGGGCCCGTGAGCGGCAGGGTCCCGTCGTTGCGGTACCACGCGGGCTCGAAGGACTCGGATCCGACGACCAGGTCCTGGTCACCGTCTCCGTCCACGTCGGCCCCGAGGATCGCGAACGCGCCCGCGCCAGCGGCGTCCACGTCGCGCGGCGATGCGAACGCTCCGCCGCCCAGGCTCTCGACGAGGACGAAGGCAGCGTCTCCGGGGGGCAGGGCCGACGCGATCGACGCGGCGACGACGTCCTCGTCCCCGTCGCCATCGAGGTCCACGAGCGCGAGCGCCGCTCCGACACCATCGATGGTCGCGATCGTGGAACGGGCGCCGAAGACCCCCGCGTCGAGCGCTTCGATCAGGACGATCTCGGTGGACGGTGACGACACGAGAAAGGCCACGACGTCGAGGTCGCCATCCCCGTCGACGTCCCCGGTCGTCACCGATCGGAATCCGACCGCGCTCTGCGCGATCGAGTGAAGGGCCGGGAACTCACCGTCCGGTCCGCCCTCGTGCCAGAGGATCTCGAAGGAGGCGCCGGGAGACGACTCCGCCGTCGTGCCGTGCAGGACGTCCACGAACCCGTCGCCGTTCAGGTCGACGAGCTGCAGATGACCCGGTCGTTCGGCCGCCCGCGTGAGGGACCGAGGAGCATCGAATTGCTGGGGGAGCGTCGCCGGCGCGTAGGCCGCGAGCAGGAAGAAGCTCAACATCATGGCGTGGGCGCGGGCGCACCGCAGGCAGCGACGCGCGGTGGGGGCGAGCGAGCGAGAGCGCCGCACGTCGTCGGACGCGCGGCCTCGACCATGGATAGTTGGCACGGCAGATCCGGGGACGCCATTTCGGGAAAAACGGACAATCGGAGAACGGGCCCATGCGCGTCCGATCCGTAGATTGACCGCGGATGGACGACCCGGAGCCGACGATCACCTGGTCGGAGGAGGGCGTGCCGTTCGCGCCCGCCTTCGACGACGTCTACTGCTCGCGGAGCGGGGTCGAGCAGGCGGACCTCGTCTTCGTCGAGGGCAGCGACCTGCCCGTGCGGTTCGCCCGCGGCGAGGACGTGACGATCGTCGAGACCGGGCTCGGCCTCGGGCTCAACCTGCTCGCCGCCGTGCGCGCCTGGACGCGAGCGGATGGCGGCGGCGCGCTCCGGCACGCGTCGATCGAGCTGCACCCGGTGCCGCCGGCGAGGCTGCGCGAGATCCACGAGCGACTCGGGACGCTCGACGACGCGGCGGAGGCGCTACTCCAGGCCTATCCCGCGCTGCTCGAGTCGGGCGCCGCGCGCATGAGCACCGCGACCGGCGACGTGGGCCTGCAGCTCGTGCTCGGCGATGGCGCGGCGGCCCTCCGAGCCCTCGACGTCCGCGCCGACGCCGTCTTCCTCGACGGCTTCGCGCCTGCCAAGAACCCCGCGCTATGGAACGACGAGGTCTACGCCGAGCTCGCGCGCCTTGCGCGGCCAGACGCGACGATCGCCAGCTACACCGCCGCCGGCGCCGTCCGCGCCGGCCTCGACCGCGCGGGGTTCGACGTCGAGCGTCTGCCGGGCTTCGCGCGCAAGCGGCACCGCCTCGCGGGCCGCCGGCGCTAGACGTTCAATCGACGAGCAGCGCGATGTGCTCGTCGCGACGCTCGGACGCGAAGAACCGCAGGCTCGCCCGCGTCGCGATCCCGCTGTCCGCGAGCGCCACCCGGAGCCGCTCGATCGCGGCGGCTTCGTCGAACAGGACGAGGTCCACGTAGACGTACTGTTGCCCGAGCGCGCCGCCGAAGCAGGCACCCACGCGGTCCTCGCGCAGCGCCTCGCCGAGCCGGTCCTCGAGCTCGGCGCGCTGCTCGACCTCGCGGCCGCTCTCGAGGTCGTCCACGGGGAGCATCGCGTAGGCGAAGCACGCGCCGGTCCCGGCGAGCTCGTCGTCGAAGTCCGCGTCGAACAGGCCGCGAATCGGGCCCATCGTCCGCGACGTCCCCGTCAGCACGTCGGCGCGCGCCTCGAGGTCGCCGTCGCCCTGCTCCGGCAGGCTGTAGCCGGTCCACTGCGTCGAGAGGTCGAGGTCCGGGTCGAGGTCGTTCAGCTCCAGCGCGGCGCGGACCTGCCGGCGCAGCTCCTGCACGCCGTACTTCTGGTCGGGCGTCCGCTCCGGCGTGTCCTCGACCGGGCCCACCCACGCGTCGATGAGGTCCTCGCCGAGCGCCTGCTCGAGAGCGAGGAACGTCAGCTGGCTCCGGATCTCCGGGCCGAGCTCGCTGAAGCGCGGGTGGTGGACCTGAATCGACAGTCGCTCGGACTCGGCGTCGAAGTCGACCGCGAACCGGAAGTCCGCGAACGCGAACTCACCCCGGTCGCCGACGCGCATCGACCGCATGCCCTCGCCCGGCTGCTTCGATCCGAAGAGCGTCCAGTGCTCGAGGGGGGGCGCCGCGTCGAGGAGCGCCTCGACGAGCAGGCGCACGCTCGGGCTCCCCTCCGCGGACACCGTGAATCCCTCGCGCCCTTCCTCCGGGCTCGGGCACATCTCCCAGGCGAGCACCGGCGTGACCGCGTCGACCTTCGCGCCCAGCTCCGCCGGGTCGAGGCTGCCGTCCTGCAGCTCGTTGAAGAGCCGCCGCTCGTGGGCCGCGAACCAGCGCCAGAAGTCATCGACGCGCGCCTTGAAGGGCGCGGGCCGCCGCCGGCGACCGGCGCTCCTCTTCTTCCGGAAGCCGAAGGCCATCGTGCGCAGCGTCGCGCCGCTAACCGAGCGTCACCGGTCGCCCCTCGGCCGCCGACTCGTCCGCGGCGAACATCACGCGGTGCGTGTCGAGCGCCGTTGCGAAGTCCGTCCACGGCATCGGCTCGCCGCGCTTCGTCGCGTCGACGAAGGCCTGGAACTGGGGCTGGTAGGGGTGGTCCTCCACGGCGCCGGAGTCGATCGTGAACGTCTCCAGCTTCGACCAGCGGTTCTTGTCCATCCCGTCGAGCTTCGACGAGTAGAACCGGTCGTCGAGGATCGAGCCGTGGCTGCCGACCAGGTGCACGTGGAAGTAGTACGGCTGGAGGCAGTCGATGATCGACGCGCACTTCGCCGTCCGTCCGTCCGCGAGCCGGAGGATCGAGACGTGCGACGTGTCGTACTCGTAGGGCGCGAAGATCTCGGACTTCGAGCGGGTCGAGAACGAGCTGACCTCGGCCACCGCGGGCGCCTTGCCGTCGGGGCCGCCGAGGAAGAACAGCAGCCCGTCCAGCGCGTGGCAGCCCGCCGTCGCCAGCGACGACGTGCCGACGCCCTTCTTGACGTTCCAGGGGAACTGCCCGTACCAGGGCCCGATGCCGTGGTAGTAGTCGACCTCGGCGTAGTGCACGTCGCCGATGAGCCCCTGGTCGAGCATCGACCGGATCATCCGGAAGTGGGCGCTGAAGCGGCACTCGAAGCACACCATCGCCTGGACGCCGTTCGCCCTGATCGCGTCGGCGACCCGCTCGCAGTCCGCGAAGTTCGTCGCGACCGGCTTCTCGACGATCAGGTGCTTGCCCGCCTCCGCGGCCTGGACCGCCTGGTCCGCGTGGAGGCTGTGGGGGGTGCAGATGTCGACGACGTGCAGGTCGGGGTCGGCGAGCATCTCCTCGTACGACGCGTACGGGCGCAGCGGCAGGCCGTACTCCTCCTCCAGGGCGGCCGGATCCTGCGGCCGGCGCGACGAGACGCCGGTGACCGTGCCGCCGGCGACGTTCTTGAAGGTCTCGATGTGCGCGCCCGCGACGGCGCCGAGGCCGACGATCCCCACGTTCAGTTCGCTCATGCGGGCATGGTAGCGGCGCGCGCGGGGTCCGACGTAGCATCGCGGCCATGTCGACCCATCGTCCCACGCGCCGCCGCGTCCTCGGGGGCGCCGCCGCCCTCTCCGCCTCGATCGCAGCGGCGCCGTTCGTCCGCGCCCGGCCGCTGCGCGATCGCCTGAAGCTCGCGGCGGTCGGAGCGGCCAACCGCGGCGCCGCGAACATCGCGGGCGTCCTCTCCCACGACGTCGCCGCGCTCTGCGACGTCGACGCCGGCCTCCTCTCTCGCGGCGTCGCCGAGGTCGAGAAAGCGGGGCAGAAGCGCCCCAAGACGTACATCGACTGGCGGGAGCTCCTCGACGAGGAGAAGGATCTCCAGGGCGTCGTGATCTCGACGCCCGACCACACGCACGCGGCCATCGCGCGCGCCGCGCTCCGGCGCGGGATCCCCGTGTACTGCGAGAAGCCGCTGACGCGCACGGTCGCCGAGGCGCGCGAGCTGCTGGACCTCTCCCGCGCAGCGGGCGTCCCGACCCAGATGGGCACTCAGATCCACGCGACCGACAACTACCGGCGCGTCGTCGAGGCGATCCGCGCCGGCGTGATCGGCGACGTCCACACCGTCCACGTCGTGTGCTCGAAGAGCTGGTCCGACGGCCAGTTCGGCGACGCGAAGGCGGTCCCGAAGGGGCTCGCGTGGGACCTGTGGCTCGGCCCGACGCCCGACCTGCCGTACCGCGACGGGATCCACCCGGCGAACTGGCGGCGCTTCTGGGCCTTCGGCACCGGGACCGTGGGGGACATGGCCTGCCACTGGGTCGACCTCGTGCACTGGGCGCTCCAGCTCGGCACGCCGAACGCGGTCGAGGTCGAGGGCCCCGAGGTGCACCCCGACGGCACGCCGAAGTGGATGCACGTGCGCTGGGGGCATCCGGCGATCGAGGGCCGCGGCGCCGTCGACGTGCACTGGTGGGACGGCGGCGCGAAGCCCGAGTCCACGCCGCGCTCCGACTGCCACATCTTCGTCGGGACCGAGGGACGGATCGTGTCGACCTACGGGTCGATGCAGGTCGAGCTCGATGACTCCGAGGCCACGTGGACTGCGCCCGAGAAGACGATCGAGACCTCGCCCGGCCACCACCGCGAGTGGCTCGATGCGATCGAGAAGGGCGACCCGAACGCGCCGCTCTGCCGCTTCGACTACTCCGTGCCGCTGACCGAGACCGTCCTGCTCGCGACCGTGGCCTACCGCGCCGGCGGCAAGATCACGTGGGACGCCGAGACCGCGACGCCCAGCTCGGGCGCCGAGTTCGTCGCCGCCGAGGAGCGCGACGGCTGGGAGGTCTGAGATGGCGATCGGTGCACCCCGCAGCGAGAAGGTGACGTTCGAGAACGCCGGCGGCGAGACGCTCGCCGCGCGGCTCGACCTGCCGCCGCTGGAGGAGGGCGGCGGCCAGCCGCGGGCCTACTGCGTCTTCGCGCACTGCTTCACGTGCTCGAAGGACATCCACGCCGCCAGCCGCGTCGCGCGCACGCTCGCGAGCCGCGGGTTCGGCGTGCTGCGGTTCGACTTCACCGGCCTCGGCTCCAGCGACGGGGATTTCGCGAACACGAACTTCTCGTCCAACGTCGAGGACCTCCTGCGCGCCGCCGACTACCTGCGCGAGCACCACGGTCCCGTGCAGCTCCTCGTCGGCCACAGCCTCGGCGGCGCGGCGGTGCTGGCCGCCGCCCGCCGCATCGACACCGTCGAGGCGGTCGCGACGATCGGCGCGCCCTCCGACCCCGGGCACGTCGCGCACCACTTCGCCGCGTCGATCGACGAGATCGAGGCCCGCGGCGAGGCGGAGGTGACGCTCGCGGGGCGCTCGTTCCGCATCAAGAAGCAGTTCCTCGACGACATCGGCGAGCAGACGCTCGGCGGCGCGATCGGCGACCTCGACGCGGCGCTGCTCGTCATGCACGCGCCGCTGGACGACACGGTGCCGATCTCGGAGGCCAGGAAGATCTACGAGGCCGCGCGCGGGTTCAAGAGCTTCGTCTCGCTCGGTGACGCGGACCACCTCCTCACCAAGCGCGCCGACGCCGAGTACGCCGCCGACCTCATGACCGCGTGGGCGCGGAAGTACGTCACCTTCGCCGAGCGCCCGGAGACCCCGCCGTCCGAGGTCGCGCCGCCCGCCGTCGGCGACGTGCGCGTCGAGGAGGTCGAGCGGCCGTACACGAACGTCGTGCGCACGCACCGGCACGCGTTCCTCGCCGACGAGCCGGCCGAGGTGGGGGGGAACGACCGCGGCGCGTCGCCGTTCGAGCTCTTGCTCTCGAGCCTCGGCGCCTGCACGACGATGACGCTCCGCATGTACGCGGACCGCAAGCGGTGGCCGCTGGAGAACGTCCGCATCGACATGTCGCTCGAGAAGGAGCCGACGGACGACCCGAAGCACCCGCTCCATCGCTTCACGGGCGACATCACGATCGAGGGCGACCTCGACGCGACCCAGCGCGAGCGCCTGATCGAGATCGCCGGCCGCTGCCCCGTGCATCGCGCGATCGCGGGGCCGAAGGAGATCACGATGCGCGAGGCGACCGGCGACTGATCCCCGAGGGCGCTATGCGCGCGGGTGCGCCTTGTCGTAGATCTCCTGGAGCCGCGCGACCGACACGTGGGTGTAGATCTGCGTCGTCGCGAGGTGCTCGTGGCCGAGCAGCTCCTGGACCGAGCGTAGGTCCGCCCCGCGATCGAGCAGGTGCGTCGCGAAGCTGTGGCGCAGGGTGTGGGGGGTGGCCCGGCGCGTGATGCCCGCGGTGAGCGCGTGCTTGCCGACGATCGTCTCCAGGCTCCGCGTGCTGAGCCGTCCGCCGCTGCGGTTCAGGAACAGCGCGTCCTCGCTGCCCCGCGTCGGCGCCGGCCGCAGCGGGTCCATCAGCGTCTCGCGCAGCGCCTCGACGGCGAAGCGGCCGATCGCGACGAGGCGCTCCTTGCGCCCCTTGCCGAGTACGCGCCCCACGCCGCGGTCGAGGTCGAGGTCTCCCTGGTTCAGGCCCACGGTCTCCGCGGCGCGCGTTCCCGCGGAGTACATCGTCTCCAGGATCGCGCGGTCCCGCCGGCCGAGCGTCGTCGTCGGGTCGGGCGCCGCGAGCAGCGACGCGACCTCGTCCTCCGACAGCACGCCGGGCAGGTGGCGCGCGGTGCGGCGCTGGCGCAGGCCGAGCGCCGGGTTGGCCTCGAGGCGTCCCTCCTCGACGAGTCCTTTCAGGAACGTCCGGACCGCCGACAGCCGGCGCTGGACCGTCGCCTTCGAGAGCCCGCGCTCGTCGAGGTCACCGAGCCACGCGCGGAGCGCGCGAGGCGTGAGCCTGTCCGGCGTGACGACGCCCCGCCCCGCGAGGAACGAGACGAGGTCGGAGAGGTCGTGCCCGTAGGCGCGCAGCGTGTGCTCCGAAGCGCCGCGCGTGACGCGCATGCGCTCCAGGAATGCGTCGACGCACGGCCAGAGCTCGGACTCCAGCCGTGCGGCGCGATCGTCGTTCGCGAGCTCGGGGCTCACCGGCCGCGACGGCGGCCGCGGCGGGTCTGCGGCTGCGGCGCGTCCTCTTCCTCGGCGCCCGACTGCATGGCCTTGGCCTGACCGCGGAGGCCGGCGAGGAGGACCTCGCGCGACTTCGGGTTGATGCCGGCGGTGAAGCCCGCGGCCTCGGACTCGTCGAGGGCCTTGGCCAGCTCCATGCCGGCGGTGGCCTGCGCCTCCATGAACGTGTCGTAGGACTCGAGCTTCTCCTCGAGCTCCGTCACCTTCTGGTGGAGGGCGGCGATCTGCGGGTCCGGGTCCTGGGGGGCGAGCCCGAAGGAGACCGTGGCGATGGCGAGCGCGCCGAGGGCGCACGTGATTGCGGTTTGTGAGCGCTGCATGGCGATCGGTCTATCGGCCGGGTCGGCCGAGGAGTGAAGCGCGGAATCCCGAACCGGGACGGGGACGCCGTCAGGCCCCCGGATCGTGTTCCGGAGGCGACGGAAGGCCGCGCGCGAGGCCCAGGGGCAGGAGGATCGCGGCGCCGCCAGCCAGGTACGGCGCCATGCTCCCGAGGCCGTAATAGAGCATCCCGCCGTCGATCGGGCCGGCGACCCTGGCCAGGCTGCCGAAGCTCCGGAACACCCCGAGGGCGAAGCCCTGGCGGTCGTCGGGCACGTAGCGGCTCGCGAGCGAGCTGAAGCTCGGCATCACGAGCGAGCTCCCGATCGCGACGAGCGCCAGCCCCGGGTAGAGGATGCCAGGCGACGTGACCTTCGCCGTCGCCGCGATGAGCACGAAGCCGGGGATCGTCATCGCGATGCCCGACCGCGCGACCTTGCGCTCGCCGAGCTTCGGTACCAGCCGCCGCACGATCCCGCCCTGCACGAACGCGATCGTCAGCCCGATGAACACGAACATCTTCGCGTTCTGGACCGGCCCGTAGTCGAGGTGCTCCTTGGCGAGGAAGACGAGCGTGAACTCCATCGCGCCGAAGGCGACGAAGTAGACGAAGTACGACACGTAGAGCGTCGCGACGCCCGGGAAGTCGAGCCGTGACAGCGCGGCGAACGGGTTGAGCCCGCGGCGCTCCGACGGCGCCTTCGCGCGCTCCTCCGCGCTCCGGGTCTCCGGGAAGCGCGCGACCGCCCAGAGCAGGTTGACCATCGCCAGGACGAAGGCCGCCGCCGCGGCGCCGCTGAACGGGTTGACGCCCGCGTCCGCAGCGCCCGCCCAGAGTCCGGTCAGGTCCCACGTCGACGCCCACCCGCCGATGGCCGGCCCGACGACGAAGCCGAGCCCGATCCCCGCGCCGAGGATCCCCATCCCCTTCGCGCGCTGTGCACCCCTGTGCGTGTCGGCGACGGCGGCCGACGCGATCGAGATGTTGCCCGCCATGATCCCGCCGACGAGGCGGGCGACGACGAGCAGGGCGAACGTGCCCGCGAAGAACCAGACGACGTACGAGAGCGCCGTGCCCGCCAGCGTGACCAGGAGCATGTTCCGCCGGCCGATGCGGTCGGAGATCCCGCCCCAGATCGGCGCGAACACGAACTGGAGCGCGGAGTACAGCGAGCCCAGGAGGCCGCCGAACAGCACGATCACCGCGAAGCGGTCCTCGACGAGCCCCTCCAGCGACGCCGCGAGCCGGCCCACGGCGCTCTCCGCCCCCTCGCGCTCGACGTACCAGTCGAGCATGTCCGGGAACAGCGGGAAGATGACGCTGAACCCGATCATGTCGAGGAACACGGTCAGGAAGACGAGGCCCAGGACCCCCCTGCGCGGCGACTGCGGAGACTGCGGTGTGTCCGACATGCCCGCGGTTGTACTCGTCCAAGGGGGGCCTGCGATAGCATGCGCGCCGGATGCCGGACGTCGACTCGGAACGCGGGCGCACCGTGCTGACGCGCCACGTCGTCCCGCTCTCGGGGCTCGTGGCGCGCGGCCTCGACGTGCCGACGGCGCTCCTCGCGCTGCGCGACACGCGCGGGCTCGCCGCGCTCGACAGCGCGGGCGGGGCGCCGCGTCGCTGGTCGATCGTCGCCTTCGACCCGCTCGAGGACCTCACGTACTCGCGTGACGACGGGCGGGACCTCGCGGACGTCGATCGCGCGCTCGGCCGGCTGTCCTTCGACGGCGACGAGCCGCCCGGCCCGTTCGGTGGAGGGTTCGTGGGCGCGCTCGCCTACGAGCTGGGCGTGCGCGGCGAGCGGCTCGACCTGCCGCCGCCCGCCTGGCCGCAGCCGGTCGTCGCCGGCGGGCTCTACGGCGACTGGATCGCGATCGAGCACGCGCCCGACGGCAGCGTCGCGGACGCGGACCTCGTCCTCTCGTCCGGCACGGGAGTCGAGTCGATCGAGAGCCGATCGCGGGAGCTGCTCGACCGGCTCGAGGGAGCCGTGGCGGCCCGCGGCGCGACGGATCCCGCCGCGTATCTCAATGGGGAGCCGGCGTTCTGCTCCGGCGCCGCGAGTCGCCACGTCGAGCCGGAGGAGCACCGCGCACGGATCGAGCGCGTCCGCGAGTTCATCGGCGAGGGCGAGGTCTACCAGGCCAACCTCGCCCATCGCCTGACGGCGACGGTCGAGGCGGACGCCCTGGAGATCTACGCCGCGCTGCGCGAGTCGAACCCCGCGCCCTACATGGGCTACCTCGACGTCGCCCTGCCCGACGGCGCGCGCGGCGCGGTCGTGTCGTCGAGCCCGGAGCTGCTGGTCGAGATCGGCGCGAACGGAAGCGGCCAGCGGGTCGCCCGGACGCGCCCGATCAAGGGCACGGCGGGACGCGGTGCGACGCCCGCCGAGGACGCCGCGCGCCGCGCCGCGCTGCTCGCGAGCGAGAAGGACCGCGCCGAACTCGCGATGATCGTCGACCTGGAGCGCAACGACCTCGGCCGTGTCGCCGTTCCCGGCGGCGTCGAGGTGTCCGGGTTCCCGACGCTCGAGTCGTACGCGTCGGTGCACCACCTCGTCGCCGACGTCCAAGCGATCCTCCGGGACGACGTGAGCGCGCTCGACGTCCTCGCGTCGCTGTTCCCGGGAGGCTCGATCACCGGCGCGCCGAAGCTGCGCAGCATGGAGGTGATCGCCGAGCTGGAGCGCGAGGGGCGCGGCTTCTTCACCGGCACGCTCGGCTTCGCCGGTGCCGACGGGCGGGCGGCGTTCAACATCCTCATCCGCACGCTCGTCCACCGGACCCGGCTCGACGGGACGCTCGAGGTCTCCTTCCACGTCGGCGGTGGGATCACGTGGGGCTCCGACCCGGCCGACGAGGACCGCGAGACGATGCTGAAGGCCGAGGGGATGCTCGCCGCGCTGCGCCGGGCGGAGTCGGCTCCCGGGGGAAGCCTCGCAGGGACCCCGTCGGGGGACCGGTCAGGCACCCCGCCGGGAGTGCTTCCGCGCGTCGGCTGACCTCCACGGAGGACGCCCGGGGCGGATCGGGGCCCGCAGGCCGGCACCCACGGGACCCCGGGGCGGCACGCCCTTTGCGACACATTCCGAACGCGGCAATGGCAGCCGGTCCGGGCCCGATCGCCCGGTCTCGCTTGCAGCGCCGCCGCTCGCCCACGACCATGCGGCTACGTCACGCCGCCCGCCACGTGCTCCACTCCCCGTTCGGAGGACCCGTCATGCTCTCTTCCCTCGCGCTCGCGCTCGCCCCCGCCCTCGCTGCGCCGGCACCCGCCATCGCGCCGCAGCCCTCGGTCGCCGTCTCCTTCCAGGAGGAGGAGGACAAGAAGAAGGCCGACAAGCGGCCCGAGATCAAGGAGGCCCTCAAGGCGCTCAAGGGCCACGTGTCCAAGCGCGGTGCCGAGGACGCTCAGGCGATCGCCATCATCGACGAGCTGCTCGTCGAGTTCCCGGAGAGCGGCCCCAAGGACCGCAAGGAGATCGTCAAGGGCATCAACGGCTGCCTGAAGGTCAAGCGGAAGCCGACGAAGGAGGGCCTGATCGACAACAAGCTCTTCATCGCCGCCGCGAACTCGCTCTCGCGCATGGGCCCCGAGAGCGTCAAGGACCTCTCGAACTGGATCGACCACAAGTCTTTCCTCAAGGACACCGACACGCGGCGGGCGCTGATCATCGCGCTCGGGATGACCAAGAGCGACAAGGCGGTCGATCCGCTCGTCGATCTCCTGACGAACCACGACCCCCAGGTCCAGGCCGCGGCGGCCGAGGCGCTCGGGCAGTTCGATTTCCTGAAGCAGAAGGAGCGCAAGGCGGTCTTCAAGAAGATCCTCGACGTGCTCACGCAGGTGAAGAACGCGATCGACGTCGACCAGGTCGACCCGATCGAGCGCGACCGCTACGACACGATCGCGGCGCCGATGCTGACGACGCTCCAGCTCCTCTCCGGGCACGACGCGCGCGACCCGCTCGTCTTCCGCCGCTGGTGGAACGACAACAAGAAGAAGAACTGGGACAAGGGGAAGGACTCCTGAACGCGGCCGTCGGACGCGCTCGATGAGCCAGATCGACGACGGCGGAGGCGACCCGGGATCGCGCCGCGAGGGAGCCCAATACCGCCCCCTCGACTTCACGACGCCCCCGAGGCGGTCGTCGAGCGTCGCTTGGGTGTTCCTGCCGGTCGTGGCGCTCCTCGCCTTCGCGCTCTGGCAGCGCACCGAGGCCCCGCGCACGATCACCGACCTCGGCGAGCCCGACGCGCCCGACCGGCAGGGCGCATCGGCGGTCGTCGACGGCTGGAGCGGGACGGTCGAGCCCGCGGGCGGCGTCGAGCTGCGCCTCCGCCTCGAGCCTCTCCACCCCGTCGTCGAGCGCCAGGCGTTCGACGCCACCTCGCTCGCGTCCCGCTTCCGCGCGCGGGGCGTTCCGTCGATCCGGGGGGCCGAGCCGTGGCGGCTGACGGTCGCCGCCTACCGGACCGGCGAGAGGTCCCTCGACGGCACCGCCGAGCCGGTCGCGATCGACGACCTCTCGGAGGTCCGGATCGAGGGGCTGGAGCCGCTCGTTCGACCCGTCGAGGACGCCGAGCCGACGCGGGTGCACGACCCGCTCACCGCTCTCCTGGGCTTCCCCGCCGTCTCGCTGCGGCCCGGCGAGCGCTGCGACCTCGTCTTCTGGGGCCTCCGTCCGGGCGAAGAGGTCCTCGTGACCGCGCCCGGGCTCGACGGGGCCGCGGTGCTGACCCGCCGCGCGCGCTCCACGAGCCCGTCGAGCGGGTCGATCGCGCGCCTCGATGCGCGCGCTCGCGACGAGGGGGAGCCACGGTGACGCTCGCGCCGCTCCTGTCTCTGCCCGGGCTCGCCGCCGGGGCGCTCGCCCTCGCGGTCCCGGTCTCTCTGCAGGAGACGTCCGAGGCGCCGATCGCCCCGGAGCTGCGACCGGCGGAGCCCAAGACACCCGAGGAGTGGCGCGCGCGCGAGCGCGAGCTGCTCCGGCGCATCGACGAGCTGGAGGCGCTTCTGCGCGACGAGCAGGAGCGCAGCTACCTGCGCCAGCAGGAGTGGATCGACTACTCGCGCGTTCTCGGGGACTTCGAGCTTCCGTCGCTGCCGGCGCCTCCCGAGTTCATCGCCGACGCGCTCGTCGAGCCGCCCGATCCGGCCGCCGAGGCCGCCGCCCGCGAGGCGGCCAGGCTCCGCGTGCGCGCGCGCGAGATCGACCGCAAGCTCGCCACGCTGTTCGCGGTCGAGAGCATCGGAGGCATCGACCTGCTGGAGATCGGGCTCCTGCACGAACACGAGGGGCGCACGTGGACCGGACCGGTCATCGCGCGCCTGATCGACGGACGCGGGCGCATGGTGGGGATGCTCAAGGCGTCGCACATGCGCCTGGAGGCGAGCCGCGCCTCGCACACCGTCACGATCGTCCTGAAGGACGGCTACGAGTCGCGCGCCGGCGCGCTGCGACCGTTCGAGGGCGGCCGGCTCGTCGCCGCCCCCGACGAGGGCGGAGAGAGCGACGAGATGGTCGCGACGGGCGGCGTGCGGCGGATCTTCCTCGGCGCCGTCGATCCCGGTCCGTGGATCGACGCGGCGCCCGAGCTCGTCGATCCCGAGATGCTCCAGCCCGTGGTCGACGACGGGGTCTGGGACCGGACGGCGGTCCGCATCGACATCGCCCGGCTCCTGCGTCGCGCGGGCGAGGCCGGCGACCCGAGCTGGCGGCTGGTGGCCCTCGGCGGGATCCGCGGGAAGGACCTCCGGGACGTCCGGTTCACCGAGGTCGACGACCTGACCGGTCGCACCCAGCGCATCGTGTTCGCTGACGCCGCGCGCGTCTTCGCCCGCGACGGCGGTGGCGTCGAGATCCTCCTGGAGGGCGGCACCGTCCGGCGCGGCGACCGCGTCGCCCCGTTCCTCGCCGGGCGCTACCGGATCGTCCTGCCGCGCGCGGACGCCGCGACCTGGAAGGACGCGCGCGTGCCCGGGCTCGCGCCCGCGCCGCTGCCCGCCGGCCTGCAGCCGGAGGACGACGGCCCGAGCGACGAAGAAACTGCGGCGAAGGACGGCGGGAACGGCAGGCCTCCCATCCGGTAGCCTCCCCGGAGTGAGCCTCTTCGACGACGTCCCGCGGCGTCCGCGCTCCGAGCGTCGGACCTCGCCTCCTCCCTCGCGCGCGCGGCGGCCGGCGTCCGAACGACGGCCCGAGAGTGAAGCCGAAGAGGCTCCCGAGCAGGAGGATGCGATCGAGACGGTCGGCCAGCTCACCGCGCGCATCGACGCCGCGCTCAAGCGCTTCGGGCGCGTCGCCGTCGAGGGCGAGATCAGCCGGCCCAAGACCGTCGCGTCCGGCCACGTCTTCTTCACCCTCAAGGACGACCGCGCGGCCCTCGACGCGAAGATCTGGCGCAGCCAGGTCCCGCGCGCGCTCGCGGGCGGCCTGAAGCTGGAGGAGGGCGCGCGCGTCGTGTGCCACGGCACCCTTGACGTGTACCCGCCCTACGGCAAGCACAGCCTGATCGTCGACCGCGTCGAGACGCGCGGGATCGGCGCGCTGCTCGCCGAGCTGGAGCGGCTCAAGGCGCGCCTCGCCGAGGAAGGCCTGTTCGACCGCCGGCGGCCGCTGCCGCGGTTCCCGCGCTGCGTGGGCGTCGTCACGAGCCGCGACGCCGACGCGTGGCGCGACTTCCTGCGCACCCGCTCGCTGCGCTGGGCCGGCTACCCCGTCCGTCTCGCGCACTCGCGCGTGCAGGGCCGCGGCGCTTCGCGCGAGGTGGCGCGCGCGATCGAGGCCCTCGACGCGAGCGGCGTGGACGTCATCGTCGTCTGCCGCGGCGGTGGGTCGATCGAGGACCTGTGGTGCTTCAACGAGGAGCCCGTCGCGCGCGCGATCTGGGCCTCCAGCGTCCCGGTCGTGACGGGCGTCGGGCACGAGACCGACACGACCCTCGTCGACCTCGTCGCGGACCACCGCGCGCACACGCCGACCGATGCCGCGCAGACGGTCCTGCCCGATCGCGACGCGCTCTCCCAGGCGATCGAGCGCCAGGGCGCGTACCTCTCCGATGCGGCCCTGCGCGCGCTGCAGCGTCGCGAGGAGCGCTTCGAGCGAGCGGCGTCCGCGCGGACGCTGCGGCGGCCCGAGGGGCTCGTCGAGGACCGCGAGCGACGCGCCGTCGAGGCGGCGCGGCGCGCGCGGAGCGCCGTCGCCGCGAACCTCGCCCAGGCCGCGACCCGCGTCGAGCGGATCGCGGCGCGCGTCGAGCGCCAGAGCCCCCTCGCGCGACTGGAGCGGGCCGAGGCTGCGCTCGCGCAGGCGCGCTCACGGCTGGTCCAGGCCGTCGAGGCGCGCCTCGGCGCGGCCGAGCGTCGCCTGGAACCTGCGGCGCGCGCTCTTGGCGCCGTCTCGCCCCTCGCGGTGCTGGAGCGCGGATACTCCATCACGCGACGCGACGACGGCGAGGTCGTCGTCGACCCGACGCGGCTCCAGGAGGGGGAGCGGCTCCACACGATCGTGCACGGCGGCGAGATCGACTCGACCGTCGACTCCACGCGCGGAGCAGAGAGGGAGCCTTGACGGGCGGCCTGCCCTCGCTCGACGGGCTCTGGGCCGTCGTCGTGAACTGGAACGGCGGGGCCGAGGACAACCTCCGCTGTCTCCGTTCGCTCGTGGAGCAGGGCCTCACCGAGGAGCGCATCGCGTTCGTCGACAACGGCTCGGTCGACGGCTCACGCGAGGCGGTCGCCGCGGAGTTTCCCGCCCTCGCGCGCATCGACAACGCATCGAACCTCGGCTTCGGCGAGGCCGCGAACCAGGGCGCGCGGCTCGCGCTGGAGCGCGGCGCCGAGGCGGTCGTGTTCGTGAACAACGACCTGCGGTTCCCGCCGGGCGAGCGCGTGCTCGGGGCGCTCGTCGACGGGCTCGCCGCGGACCCGCGGCTCGGGCTCGTCGGTCCGCGCGTGCTCTTCGACGACGGCACGGAGCGCGTGTGGTGCGCCGGCGGGCGCCTCGACTACCGCCAGAACCTGTCGACGCTCCTCGGGAACGGCCGGCCGGACGGGCCGCAGTGGCAGCGCGACGCCGACGTCGACTACGTCGCCGGCTGCGCGCTCGTCGGGCGTGCGGAGACCCTGCGCGAGGTGGGGCTCTTCGATGCGAATTACTTCGCGTACATGGAGGACGTCGAGCTCGGCCTGCGCGCGCGCACCGCAGGGTGGGGGGTGCGGATCCTCGGGGGACTGCGCGCGTACCACGCGCCCTCCAGCGCCACCGGCGGCGGCTACGGGGCGCGGCGCAAGTGGATGCAGGCGCTCAACTCGGTCCGCTTCCTGAGGCAGCACGGCCGTGCGCGGCACTGGGCGCGCTTCGCGCTGTTCGACGTCGCGACGCTCCCCGCGCTGCTGGTGGTCCGCGCAGCGCGCGGCGAGGCCAGCGCGGCGCTCGGCAAGGCCAAGGGCATCTGGGACGGCCTCCGGGGGCGCCGGGTGACGGCCGAGGCGCTGGAGCCGGGTGCGTCCCGGCTCTGGCCCTGAGGCAACCTGAGCAGAACACTGCGCATACGCCGACGCAAGGCGCGGCGAAGCGTCTCACTGCGGGCCAATCGACGCAGGAACGGGGCCCGCGACGTTTCGACGATTCGTCCGCGATCATCGGAACCCCGCGGCGCACCAGGTCTCTCGTAGTGGTGCGGAACGCTGGCCCTGCTGCGTTACGCTTGGGTGCCGGACCCCTCGGTCCGAGCACCTGCGTCGTCCCACGGACCGTCCCCTTCCCGCGACGCACCAAGAGTCCCTTCTCACTCCCCGCATGACCACCGCTCCCCAGTCGCGTGCGTTGGTGACCCTGGCTGCGTGGGTCGCCGCACTGGCGACGCCGACGCTGGCCCAGGATCCCCAGCCGCTCATGGGAGAGCCCCTCCGAGGGCTCACTTCCGCCGAGTCGGACCTGTTCGACCAGGGGCTGATCGCGTTCAGCAGGCCTTTGACCATCGCCGAGGGCGCCGGCCCGATCTTCAACGAGGTCACATGCGCGGGCTGCCACAACGTGCCCGCGGTCGGGGGCTTCGGCACCCGGCGCGTCACGCGCTTCGGGATCGCATCGACGCCGACCGCGCCGTTCCAGCCGCTGGAGCACCTCGGCGGGACGCTGCTGCAGGACCAGTCGTTCGACCTGAACTGCCGGGAGACGATTCCGGTCCAGGCGAACCACACCGCGCTCCGCGGCACGCCGATCCTCTTCGGCGCCGGGCTGATCGAGGCCATCCCGGCCTCGGTCCTGATCGACCGCGCGAACAACCAGCCGACGGGCCTCGTCGGGCGCGTGCATTACAAGATCCCGCTGGAGACCCCCGGCGGCGTCCGCGCCGTCGGCCGGTTCGGCTGGAAGGGCGGGATCCCGACGGTCGAGTCGTTCTCGCTCGACGCGGCCCTCAACGAGATGGGCCTGACGAGCCAGTTCCTCCCGAACGAGAACGCGCCGAACGGTGACATGGCGCTCCTCGCGGCGTGCGACACGGTCCCCGATCCCGAGGACATGCCGGACGCGGATGGCTTCACCTTCACGAACCGCCTGACGCACTTCCAGCGCTACCTGGCCGCGCCGGCGCAGACGCCGAAGGACGGGATGAGCGGAGAAGAGGTGTTCGAGTCCATCGGCTGTGCCGACTGCCACGTCGGGCGCTACACGACGGGCATCGCGCCCGAGGATGCGCTGACCGGAAAGGTCGTCCAGCCGTACTCCGACTTCCTCCTGCACGACGTCGGCGGGCTCGCCGACGGCTTCATCGAGGGGCAGGCCACCGAGACCGAGATGATGACCCGGCCGCTCTGGGGCCTCGCGCAGCGCGGCGCGTTCCTGCACGACGGGCGCGCGACCGGCGGGACGTTCGAGACGAACGTCGAGAGCGCGATCGCGGAGCACGGAGGCACGGCGCTGCCCTCGGCGCAGGCGTACCAGGCGCTCACCCAGGCCGACAAGGACCTCGTGCTGCGCTTCCTCGCGTCCCTCGGGCGCGCGGAGTTCGACTGGGACGTGAACAACACCATCGACGAGTTCGACTGGTTCTTCCTGGAGCCGCTGCTCACGGGGCCGGACCCCGCGACTCCCGTCACGCCCGACGACGACGGCGCCGTGTGCGACGTCGATCAGGACGGCGACTTCGATCTCGTCGAGTTCGGCAAGCTCCAGCGCGTCTGGACCGGTCAGTAGGAGGACATCCGATGGAGCAAAGCCAATTCCAGACCCTCGTCGCCCTCGGGCCCGTCCTCGGGCTCACGCTCGCCGCTTCGACGGCGCAGGCCCAGACGACCCTCGATCTCGAGGTCCTCTCCTCGGGCGATGCGACCGTCTTCGTTCAGGCCGGCGACACCGTCGACTACGCCGTTCAGGCGGAGCTCGGCGGCGCCGCCAGTCAGGGCCTCGCGATGTTCGCGTTCGACCTCGTCTACGACGGCGGGGCGCTGACCCAGGCCGACGCGCCGACGGCGGGACCGCTCCTGCAGTTCGTCGCGCCGCTCGGGCTCAACAACCCTGCCGGCTACGGCGGGACGGTGCGCGGCGGCGACCTGATCCAGGTCGGCGGCGCGATGAACACGATCAACAACCAGTTCGCCCCGCAGCCGAGCGGGTCGGTGATCACGGGGATCGCGGACGGAGCGCCCGTCGAGCTCGCCACGGGCTCGTTCGTCGCGCCGACGTCCCCCGGGACCTACACGCTGCGCGCGCAGAACCTGTTCGCCAACGCGCTGGAGAGCCAGGCCCCCGCCGGCCACTGGGTCGTCGCGGCGGTCGAGTCGGGGAGCGTCGAACCCCTGACCGTCGTCGTGCTCGACTGCGGCGCGACGACGTACTGCTCGTCCAAGGTCGCATCGGTCGGCTGCGTGCCGGCGATCTCGTCGAGCGGCTCCGCGTCGCTCGGCGGCTCCGCGGTCCTGACCCTGGTCGCGGACGACGTCGTCAATCGTCAGATCGGCGTGTTCGTCGTCGGCACCGAGGCCGCGAGCGATCCGGTGTTCGGCGCCACGCTGTGCGTCGGCGGCTCGGTCTCGCGGCTCATCGAGCCCGCCCTCTCGGGCGGCAGCGGCCCCGCGGGGTCGAACTGCGACGGGAGCTTCACCCGCGTGATCGACTCGACGTTCCTCGTGAACTCCGGGTTCGGCCTCGGCGACCAGGTGTACTGCCAGTGGGTCTTCCGCGACCCCGCGCACGCCGACGGGACCGGCGCCGGGCTGACGAACGCCGCCGCGTTCGTCGTCTGCCCCTGAGCGCGCTGCTGCCCGCTCCTCGATGATCGGACGTCCCTTGCTCGTCGGAGCGTGCGCCGCCGTGGCTGCGCTCGCTCCGCCGGGCGACGTCCGCGCCGCAACCCGCGGCGAGGGGGACTGGTCGACCGACGAGGTCGAGGCGTTCGCCGACGCGCGCAAGGACTGGGTCCATGCGCTCGCGGAGTGGATCGCCACGGGCGACGCGCCGCCGTTCGACGCCGAGGCCGCGCAGGTCGCCGCGCCGGTCGGAGGCGCTGAGACGCGCATCGGCGAGGTCCGCGTGGTGCGGTCGACCGCCGACGGGGCGGACGATCGGGGCTGCGCGCCAGAGGCACTCCGACAGCGCCTGCTGGGCGCGCTCGCCGTCGAGGAGACCGGCGCCGCCGCGACGACGCACACCAAGGTGATCGCCGTCGAGGCGGACGGCGATCGACCCGCGCTCCTGGTGCGGGTCGAGGTCGGCGGCGACGACTGGCAGGTCATCGCCCGCGTGCGCGCGCGGTTCGCCCGATCGGACGCGGAGAGCGACTGGCGGTGCGACGGGCTCGACGTCGAGCGCTGGGAGCGCGTCCGGGACGTGCCGGAGCTCTTCGTCGAGCGCACCGCGGGCGTCTTCGCGAGCGCGCCCGACGTCGCGCGCCTGCTCGGCGTGGGCTCGGACCGCTGGGCCCAGCGGCTCGACGACCCCGCGCTGTCCGCGTGGTTCGGCCACCAGGGCCTCGCGGCCGGCGACGTGAACGGGGACGGGCGCCTCGACCTCTACGTCGCGATGCCGAGCGGGCTCCCGAACCTGCTCCTGGTCCAGCAGCCCGACGGCACGGTGCGGGACGTGGCGGGGGAGGTCGGGCTCGCGTGGCTCGACGACACGAAGGGCGTCCTGCTCGTCGACGTGGACGCGGACGGTCACCTCGACGCGGTGAGCGCCCTCGGGCACGTGCTCGTGGTCCAGCGCGGCGACGGAGCCGGAGCGTTCGCCATCGCGGGCTTCTGCGTCGCTCCCGACGAGGCGCCGTTCTACGGGATCGCCGCCGCCGACGTCGACGCGGACGGCGACCTCGACCTGTACGGCGCGCGCTACGTCCGCACGCACTACGCCGACACGGTGCCGGTCCCGCTGCACGACGCGCGCAACGGGCCGTCGAACCACCTGTTCCGGAACGACGGCGATCGCTTCGCCGACGTCACCGGCGCGATCGGGCTCGCGAGCGGCGGCGGACGGTTCAGCCTGCAGGGCGTGTTCACCGACGTCGACGGGGACCGCGATCCGGACCTCTACGTGGTGAACGACTTCGGCCGCAACCAGCTCTTCGTGCTGGAGGACGGCCGCTACCGCGACCGGGCGGCGGAGTACGGCGTCGAGGACCAGGGCGCGGGGATGGGGGCGTCCTTCGCCGACTTCGACCAGGACGGCGATCTCGACCTGTACGTGTCGAACATGTACTCGTCCGCCGGGCGTCGCGTGGCGGCACAGGCCGCGTTCGGCGCGGATCGCAGCGCCGACGACCTGGCCGGCATCCGCCGACTGAGCCTCGGCAACAGTCTCCTCGTGCGCGAGGGCGAGGGCTTCGTCGACCGCAGCGAGCACGCGGGAGTTCGCATGGGGCGCTGGGCCTGGGGCGCGGTGTTCTGCGACCTCGACGCGGACGGGTACGACGACCTCCTGTCGCCGGCAGGGTTCCTGACCGGGCCGAAGCCGGGCGATCTCTGAAGCAGCTTCTGGCGGCGCGTGGCGCCGCTCGACGCGAACGCGGACGAGGGGGACGGGCGCTACTTCGGCGCGTGGAGCGAGATCGGTCGCGCGATGGAGGAGGGGACCTCGTGGAGCGGGCACGAGTCGAACGTCGCGTGGCTCGGGACCCGCGACGGGCGCTTCGTCGACGTGTCGATCCCCTCCGGCCTCGATCACGCGGACGATGGGCGCGTCGCGCTGCGGTGCGACTGGGACGGCGACGGCGACGTCGACGTCTGGCTGCGATCGCGCAGCGGTCCGACGCTGCGCTACCTGGCGAACCAGGGCGACCCCGAGCGCTGGATCGAGCTGACCGCGTCGGCTCCCGGCGCTCTCTTCCGCTTCGACATCGAGAGCGGCGACGGGGCGCGCACTCCGGCGATCGAGATGCGCTCCAGCGACGGCTATCTCGCCGGGACGCCGCTGACGCACGTCGTCGCGCTCGCACCGGACGAGTCCGCGGTGTGTCCGGATCCGACCGGGCCGCTCGGGGCCGGTGACGGCGTCGCCGGCGCCGCGGCGATCCAGGAACGGGACGGCGCGGTGTCGCAGGCGCGGCGTGCGCTGGAGGAGGGGCCCCTCGCCGACGCGGAGCTCCCGACGCGCGTCGTGCTCCGGACGCCGCTCCCGCTGCCCGCGGAGCGCCTCCAGGCCCTCGGCGCGCCGCAGGGCGAGGCGACCCTCGTGACGATCGACGATCCCGAGTGTGCGACCTGTCGCGCCGTGCTCCCGGGTGCGCTGTCCGCGCTCGGGGCCGCGCTGGAGGGCCCGGGGGGCGCTTCCCGGCCCGTTCCCGCGGTCGTGCGCCTGGTCGTCGGGAACACCGAGGCCACCCCCTCCGTCCGGATGGCCTCCGCAGTCGCCGCCTCCGTCCTCGGGCCGGGCGCGGAGCTCGCGACACCGCTCTCTCTCCTCCTCGACGGCAACGGCCGCGTTCAGGTCCTGTACGTCGGCGACCTCCAGTCGGACATCGCGTCGCGGGACATCTCGTCCTACGTCCTCCAGCCCGTCCAGGGCGCCCTGCGAACGACCGTGGGCGCGCCCGGTGCGGGCCCGCGCTGGTTCCACGGGATGCCGCGCTCTTACGGCGCGCTCGTCCAAGAACTCGTCGCCGTCGGTCTCGATTCCGACGCCGCCTTTTACTCTGGTCGCTGACGCGCGGCCTGAACGCACGCACGCCGCCTCCCGATCGACCCCACCCGCGATCGACCTCACCCATGAAAGTCTCTCGACCGATCCTGACCGTTGCGGCCTCCGCCGCTCTCGCGGCGACCGCGAACGCACAGAACATCGACTGGGCCTCGTTCGACCGCGAGGACTCGCGCCTCGTGGCGACGAACGGCCTCGGGCTCGGTGACGACGAGGAGAAGGACTACGCGTGGGGCGACTTCGACCGCGACGGGTGGATCGACCTGATCGTCGTCCGCAAGCAGCCCTTCACGACGACCGGCCGTCGGCGCAACGTGCTGTTCATGAACCTGAACGGGACGCTCACGGACCAGACGGCCCAGTTCGCGTCCGCGAGCACGACGGTGGGGGACGAGGGCTTCCTGACGTCGACGAACGACCGCGACGTCGCCGTCGGCGACTTCGACGGCGACGGCTGGCTCGACTTCGTCACGGCCACGACCTTCTCGCCGGGCCAGTCCAAGGTCATCTCGCACCCGCGCGTGTACATGAACCTCGGCGAGAACGGCGGCGTCTGGCAGGGCTTCATGTTCGACGAGGCCCGCATCCCCGACTGGGGGACCTACCCGAACATGTGCGGCGTCGCAGTCGGTGACGTCACGGGGGACGGCGCGCCCGACATCTACTTCTCGCACTACGAGCAGCAGGCCCAGGTCGACCTCAACGACCGTCTCCTGATCAACGACGGCAACGGCTTCTTCACGGACGAGAGCAGCGCCCGGATGTCCGCGGCCATGCGCGGCTCGTCGTTCGGCACGTCCGCGGTCATCGCCGACATGAACGGCGACGGCACCCAGGACGTGATCTCGGTCTCCGGCTCGGGCCAGACCGGCGGGCTCACGCGCCAGTCGATCGCCTACAACAACGAGAACAACGAGGGCTTCTTCAACGTCCTCCAGACGCCGTACACCGGCGCCCCGTACCACGTCGCGGTCGGCGACCTCAACGCCGACGGTCGCAACGACATGATCATCAGCGACGACGCCGACGACCGGTACATGATCAACGAGGGCAACGACGTCTTCGGGCGCGTCCAGTGGAGCGCCCCGTTCACGTACGGTGGCTTCGACGACGGCTTCGGCAGCAACAACCTGATCATCGACCTCAACGGCGACGACTACGCCGAGGCTGTCATCTGCGACGTCGACGTCGACCTCTCCGGCTGCGGCCGGCGCATGCACATCTACCACAACCGCGGCATGGTCGGCTCGCAGGTGCAGCTCCGCGAGGAGCGCCAGGGCAGCAACTACGGCGCGAGCGGCCTCCCGCGGCTCATCGGTACGCACGACGTCGCGATCTTCGACCTCGACAACGACGGCGACCGCGACATGGTCGTGGGCCAGTGCGGCGGCACGCGCGTGTACCTGAACCAGCGCGACCAGCTCGGCGTCGACTACTGCCTCGACGGCAACCCGAACTCGTCCGGCGCGGTCGGCGACCTCCGCGCGATCGGCAGCCCTCTGGCGGCCGACAACGACGTGACGCTGTTCGCCTCGGACCTGCCGAACAACACGTTCGGCTTCTTCCTGGCGAGCCGCGAGCGCGGCCTCATCGCGAACCCCGGCGGCAGCGCCGGCAACCTGTGCCTCGGCGCGAACATCGGCCGCTACGTCGGTCCGGGCCAGATCCAGAACTCGGGCACGATCGGCGAGATCCAGCTCGGGATCGACCTCGACGCGATCCCGCAGGCGACCGGGCCGGTGACCGCGCTCCCGGGCGAGACGTTCCACTTCCAGGCCTGGTACCGCGACTCGGTGCTCGGTCAGGCGACGAGCAACTTCACGGACGCCGTCGCCCTGACGCTCCGCTAGTCGCCCGGCGATGGACGACCTCGCGCTGCTGCGCGACACGGACGTCTACCTCGTCGACCTCGTACTGCGCGGGCTCGCTCCGGCGGGCCCGCGCATCGTCGATGTAGGGAGCGGCGGAGGGCGCAACCTGCCGTGGTTCGTAGCCCGCGGCTGCGACGTCGTCGCGGTCGAGCCGCGGCCCGAGGGGCGCATCGCGGTGGACGAACGGCTCGCCGCGCACGGGCTCGACCCGGGCCGCGTGCAGCACGTCGAGGCGTCTGTCGAGGACGCGGACCTTCCGCCCGGATCCGCGGACCTCGTCGTGTCGTGCGCGGTCCTGCACTTCGCGCGCGACCACGAGCACTTCACGCGGATGCTCGACGCGACCTGGCGGCTCGTCGCGCCGGGCGGGCTGCTGTTCGCGCGCCTGGCATCGAGCGTCGGGATCGAGGACCTCGTCCTTCCGCTGGGCGGCGGCGTGCACCGGCTGCCGGACGAGAGCGACCGCTACCTCGTGGACGAGCGGACGCTGCTCGACGCGACCGAGCGCATGGGGGGGACGCTCGTCGGTCCGATCAAGTCGACGGTCGTCCAGCGGCTACGGACGATGACGACCTGGGTCGTCGCGCGACCGCCGCGCGACTGATCAGGCGAGGTCGTAACGGGACGACGCCAGGAGCTCCTCGCGACGGGCGCGGACCTCCTCGCGCAGCGCCTCGACGAGGCGGTCGCGCTGTTCGAACAGGCGATCGCCCCCGGGGCCACGCAGGTAGCCGCGCGCCTCGGGATGCCGCTCCTTCAGCGTCTCCGCGCCCAGCTCGTCCTGGAGACGCCGCAGCCGATCGCGCTTGTCGAGCAGCGCCTTCGCGAGGATCGGCATCACGATCGAGTAGTCGGCCTGCATCGACTCGGTCGTGCGCGTGTACGCGTCGGCGTCGACCTTGCCCCAGGTGACCGCCTCGGCGGGCGGGCACGACGAGAGCGAGCCGTCGGTGACCGGCGCGGTCGTGATCTGGATGTCGTACAGGTAGCCGCCGACGTCCTCGAGCCCGAGGATCTGGCTGAGGGCCGGCTCGGGCTGCAGGTTGAAGTTCTTCGGCACGCCGCCGCCGAGCACGAGCGTTCCGAGCGCCTTCGCGGGCGACTCGCGCTGGCCCCACACGTGGTACGCGCAGCTCTCGAACACCTCGGCGTGCAGGTCGAGGTCGAACGCGTGCTCGACGAGGCCCTCGCGCGCCATCGCCCACAGCTTCATCGAATTCAGGAACACCGAGCCGTCCGCGGGCGCGCCGACGAACACCGGGATCGCCTTGCGGTGGCACAGCGCGAGCAGGCCCTCGGGCGCGCCGTTGCGCTTCTCCTGGGCCGCATAGCGCGCGCCGAGCAGGTAGCGCATCTCGGTGCCGGTCATGCGGCGCTGGAACTCCGGCTCCCGCAGGACGGCGCTCAGGAAACGGTCCTGGCCGAGCAGCACGTCCTCGTCGAACCCGACGTCCGTGATGCGGATGATCCGGTCGTCCCGCAGCGCCGCGTCGTCTCCGAAGATCGGGACCTCGTGGATCGGATGCTCGGCGGCGTCGTCGAGCGCGCGGTGCCCGTCGTGATAGCAGACCGCGTCCGTGGTCGAGACGAGGCAGAACCACCCGGCGTCGAGGAGCGGGTTGAGCCAGGCGAGGTGCTGGCCGGAGGCGGTGACGGGCCCCGCGACGGCGAGGGTCATGGGGACGCCCTCGCCGATCGCCCGATCGAGGAGCTCCCAGACGCGGCGCATGTAGCCGCCGCCGAAGCTCGGGAACGACCCCTCCAGGAGGTGATCGAGGTGGCGGACGTCCTCGACGGAGCGGTGGCGCAGGGGCTCTCCCGACCCTCCCGGGCACCCCGCGTTCCCCTTCTGATCCTGTCGCGTCGGCATGGCCGGAAGTGTACGCCGTGTCTCGTCGCGGGTCGTTGGCGCGGCCCCTCCCAGCGGGTCACAATGAAGTCATGGCTTCCAGCGACACGACCGACGCGGCGAAGGCCCGCTTCAACGACGAGGCGCGCGCGGCGTACTCGAAGCAGGACTACACCGGCACGCCGATGATCGAGGGCGTCGAGATCGTGCAGCTCCGCCGCTTCAACGACGACGGCGGGGCGATGACCGAGCTCGGCCGCCTCGGCGGGGGGATCCACGACGACCTGCCGGGCTTCGAGGTCCGCCAGATCAACTACAGCGTCGTCGAGCCACAGGCCGTGAAGGCCTTCCACCTCCACACGCGCCAGACCGACGTCTGGTACGTGCCGCCGAGCGACAAGATCCTGCTCGTCCTCGCGGACGTCCGCGCCGGCTCCCCGACGGAGGGCCAGGTGCGCCGCATCGTGCTCGGCGACGGTAACTCCCGCCTGGTGAGGATCCCGCCCGGCGTCGCCCACGGCTGCAAGAACCTGCGCGTCGCGGACCCGAGCGCGATCATCTACTTCGTCGACGTCCAGTTCTCGACCGACGAGCACTGCGACGAAGGCCGCCTGCCGTGGGACCACTTCGGCGCGGCGGTCTGGGACGTGGAGAAGGGGTGAGCCGGGTCAGCGGGCGCGGGCCATCAGCTCCTCGAGCTGGAACGCGTGCCGCATCGGGTGGAGTACGGCGTGCTCCAGCATCGCGTCCGCCGTGAACGGGGCGCCCCAGGGCGCGGTCCAGCTCTCGGCTTCCATCGACCGCGGGTCGGCGGTCGCGAGGGCGGCGCGCCACGCCGCCAGGAGCACGTCGACGTACGCGTCGAGCGTCGCGTCGTCCGCGAAGACCTCGGGAGGAGCGTCGATCGTCGGTGCGTCCAGGCCAAGCCGCTCGCAGGTCCAGGTCACGTAGAAGCGCGCCGCGCCGACCATGTGGAGAAGGAGCCGGTCGAGCGACGCGTAGTCGGGGTCCTCGACCTCCGGCAGGACGAGTCCGCCGTCGCGCGCGCGGCGCCACGTGTCGATGAACTCGCGCAGCTGCACCTCGTGCATCAGCACGAGCGCGCGGGCCGCGGGTGCCCGGTAGTCGGCGAGTTCGTCCGGCGCGCCGCTCATCGCTCGGGCGCTTCCGTCACTGCGATCATCCGCTCCAGCGACGCCCGCGCCTCGGCGCGCAGCTCGTCGCGCTCCGTGTCGCTGAGCCGATCCCGGCTCCCGGTGGTCTCGTCCACCGAGTCGCCCGCGAGGACGCGATTCGCGTCCGGCGCCTCGCCGCGGCGCAGGAGGTCGAGCATCCCCGCGAGGTGGGGCGGGTCGTTCCTGCTCATCGTCGCGCAGCCGCAGCCCGCCGCGAACGAGCCCGGGACCTCGGCGAGGTGCACGACGTCGACGCCGTGCCGCGCGCCCTCCGCCCGCGCGTTACGCACGAAGTGTCCCTCGGTGCCGATCGCGAGGCGCGTGCCGGGCTCCGCGTCGAGCAGCGCCTGCCACAGGTAGTTCGTGCTGCCGCTGCCGTCGGCCGCGCGCACGGTCTCCAGCGGCGACTCCGGGTGCACGAGCACCGTCCGTCCCTCGCGCTGCCAGTGCTCGACCATCTCCGGCGTGAACACGGTGTGCACGCCGCAGTACGAGCCCCACAGGATCATCTCGGCCGCGTCGAGCGCCTCGACGCCGCCGTCGACGTCGGCGAGCGTGTAGTTCGCGCCGTGGCGCTGCGGGTCGGGGAGTGCGAGCAGCTTCGACTGGTCCATTCCCAGCCGGTCAGCGACGTTGCGCCCGAGGTGCTGGTCGGGGACGAAGAAGAGCTTCTTCCCCTGCGCGCGGGCCCACTCGACGATCCGGTGCGCGTTCGAGCTGGTGCAGACGGCGCCGCCGGTCCGCCCGGCGAGCGCCTTCAGCCGCCCGGACGTATTCATGTACGCCACGACGAGCAGGTCGTCGCCGTACCGCTCCAGGAGCTGGTCGGCGATCGGCAGCACGAGGTGGTCCTTGGCCAGCATCTCCATCGTGCAGCCGGCCTTGGGGTTCGTGATCCAGACCTCCTGGTGGGGGTGGCTGAGGATCGCGACCGTCTCCGCCATGAAGTGGACCGCCGACTCGACGATGATCCGCTTCTCGGGATTACGTTCCGCTTGCAGAGCGAGGACGTAGCTGTCGGAGACCGAGCCTCCGTAGCGCTCGACGAGCTTCACGATCTCGCCGCCCATGTAGAAGTGGGCGAGAAGGAGCAGCTCGTCGCCGAAGTGGTCGATCGCCGGCAGCACGTACCGGTCGAGCCAGGGGAGGACCGTCTCGGGCGTCCGATCGGGGAGCGCGAGGTATTCCTCGGCGTAGGGCCGGAAGGGCGCCTGGTACCAGTCGAGCGGGAGGTCCGTCTGGCAGATCGGAATGCCGGTCGGGAGCGTGAGCCCGGTCGCGGGGATTCCCTCAGGCGCCGTGGTAGCGCTGTTCGAGGGGCTGATCGGGTCGGGTGACATGGTGGGGGGGGCTGGGGCGGCCGGTCGCGAACCCTCACTTTAGTGCGATCCGGCGTCGTTCCATCCGGGCATGTGGATCCGTAAGCTGCGCCGGGCGAGAGCCAGCCGCCCTTCCCTCCGGGTCCCGCACCCCCACGGAGACGCATGAAACCCATCCCGACCCCGCCGGGCGGATCACGGCCTGCCACCGTCCGCCGGGCTTCGTCGTGGCGCGCCCGCAGCGCGCCCGGCGAGAGCACGCCCGCGCCCCGCGTTCATCGGGCGGGCGGGTCGCGTGGCCCGCGGCCCGGGATCTGGCGTCACGTCCTCGCGCTGACGGCGGGCGTCGCGCTCGTGGCGTGCTCGTCCTCGGGACGCGACCCGTTCGCGGAGAACGAGGACGCGGGCGACGGCCCCGCCGTCCAGGAGCCGGTCCCCAAGGGGCCCCGGATCCGTCAGATCAGCGCCGGCAGCTACGTCCGCCCGGCACCCAGCGGCAGCGACGCGGCGCTCGTGCTCCGCGGCTTCTCCGACCAGACCCTCGACCTCACCGGCGTCGAGCTCCGCGGCCAGGAGAAGGGCGCCACGATCGATCGCGCGGCGGGGTGGGGGATCCTCCTCAGCGAGTGCGAGAACGTCACGATCAAGGGCGGCGTGCTCGGCGGGTACAAGGCGTGCATCGTCGTCGAGGACTGCAAGGGCGTGACGATCGACGGCACGCGCTTCGACGGTTGGTACGGCCAGCGCCTCCGCTCGACGACCTACGCGGAGGACCAGTCGGACTGGATCTACCCGCACAAGAACGACGACGGCGAGTGGATCTCCCGCTACGGCGGCGCGATCGCCGTCGACGACTCGACGGGGATCACCATCAAGAACTGCCGCGGCCGCCGCGGGCAGAACGGGATCCTGCTCAACCGCGTCTGGGACTCCGAGGTCTACGACAACGACTTCTCGTTCCTGTCCGGGTGGGGGCTCGGGATGTACCGCTCGTCGCAGAACGTCGTCTCACACAACGTCTTCGACTACTGCGTCCGCGGCTACAGCCACGACGTGTACTGGCGCGGCCAGGACTCCGCCGGGATCCTGATGTTCGAGAGCTGCTCGCGGAACGTGATCGCGCGCAACAGCGCCACGCACGGCGGCGACGGCGTCTTCCTCTACGCCGGCAACGACCTCGTCGAGCGCGGTCTGGAGACCGCCACCGGCTGCGACGACAACATCTTCCTGGAGAACGACCTGCGGTACGCGGTCGCGAACTCGCTGGAAGCGACGTTCAGCTCCGGGAACGCCGTCCTGTTCAACGACCTCTCCGGCTCGCACCAGCACGGCATCTGGGGCGGGTACTCGTCCGGCATGGTGATCCTCGGGAACCGCATCGCCGACACGCTCGGCGGCGGGGTCACGATCGAGCACGGCCAGGACTGCCTGATCGCCGACAACCGGATCTCCGGCAGCGAGGTCGGCGTCCAGCTGTACTGGGACGACGATGTCCAGTTCGTCCGCGGCCCGTACGGGCAGGTCCGCGACACGCTCTCGCGCGACCACTGGATCCTCCAGAACAAGCTCGCCGACAACGTCCTCGACTTCATCCTGCGCCGGACGACGGGCCTCGTCTTCCACGGCAACGAGTACGTGCCCGGGACGCGCGAGCCGTACTTCGAGAACGTCACCGCCCAGGCCGATCCGACGCTCGATCGGATGACCGTCCAGCGCTGGCTCGACGCCCTCGACGGCTCGTTCCCGTCCGGCAACCTGAACGACGTCACGCTCAACCCGTGGCTCGGGATCCCGCCCGAGGAGCTCGAGACGTGGCGCAAGTGGACGCCGCCCGACGTCCCCGGCACCCAGGAGATCCGCGCCGAGAATCGCGACGAGGCGGGCGGCGGCCTGGAGTCGATCGTCATGGGCGAGTTCGGGCCCTGGGACTTCCGCTCCGGCGAGCCGCGTCCCGAGCGCCGCAAGCCCGGCGGCGACCTTGCGGACACGCGCTGGGAGGCGACGTGGTTCCGCTGGCAGCTCAACGAGAGCGACCCGCGGACCGCGGAGCGGCTGTGGCGCAACCGCGCCTCGGCGCCGATCGTGTCGGACGAGGTCGGCGTGTTCGTGAACCCGTGGGCGAACGACGACATCCGGCGCGAGGTCGGGAACGACTTCTTCGGGCTGTTCGCGCGCACCACCGTCCGCATCGACGAGGGCGGGGCCTTCGCGCTGTCGGTGGTGTCCGACGACGGCATTCGCGTGTTCGTCGACGAGCAGCTCGTGATCGAGGACTGGACCCTCCACGCGTCCAAGCGGGACGAGGCGCTCGTCGCGCTGGATCGCGGCGAGCACACGATCCGCATCGAGTACTTCCAGGTCCAGGGCGCGGCGGCGCTCGTGCTGGACCTGAGCCCGCGATAGGTCCGACCGTGGCGCTACCATCGTGCGGACGATGGAGCGGCGCTACCAGGAGGTCTACCCGTCCCAGCCGCTCGACCGGAGCACGGGGGCGGTGTCGCCGACGGCGGCGCAGCTCCTGACGCTGGAGTACTTCGAGGCACCTCCCGGCGAGATGCCCGCCGAGGTGTACGCACAGCACCACGTCCTGCTCAACCTGAACGAGCGTCGCCACCGGGTCGAGCACGAGTGCGACGGGGAGACCCGCGACTTCGAGATCGAGCTGCACGACGTGGTCGTCACTCCCGCCGGCGTCCGGTCCGGATGGCGCTGGCACGAGCGGTCGCGCGTCATCGTCATCACGCTCGAGCCGGAGTCGCTCCGGCGGTTCGCGCTCCACGAGCTCGGGGTCGTCTTCGGTGGGGCCCAGCTCGTCCGCCGGCCGGCGTTCCAGGACGAGGATCTGTGCCGCGCGGGCGAGCTGCTCCTCGACGCGCTCCGCACGCGCGCGATCGGATCGAGCCTCCTCTTCGAATCGCTCGCGCGCGTCTTCCTCATCAAGCTGCTGCAGCGCTACGGCGCGCCCGGCGAGAACGAGGCGGAGGCCGGGGCGGGCCTCACGGCGCGGCACGTCCAGAAGATCGTCGACCACCTGGCCGCGCACTTCGCGAGCGAGGTGAGCGTCGACGACCTCGCCAGGCTGGTCTCGCTCAGCAAGGACCACTTCGCCCGGCTCTTCCGCGAGGCCGTGGGCGAGACGCCGCACCAGTTCGTGCTGAGCTACCGGGTCGAACGCGCGAAGGAGCTGCTGGTGGACGAGGGCGTCGGTCTCGCCCAGGTCGCGATCCGGTGCGGATTCTCCGACCAGTCGCACTTCTCGCGCGTGTTCAAGCGCAAGACCGGGACGACCCCGAGCGCGTTCCGCCCGGGGAGGTCCTGACGCCGCGGAATCGTCCAAGAGGTCCGCGTGTCCGTGCAAGAGCGGCGTCGCGCCGTGGACGAGATTGGGTCGTGCGCGGGGCGAGGTGCCCCGGCGCCGTAGACCCACGCACCGCTTTGGCCATGGCCATGACCACCGATCGACTCCAGGAACTGCAGACCGAGCGCATCGTCTTCGACGTCGAGGGGACCGAGCTCGTCGGCAGCCTGTATCTCCCCGACGACGTCGACCCGTCCCACCCGGCGCCAGGTCTCGTCGTGACCGGCGCATGGACCACCATCAAGGAGCAGATGACCGGGCGCTACGCCCGCGAGGCCGCCCTGCGCGGGCGCGTGGCGCTGGCGTTCGACTTCCGCGGATGGGGAGAGAGCGGCGGCACGCCGCGCTCGCTCGAGTCCCCCGAGCGCAAGATCGAGGACATCGTCGCCGCCGCCGGCTTCCTGGCCGGGCGCCCGGAGGTGTCCAGCGTGGGCGCGCTCGGCGTCTGCGCGTCGGCGGGCTACGTCGTGCACGCGGCGACGCGGTCCGAGGCGATCGAGTCGGTCGCTCTGGTCGCACCCTGGCTGCACGACGCCGCGATCGTGGACGAGGTCTACGGCGGTCCCGACGGCGTCGCGGCGCTCGTCGCGGCCGGCCGGGCCGCCGAGGAACGCCTCGCGACGACGGGCGAATCCACGCTGATCCCCGCGGCAGGACCGGAGGGCTCCGACGCCCTCATGCCGGGCGCGAGCTACTACGTCGACCCCGAGCGCGGGGCCCTCGCGCGCTGGGAGAACACGTTCGACGTGTCGTCGTGGGAGGGGTGGCTGACCTTCGACGCGCTGGAGGCCGCGCCGCGCCTGCGCCAGCCGCTCCTGATCGTGCACAGCGACGCGGCCGCGATCCCCGGGGGTGCGCGCGCGTTCTTCGGCGCGGCGACGGGGGACCGCCGGCAGCTCTGGCTCGACGGCGTGACGCAGTTCGACTTCTACGACGCGGCCGAGCCGGTGACCGTGGCATCGGACGCGGCCGCGGACCACTTCGCGACGACGCTGCGACCCGCGCTGCGCGCGATCGACTCCGAGGGGCCGGACGGTTCGGTCGAAGCGGCCCGTATCGCGGCGCTCTGCGCGTCGATCACGGCGGCCGTGGACGGGGGCCGGTACGACGTCGCGCAGGCGGCGTTCGCGGACGAGGTCCGGGTCGACTACACGAGCCTGTGGGGCGGCGAGCCGCAGGTGACGACGCCGAGCGACCTGATCGCCGGCTGGAAGGGCCTCGTACCCGGCTTCGACGCCACCTTCCACGAGGTGACGGACCTGCGCGCCGAGGTGACCGGCGACAGCGCGGCGGCAACGGCGTCGGTGGACGCCCGACACTGGCTGGACGGCGAGCTCTGGCGCCCGATCGGGACGTATCGCTGGGAGCTCACGAGGATGGGGGACGTGTGGCGCGTCGCGTCGATGACGCTGGAGCTCGAGCGGGAGGTCGGACCCCGCTCACTCGTCGCGCGGGCCGCCGAGCGCGCCGCGGCGCTCTGACGGGATCACAGGAACGTCACCTCGATCCCGTTCGACAGGTTGCTCGTCACCGTCGGGTTCGCGTCGCGGAACCAGCACTGGAAGTTCCACGCCTCTCCGGCCATCGCGGCGACGGCGCCCGTCGGCTGGGGGATCGCCTGCACGTCGACCCGGACCTCGATCGAACCGGAGCTCCCCGAGTTCTTGACGTCCGCGATGTAGCGTCCGATCCCGCCCGCGAGGCACAGGTTCCCCTGGCTCCCACCCGGGTTCATCACCAGGCCCTGCGTTCGCGACGTGAGGAAGTAGCCGAAGGTGCCCGTCGGCATGTCGACGCACCGCAGATAGAGCTCGTTCTCCACGAGGAGCGGCGTCCCGACGGCTTGGATCTCCGCGGCGCGGCCGCTGGAGTTCGCGACGCTGGTGCAGTACGGCTGTCCGAACGCCTGGCCGACGCCGATGACCGCGAACGGCGAGCCGCCCGACGGCGTCGTGATGCGCACGGTCGCCCAGATCCTGCCGTCCTCGGTGTACGCCAGGCGCCCCGCGCTGCCGATGATGTCGGTGATCGTGTACCCGGGGTCGACGACGCCGTCGAAGTCGATGTCGACGTCGTCGCCCTCCATGTACATGAGCGTCCGTTCGCGGAACACGGCGTACTTGCGGACGCCGCCGGCCGCCTCCACGCGACCGATCCACGCGAGCCCGCCGAACCGGTTCATCGCGATGGCGCGGAGCTCGCCCGTGAACACGAAGCCGTCGACCACGTTGGTGTTGCGGACGAACAGACCCTCGTCGCGCAGGATCATCCCGACGGGCGTCCCTGCGATGACGGCCCATTGGTCGCCCGGAGCGGTCTGCACCTGATCGAAGTTGTTGTAGCGCTCGTTCGGGCCCATCGAGATGCCCGGCGGCAGCAGGTTGCCCGTGATCAGCGGCACGCCGCCGGCCTGCAGGACCTCGCCGCTCCGGACGACCGCCTCGCGCGAGTTGGCGTCGGTCACTGTCCCAATCCACTGCGACCCGTCGTGCGCGACGTCGTGCTCGGTGTTCGGCGCGCCGCCCGTGTTCACGGTCGTGGGCAGCCCCATCACGACGTCCCCGGCCAGCAGCACGGGCGTCAGGAATGCGCCGCGGAAGAGACCGATCCTGGAGTTGCCCGTCGTCGTGTATCGGCCGCGGAACCAGACGTCGCCGGCGGTGTCGAGGAACGGCTCGCTGAACCGGATCCATGAGCCGCCGCCCGGAGCCGTCGCGTCGCCCACGGTCGCGATGACGGTCTCGTCGACCATCAGCGTCTCACCGGCGCCCGAGAGGTTGCCCATGTACGTCTGGCTCGCCCCGGCGCCCGCGCACTCGCGGCGGATGTTCGTGAGCAGATGCGGTCCCTGGAGGCCAGCGCGCCGCAGCTCGCCCAGCGCGCCGCCCCCGACGCTGCCCCAGAGGAAGTCGGTGAACTGCCCGGAGTCGTTCCCGCTGATGTTGGCGACGAGGCCGCCGTCGTGGTTGGTCCCGAGCCACGCCACGCCCGAGAAGTCGTGGGTCGCGATCCCCGGGATCGGCTCGCCAGAGCGCAGCAGAGCGGTCGGAACCTGGGCGGACGCTCCCAGAGAGAGCAGGGCGGAAAGGGAGAGCAGGTGGTGGCGAGGGCTCATGGTGTCCTGTCCAACGGGAGCCCGGCAGAGATCGGACACCGCGCGTGAGAAATGCCGGGTTGTGCAGGTCGCGCTTATGGCTCTGCGCTACAAAGTCAGGACATGCGAGTCGACGTCATCGTCGTCCACCTCCAGCGCTACCGGTTCGGGCACGAGAAGCACTTCGTGCCTCCGCTCACCGGGATCCATCTCGCCGCGCTCACGCCGGCGCGGCACGAGGTCCGCGTCGTGCATCAGCAGGTCGAGACCGTCGACCTGGACACCGACGCGGACGTCGTTGCGCTCACGTTCTTCAGCGGCTTCGCGGCGGAGGCGTATCGGCTCGCGGACGCGTTCCGGGCGCGCGGCAAGACGGTGATCGTCGGGGGCCCGCACGCGACGTACTGGCCGGAGGAGGCGCTGGAGCACTGCGACGCGGTCGCGCTGGGGGAGGCGGACGAGCTCTGGCCGCGGATGCTCGACGACGCGGAGGAAGGGCGGCTGCGGCCGATCTACCGCGGTCCGCCGCCGTCGCTCGCGGGCCTGCCGACGCCGCGCTACGACCTCCTCCCGCGGAGCTTCTTCGTTCCGCGCGTCGTGCAGGCGACGCGCGGGTGCCCCTTCTCCTGCTCGTTCTGCACCGTCCCCGGGCTCAACCCGGGCTTCCGGACGCGGCCGGTGGAGGACGTGCTGCGCGACATCGATCACGACGACTTCCCGCACTGGTGGCAGCGGAAGGTCGTGTGGTTCTGGGACGACAACCTGACCGCTCGCCGCTCGTACGTGAAGGCGCTGCTGCGCGCGATGATTCCGCGCAAGCGCTGGTGGCTCACGCAGGCGAGCCTCGACATCGTCCGCGACCCCGAGCTGCTCGACCTGATGGAGGCGTCGGGCTGCATCGGCATCTTCTTCGGGATCGAGAGCTTCACCGCGGAGTCGCTGCAGCATGCAGCCAAGCCGCAGAACCGCATCGAGGAGTACCGCCGAGCCGTCGATCACCTGCACGAGCGGGGCATCTGCGTCATGGCCGGGTTCGTCGCGGGCTTCGACGGCGACGACGCCGAGGGGATCGTCGCGATGGCGGACCGGCTCCAGGAGGTCGGCGTCGACGTCCCGTTCCTGAGCGTGCTGACGCCGTACCGGGGTACGCCGCTGTACGACGAGATGGAGGAGCGCGGTCGCCTGCTCCAGGATGTCGAGCGCGCTGCGTTCAACGGCTACAACGTGACGTTTCGGCCCGAGCGGCTCGCGCCCGACGAGCTGTTGACCGCGCACCGCGAGCTGTGGCGACGGGCGTTCTCGCCGGGCCGCGCGGGGGCGCGCGGGGCGCGCAGGCTCCGGACGGGGGCGCTGCTCATGTCGTCCGCGATGAACGGCTTCTACGGGCTCAAGCGGCTGCGGGGGAACGAGCCCGTCCGGTACGACGGACACGACCACGGCGACCGCGCTACCGCGGCGCAAGCGGCGACGGACGGCGTTTCCACGGTGGTTGGGGTAGGGTGACGCGTCCCCGCGCGTTCTCCCCGCCCACGACCCCGAGGACCACTGCATGCTCGCTCTCACGCTCGTACTCCCCTCCCTGCTCGCGCTCGACCTGATCGTCTTCGACAACGGCGACTACAACGTCGTCACCGCGGCCGACGTCCAGCCGACCGACGACCTTCTCGTCCGGCTCGGCCCGGGCGGCCTATTCGATACGACCATCGTCGACCTCCGCGACGGCGCGATCGTGCGCGACGTCACTCTGGAGAACGGGAGCTACCTCCGCGCCCAGCTCGGAGCGGAGGTGACCCGCAACGTCGTCGTCCAGGGCGGCGGATCGATCGAGTTCCTCGAAGCCTCGACCGCCTCCGGACACATCCGCGTGGAGGCCGGCGGGCTTGCCGTCGTCACGCGCGCGGACAGCGTCGGCAGCATCGACGTCCTTCCCGACGGCGAGCTCGAGGTTCTCGGCGAGACCACGGTGACGGGTGACGTCGACCTCGCCGGCAACGTGGCGTTCCGTCGGGCGATCCTCCAGGGGAACGTCACGCTGCGCGCCTCCGCCAACGCCCTGATCGCGGACTCGACGATCGCCGGCGTCGCGCTGGTCGAGGGCTCGTCCGACCGCGCCTTCAACGGGGTCGAGTTCCAGTCCGGCGTCACCCTGCGCGACGCGACCAGCGCGTCCTTCGGCCTCGGCACGACGTTCACCGGTGCGCTGACGCTGGAGGACACGTCCTCGGCGTCGATCCGCCTCGCCACCTCGAACCTCGGGTTCGGGGACGTCGCGGGAACGTCGGGCGTCGCCGTCGGCACCGACCGCTACGGGCGACAGGTCAGCTTCGCGTTCTTCCGCGACGCGGGCGCGACGCTCACGATCGTCGAAGACGCGCCCCTAGGCGTTCCCTTCTGCGGCCAGGCCGTCCCGAACCAGGCGGGGCTCTTCGGTCGGATCCAGGCGTACGGGAGCCCCGTCCTCTCGCAGGACAACCTGTTCCTGGAGGCCGCCGACCTCCCGCCGAACACGTTCTCGTTCTTCTTCGTCGGCACGGATCGAGACAGCGTGCCGTTCCTGCTGAACACCATCTGCACGGGCGGCAACCGCGGCCGCTACGTCGGTCCGGGGCAGATCCGCCCCGGGAACGCAGCGGGGCGCGCGGAGCTGCGCATCTCGACGTCCTCGATCCCCGGGAACCCCGCGACGACGCCCTCGCCGGGGGACACGTACGTGTTCCAGTGCTGGCACCGGGCGCACAACCCGGCAACGACCTCCAATTTCACGGACGCGATCGAGGTCACGTTCGAGTGATCCGGCGGGCGGCGGGGCATCCCGCCGGCGCCGTGTGTTCGGGATGCGTGCGACCGCCCTCGACGGTCGGGGGCGGGCCCGATGCGGGCCTATGCTGTGCGTCTTTCGTCCGACGCCTCTCCCCGCTCCGCCATGCCTCTCCCCACGCTCCCGGTCCGCGCAGCTCTCGTCGCCGCGCTTGCGATCCCGTCCGTCGCCCAGGCTCCGACCGAAGGAGTCCTCGGCTACTACCGTGAACCTGCGCTGCACGGCGACACGATCGTCTTCTGCGCCGAGGGGGACCTGTGGACCGTGAGCGCGCGGGGCGGACTCGCGCGCCGGCTGACGAGCCACCAGGGCATCGAGCAGGCGCCCGCGATCTCGCCGGACGGCACCGAGGTCTGCTTCAGCGCGACCTACGACGGACCGATCGAGGTCTACACGATGCCGATCCGGGGCGGCGTCCCGCAGCGCGTCACCTGGGAGAACGAGTCGTCGATCGCGGTCGGCTGGACGCCGGACGGCGACGTGCTCTACGCGACGCTCCGGTACTCGACGCTGCCGGACCCGATGCTGGTGCGCTACGACCGCGAGACGCGCGTGCACGAGCCGCTCCCGCTCGCGCAGGCGAGCGACGGAGCGTTCGACGCCGCCGGCGAGACGCTCGTGTTCTCGCGCCCCGGCTTCCACCGGAACAACACGCGCCGCTACGTCGGCGGGACGGCGCGCAACCTCTGGCGCTTCGCGGAGGGCGACGCCGAGGCGACCAGCCTGACGGCGGACTTTCCCGGCGAGGACCACTCCCCGATGGTCCGCGGGGAGCGCGTCGTCTGGGTGAACGATCGCAGCGGGATGATGAACCTGTGGTCGATGTCGATGGAGGGCGGAGACCTGCGGCAGCTCACCGACCACGACGCCTGGGACGTCAAGGACCCCGAGCTCGACGCCTCGGGCGCGACGGGACGCGTCGTGTACCAGCTCGGCGCCGACCTGTGGATGCACGACCTCGACACGGGCGCGGGAGCGCGCATCGACGTGACGCTGCAGAGTGACCTCGACCAGCTCGCCGAGACCTGGGAGTCGAGCCCGCTCGACTACCTCACGTCCGCAGCCATCGACGCCGCGGGCGAGCGGATCGCGCTCACGTCGCGCGGCCGCGTCTTCGTGTTCCCGGTCGAACATGGCCGCCGGATCCAGATCGACCGCAGGCCCGGGACCCGCTACCGCGGCGCGACCTTCCTCGACGCGGACCGGATCCTGCTGCAGTCCGACGAGAGCGGCGAGGTCGAGTTCGAGACGCGCCCTGCGAACGGGATCGGAGAGGCGAAGCGCCTCACTCGCGGCGGCACCACGCTCCGATTCGCCGGCCTCCCGTCGCCGACGGGGTCGCACGTCCTGTTCGAGGACAAGAACGACGACCTCAAGGTCCTCGACGTCGCGACCGGCGAGGAGACGGTCGTCAGTACGAGCGACGACGGGATCGGGGACTTCGCGTGGTCGCCCGACGGCGCGTGGCTGTGCTTCGCGCAGTACGCGCCGAACTCGTTCTCGCGGCTGTGGCTCTACGAGGTCGCGACGGGCACCCGTGGGGCGGTGACGAGCGATCGCACGAACAGTCGCACGCCCGCGTTCTCGCCCGACGGGAAGTGGCTCTACTTCCTCTCCGACCGGAACCTTCGGAGCGCCGTCAGCAGCCCGTGGGGACCGCGCCAGCCCGAGCCGTACTTCGACCGGACGATCGAGGTCTACCAGGTCGCTCTGCAGACCGGCCTGCGCCCGACGTTCTGGCCGGAGGACGAGCTGACCAGGGCCGAGAAGAAGAAGGGCGACCCCGACGAGGCGAACGCCGACAAGAAGACCGGTGACGAGGCCGCGAAGAAGGCCGACGACGACGCCGCCGAGACGCTCCCGGCGATCGACCTCGACGGCATCGCGGGACGCGTCTGGCGCGTGCCGGTCGCGGCGGGCAACTACAGCCGGCTCCGCGCGACGAAGGCGGCGCTCTTCATGCTCTCGCGGGGCGCGGACGACACCGACCTCGTCGCGCTGAAGATCGAGGCGGACGCGAAGCCGACCGTCGTCGTGCCGGGCGTGCGCACCTTCGAGCTCGCCGGGGAGCGCAAGAAGCTGCTCGTCCGCAAGGGCGGCTTCCACGTCGTGCCCGCGAAGCCCAAGAAGGCGGACCTCGGCGAGTCTGCCGTCGACCTCTCCGGCTGGTCATTCCCGATCGACCTGCGCGAGGATTACCGCCAGCTCTTCGTCGACGCGTGGCGGCTGGAGCGCGACTACTTCTACGACCCCGGCATGCACGGGCTCGACTGGGAGGCGGTGCGCGACAAGTACCTGCCGCTCGTGGACCGCGTCACGACGCGGGACGAGCTGAACCACCTGATCGGTGAGGTCGTGGCCGAGCTGTCGGCGCTGCACGTCAGCGTGCGCGGTGGCGACGTCCGGCGCGGCGAGGACAGCGTGCGCCTCGGAGCGCTTGGCGCGAAGCTGCGCCGGGATGCGGCGGCGGGCGGCTACGTCGTCGAGCGCGTCTACCGCGCCGACCCCGACCTGCCCGCCGGCCGCAGCCCGCTCGGCGATCCGTACCACGCGATCCTCCCGGGCGCGACGCTGCTCGCGATCGACGGGTGGGGCACGCTGGAGGTCGACGACATCGGCGAGCTGCTGCGCGGCAAGGCCGGCCGCCCGGTCCGGATCCGCCTGCGCGATGCCGACGGCGCCGAGCCGCGCGACGTGCTCGTCGAGCCGACCTCGAACGAGCTCGACCTGCGCTACACCGACTGGGAACTCTCGCGGCGGCTCGCGGTCGACGAGGCAGCCGGCGGTCAGATCGGCTACGTGCACCTGCGCGCGATGGGTGGCTCGAACCTGACGGAGTGGTACAGGAACTTCTACCCCGTGTTCGACCGCGCCGGCCTGATCGTCGACGTCCGGCACAACCGCGGCGGGAACATCGACAGCATCCTGCTGGAGAAGCTCATGCGCCGCGCGTGGTTCTACTGGAAGGGCCGCACCGGTCGGCCGACGTGGAACATGCAGTACGCGTTCCGCGGCCACATGGTCGTCCTCGTGGACGAGCGGACCGCGTCGGACGGCGAGGCGTTCGCGGAGGGCTTCCGTCGCCTCGGCCTCGGGCCGGTCATCGGCACGCGGACGTGGGGCGGCGAGATCTGGCTCAGCAGCAACAATCGCCTGAGCGACCGCGGCCTCGCCCGCGCGCCGCAGACCGGGGTCTATGGCCCGGAGGGCGAGTGGCTGATCGAGGGCTGGGGCGTGGTCCCCGACATCGTCGTCGACAACCTTCCCCACGAGACCTTCAACGGCCGCGACGCGCAGCTCGAGAAGGCGATCGAGGTGCTCCAGCAGCGGATCGCGGAGGACCCGCGCGAGGTCCCGCCGCCGCCGCCGTACCCGGACAAGTCCTGGTCGCGGCGTTGACGGGCAGCGGGTCCGACCCCGGTCACTACTTCAGCTCGACGCAGGCCGCTTCCTTCGTGCTGCGGACGTACACGCGACCGTCGGCGTAGGCGGGCGAGGACCAGCACTTGCCGTCGAGCAGCTCGGCGCGCCCGCGCTCCCGGTACTCGTCCGGCGTCGCGTCGACGACGACGAGCTGCCCGGCGTCGCCCAGCGCGACGAGGTGGTCGCCGACGAGGATCACGTTGCCGGGGCCGAATCCCGACTTCTCCCACATGATGTCCCCGGTCGCGATCTCGACGCACTTCATCGGCCCCTTGCCGTACTTCTTGAAGCTGAACATCCCGTAGAGGTAGCCGTCCTTCGCGACCGGCGTGCTCCAGTGGTTCATCCGCTTGTTGCGCTTGTGCCACACGAAATCCGGCGCGAAGCCATCGCCGTCCTTCGCGACGTGGACGACCGCGCCGCCGACGCCGTAGCCCGCCGAGACGAAGACGTGCTCGCCGTGCGCGACCGGCGACGCCGCGCTGGAGATGCGGTAGGGGAAGCCGATCCGCCAGCGCTCGTCGCCCGTCTCGGGATCGAGCGCGACGAGGCCGGACTGCACGTAGAAGATGATCTGATGCTCGCCGTGGAGGTCCGCGGCGATCGGCGTCGCGTGCGTCATGAGCTCGTCGCCCACGGCCCAGGCGAGCTCGCCCGACTTGGCGTCAAAGGCGAGCAGGCTCGATCCCTTGCCGCCGCCCGCGACGTAGACCCGCCCGCCGTTGACGAGCGGTGACGCCGCGTTCTGCCACCGGATCTCGCGTCCGCCGTGCTCGCTCCGGACGTCGACGCTCCATGCCTCCTTGCCCGACTTCGCGTCGAAGGCGTGGAGGACCATCGCGGCGTCGTACACGTACACGCGACCGTCGACGATGCTCGGCGTGCTGCGCGGCCCGTCGCCGCCGTCGTTGCCGGGCGCACCCGCGCCGCCGCCGCCGTCGTACTCGGGAACGCCGAGCGGGGTGCTCCAGACCTCCTTGCCCGAGCTCGCGTCGAGCGCGACGAGCACCTCGCGGACCTCGCCCTTCTCGCGGCGTCCGTCGACCATGTAGGCGCGATCGCCCGCGAGGACGAACGAGGAGAATCCGCTGCCGGTGTCCTGTCGCCACACGACCTTGGGACCCCGCGCCGGGAACTCGGCGCGCGCCAGGCTGGCGTCGGCCGTCCGGGCCGAGGTCGGACCGTTGTACTGGGGCCAGCCGTCGGAAGCGGGGGCGGGGGCAGTCGGGGCGGCGAGGAGGAGCGACGGAGCGAGAAGCGCGGACCAGGTCATGATGTGCGGGGCGTTGGAGAGCGACGCGGGGGCCCGCCCACGATAGGGCCCGCGGGGCCCCCGTCGAGCCCCCCTCGGAGCCTCCTCCCGGATTCGTGTCACGCTCCTTCCGGCGTTCCCGTTCCACCTCGTCAACGGGTCGCGGCGGTCACTGCCGCGCCGCGGCCCGGAGACCCGAGAACGACTCGTTCACGAACCCCGCCGCGCGCCTCGCGCACCGGGGCGAGCGCGTACGCGTCACGCCGCGGGCAGACCGTACTGGGTGCGGAGGATGTCCGCGCGACCGCGCGAACCGCACGGGCTGCGCACGCTGTAGAAGACCGCGGCTCCGCGGCAGAACCGGAGAGAGGCGAGGAGGGCGCTGCAGTCGCGGCACGGGATGCGCTCCGAGTAGACCTGGTCGACGACCAGGTCGGTGCCGGTGAGGCTCCCGCCTGCGAGCGCACGCATCTGATGCAGCAGGATGTGCTGCTCGGAGTGGTGGGCCCACTCCCCCGGCGCGACGTGGCGGCTCGGCGAGTTCCCGGCCTCCAGGAAGAACGGCTCTCCCTCACCGCGCCGCACCCGGAATACGGCGACGTTGCGATACCAGTCGTCGCCCTCGAGTCCAGCGTTCAGCACGCGCTCGCCGCGGGCGAGGTCGAGCAGCCGCGGGTCGCAGTCGGACAGGCTCAGGTCGGAGTGGTGAGGACTCTCCCCGACGCGGTACGCGCCGAGGAGCCGCGGGCGTGGAATGCGGGCGAGCCGCTCCAGCGCCTGGGTGGCGAGATCGTGCATGGCAGGGCTGCCGAACGGTCGCTGTCGACGTCCGGCCATGCGGTGGAGCCGGAAACGGCCGGTCGTTCAGCTCGATTCCTGGCGAAAACGCGCAGACGGGCCGGCCGGGATCAGCGAATCCGGTCGACGATACCGTCGCGGTCGGTGTCGGTGAGAAGCACGGTGCGCTGGCCTTTGCTCAGGTCCGGTCGCCGAGACGACCAGGGACGCTTCGAAGCCCGCAGCTGCAGCCCTCGCGGGCGATCCTCGCCCGACACGAAGTACGGCGTGACGGCGAGCGCCTCCAGGCCCGCCAGTTCTGGATGCGCCGCGCCGTCCGCGATCGGGTACGGAGCGGCAGCCGGGAGGAAGAACCCGACGACGCTCCAGCTCGCGCGGTCGATCAGGAAGAGGCTCGAGGTTCCTGTGCGATGCGTCATCGCGATCGGGTCGACGAACGACGTGCCCTGGTAGAGGACCTCGACCTCGGCGATCGACGGGAGCCGATCGGCTAGCGGCTCCATCTCCAGCACGACCCTCACCAGGACGCCTTCGCCCGACACGCTCGCGCGACCCGCGACGACGATCTCGTACGGATTCAGCGCGTCGACCGAAACGGGGTCCATCCGTCCGCTGCCGAGTTGGAGCGCGATCGCGGTGGGGTCGATCGAGAGCACCGTCCGCGCCCCGGTCCACTTGTTCAGGACGACGAGCTCCACCGAGCGGTCGCGCCGGACGACCCTCGCCTGGGTCTCGAACTGGAGGGTCTCCGAGGCGCTCGAGCGATGGAAGCGCGACACGGGCGGTGCTGCCGGGCCGCTGCAGGCGAGCGGTCCCGCGAGTGACCCGGCGAGCAGGAACGGCGCGATCACTCGTCCAGCAGGAA
This sequence comes from Planctomycetota bacterium, assembly GCA_038757895.1. Taxonomy (GTDB): domain Bacteria; phylum Planctomycetota; class UBA1135; order UBA1135; genus Saltatorellus. The sequence continues at coordinate 8,588 of JBCDGE010000003.1, read as the reverse complement.
TGCGTCCGCGTAGCGCGAGGCCAGCATCTCCTTGAAGTCGCGTTCCGTCGCGAGCGACTGGCGCTCGCGCAGCGAGATGGGCGCCTTCTCCAGGTACTCCTTCGCCTCGCGGAACTTCTTCTGGCGGGCGAGGGAGCGTGCGATGCCGAGGAAGGGGGTCTTGTCGCGCGCCGGGATCCGCGCCTCCTTCATGATCCGCATGACCTCGCGCCAGTCCTTGGTCGCCGCGCTGTAGTCGCCGACCGCGTGCAGGATCACCGCGCGGTCGCCGTGGGCGCTCATGTCGTTGCGGTTCTCCTTGATGCGATCGTCGTGCTCCTCCAGGAGCTCGCGCCGCGCGCCGCGGTCCTTCATCCGCGCCATCAGCATCAGGGCCGCGTTGCGCAGGTCCGCCTTCGCGACGGTGGTGTAGTCGTCGATCCGCCGCTTGACCGGCGTCCCGACGCGCGCGTCGTTGATGCGAAGGAGGTCGAAGAGCTCGATCCGCACGTCGGGCTCCAGCGACTCGGCCACAGCGACCTCGCCGACGTAGCGCGCGTGTTCGAAGTCCTCCAGGAGCTCCTCGTGCGCACCGTAGTACGCGGCCACCGCGCCGGCGAGGCGCGGCGCGGACTCGCCCTTGAGGACGTTCAGCACGGCGTCCGCCGACACCTCGACCGGCGCCGCCTGCAGGGCCTTCAGCGCGGCGCTCGCGCGCTCGACGTCGCTGCCGGTCAGCATCGACTGGATGTAACTCATCGCGGCCGGCGTGCCGATCCCGGCGAGCGTCGCGAACGCGCTTTCGCGAACCGTCTGGGCCTGGTCCGGGTCCATGCCGATCGAGTCCCGGCCGTCCGCGATCGTCAGGAGCGGCTGGACGATACGGCCCGGCTCGGGCGAGGTCGCGAGCGCCGTGAGCGCGTTGAGGCGCGCGACCACCGTGCCCTCGCGCGCCATCTTCAGGAGCTCGTCGGTCACGATCGGGCTCGCGAGGTCCGCGACGACCTCGGCGACGAGCTCGGAGCGGAAGATCTCCGCGCGGGACGGCTCCTTGCCCGGGTCGAGGAACGGCACCATCAGGGGCGTCGCCTCGGGACCCAGCTTCTCCAGCGTCCGCTGCTTCTGCGCGGTCTTGCCCGTCCGGACCGGCGCGCGCAGGAGGTCGAGATCCTCGACGACCCGGGCGACCTCCGGCTTGAGCTCCTCCAGGCGGGTGGTCCGCTCGGTCCGCACCTCCTTCAGGAGGTCCTCCAGGCTGCGGCGGCCGTCCCCGTCCCCTTCCAGGGAGGCGGCGGAGGCTGCGGCGGAGAGGGCGAGCGCCGCCGGAGCGGCGAGGAGCATACGAGTGCGCAGGTCCATGGGAAGCGTGCCGTCGCGGTGAACGGAGGCCGGATCCGAGCCGGCGCGACCGCGCGAGGGGCTCCAGAGAATAGGACCGAGCCCGGTGAGGGTCACCGCCGCACTTCGCGGGACCTCGCTCCGGCGTGGATCGAGACGGGGAGCCGGGCCGGCGTCAGCGCCGCCGCTGGCCCCTGCGCTTCATCGGCGCCGCCACGACGACCGACTGCGAGGCGTCGCCGGGGCGCCTCGCGACGGTCCCCGGGGCGGGGGCGAGGCCCTGCAGCGCACCCTGCGTGGTCTCTGCGCCCGGTGCGCTCGCACGGCCCGTGCGAACCCCGTAGATCGGGCGGAGCTCGTCGAGGTGGCGGAAGACCCAGGCCTGCATCGTCGGAGCGGGGCGTCGCCCGCCCGACCTCCATCGGCCTCGGCGCGTCCGACCTTGCCCGCACCTTCGAAGAACCCTCCCCGGATACCCTCTTCGCCCGATGTCCCGGCCGCACGACCCCGCCCCCGTCCATCCTCACCCTGCTCCCGACCGCGGACCCGAACGCGGTCCGGCGCGGGCGGCGGACGTCGTCGTGGTCGGCGGCGGCCACGCCGGCGTCGAGGCGGCCCTCTCGGCGGCCCGTCTCGGAGCCTCCGTGAAGCTCGTCACCTTCGATCTCGACAAGGTCGGCGAGATGAGCTGCAACCCCGCGATCGGCGGTCTGGGGAAGGGGCAGATCGTGCGCGAGATCGACGCGCTCGGCGGCGCCATGGGCCGGATCGCGGACGACACGGGCATCCAGTTCCGGATGCTCAACACGGCGAAGGGCGCCGCCGTCCGCGCGCCACGCTGTCAGTCCGACCGCCATCGCTACCGCGAGGCCGCCACGCAGGCCGTCCTCGACGCGGATGGGATCGAGCTCGTGCGGGGCGCCGTGACCGGGCTCGTGCTGGAGGACGGACCCGGCGCGCGTCCGTGGGTGCGCGGGGTGCACCTGGAGGACGGTACGACGCTCCGCGCGCACGCGACCATCCTGACGACCGGCACGTTCCTGCGCGCGGTCATGCATACCGGCGAGGCGAAGAGCACCGGGGGGCGCGTGGGGGAGCGCAGCGCCGACGGACTCTCGGGCGACGTCGCCACGCTCGGTCTGCGCCTCGGCCGCCTCAAGACCGGCACGCCTCCGCGGCTCGACGCGGCGACGGTCGACTTCGGCGCGATGGAGGTCCAGCCCGGCGATGCCGTCCCGCGGCCGTTCTCCTATCGCACCGGCGCGGACGCCTTCCCGCTCCTGCCGCAGGTGCCCTGCCACATCACGTACACGAACGAGCGCACCCACGCGATCATCGCGGCGAACGTCCACCGCGCACCGATGTACAGCGGCGCGATCCAGGGCGTCGGGCCGCGCTACTGCCCGTCCGTCGAGGACAAGGTGATGCGGTTCCCCGATCGCGACCGGCACCAGATCTTCGTCGAGCCCGAGGGGCTCGACACGGACGTCCTGTACGTGAACGGCGTGTCGACCTCGCTGCCCGCCGAGGTCCAGGAGGAGTTCGTGCACACGGTGCGCGGGCTGGAGCGCGCGCGCTTCCTGCGGCACGGCTACGCCGTCGAGTACGACTTCGTCCAGCCGAGCCAGCTCGCGGACACGCTCGCGCTCCAGGACGTGCCCGGGCTGTTCCTGGCCGGGCAGATCAACGGCACGTCCGGCTACGAGGAGGCCGGCGGCCAGGGACTCGTGGCCGGCGCGAACGCCGCGCTCTGGGCGTCGTACCGGGCGCCGTTCGTCCTGCGGCGGCACGAGGCGTACCTCGGCGTCATGGTCGACGACCTCGTCGTGACCAACCCGACCGAGCCGTACCGGATGTTCTCCAGCCGCGCCGAATACCGCCTCCTGCTGCGCCAGGACAACGCGGACCGCAGGCTCGTGCCGCGAGCGGTCGAGGCCGGACTCGTCGAGCCCGCCGCGCTCGAGGCCCTGCGCGCCAAGGCGGCGTCGATCGAGGCCGCGACCCTCGCGCTGCGCCGCACGCGCACGCCGGAGAATCGAACGCTGGAGGAGGTCCTGCGCCGGCCCGAGTCGACCTTCGACGACGTCGTTCGTGGCGCGGGGCTCGCCGAGCTGCTCGCGCTCCCCGCCGACGTCCGCGAGGCCGTCGAGATCGACGTCAAGTACGAGGGCTACATCGAGCGCCAGCGCGACGAGGTCGAGCGGCTCGCGCGCCAGGAGTCGACCGAGATACCGAGCGAGCTCGACTACGACGCGCTCGACGGGCTCGGCAACGAGGCACGCGAGAAGCTGCGGACGCTCCGCCCGCGCACGCTCGGCGCCGCGTCGAGGATCGAGGGCATCCGCCCGCCGGACGTCGCGCTGCTCGGCGTGCACGTCGCGCGGCTGCGCGCGGCGGACGACGCCTGATCGCTGCGCCCCGGCCGAGGACTACCGCGTCAGGGTCAGCGCTCGTTGGACGTCGAGGCCGGCGGCTGGAAGGCCTCGACCGAGTCCGCGCGCACCGTGTACACGCCCGTCGCGAAGCCGTACTCGTCCTCCAGCCGCCCGACGACGAGCTCGCCCTTGACGACGACGGGGACGTACGGGAAGAGGCGCGCGACGTTGTCGTTCCGCATCTCGACGTAGATCCACTCGTCCGGGCGCGGGATGCCCCCGAAGCAGCACGACATCAGGTCGCGCACGAGCATGAAGATCGTGATGTCGTCGGTCCGCGGGTTGTACTCCAGCGGGATCATGTAGCCGACGAGCGCCTTGCCCTCGCCGGCCTGCGCCGCGACCTTTTCTGGGAACTTGAAGGACTTCGCCTTCTCCGTCTCGGGCTTGTAGAGGTAGTCGAGCAGCGCGTCGAGGTCGACGCCGACCAGCGACAGGTCGCCGAACGTCACGAGGCCCTCGATCGTTCCGGCCGCGACCTTGCCCGGGTCCGCGCGGAGCGCCGCGGCGATGTTCGGGTTCACGTTGCCGACCGAGAGGTTGCTGGGGAGCCCGCCGCCCGCCGTGGGTGCGGCCGTGTTCGCCTCCGCGGTGGACGTCTCGGTCGCCATCGGCGCGGTGTCCGTGAACGAGCGGCCCTGGGGGGTCGCGCTCCCGGCGTCCGCGACGTCGCCGGCCGCCTTGGACTCCGTGGAGACCTCTGTGTTCGTCCGGACGGTCGTCCCTCCGTCGACCCGCTCGGGCGTGCCGCCGCCGCACGCGGCGGCGAGGACGGAGAGGGCAAGGAGGCTGGCGAGACGTGTCATGGGATGGCTCCTGGGCGTGCGGAGGGCGCGTGGCGGGTCCATTCTGGGCTCCGATCGGCCCGTGTGCGAGCCCCCCGCTGCCGCGGGGCCCGCCGGGCCGCGTACGGAGTTCGTCCTCCCCTGGGAGCGTATCCGGCTCGAATCCGCCAGGACGGCGCCCCGAGAGGGCTCGTTCCGGGCTCTCCGGCCGGCCCGGACGGCCCTCACGGGCCGAAGCGGACGCACTGCACGCTCTCCGGACGGCCCTCACGGGCCGAAGCGGACGCACTGCACGCTCTCCGGACGGCCCTCACGGGCCGAAGCGGACGCACTGCACGGGCGGGAGGGAGGTCGAGACGGTCTCCCAGTGGTCGCCGCCGTCCTCGCTGACCCACAGATTGCCCGTCGTCGAGCCGATCGCGAGGACGTCTCCGGTGGCGTCGACGTCGAGGGCGTGCCGGTAGACGAGGTCGTAGGCGTGCTCCTGGGGCAGCCCGTCGCGCAGCGTCTCGAAGGTCTGGCCGCCGTCCTTCGTCCGGTTGACGACGACCGCGCCGTCGACCGGGATCCTGTGCTCGTCCTTGATCGCCGGGACGAACCACGCGAGGTCGGGATCGGTCGGGTGGACGGCCACGGCGAAGCCGAACGCCGAAGGCTTCACGCCCTCGATCTCCTGCCACGACGCGGCGCCGTCGACGGAGCGGAAGATCCCGTTGTGGTGCTGGCACCAGAGCCGATCGGGGTCCGCCGGGCACGCGACGACGCGGTGGGGGTCCTGGGACTCGGGGTCGAACGCCGCCGCCTCGTCCGGCGCGTAGTCCGAGCGCATGCCGAGCGCCGTCTGCTCCCACGTCTCCCCGTCGTCGCGCGTCCGCCAGACGCCGCCGCAGGACACCGCCGCCATCACGTGCCGACCGTCGCGCGGGTCGACGACGACCGAGTGCACGCCCGGGTTGTCGTACCCGCCGCCCATCCAGTTCGACGTGCGCTCGGGCTGGTCCCAGAGCGTGCGCTGGAGCGTCCACGTCGCGCCCGAGTCGTCCGAACGGAAGAGCCCGCCCGGGATGGTCCCGCACCACAGCCGGCCCTCCTGGTCGGGCGTGCCCTGCTCCAGCGCCCAGACGAGTTCCAGGCTCCACGGCCGATCGGTCTTCCGCATCGGACACTGGTCGACGAAGCCCTCGGGCTTCTCGGGGTAGACCGGGACGGCGGACTCCTCGAAGGTCGCGCCGCCGTCGCGGCTCACCTGGAGCTTCGACCCGAAGTGACCGTGGTTGAGCGCTGCGTGGACGGTCTCGCCGTTGCGTTCCGGCAGCACCATCGGCACCGGGTCACCGAGGAAGGTCGCGCGCGTGACCCCCCAGCCGCTTCCGGAGCGCTCCAGGGTGAACAGTCCTTTCTTGGTCCCGACGAAGAGACGGGGCATGGCAGTGGTCCCCGCGGGGACGGCGGGGAGCGTGGGGGTGGGAGGGAAGGGACGTGCGGGTCAACCTCCGGAGAGGGCCTGCATGACGACGATCTCGGCGCCTGCGCGAACGGAGTCGCTCTGCGCTCGCCGGTCGTCGATCGGAGCGCCGTCGAGGAACACGACGACGTGGTTGCGGACCGCGCCCTGGTCGTCGAGCACGTAGCTCCGGACGTCCGGCCGATCCTGGAAGTACGCGTCGAGGCACGCGCGCACCGTCGCCCCGTCCGGCACCTCGTCGTCGGCGCAGTCCACGTGCCGCCGGAGGTTCTCGGTGAAGCGCACGTGGACCATCGTCAGCGACCGGACCTCCCTCCGATGTCGCCGCCCGCTTCGGGCGGTTCACCGCTCGCCTCGCGGGCGGGGCCGAGCGCGCGCGCGATCCGCTCCAGCGCCGCCTCGCGCCGATCGAGCACGCCCGCGAGGAGCGCGAGCTGCTCGGCGCCGAGGTCGGAATCACTCTCCAGGATCGCCTTCTGCAGCCCGGGGAGCGGCCACGCGGCGTAGCCCGACGTCTCGTCCGGCGCGGCGTAGAGGTTCCGGTACCAGGGGCGCTCCGGGAGCCCCGGTTCGTGCAGCCACGCGCGCTCGGCGCTGCGCTGCGCGGCCTCGACCGTCCGCCGTGCCTCCGCGGGCAGCGCGCCCGAACGCGCGATCGCCGCGTAGCGCTGCTCCAGCGCGTCCGCGCGCTCCGCCTGCGCCTCGGCTCGTGCGACGAGCGCGAGGACCGCTCGCCCCGATAGGGTCTCCGGGTGCAGCTCGTCGAGGCTCTGCGTCGTCCGCGCGAGGGCGCGCGCCGGCTCCGCCCAGTCGAGCGGCAGAACGGGTGCGGTCGACGCGCGGTCGACGGCAACGGCGACGATGCGCGTGACGAGCGCAGCCGACGCGTAGTCGTCCCCGACGACGCGGCGGTACCACGCGAGGTCGTCGTAGAGGCTGTGGTACGCGGTGCCGGCGGCGCCGCGCGCGCCGACCGAGGCGCTGGGGAGTGCGCAGAGCGCGAGGAAGGACACGTGGTCCGAGCCGCCGCCGAGGAAGCCGATGCGCGGCACGGGGTCACCGCGACGCCAGGCCTCGAGCGCGCTTCGGCCCTCTTCCTCCCCGGGCTGGGGCACGCGATCCGCTGCGCCGCGGAAGAGCGTCGTGAGGGACGGCGATGCGCTGACGCCGAGGCTCAGCCCGGACGCCGCCGCGTCGAGGTTGACGTAGAGGTCGCCCGACGCGATCAGCCGGTCGCGGTTCCCCTCGACCCACTCGGTCGAGCCGATGATGCCGTGCTCCTCGGCGCCCCAGCCCGCGAACGTGATCGAGCGGCGCGGCGGACCGCTCTCGCGCGCCGCGGCCGCGAGGATGCGAGCGGTCTCCAGCATCGCGATCGTGCCCGACGTCGGGTCGTTCGCGCCGTAGACCCACGCGTCGTGGTGGGAGCCCACGATGATCCCCGGCGCGCCCTCGTCGGAGTCCGTGCCGCGCAGCGTCCCGAGGACGTTCGCGGTCCGGACGAGCGACCGCTCCTGCTCGACCATCAGCCGCACGCGGACGTCGGGTCCGCCCTCCAGGCGGTACCGGAAGGGCAGGCCGCCCTGCCAGCCGGCGGGGACGCTGCCGCCGCGCATCGGCGCCATGATCTGGGTCGCCGCCTGCCACCCGACCGGCTGGACGGGGATCGTCGGGAGCGCGACGTCCTCCGGGTCGAGGCGCTTCGCGTCCTCGGTCGCCTCGAAGTCGGGAGTGAGCGGGTCGCCCGACCACGGCAGCGTCTTCAGCGAGCCGCGCTGGATCTGGTCGCAGTTCGCCCAGCCCCCCTCGGGGCTCTCGACGCCGCGCCCGTAACCCGAGTCCGCGGGGTCGGTGAAGATCACGAGCCCGGCGGCGCCGGCCTCCTCCGCGTACTTCGCCTTGTAGCCGCGGAAGTTCCCTCCGTAGCGCGCGAGGACGATCTTGCCCTTGCAGTCGACGCCGAGCTCGGCGAGCGCCACGAAGTCCTCGCGCCGGCCGTAGTTCGCGTACACGACCTCGCCCGTCACGTCGCCGCTGCCGGAGTACGCGTTCCAGCCGAGCCGCAGCGCGTCGTCCGCGGCCGCAGACCACGTCGAGCCGGGCAGGACGCCCTCGCGCAGCGGCAGCTCGATCTCCGCGGGCGACACCAGCCAGAGCCCGGCGTCGATCGGTCGCGAGAGGAACGCGGTGAAGCGGTGCACCTCGACGTCGAGGCCGAGGCTCTCGAAGGTCTCCGCCAGTCGCTCGATGACGAGCGCGTCGCCGGCGCTGCCCGCCGGGTGGGGGGTCGACGCGACGCGGTCGTGCCAGCGGGCGAGCGCCTTCGGGTCGACGGCGTCCACGAGCGCGGCGTCGCGCGCTAGGCGGGCGTCGCGCGACGCGGCGGGCCAGGCCTCCAGTCCGAGCGGGAGCTGCGCGAGCGCGGCGGCGGCAAGGGTCGAGAGCATCCGACCAGGGTACCGTCGGCCGGAATGCAGGCGGGCCCCCGGGCCCCCCGGGGGCCGGGGCCCCCCCGGGTGGGGGGGGCGCGGCGCGGCGCGCGCATGGCCGCAGGGCGTGGTGGTGGGGGTTTACGGGGTGTTAAGG
>JBCDGE010000002.1:0-211363 GCA_038757895.1 Planctomycetota bacterium | reverse complement strand
GCGTCAGCGCCGCGCGCCGCCGAGCAGATCCCGCCCGTCGAGCTCCGACATCGGCTCGATCCCGAGTCGCGCCAGGATCGTCGGCACCGCGTCGTGCGTGCCCACGGGGTCGCTCCGCGTGCCGGGTTCGAAACCGGGCCCGTAGAAGATCAGAGGGACGTGCCGGTCGTACCAGTGGTGCGTCCCGTGCGACGTGCCGTTGCGCAGGCCGACGAGGATGTGGGGCGCGGGCAGCACCACGACGTCGGTGACGCGGTCGGGATGGAACGAGTCGCGCAGAAGCCTCTCGACGCCCGTCGCGTCCGCGCGCAGCGCCGCGACTTCGCCGTAGCCGTAGACGCCGTCGATCCAGGACCGGGTCGGCGCGAGATCGCGCGTGATCGCGAGCAGCACCGCGCTCGCCGTCTCGAGAGCGATGCCCGATGTCTCCAGACCGCGCCGGTCGAGCGTCAGACCGCCGTTGCCGCGCTCGACGCGGATGTCGTGACCGAGCCGGTCCTTCATGCGCACGCGCAGCTCCTTGCGGAACGCGCCGACCTCCCCGCCGACGAGCCGCCGCCCGTCGATCCCGTGGGCCGCGAGGTGCTCCGGCAGCGGCAGAACGCCGTGGTCGGCCGAGAGCGACGCGATCCACTCGCCAGGACCGACGCACTCGTCCAGTTCGTCGAAGAGGTCGCCGAGGTGGCGATCGAGGCGCAGCAGGAGATCGGTCACCTCGTGACTGAACGGCCCGTTCGCGTGCCCGACCACGTCGCAGCCGGAGAAGCTCAGCGTGAGCACGTCCGTGACGCCGTCCCCACCGAGCCGCATGGCCCGAACGGCGGCGACGGCGATCTCGGCGGTGAAGCGGTCGACGATCGGAGTCCCGAACGCGAGCCCTGCGAGCTGCTGGGCGTTGTCCGTGTCGGGCAGGCGATACGGGAACGTCACGCCCTGGTCGATGAACGGCCGCTCGCCCGGTCTCTCGTCGGGAGCGGTGCCGAGCGCCGTCGCGTCCGGCGGGACCGTCGACTCCCAGGGCCACCAGCGCGCGGCGTCGACCCAGCCCGCGTTCCACTCGTGGACGAACCGCGGGAGCGTCTCGCCGTAGAACGTCGACGACTGGAAGCCGCTGCCGCGCTTGTCCCACCACAGGACCGGACCGGTCGAGCGTCCCCCCATCCCGATCGCGGCGCGGTCCTTGGCAGAGACCGAGACCGACATCGCCCCGGGCAATGCCGCCTGGACGTGCTCCCCGATCGTGGGGCGCTGGAGGTTCCGGGGCGAACGTCGCCCGGACTCCTCGCTCGTTCCCTTGACGGTGAGACCGAGGACGCCGTCGTCCTCCACGCAGTACTGGGTCCGACCCAGGGTGCGATCGAAGAAGCTGTTGCCCACGACCCCGTGGCTGCGCGGCAGGGTGCCGGTGCCGTAGCTGGCGTGGCCGGCTCCCGTCTCCGAACGAGCGAACTCCAGGCTCGCGTTCCGGAACACGAGGCCGCGCCGGACGAGCCGGCCCAGACCGCCGTGGAAGTGGGGTTCCAGCCGCTCCAGCTGCTCCGGAATGAGCTGGTCGACGCTGATCAGCACCACGAGCCGCGGACGCCCCATGTCCGCGGAGAGGAGCGGCGACGTGGGATCCGACGCGGCCGCGGCGAGTAGGAGCGGAGCGAGGACGACGGTCGCGAGCATCGGCTGGGCGTACAGGGGCTGGGGAAGGGACCGGAGCGGAGGCGGATTGTGCCCCTCCCACCGTCTCGGGCGAGGGCACGGGGACGGTTTCCCGCGCGGTTGCACCGCCGACCGGCGCGCGTAAGCCGTTGCGCGCAGAACGGATGCGAACGTATGGAAAGCGTTTCCGGGTCGCTCTCGCACGGCCGATTTGCCCGAATGCAAGTTCCTAGCTATTCTGAGGGGCTCCAACGGCGACACGACAAAGGCAAACCGGACGCGAGTCCGGGACGCAAAGCCACGGGCCCCCCTGGGGGCAGCCGGGCTGCCGAACGTCGACCGCCCGATCCATCGGGTCCGTCGTCCGAGGAGCGCCGCGGGACCGCTTGCGGTCTCGTCTCGGACTGAAGGACTGGTGGTCGGTTAGGAACGTCCGTTCCTCACCTGCCCTCCCGGACCGGGGCCGACTCACGTCGGTCCCGGTGCGGCCTACCGCTCCGGGGCGCAGACCCGTCGGTGTCGCGGTCCAACCTCCCCAAAGGAACCACGACCATGAGCGGGCCCACCTACGCGCGACCCAACGCGAGCCGACACGCATCGGCAGCACGCGTCGAGCGTCTCGAGCACGCCACCCTCGGGTTCCCGGAGGACCACGGTCGACGTCCCGTCGTCGACCGCACGCGAGCCGGCGGCGCGCATGCGCCGCTCGGAACCGTGATGGGCCTCACCGTGGAGGGTGGCTTCGGTCGCCGCTGCGGTGAGTTTGGGAGCGCGCACGTGGGGACATGCGCGCTCTTCGGAAGGAGGAGCGGATCCCGAATCGCTGTGGGGACGGCGATCTCGGGTGTCGCAGAAAAGGAGACGTGCGCGGGCGGGGGAATGGGGACTCTCCCGTCGCTGTCGCACCTCGGTCCGGCGGCTTCGGCCGTCGCGCGGATCGCAAGGGGGTCGGGCTCGGCCTAGCCGCGCCCGGTGTCGATCTTCAGGAGGTTCGCCTCCGACCGAGTGTCCTGGGGGGGCTCGGGCTTCGGCCCGGGCCTCCTGTCTTTACCGGCAGTTCGGCCGGCTCAACAGGACTCTACCCGGCCGATGACGGCGCGGCAGTCAGACGACGGAGTCGGCCTGATGGACGCGGAACCGGTCCTGGAGCCGCTCGATCAGGCGCGTGTGGATCTTGCACACGCGGGACTCGGACAGCCCGGTGAGATCGCCGATCTCGCGCATCGGCAGCTCTTCCCAGTACTTGAGGTAGACGATCCGCCGCTCCTGCTCGGTCATGCGCTGGCCGACGAGCTGCATGAGCTCCTCGCGCGACAGCCGCTCGCCGGGCGCGTCGACGGCCCGATCGGGGACGATGTCGAGCGGGCTCGCTGCCGCGCCGTCGTCCCCTCCGTCGTCGGTCGGCATCGAGCCGGACGGCGTGCCGGGCAGTCCGACGCCGAACGTCTGCTGGTAGACGTCGAGGGCGAACCCCATCGCGGAGGCGACCTCGCTGTCGCTGGGCTCGCGGCCGAGCTTGGTCCGGAGGTCCTCGACGGTGCGCTTCTGCTGCTCGATCTTCTGGCGCCACGGGCGCGGGAGCCAGTCCTGGGACCGTAGCTCGTCCAGTAGCGCGCCCTTCACGCGCAGCTCGCAGTACGACTCGAAGCGCACGCCGCGCTCGGGGTCGAAGCCGTGGACCGCGTTGATGAGCCCGACGTTCGCCGCCGTCAGGAGGTCGCCGCGGTCGACGGTCCGGGGCAGACGCGCGCCGAACCGGCGAACGATCTGATGGACGAGCGTCTGGTAGCGCTCGACGAGCGCGTTCCGCGTCGCGTCCCCGGGGTCGCGGTGGAACGCCTCCCAGAGCGCCTCGATCGGCTCGGGCACGGCGGCGCCACCGCCGTCGGACGGTCGTGCGTCTTGGGGGTCGGGAAGGGACGCCAAGGTCGGTGTGCGGTGACGTCGGGGACGGTGCGGCGCCCCCGCGCGACCGTGTTGGTACCGCTCCGGGACGGTGCCGTTCAACCATCGAGGTGCGGCCGCCGGCGCCTGCGGCCTCCGCCTGCGCGCGGGCTGGCGCGGGATTGGCCGCTACGGGCCGATTGGAGCCCGAATTCGCGCATCTGCGGCGGCGACGATCGACCCGCGAGGCGACCAATTTTTTGCCTCCAGAGGGCGCCTCGGGCCGCCCTCGCGTCCCGCCGTAGCGCCTCAGAACGCGTCGCCGTCGGCCTCGACGGCGATCCCGAGGCGCCCCATGACCTGCGCCTCGGCGCTGCGCATCCGAGCGCGGTCGTCGGGGTCGCGATCGTCGAATCCGACGAGGTGCAGCGCTCCGTGGACGACGTAGAGAGCGAGCTCGCCGGCGACGTCGATTGCGCGCTCCTTGGCGACCTCACGCGCGCGGTCGACGCTGACGTAGATCTCTCCGTCCGCCCCACCGGTCACGTCCACGCCCCCGTCACGGAGGTCGAACGTGATGACATCGGTCGTGCTCGGATCCCCGAGGAACGACCCGTGGAGCTCCGCGAGCGTCGCGTCGTCCACGAAGACGAGGTCCACGCGGAGGCCGGGGAGGCCGCCGTGTTCGAGCGCCGCGGCGAGCGCCCGCCGCGCCGCGCCCTCATCGAGCTCGCGCGGGCCGCTCTCCAGCGTCCAGGTGACCTCGCCCGCAGACTCGTCGGTCACGCCTCGGCCTCGGTGGCGCGCTCCCCGCCGTGTCCGCCGCTGCCGCGTCCGCTCTCGGGGGCCTCGCGCTCGTAGGCGCGCACGATGCGGGCGACGAGCTGGTGCCGGACGACGTCGGAGGTGTCGAAGTCGACGAACCCGACGCCGTCGAAACCGCGCAGGCGCCGCGCCGCATCGACGAGGCCGCTGCGCTGCCCGCGCGCGAGGTCGTTCTGGCTCGGGTCGCCCGTGACGACCATGCTCGACCCCTCGCCGAGACGGGTCAGAAACATCTTCATCTGCGCGATGGTCGTGTTCTGTCCCTCGTCGAGGATCACGAACGCGTTCGAGAGCGTCCGGCCGCGCATGTAGGCGAGCGGCGCGATCTCGATGATCCCGGCCTCCTCCATCCGCGCGAGGTCCTCGGGCTCGATCATGTCGCGGAGCGCGTCGTAGATCGGCCGCAGGTACGGGTTGAGCTTCTGCTGGAGGTCGCCCGGGAGGAAACCGAGGTGCTCGCCCGCCTCGACGACCGGCCGCGTGACGATGAGGCGACGGACCTTGCCGCGCCGCAGACGCTGGACGGCGGCCGCGACGGCGAGGTACGTCTTGCCCGTGCCCGCCGGCCCGAGGCCGAAGGCGAGGTCGTTCTTGGCGATCGCGTCGACGTACCGGCGCTGGTTCTCGCTGCGCGGCTCGACCGGACGGGGCCGGAAGCGCACGACCGCAGGTCGGACGCCGCTGTTCCCGCCGCCGCCGCCACGCCAGCCGCCGGACGACCCGCCGGAGTCGCCGCGCTCGCCGTGGCGCGACTCGGGCGCGTCGTGCCCGCCGCCGCGCTTGCCCGCGCCGGCGTGCGCCGTCTCGGCCGTGACCGCGGCGCGGTCGAGCAGGATCGACTCGATCTCGCGCACGCTGAGCTCACGCCCCTTGCGCGCCTTGCCGAGCAGGTGCTCGATGCGCTCCGAGGCCGCCTGGATGCCGTCGGCAGCGCCCTTGATCCGCAGGTTGCCCGCGCGGGCGTAGATCTCGATGTCGAGATCCTGGCGCAGCAGGCGCGCGTAGCGGTCGTAGGGGCCGAGGACGAGGATCGCCTCCTCGTGCGAGCGGAGCGGGATCGTGAGTTCGGGCAAGGCGGAGCTCAGGCGGGCCAGCGGAAGAGGAGAGGCCAGAGGAAGGCGATCGGAACGGCGGTCAGCAGCAGGCTGTCCACGAGGTCCAGCATGCCGCCGGACGGCCCGAAGGTGGTGCCGGAGTCCTTGACCTTCGCGCGCCTCTTCAGAACGCTCTCGGCCAGGTCGCCCGCCTGGGCGAGGACGTTGACCGCCGCGCCGAGGAGCAGCCCGGACGCGACACCGAACCGCGCCCCCTCCAGCGCGCCCGCGGCCACGAGCACGCCCCCCACCGCGGTGCCCGCGACGAGCGAGGCGACGCACCCCGCGACCGTCTTGCCGGGGCTGATGTTCGGGAACGGGTGCCGCTTGCCCATCAGGCTCCCGAAGTAGTAGCCCGCGATGTCGCCGATCTTCGCGAGCACCAGGTAGCTCGCGAGCGCCGCGATCCCCCCGTACGTGCGGATCGGGACGAGGGCGAAGAGCGGGAGCGCGACCATCGCCACCAGGACGACGTGCGGCGCGGGCCGCGGCACGTCGCCGGATGTGTCGTCGCCGCCGGCGGCAGAGGCGCCGAGGAGCGCGGGCCCGAGGGCCGCCAGCCCGGCGACGAGGCCGCCCGCGATCGCGAGAGCGAGCGCCGCCCAGTAGCGTCCGGGGTCGGCCGTCCCATCGAAGAGACCGGCCGCGCCCTCGCCGACGAACGCCCTGCCGACGAGCGCGGCGCATGCGAGGGCCGCCACGGTCGCTGCGGGAGCGCCGAAGCGCGTCCGGAAGAGCCGCATCCGCTGCAGCTCGAAGATGGACCACAGCGTCACGACCGTGGCCACTCCGAGCGTGATCGACGGGCCCTGGGGCAGCGACGCGGCCCAGAGGATCCCGACGACCGCGAGCGCTAGCGTGGCACCGACGCGCGTGCGGCGGAGGATCTTGGCGCGGCGACTGGCCGCCGCGGGAGCGGGCGCGTCCGGGGTCAAGCGACCGGACCCGAGCGGCGCGGGTGGACCGAGCGCGCTCCGCCCCTGCGCGCTTCGGCGCCCGGGAGGAGCCCGCCGAACTTGCGCTTGCGGCCGGCGTAGGCCCGGATCGCGTCCAGGAGCTGCTCGCGGCGGAACTCGGGCCAGCAGACGTCGGTGACGTAGAACTCGGCGTACGACGCCTGCCAGAGCAGGAAGTTCGAGAGCCGCATCTCGCCGGCCGTCCGGATCACGAGGTCGGGATCCGGCGTCTCCGGGTCGTACAGGAAGCGCTGCAGCGTGGACTCGTCCACGTCGTCGGGGTCGATCCTGCCGGCGGCGATCTCGCGGCCGATCGAGCGCGCGGCGTCCGCGAGCTCGGTGCGCCCGCCGTACGAGAGCGCGAGGCGCAGGAGCATCCCCTCGTTGTTCGCCGTGAGCGCCATCGTCTCCTCCAGCGCGTCCTGGGCGAAGCGCGGGAGGTCGTCGAGCCGCCCGATCGCCATGAGGCGGATGCGGTTGTCCATCAGCGTCCGCCGCTCGCGGCGCAGGAAGAGCCGCAGGAGCCGCATCAGCCGCGTGACCTCGAAGTCCGGCCGCTTCCAGTTCTCGCGCGAGAACGCGTACAGGGTCAGGCTGTTCACGCCGAGCTCGGCCGCGGTCGTCGTGATCGCGCGCACCGACTCGGTGCCCTCCTTGTGACCCAGGACTCGCATCCAGCCGCGGTTCTGCGCCCAGCGGCCGTTGCCGTCCATGATGATCGCGATGTCGTCCGGGAACGGTCCGTCGAGCGCCTCGCGGAACTCGAGTCCGTCCCGTCCGATCGGCGGGAAGGAGCCGCCCTCGGACCGCGCTGCGCTCGCGCGGCTCACGACAACGCGCCCTCCCGTGCCGGCGCGTCGACGCTCCAGTCCTCGCCGAGGATCGGGGAGCGCACGATGACGGCGTCCCGCTCCGCTCCGACCGAGAGCATCACGATCGGGGTGCCGACGAGCTCCTCGACGCGCTCGACGTACGCGCGCGCCGCGGGCGGAAGGTCGTCGTACGAGCGCGCGCCGGAGACGTCCTCGTCCCAGCCGGAGAGCGTCTCGGTCTCGACCTCGACGCCCTCGATCGTCGGCAGGTGCGCCGGGTAGTCCCCGTACCGCTGGCCGTCGACGACGTAGCCGACGACGACCTCCAGATCGCCGAGCCCGGTGAGCACGTCGAGCTTGGTCATGATCCAGCCCTCCGCGCCCGCGAGCTCGAGCCCGTAGCGCGCGGCGACGGCGTCGAAGCGCCCGGCGCGGCGCGGCCGTCCCGTCGTCGTCCCGTACTCGTGGCCGGCGTCGCGCAGGCGCTTGGCGGCGTCGCCGTGCAGCTCGCTCGGGAACGGCCCCTCGCCGACGCGCGTGCAGTACGCCTTGGCGATGCCGATCGAGCGGCCGATCGCCTGCGGCGGCACGCCTGCACCGGCCGGGATCCCGCCGGGGCCCGTGTTCGACGAGGTCACGAACGGGTACGTGCCGTGGTCGATGTCGAGCAGCACGCCCTGCGCGCCCTCGAACAGGACGCGGGCGTCGTCGCGCCAGGCGCGCCGGATCTCGGCGCCCGTGTCGGCGACGTACGGACGAAGCCGTTCGCCGAGCGCGATGTAGCGGTCGACGAGTTCGTCGGTCGGGAGCGGCGGCTCCTCGTGGACGAGCTGGATGAGCGCGTTCTTCTCGGCGAGGTTCGCGCGCAGCCGCTCGGCGCAGCGCTCGGGCTCGAGGAGGTCGCAGATCCGCAGGCCGGTGCGCGCGGCCTTGTCCGCGTACGCGGGGCCGATGCCGCGACCGGTCGTGCCGATCCGCCCATCGCCCTTCCAGCGCTCGGACAGGCCGTCGATCCGCTTATGCTGCTCGAAGATCACGTGCGCGTTCGCCGCGATCCGGAGGCGGTCGGGTCCGACGTCGACGCCGCGCGCGCGGAGCCCGTCGATCTCGCCGAGGAGCGTCACCGGGTCGATCGCGACGCCGGCCGCGATCACGTTCACCTTGCCCGCGTGGAGGATCCCCGAGGGGATCAGGTGCAGGACCCACTTCTCACCGTCGACGACGACCGTGTGGCCCGCGTTCGCGCCCCCCTGGTACCGCACGACGACGTCGACGCGGTCGCTGAGGAGGTCGATGATCTTGCCCTTACCCTCGTCCCCCCACTGGGCACCGAAGACGCTGAGAGAAGGCATGGATGGAGCGTTGGGTCGACGAGGTGCGGCTCGCTACCGCGCCTGCGGCGTGCGATGCGGGGCGGAGAGGCGGTTTGGCGATCGATGATAGCGACCACCCGGTCGCGGACCTGCAATCGTTCGAGAGGTCTCGCGCCGGCGATCCCGGGGTCCCACTGCGGGCCGTCGCCCGTCACGCGCTGGGGCCGTGGCCGCCCCCGCCGGGCGTGCGGACCTCGACCTCGGAGCCGGCGTCGAGGTCGACCGCGGCCTTGGGCGTCAGCGGCTCGTCGCGCTCCGATCCCGCGCGGCGGACGAGGGCCTCTCCAAGAGCTCCGGGAGCCCCTCCCGCGGCCCCCTGGGGCGACTGGCGCTGCCGCTCGCCCATCCAGGACAGCCGCACGTCCGTGAGGAAGCGCAGGCGCCGCCGGATCCCGTCACCGCCCGCGCGTTCGCCGGCTCCGCCGGTCCCGCGCCGCACGGTCTGGGCGACCACCCGCACGGGCATCTCGGACTCGAGCGCCTCCACGGGCGTGTTCCGGGTGTTCGTCATGTGCGTCTGGACGGCGTGGGCCCCCGCGCGGAGCGCCCCGGCGCCTGCCCCTCCGCCGTGCGTCTCGTAGTGCGTGAAGGTCGACCCGTCCTCGCGCGTCCCCCCGAACGAGAGGTTGTTCATCGTCCCCGCGCTCATGGCCGGGATCTGACCGGGCAGCATCTGCTCAACTGCACCGAGGAGGACGTCGACGAGCCGCTGGCTGGTCTCGACGTTGCCCGCCGCCACGGGAGCGGGGTAGCGGGCATCGACGACGGTGCCGGGCTCGGTCACCACCTCGACGTGCCGCAGCACGCCGGCGTTCGTCGGCGTGCCCGGCGGGAGCAGCAGCCGGACGACGTAGAGCACGGCCGAGACCGCGACCGCGCGGGTCGTGTTGACCGGCGCGCCGTCCGCGGCCTGGGGCGCGCTGCCGCTGAAGTCGAAGCGCAGCTTGCCGCTCGCGCAATCGATCCGGACCCGGACGGGCAGGAGCGCGCCGAGCCCGTCGGGGCCGCCCTCCAGAACGTCCTCGAACGACCAGCTTCCCTCGGGCAGCTCGGCGATCCGGCCGGCAGACAGCGCGTCGGTCCACGAGACGAGGTCGGCGCCGCGGAGCCCGAGCTCATCCGGACCGTGCTCGCGCATCAGCGCGTGCAGGCGCGCCTCGCCCGCGCGGCTCGCCGCGACCTGGGCGAGCAGGTCGGCGCGCCGCTCGTCGGGCACGCGGACGTTCGCCAGGAAGAGCTCGATCAGGTCGCGGTCGACCTCGCCCTCGCGCACGATCCGGACCGGCGGGAGTCGCAGTCCCTCTCCGTGCACGTCGCGCGCCGGCGCCATCGAGCCCGGGAACGCCCCGCCGACGTCGGCGTGGTGCGCGCGCGACACGCAGTAGAAGAGCGGTCGCTCGGAGCGGCCCTCCGGGTCGAACACGGGCGCGACGGCCGTGATGTCGGGCAGGTGCGTACCGCCGCCGAACGGGTCGTTCTGGAACGCGACGTCGCCGGGGCGCAGGTCGTGGGCGGCGAGCACCGCCTCGACCGACAGCGGCGTCGCGCCCAGGTGGACGGGCAGGTGCGCGGCCTGCGCGATCATGTCGCCGTCGCCGGAGAAGATCGCGCACGAGAAGTCGAGCCGCTCCTTGATGTTGACCGAGAAGGCGGAGCGCTGGAGCGCGACGCCCATCTCCTCCGCGGCGGAGGCGAAGAGGTGGTGGAACACCTCGACGCGTAGCGGGTCGTGGCCGCGCTCGCTCATCGGGGTGCTAGTCCTCGTCCGGGAAGTCGAGGATCTTCAGAGGCGCGTTCTCCAGCACCTCCCAGCGAACGAGGGGCACGATCGCGACGTCCTCGTCGCCGGGCCTGCGCCAGACGACCGAGCGGATGATCCGGACGATGTGCTCACCCGAACGGAAGTACTCCTCCTGTTCGCGACGCGACTGGAACTCGACCCGCTGGTCGGCGTCCGCGGCGGTGGAGATCCGGGCCGCGAGCACGATCTCGAAGACGTCGCTCGTGACCTCCAGCGCATCGCGGATCGACGCCTTCTCGGTCTCGTTGAGCGCGTCGAACTCGTACAGCTCGTCGAGTTCGTCGAGGGCGTCGAAGATCTGCGTCGGGAGGACCTCGTTGCCGTACTCGTCGAGGAGCGGCTCGGGCTCGACGTCCTCGAGGCCCTCGTCCTCCTCCGACTCCATCGGCTCCTCCTCCTGGTTGCGGTACTCGCGGATCTCGTCCCAGACGCGGTAGTCGATCTCGCGCGAGTCGAAGAGCGCCGTGAGCACCGCGTGCGGAGCCGTGTTGACGTTGACGCCGAAGCCACCGCCGCCCGACGGGAGGCCACTGCCGACCTCCTCGGCGCCGACCGACGGGGACGTGAACACCGTCAGGTACGACGAGATCGCGTGGATCCGCTGGTCGTCCTCGGTGAAGAAGTCCTCGAACATGTTGTCCTCGAACGGCTCGAGGGCGCGGAACTCGGCGAACGTGAACGGCACGACGCGGTCCTCGTTCTCCTGGTCCGAGGTGAGCAGCTCTGGCGTCGGCAGCTCGCTGCCGTAGCGCGTCTGCATGTAGTCGCGCATCGCGCGCGCCATCTCCTCGGCGTCACCGTTGGAGATGTCGTAGTCCGTCCCGCCCCGCGCGTTGTCGAGGACGCGCACGACCCGCTGGAAGGCGATCTCCGCCTGCTCCTCGTCCGGGTCGAGCATGTTCAGCACGTTGTACTTGCTGTTCTCGTCGCGGATGAAGATACGGATCTGGACGTCGCCGAAGTTGGTCGACTGCGGCGTGTACCAGCGGTCCATCATCGAGTCGACCGCGTCGGGGTTGCGCGGCGGCTCGCCCGCCTCGCCGTCGGGCGGAGCCCCGGAACCGGGGTCTTGCGGGCCCCCCGGTCCCCCGGTGGCGGCGCCCGACGCGCCGTCGCCCTGCGACGCCTGCGCGGCGAGAGCGTCCTCCTTGAGGTCCTCGTAGGTCTGCAGGAGCACCGCCTCGATCGACAGGTCCATCTGGGACCGCGTGATCTCGTTGTAGGTGATCCGCTCGTCCGTCAGCGTGACCGTG
Source organism: Planctomycetota bacterium (assembly GCA_038757895.1). GTDB lineage: Bacteria > Planctomycetota > UBA1135 > UBA1135 > Saltatorellus. The sequence goes on along the minus strand of JBCDGE010000002.1, from coordinate 199,715 downwards.
TTGATCTGGTAGACGATCGCGATGATCACGATCAGGACCAGGAACGCCAGCAGCAGCGCGGCGCCCCGCCGCGCGTCGTCGGCGGCGGCCAGGCTCTTCCGGAGGAGTCTCATGCGGAGGGTCGTGCGGGGGCCCCCGGGACGGGGCCGCCGTGCATGGTACGCGGCTCCGGGCCCGGTCTTCCCGCGGCCACCCTAGAAGGGCGAGTTGAGGTCGCTTCCCTCCAGGATCCGCGGCCGGATGAAGAACAGGACGTTCGTCTGCTCCTTGCTCGTCAGCTTGCTCCGGAAGAGCCACCCCAGGACCGGGATGTCGCCCACGAGGGGGACCTTGGTCTCCCGCTCGACGGTCCTCTCCGAGATGAGGCCGCCCAGGATCACGGCCTGGCCGGGCTCCAGCCGGACGATCGTCCGCGCGTTGCGCTTCGAGATCTCCGGCACGGTGATGACCGACTCCCCCACGCCGAAGGCGACGCCGGTGCCGGTCGACTGCGAGGCCTCGATGTCGATGTTGAGGATCACCGTATCGCGGCCGATCACGCGCGGGATCACGTACATCTGCACGCCGACGTCGACGAACTTCAGGTTGAGCGTCGGGATGCCGGACGCGCTGATCGAGGTCGCGTTGTAGAAGGGGATCTGCGTGACGTTGACGATGTCCGCGCGGCCGCCCTCGCGGACGGCGACCTTCGGGCGCGAGATGATCGAGACGTTCTCGAAGCTCGCGACAGCTTCGAGCACCGCGTTGAACGTCACGCCGTCGAACACGGCGCCGAGCTGGAAGAGCGCCTCCGTCGCGTCCGCGGTGTTCGGGAACGAGAAGTCGATGTTGTTGACGAACGTGCCCGGGTTGGGGAGCCCGAAGATGGGCGTCGAGTCATCGATCGGCTGGACGCCGAGGTCGAGGGACTCGGTCGTCGTGACCTCCACGATCTTCGCCTCGATCTCGATCTGGCGGACCTCGGCGGCGAACAGGTCGATGAAGTGCTCGACCTCGGAGAGCTCTCCCGCCGTGGCGGTGACGAACAGGACGTCGCTCAGCGCGACGGGCGCGGGCGCGCGCAGCCCCGCGGGCCGCGGGTCCGAGTAGGCCTCGACGGAGAACCCCTCCCGGAGGTCGAGGAGCACGGTGCCCTGCGGCTGCGCGCCGACGCCGTCGAGCGCGCCGTCGCGCACGGCCGCGTGGACCGGGAAGTTCGCGTACGACTGGAGGAGGCTGAAGATCTTCTCGCCCGTCCCCGCGGGGAACGTGTACGGCTTCATGATCAGCCGCTCCGTGTCGCCCTCTCGGAGCGGGTACCAGATGATGTTCTGGCCGAACTCCAGGTAGGGGTTGAGCGGCGTCTCCACCGGAGCGGTCGCCTCGACGAGGTCCGAGAACGCGTCGAGCTCGTCCCCGGGCTCGACGGTGGGCTCGGTGCCGGGCGCGTCGGGGAGCTCCACCGGCGGGCCGGGCGGCGGGTCATCGGCGTACGCCTCGGCGACGCGCGAGAACGCGCCCTCGTCGTCGAAGTCCTCCACGCCGGCGGGCTGGCTCTGCCCCCGCGAGATCAGGTCCTCGAAGAGGGTCTTCGCCCGCTCCTCCCGCTCGGCGGACTTGCTCCCACCGCCGAGGCAGCCCGTCAGGCCGAGCGACGCAGCGACGAGGAGCGCCCATGACGCCCTACGACCACGCATTGCCCAGCTACGACCTCGCATCCATGAATCGTGATGGATGGCGAACGACGAGTCGAGCGCCGTTCCGGCGTCCGACCCATGACCACCCCCCATAGTCCCCCTTTCGGCGGATCAGAGGAGGCGCTTGACCGTGTCGGTGATGTCGCTGACGGCCTTCTTGTCCCGTCGCTTGATCGCCTTCCAGACGCTGCAGTGTCCGCCCGACTGCCGGACCGACTCGCACGCCTTCAGGACCTTCGCCCGCGCCTTCGTCATCAGGGTGATTCCTTCGGACGACTTCGGGTCGATCTTGTCCTTCTTGATCTTCTTCGACTCGGGCGTCGCGGCGAGAAGCGCGTCGTAGTCGACCACGGCGGGGTTCGTGAGCTGCCGCGGCTGGTCCAGACCACAGATGTTGTCGGACTTGTTGACGATGTACGGGGTCCCACGTCCGTCGTCGACCGCGGTGGGCGCGATCGACGGCGCGTCGACCCCCTGGGGACGGGCGTCGGCCCCCCCGAGCAGGAGGAGCGCAGTCAGTACGGACGAGAGAATGTGCTTCACGGGACCGAGTGGCGTGGGGCCAGCTCGAGGGCGACGGGGGTGCGGGCGCGGACGGGGCATCCTTCCCTACGGTGCAACTGCAGAGATGAAGAGGTTGTCACCCGTATAATCGTCCCGGAGGTCCAGATCCCACGCACTTCCCGTGTGAATCCTGGGCAAGTCCGGCAACACGCCGGCCGATAGGGTGTCGGCTCCCCCGGCGCAGTACCCGAAGTGCCGAGCGCAACGCGCCCCGCCGATCGCGATGGGTCGACGGGGCGCGTTGCTCATGGGCCCGGCCGGCGGGCCCGTTCATGGGGATCCGGACTCATCGGGATCCGAATTCGTTCGGATCCCGGGGATCGGATCACCGGCTGGGAGCGCGACGCCGACGCCGACGCGGTCGCCCGCCCCGCTCGCCGTCGTCCCGGTCGCCGCGGTCGCCGCGATCTTCGTCGCGCCCACGTCCGCCGCGATCGCCGTCGCGACGACGGCCACGCGGGCGATCGTCGTCGCCGCCGCCGCTCTCACCGCCCTCGCCGTCCGACGGCGCGATCACGGCCTTGTGGGAGACCTTGATCTTGCCGCGGTCGTCGACGTTGATGATCTCGACCTCGAGCTCGTCGCCCACGTTCACCACGTCGGTGACCTGGTCGATGAAGCCCTCGCCGAGCTCGGAGATGTGGCACAGGGCCTCGACGCCGGGGAGGATCTCGATGAACGCGCCGAAGTCGCGGACGCTCTTGACCGTGCCCTTGTAGCGCGAGCCGATCTCGGGCGTCTCCATGGTCGCCGCGATCGCGTCCCGGCAGGCCATGACCTTGTCACGGTCCGTGCCGTAGATCTGGACGTTGCCCTCGTCGTCGACGATCGAGATGCGAACGCCGTAGTCGGCCTGGAGCTGGCGGATGTTCTTGCCGCCGGGGCCGATGAGGAAGCCGATCCGGTCGCTCGGGATCTTGATCGTCTCCATCCGGGGCGCGTAGCGGCTGACCTCGGCGGACGGCGACGGGACGGCCTCCAGCATCTTGCGGAGGATGTGGATCCGGCCCTGACGCGCCTGCTCCAGCGCCGTGCTGAGGAGGTCGCGAGTGACGCCCTTGATCTTGATGTCCATCTGGAGCGCCGTGATGCCGACGCCCGATCCGGCCACCTTGAAGTCCATGTCACCGCTGTGGTCCTCGGACCCCAGGATGTCGGACAGGACCGCCATGTCGTCGCCCTCCTGGACGAGCCCCATCGCGATGCCGGCGACCGGCTGCGACAGCGGCACGCCGGCGAGCATCATCGACAGGCACCCGCCGCAGACGCTCGCCATCGACGAAGAGCCGTTCGACTCGGTGATGTCGGAGACGACGCGGATCGTGTACGGGAACGAATCCTTCGGCGGAAGCACGTTGGTCAGCGCGCGCTCGGCGAGCATGCCGTGACCGATCTCGCGACGGCCCGGGCCCATGATGCGGCGCGTCTCCCCCACCGAGTAGGCGGGGAAGTTGTAGTGCAGGTAGAAGGCCTTCTTGTACTCCTCCTCGACGCCATCGATGATCTGCTCGTCGTCGGGCGTGCCGAGCGTCGAGCTCACCAGGGCCTGCGTCTCACCGCGCGTGAACAGCACGGAACCGTGCTGACGCTCGTTGAAGTTCGGGACGATCGTGATGTCGCGGATCTCGCTCCACTCACGGCCGTCGACGCGACGACCGCTGAGGATCATCGTCCGCTCGCACTTCTTCTTGAGGTCGCCGAAGAATTCCTTCACGGCCTTCGTCCGCGACTTGAGATCGTCGCCCTCCAGGCCCGCGGTGAGGTCGGCGACCACGCGGTCCTTGACGGCGCTCGCGGCGGCGCCGCGCTCGTGCTTGCCCGGCGTCCGCATCGCCTCGGTGAGGTCGTCCTCGAAGCGGAAGACCTTCGCGCGCAGGTCCTGATCGACCTCCGGCGCCTTGAAGTCCATCGTCGGCTTCGCGCAGCGATCGACGAGCTCGTTCGAGAGGTCGACGATCTGCAGGATGACCTCGTGGGCCTCCGCGAGCGCGTCGATCATCTCGTCCTCGGTCAGCTCCTGCGCCGACGACTCGACCATCGCGATGCCGTTCTCGTGGCCCGAGACGACGAGGTCGAGGCGGCTGTTGTTGCGGCGATCGTCGTCGTCCGGGAAGGCGACGAGCTTGCCGTCGACGTGCGCGATCCGGATGGCGCCGAGCGTCGTCTCGAAGGGCATACCCGCGATGCGGATCGCGGTGAACGCGGCGATCATCGCCACGACGTCCGGGTTGTTCTTCCCGTCGTACTGCATCACCGAGGTCATCACCTGGACCTCGGCGCGGAACCCGTCCGCGAACATCGGCCGGATGGACCGGTCGATGAGGCGCATCGTCAGGATCTCCTTGGTCGTCGGACGACCCTCGCGCTTGAAGAACCCGCCGGGGATCTTGCCGGCAGCCTCGGTCTTCTCGCGGTAGTCGCAGACGAGGGGGAAGAAGTCGATGTCGTCGCGGGCGTTGCCCGCGGTGGCAGCGGCGAAGCAGCGAGTCTCGCCGAGCGTCGCGATCACGGCTCCGCCCGCCTGGCGGGCGACCTGGCCCGTCTCCAGCGTGAGCTTCTTGCCTGCGATCGTCGCTTCGACGCGTGTCGGTTTCATTGTCATGGTGTTGGTGCGAGGCCTTCTCGCCTCGGCTTCGTTTCTCTCACGAAGAACTGTCGGATGTGTTCGTCAGGGCCGTCCCGCCGGCAGAACGGCCGCGCCCCCGCCGCGGCGCCCGCAAAACGCCGGGGGGGCGGTGCGATGCGCGCGCGACGGGGGCGCGGAGCGAGGACGGGACGCGCCCAATGGGCCGTCAGCGGCGCAGGCCGAGGCGGCCGATGACGCTGGCGTAGCGCTGGGGAGCGCGGTCGCGCAGGTAGCGCAGGAGCTTCGTCCGGCGGCCGACCTTCATCAGGAGGCCGCGGCGGGAGGTGAAGTCCTTGCGGTGCACCTTGAGGTGCTCGGTCAGGCTGCGGATGTCCTCGGTCAGGAGCGCGATCTGCACCTCGGGGGAACCGGTGTCCCCGTCGGCCTGGGCGAACTCCTTGATGATCTCGGACTTGCGGTCGGCTGCGATGGCCATGGATGTGGTTTGGGATCGGGCTCCGTCACGTCCCGGGCCCCGATCGGGGTCGGAGCAGCGCGGCGAGGGGACGTGGGAGCGGACTTGCCCCGAGTGCAGAGCGGCCGGTCGGAGGGAGCCGACGGGCCGGACCGCGGTCGGGGTGCGGGACGCACCGCGCGCTTTCGGCGAACGAGCTTAGCGGTGGCGGTCCCCGGCGGAAGCTCGGCGGACCGAATTCCGGGCCGGAAGCGCGACGCGGCGGCCTGGACCAGAAGGTGGGCTCAGAGGTCGGGGTCGCCCCCGCCGTCCCCGGGGAGCTCGACGTCGATCGAGGTGTCCCGCGCCGGCAGCCGGGCGAAGAGCTCGGTGAAGACGTCGTCGCAGACGGCTCGGAGGGCCTTGTCGGGCCGCGGGACAGGCCCGTCCGGCGGCACCCGGAAGTCCCGATCGACGGTCGCGCCCCACAGCTCGGGCCCGAGCGGGTCGCGCGGGTCGATCAGACGGGCGGAGATGCCGACGCCGATCGTTCGGCGGACCTCCCAGCTCTTGTCGTCCCAGCGGAGGACGGTGACCTCCAGGACGGCGTCCTCGCCGAGGTCCCCGGGGGAGTAGCTGGCGGCGACCGGCACGCCGGCGTTGGCGCCCGTCCCGGCGGAGGCCTCGACGGCGGGCTCCAGCGGCACCATCTTCTCGTCGACGAGTTCCTCGCTGAGCGGCGAGTACCGCCGCCGGACGAGGCCCTTCATCGCCGACCGCCGCAGGGTGTCCGTCGGCGGCGCCACGCCCGCCGTCCCGAGGACGATGGGCAGCACGGCGATGTCGGAAGGGTTGACCTGCTCCAGCCGGCCCTGGGCGGTGACGTCGACGTCCCGGCCGGGCATGCGCGGCGTGGTCTGGCACGCGGTCCCACCCCCGATCAGGACCGCGATCGCCGCGAGGGTTCGAGTCGCGCTCTGCATGGCGCCGATGCTACGGAAACCGCGCACGCCATTTCGACCCCGGAGCGCGTCCCCTTCCGCGGAGAGCGCACGTCCGGCATGAACGGCCGTCAATTCTGGGTGTAGGAGACCGTCGCGGCGCGCCCGAAGGCCTCGTGCTCGCGCTCGATGTCGCTCCAGAGGAAGAGCCCGCGGTCCAGATCCGACGCCCAGACCCGCACCTCGGCGGTCTGCGTCCCCGCGGGGAGCATCGAGCCGCCCTGGGCCGCGAGATCGGGCACCGAGAGCAGGACGTCGCCCGCGGCGTCGTTGGTGTCGAGCCGCCAGAGGATCCAGCGACGGCCGGTCGGACCGGTCACGACGACCCGGTAGAAGCCCTCGACGCCCGCCGCGTCCGGCACGGTGTCCCGTACGACGATGTTGTAGGCGCTACCGCCCGTCGAGCCTCCCGCTCCGGGCACGAGGAACAGCGGCACGTCGATCGTGTTCAGCGCGTTCCCGCTGAGCGCGATCCGGGGTCGTGCGGCGACCTCGTTCCCCGAGGTGTCGCGGACCGCCGCGCGCAGGAACAGGCTCGGGTCGATCGCGTTCCGCTGCGTCAGCGCGCCCGTCGGTCCCGCAACGCCCGCGACGGCGCCGAGCACGGTCCAGGTCGACCCCGCGAGCGGGTACGGGTTGCCCTTGCCGACGAGGAGCGGGTCGGGGATGCCCGCCGCGATCGTCTCGACGGACACGAGCGGGTCCCCGTCGAGCGTGCCGAGGCCCGTGGAGGCGGAGATGTCGAGGATGTGGGGCGGAATGCCCAGGGGCTGCTCGAGGATCGGCAGCAGGGTGGTCGACGTCTGAGCGTCGAGCTCGACGGCGAGCTCGGCTCCGCCCGCAGGGACGGGTCCGAGCGGTGCCGTGATCGCGAACCCGCGCAGGTAGAGCAGCGCGAGGAACGAGGTCTGAGCGAGCGAGTCCTGGGTCGCGAAGAACGTCGACGCGCCGAGGCGCGAGCCCTGGATCGTCACCGGACCGAACGGGCACTCGAAGCGCCCGGACATGGTCCCCGGCAGGCACGCCGACGTGTCGTCGAAACGCATCAGCCGATCGGAGCGCGTGTCGGACACCCGCGTCCCTGCGCCCACGAAGCCCTGGCTGGAGAGCTCGCTCGTCACGACCCCCTCGGTGGTCGCGAGGGTGTTGCCGGAGGGCGTCAACAGAACGTCGAGCGCGTCCCGCGGGATCCCGTGGAACGTGAACAGGTCGAAGCCCGGCGCATCGACCGAGATCACGGTGTTGCCCGACGGCGCGCCCGAGAGCTGGACGAAGCCGGCCGTGTTCGTCACCCCCTGGTCGACGAACGTGACGGCGCCGCCGCTCTCGCGGTGGCTGTAGACGTTGGCGTTCGGAATGGCGAGCAGCGTGCGCTCGTCGAAGACGCGCACCCCGACGGTCGCGCCGGTCGGGGCGCCCCCCGGCCCGACGATGCCGCGCTGGAAGAAGCGCCCGACCGCCGTGAGAGTGGCGGCGTTCCGGGCGGCGTCGAACACCGTCAGCTCGAAGCCCACGAGCGGCGCGCCAGGATCGACCGCCCCCACCGCGACGGGCGCCGCGACGAAGAGCGCCTCGGTGCTGAGCGGGATGGACGCCGAGAACGCGGCCTCGGGCGGGTCGGCCAGGGAGCCGCCGTTCGTCCCGTCAGCCCCGGCGTCGACGAACGCGAACGCGATGGGCTCGCTCGCGCGCCCGACGACCGCCAGGTCGCGGACGTCGCCGACGAACGCGCTCGTGATCGTCCCCTCGGTGCCGAGGCCGAGCAGGACGGGCACGGTCGTGTCGATGATCGGCCGCTCGAGCTCGGAGGTCCCGGGGTCCGCGTCGAATCGACGGACCCCCGTCACGCGGCCGTTGCGGCGGAACTGGACGGCGACCTCGAAGTCACCGTCCGCGAACTGGACGTCGCCCGCTGCGTCGAAGAGCCCGAGCTGGGCAGCGGTGAATGAGAGCGCGGTCGACCCCTGGGCCAGCGCAACGTCCGACGCGACCGACCGGGTCAGCTCGAAATTCGTCGGACTCGTGCCGAACGTGAAGATGTCCGCGCTCACGCCGCCCGGCAGCGGAGTCGACAGCGTGACGTCGACGATCGGGTCCGTTCCGAAAACGTCGGCCCGGCCGAAGCTGCCCGGTGCTCCCGCGCCAGGGTTCTTCTGGACGATCGTCGGCAGGTCGAAGTCGAGCGTCTGGAACTCGGTCTCGGTCGGCAGGAGCGCCTCGCCGTCCCGGTCCAGGAGCCGACCGACGCCCTGGGAGAGGAGCACCTGGACGCGCGCATCGACGCCGACGGACTGAGCGCGGCCGGCACCGTCGACGGGCGTCCAGGTCCACACCTGGGGCTGCTGGAGTCCGGTCCCTCCCACGCCGAAGGAGAGCGGCTGCGGCGCGGGGTCGACGATCGGCGGCCCGCCGTCGACGAGCACGTTGAACGTGTCCTGGTCGAACGACGATACGTCCATCTGGCGGTCGAAGCCGATGACGATCTGGCTCGCGTTGCCCTGGTCGATCGAGAAGTCCGTCGGGAACGTGTAGAGCACGCGCGGCGCGGTCGCCGCAGAGGAGTCGACGGTGAACTGGAGCAGCGGATCCTCGAGCGAAACCTCGCCGAGGGTCTGGCCGTTGAGGTCCGCGATCTCCTGGTCCTCGCCGTAGAAGACCTGGTACGTGCGGCCCTCCTGGAAGGGGACGTTCACGTTGGGCGTGAGCACGACGACGCGGCCATCGCCGACGAGGATCGGGGGGGTCGTCAGCGCGGGCGTCCCGAACGCCACGTCGAGGATCTGGAAGGCATCGTCCAGGCTGTCCGGGTCGAGGCTCTCCGAGAATTCGAGGAAGATCGGCGTCTCGGGGTGCGCGTCGAAGATCTCCGGCGAGACCGAGACGAGGGCCGGGGGAGCCGCGGAGAGGAACCGCCCGTCCTCGGGGAACGTCGCGCTGGTCGTTCCGATGCCGCCCACTCCGCCTCCCGATCCGCCCTTGACGCACCGGGCGCCGCTGAACACGCAGACCGGGCTGTCGCAGCCCGCCGAGAGGGCGACGCCGAGGAGGGCGGAGACGCCGAGGATCGATCGCAGGGAGAGCATGCGGAGAGCGTGGGAGGGGACGCCGGGAAGGACGACGTGGGACGCCGCGCGGGGCCGGATCCTTCCCTGGAACCGGTGTCCCGCGCCCGGGATCGGGGCGCTGGACACGAATCGGCCGGTCGCGACGAGGCCTGGACAGGCAGTTATAGGGCTCCGGAGCCCGAATCGCCTCCTCTTGCGGATCCCCGATGGACTCCTGTCGGACGGGTGACTCCCGACCCGACGCGGGCTACAACGCTGACCTCGGACGCCGCGCAGGGCCCCCGGTCAGCCGGAATGGCCGCTGGAGCGGCCGCCCCGCTGGGCCCGCGTGCTCCCCGGCCCACGAACGGTGTCCCTCCCCGGTGCCGGTCACCGCGGCCCAGCGTCCACGAACGGAACACCGCACCCGTTCGCGCAATCCACCCCGAAGCCTCGGGCCGAGCGAGCCCGTACGCATCGACCATGACGAACCCCTCCCCCGCCCGTGCCGCTCTGGGCGTCTTCGCCCTTGCGCTCTCCCCGGCCGCCACGGCCGATGCGCCGGCGCCGCCGACGACCGCTGACCCGGGTCCTGCCGCTGCACCGTCCACGGGCGCGGACGACACGGTCGAGGCCGCGATCGATGCGCTCCGGCGCGGCTCCATCGGCGACGCGCGGCGGATCGTCGACGCGCTCTTCGTGGACGAGCGCGAGCGGACGGCGCTGGCGCTCCTCGGCGAGGGTCGCGCGATCGAGTCGATCGCGGCGCTCGACGAGGCCCTCGGCGTCGACGGAGTGGACCGCGACCGGTACGCGTCGCTGCTGGTGCTGCGCGGTCGCGCGGCGTTCGCGGCCGCGAACTCGGACCTGCGCTTCGCGTCGCTCTACGAGGAGGCGCTGCAGAACTTCGAGGAGGCCGCGCGCCGCGGCGCCGGCGTCGGCGCGGCCCTTCGGGCGAGCCGCGCCGCGCGGATGGTCGGCGACGGCGACCGCGCGCTGCAGCTCGCACGCGAGAGCGTCCAGTGGCTCGACGCGGCCGGGGACCAGGCCGTCGACCTGGACGTCGACCTGGACGTCGACCAGTCCGCGACGCGCACCTGGAGCGAGGCCGCGTTCGGCGCGTACCTCGCGAAGAAGCGTTCGGGCGACGAGAGCGAGGCGAACGTGGCCGCGTGCGCCGCGCTGTTCGACGAGACGCAGCGCGCGATCGAGCGCTCGATCGGCGAGGACCCGACCGACACCTGGGGCTACGGGCAGCTCGCGAACCTCTTCCAGTGGGAGAGCCGCAGCGAGGACGCCCTCCGCGCGCTGGAGACGGCGCTGGAGATCCGGCCCGACGACGAGCCGACGCACACCGCCTTCGTCAAGCTGCTCGGCGACGTCGCCGAGTCGAACTCGAAGGCGGGCGGCGCAGACGACGCGGACGCCCTGTCCGCGCGCTACGACGCGATTCTCGCGCGCTACGAGGCGTTCCGCGCGAGCCACCCCGAGAACGCCCTCGGGTACTGGTACGGCGCGTTCGAGACGTTCAACCTCGCGCTCGACGAGTTCGAGTCGGCCGCGGAGATCGACGACTTCGACCCGTCCGGGTTCCGCGACGCCGAGACGCTCTTCCGCGGCTGCCGGGAGCGCAACGCGGACTACGCGGACACCTGCATCGACTACGAGATCCTGTGCCGCACGGGCGCCGGCTGGGCGCTCTATCGCGGCGAGCTGGACGACGACGCCGTCGACGCGTTCTTCTCGACCGAAGAGCTCCGGCCGCTCGACTCGGAGGCCGTGGCCGAGCGCGGCTGGGCCGGCGGCCTCGACCTCGTGCTCCGCGGAGCGAACGGGGGCGCGCGCCTGCCGAGCGCCCTCGCCGGCCTCGACTTCGTCATCCGCCGCTGCATGGCGGATCCGACCGACCTCGCCGGCCTGACGCGCGCCGCCGAGCTCGCCGACCGGATGTTCTCGGCCCGGCCGGACGACCCGAACCTCGCCAACAACGCGGGCTTCGTGAACCGCGACGCTGCGGTCCTGTGGGACATCGACGCCAGCCGCCGCCTGCGCAAGGCGTCGATGGACGAGGCCAACGGCGCGAGCGCCGAGGACCTCGCCGCGGCCCGAGCGCAGGCGATGGAGAGCCGGGCCCGCGCGCAGGCGCAGATCGAGCGGAGCTGGGCGGCCTACCAGGTCGCCGCGCGCCTGACCCCGGACGACGTCCGCGTCGTCAACGACGCCGGCCTCGTGATGGCGTACTACGTCCGCACCGACCCCGAGGCCGCAGAGCGCTACTTCCTCCAGGCCGCGAAGGACGGCGAGGAGCAGCTCCGGACCCGCGAGCTGGAGGACGACGAGCGCGAGGCCCTCGAGGAGGCGTGGGGCGACGCGCACCAGAACATGGGCATCATCGAGATGACGATCCGCAAGCGGCCGAACCTGGCGCGCGACTGGTTCGTCAAGAGCCTCGAGATCGGCCCCCCGTCGAGGAACTGGCTGAAGACGGACGTCCTCCCTCTCCTTGACTCCTGGATCGAGACGGGCAACCGACCCTCCGCCCTGGACGCCGTCGAAGCCCGGACCGTGTGGGTCCACAATCCCTGAGCCAGCGATGATCCTCCCCCTCACACTGATCGCCTTCGGTTCGTTCTCGCCCCAGGTCGCGGCACAGAGCGCAGTCCACCCTTCGGGCTGGACGGACGACGCCGCCGAGGCGGCGGAGCTCGTCGAGCGCGGCAAGCGCGAGCTGTTCGCCGGCAAGGAGCGCACGGCGCTCGGAACGTTCGAGCTCGCCCACGAGAAGAGCGGCGGCGCGCTCGTCACCGAGTCGTGGCTGCTGCGCGCGCGCATCGCGAACGGCGAGCTGGACGAGGCGTTCGAGCGCATCGTCGACCTGGAGTCGTCGGGCGCGAAGGCGGTCGAGCTCGACTACGCGATCGGCGTCGCGCGCTACGAGTTCGCGCGCCGCACGGAGACCGAGGGCAGCGGCAACCCCGGCTCGGCGTACCAGGAGGCCGCGGCCTACCTCGCCGACGCGACGGCGGCCGCCGAGGGCGCCTTCCCCGACGCGTGGAAGATGATCGCGGCCTCGTCACGCTGGATCGGCGATGTCGAGACCGCCTCGCGCGCGATCGATCGCGCGCTGGAGATCAAGCGCGATGGCGAGACCCTGACGCTCGCGTCGAAGATCCGCATCGCGCGGGGCGCCGCGTACCTGGGCGAGGGCGAGAAGGGCAAGGGCCGCCGCGCGCTGGAGCAGGGCGTCGACGACGCGCGCGCCGCCGTCAAGAAGATCGGCCCGCGCAAGAAGAAGGCCGCCCAGCTCGCGGACGTCCAGATGCAGCTCGCCGTGGGCCTCCTCTTCCTAGAGAAGAAGGCGGACGCGGCCTCCGCGTACGCCGGAGCGATCGAGTGGGACCCGACCCAGGTCGACTACGCGCAGCTCCTGAACCTGTTCACCGACGGCGACGGCACCGTCGGTCCGTTCGTCGACGTCCTGGAGTCGGGCTCCGCCGCGTACCGCAAGCGCTGGGGCAAGGCCGCGGACCAGGACGGCGTCCTGACGTGGTGGCTCGGCTACGGCGAGTTCACGCTCGGCCGCCACGCCGACGCGGTCAAGACGTTCGAGGCGGCGCTGAAGAAGGTGCCCGAGTACGTCAACTCGTACTGGTACATCGGCGCGTCGAACTACCACCGCGGCCGTTCGTTCGACGCCGCGGCGGCCAAGGCGTTCCGCGCCTACGCCGACGAGGACCCCAATGGCTTCGCGTCGATGGTCGCGTCGAGCGCCGAGAACCGCGCCCTCCCGGGCCGCGTCCTCGGGCGGCTGTACGGCGCGGGCAAGCTGGAACTCGCCGCCGACCTCGCCGAGGTCCGCCTCGTCGCGGACGACAGCGACGCCACGCTGTGGAACGACGTCGGCCTGATGTCGCGCGACGCGGGCGAGAAGCTCCAGAAGAAGCGCAGCTCCAAGTCCGACCGCCGCGCGAAGCAGTACTTCGAGCGTTCCTGGGAGGCCTACGAGCGCGCGATCGAGCTCGACCGCAAGCCGTACTACCTCAACGACGGCGCGGTGATCCTCCACTACTACCTCAAGCGCGACAGCAAGAAGGCGATCGCGCTGTACGACGAGGCCGAGAAGATGGCCGAGGCGATGCTCGCTGAAGGCACCCTCTCGTCGTCCGAGAAGGACCTCGTGAAGATCGCGCTGCGGGACGCGCGGAACAACCGCGCGGCCCTCAAGGGCCGCCGGGGCCGGGGCGAGAGCGCCGGCCGCTGACCGGAGGCCGATGCTCCCCGTCCGTCTCGTCACGGCGCCCGGCCAGCTCCCGGCCGGCGCGCGCGTCGTCGCCGTCGATGGCTCGTGGCCGGCTTCGGCCGAGCCGCGGCGCGCGGGTGGCCTGCATCTCGCGCACTGGCCGGGGAACGACACACCGGCGGACCTCAAGCGGGACCTCTCGACCGAGATCGCGTTCGCGTTCCTCGACCTCGACGAGTCCGAGCGTGAGGCCCGGACCCGTGGCTGCGAGGCGCTCGTCCTGAACCACTACGACACGGACGGCGTCTGCGCGATGCTCGCGCTCTCGCGGCCCGACGTCGCCCTCCCCCACCGCGACCTTCTCGTCGAGGTCGCGGCGTCCGGAGACCTCTTCGAGGTGCGCTCGGAGCGCGCCTTCGCGATCGACGCGGCGCTTCGCAACCTCGCCGACCCCGCGCGGTCCGGGCGGACGTTCGCGCGCGACCCCGAGGGCCGCCAGGCGCTGCTGGAGGCCGCGCTCGATCTGCTGGCGCTGCTCCTGGAGGACGACGCCGCCGCACCCGAGCTGTGGCAGGACGACGTCCAAGCGCTACAGGCCGACCGCGCCGACCTCGACGCCGCGCTCCACGACGACCTCGTGTACATGGATCTCGGCGTGTGGGCCGGGCCCACGGATCGCGCGTCGTCGCGCGACGGCGCCGGGATCGCGTTCGACCCCGGCCGGCACGCGTTCTTCGCGAGCGGCCGCCACGACCGCGCGCTGATCCTCGGGCCGGGCGCGACGGGGACGACGGCCCGATTCGTCCTGGGCACGCGCTCGTTCTTCGACATCGTCTCGCGCACGCCCTCGGCGCGCCCGGACCTGCCGGCGCTGGCCGAGCGGCTCGCGTCGATGGAGGGGCCCCGCGGCGGCGGCGCGGCGTGGCGCTTCCAGGACCCCGCCGGCGCCTCGCCCGAGCTGTGGTTCGGCACGGACGACCTGCCGCTCTACGCCGAGCACGCCGGAGCCGCGCTGGTCCCGAGCCGGATCGACGCCAACGAGATCAAGCGCGTCGTGCTGGACGCGGTGCGTGACGCGTGGGTCCTGCCCGACGACGACGACGAGGCCGACGACGGCGAGGACATCTTCGCGGTATGACGTTCCTCCGCACCGCCGCGGCGGGCGAGGACGGCCTCGTCGTCCAGCGCTGCGACCTCTGGGGCTACAACTCGATCGGCGTCGTGTCGGGGGACGAGGCGTGCGTCGTCGACCCCGGGATCACGCCCGGCGAGATCGCGGCGATGCGAGCCGAGCTGGAGTCCAGCGGCCGACGCGTGACGCACGTCGTGCTCACCCACAGCCACCACGACCACATCCGCGGCTGGAGCGCGTTCGGAGACGCGACGGTCGTCGCGCCGCGCATCGTCGCCGACAAGGAGGAGGGTCCGCGCGCGCGCATCCTCGCCGGCAAGCGCAAGGTCGACGAGCGCATGGGCGTCGACGACCCGGACTTCCGCTACCCCGACGTCGACGTGGCGTTCGACGGATCGCACCGGCTGACCGTTGGCGCGCTGGAGCTCCGGCTGGAGTTCCTCCCCGGCCACTCGAACTGCACCAGCGTCGTCCACGTGCCGGCGCTGCGGGCACTCCTGACCGCCGACTACCTGGTCTCGCCGGGCCTGCCGTACTGCCGCTGGGAGGCGAAGCCGTTCGAGGCCGCGAACGCGCGGCTGCGCGAGATGGTCGAGAACGAGGGAATCGACCTCGTCGTGCCCGCCCACAACGACCTCCTCGAGTCGCGCGAGGCCGCGCTCGCCGCGATCGACGAAGAGCTCGACTACTTCCGCGACCTGCGCGCGGACATGCGCTCCCGCCGCGCGTTCGGCACCGCGGGAGAGACGCTCCTCCGCGAGATCGCCGCCTACATGGGCCATCGGCGCGGCGAGGACGTCGGCCTGAAGGCGCGCCAGGACTACGACAACGCGAAGCGAGTCTTGGCGGAGGAAGAGGCGCTCGGCACGGACTAGTGCCCGAAGCGGTCGCGCATCGTCTTCTTGATGCGCGGCGCGCGGGACTCCTTCGACGGGCGCGGGTGGTCGAGCGGAGGCGGCGGGTCGTCCGCCCATCGGCGGAACACGGCGCGCTTCGCCTCGTTCGATCCCGCGAGGCGCTCGTACCAGGCGCGACGGAGCGCGGCGCGCTCCGTGTCGGGCATGGCACCGACGAGCGACGGCTCGGCGTCGAAGCAGCGCTGGAGCAGGAGCGCCGTCGCCACCGAGAGGTTGAACGACTCGGTGAAGCCGTGCATCGGCAGGTACACGCGCCGCGCCGCGGCCTCGCGCAGCTCGTCGCTGACGCCGGCCGTCTCGCGGCCGATCACGATCGCAACGCGCTCGGGGAACGGCAGCAGGTCGGCGGGCGCTTCGACCTCGATCGCGCCCTCGTCGAGGTCGGTGACCCACAGCTCCAGGCCCTCCTCGCGCGCGGCGGCGACGCACTCGTCGATCTCGCGGAAGAAGCGCCGCGTGATCCACAGGTGGCTGCCCTTGGTCACCGAGCGATGCGCGCGCTTGCGGGTGTGCGGGTGCTTGATCATCCAGACGTGCTGGATCCCGAACGACTCCGCGGTGCGCAGGACGGCCTGGACGTTGTCGTCGTTCCAGGGGCGCTCCAGGATCAGCACCAGGCGCGAGGTGCGCCGGGCGAGGATCGCCTCGGCGCGTCGGAGTCGGGCGGGTGCGGGCTGGTCCATCAGGCTGCGGAGGGCGCACGCGCGGCGCCGCGGAACGCGAGGATCGTCCCGAGGAGCAGAGCGGCCGACAAGAGCATGACACCCTGGCCCCCCAGAGGCTCGTAGAGAGCGCCGCCGACCATTCCGCCGGTCGCGACCGCGAACGTCCGGGCGGAGAACACGGCACCGAAGGCGCCGCCGCGGCGGTCGGCGCTCGCCTCGCCAGCCGCCAGCCCGAACGCGAGCGGCCCGATGCCCGCCATCCCGACGCCCATGAGCAGCCGGCCGGCGAGGAGCACGAGGAAGAGCGGCGCGGCGGCCTGGACGAAGATCGCGAGCAGCGACAGCACGGCGCAGTGCATGAGCGCGCGGGGGAAGCCGATCGAGTCGCCGTAGCGGCCCCACAGGGGAAGGCTGACGAGGTTCGCGACCGCCATGACGACGAAGCCCAGGCTCGTCGCCAGAGCGATCGATCGCTGCCGGAGCCCGAGCCCGTCGTCTCCCGCGAACGCCGTGAGAGGCTCCCAGATCGACCCCTCGAGGCGCACACCGGCGAACATGTCGCGCACGTACAGCTCCAGCGTCGGGTTGACCGCGCCGAGGCCGAACTGGAGGGCGAACACCACGAACGCGGTCCTGCGAAGCGTCGGGCTCGAGAGGACCTCGCCCAGGTCGGAGAACGACGTGCGCAGCACGGACCGCAGGCTCTTCCGATCCGAGGCGTCGGTGGTACGGCGCTTCGAGCTGTCCTCCGAGGCGCCGAACCACACGAGCAGCGCCGCGCCGAAGGCGAGCGAGCCGACGACGAAGAACACGGCCTGGTACGAGCCGAGGAAGGCGGCGAGGAAGCCGCCCAGCAGCGGACCGCAGAGCCCGCCGATCGCGAGCGCCGTCGCGAGGTTGCCCGCGATCCGCCCCTGGCGATCCGCCGGCGCCGAGACGCTCACCAGCGTGATGCTCGGCGGGATGAACCCGGAGAACATCCCCTGCATGAAGCGCATCGCGAGGAGCTGCCAGGGGGCCGTGACGAACCCCATCCCCCCCACGAAGACCGCGATCGCGAGCATCGCGCGGCAGACCATCGCCTTGCGGCCGAAGCGGTCGCCGATCGCGCCCCACAGGGGGGCCGAGAACGTCGCCGTGAGGGGAGCTGCGGCGAAGCAGACGCCCGCCCAGCGGGCGACGGCCGCCTCGCCCTCGACGCCCATCTCCTCCAGCAGGCTGGGGAAGAACGGCAGGAAGCTCATCATCCCGATCGAGGTGATCAGGTTGGCGGTCCAGACCACCCAGTACGTGCGCTTCCAGTGGCTCCCCATGCGCCCACGGGCGCGGTCCGCCGGGGTCTCGCCCGCGGACACCTGGCGCCTGAGGGCAACGAGGGTGCCCGCATCCTCGAGGAGAAGCCACGCACGACCGCGAAACATCCCCCCGTCGCTGCGATAATCCAGGCGATGACGACCGCGCCCGCGCACCGACGTTTCCCTCACGTCCTCGTGAGGACTTCCCTCGCTGGCTTCCTCGGTGCCGCCCTGGCAGCGCAGGCGCACGCCGACTGGGAGCTCCGCGCCGTCGACGACGCGGGGCGGCCGCTCGCCGGCGTGTCCCTGGAGCTCGTCGAGACCGCGGCCGGCGGCGGCGGAGGGCGCGCCCTCGGCAGCGCGTCGCTCTTCACGACCGACCCCGACGGCCGGATCGGCGGCGAGGGCGACACGCCCTTCGCGCTGGACGTCGTCTCCCGCGATCCGTCGTGGTCGGTCGCGTTCCTGCACGCGGACCGGACGCCCGACCTCGACATCGACGAGGTCGAGCGCAAGGACCTCCTCGGGCGGCCGCTCCTGAAGCTCGACCTCGAGCGGCCTGGGCTGTGCGTCCTGGCTCCCACCGGCACGATCCGGATCCGCGTCCCGAGCGCGGGCGCAGAGGAGCGCTTCCACGCGTGCTTCGTGGACGATCGCCCGGAGCCCGCCAGCCACCGGACCGCACGCGCCTCGATCACCTTCGAGGGCGCGGAGGGAACGCTCGTCGCTCCCGCGGGGCGCGGCAACCTCTACCTCGCGCGCGAGGGTGCCCTGGGCGCGCCGGTCGTCGCGGGCGGCCGGCCGCTGCTCGTGTCCGTGGCGGGCGGCGGCACCTCCGAGGTCGAGGTCCGCTTCGTCGAGGGGCCGGCGACGACGCTCGTCGCCCCGTTCGGCGTCGTCCCGTTCCGGCGCGTCAAGGCGATGACGCCCGACGGCCGGACGATCGTCGCCGACCTCGCGTTCGAGTCCTCGCCGCTGCGCGTGCCGAGCTCGATCCCCGTGACGACAGACACGGACGTCGACACGCCACTCGCGATCGCCGCGCGACTGCAGAAGCACCTCGTCCGCGGCACCGACATCCCCGGCGACAACGCGCTCGACCCGGCGCGCGGCGAGGCCCAGGACGCCCCGCGACCGGAGGTCGAGACCGCGCCGGCGGAGCTGCTCTTCACCGTGGACATCGGCGCGAAGGTGCGCTTCCCCGCGCTGGAGGCCGGCTGGGAGATCTTCGCGCGCAGCGGCCTGACCGCGCTCGCCGGGGCCGGCTCGGCAGGCGGCTTCGGCGCGGACCTGCGCAGTGCGCCCGGCTCGCTCTCTCTCGGGAGCCTCCCGGACGGGCTCGGTGACGGCGCGGGCGGCGGCCCCTGGGCCGCGCAGATCACCGTCACCGGGGCGGATGGCGCCCCGGCCGCGTTCCGCGAGGTGCTGGTGTCGCTCGTGGGCATCCCCCCCATCCGCTGCGCCTCGGGCGCGGACGGGCGCATCCAGATCGACGGGATCCGGGCCGGGTCGGCCCTCGTCGCGTCGCTCCCCACGCCCTTCGACCGCGTCACGCTGGAGCGACCCGACACCGACGCGGTCCGCGAGGGGTCGCTGAGACTCTCCACCGCGCGCCGAGAGGTCCAGGGCACGTGGACCACGGCCGAGGGAGATCGGCCGATGCGCGGATCGGTCGTCGTCCTCGTCCCCCGCAGCCAGGAGGAGATGGCGCAGCGCAACGTGCTCGGGACACGTGCGTTCCCGCTCGCGATCACGGACGCGAACGGGACGTTCGACTTCGGCGCGGTGCCGTGCGGCGAGTACGTGCTCCACACGGAGCTGCTGAGCGCGCACGAGGTCGATGTGACCGCGCCCGCCGACGCGTCCGCGTCGGGCGGCCTGGTCCTGCGGCTGCGCGGCCTCGAAGGGACGCCCGAGTTCGAGGTCGTCCGGTAGGACCGTTCAGGCTCGGCGGAGTCCAGGCACGCGCACCGGGACGTACGCGTCGACGTCGATCGCGCGCGCGAAGTGCGCGATGGGCGGCCCCTCGGGCGGCTCCACGCCCGCCAGCCGGAACATGTCGCAGACCTCCAGCTCGCACTCGGCCGGCTGGAGCGGCCACGGCGGGTGCCAGATGTCGCCGCGCACGAGACCGCCGCGGAGCGAGCGCTCGACTCCAAAGCCGCGCTCCGCGAAGAGGCAGTAGCGCTCGGTCAGGAAGTGCTCGAGCGTGCCCGGCTCCGACGTGCGAGGCTCTCCCGTCGGCCGGTAGCGCGCCGAGAAGCGCGCGGGTGGCGCGCCGAACCTCGGCCGCCGCTCGCTGCGGTACCCGATCCACTCGCCGCTCGCCTCGCGCTCGATCGACATGCGCGCGTCGAGGTAGGGCAGGGCGAACGTCGCGCGCGCGCCGCGGACGGCGAGGCGCGAGGCCGCGTCGAGGCTGAAGAACCACACGCCCGCGTCGGTCCCGTCGCGGACGTAGGTGCGCAGGTTGAGTTCGGCGAAGCGAGCCGTCCCGGGGACCGCCGGCAGGCCCGCGAGGCGGGTCCGCTGCATCTCGAAGGGGACCACCCCCAGCCAGGCCTTGCCCCCGTGGGTGTCGAGCTCCAGCCCCTGCGGCAGGAGAGCGCGGAGGGGCTCCGCGGGCGCCTCCCAGTGCAGGAAAGCAAGGTCGGCCCACCTCATCCGCAGCACGGGCCTTCGATTCGCGGGGCGATCTACACTCATTCGGGGGGCTGCGCTGGCTACCGGTCACGCCTCGCCCAGGGCGCCGAAGACGGGAGTGTACGGCGCGCCGAGGCGTCGCCGACGGAACGAACCACCGCCCGGCCCTCCAAGCGCCAGGCACCCACAACACTGCCGACCCAACCCCGCGCCATGCAACGCATCCACCACATCCTCCGCACCGGAATCGCCGCCGCCGCCACGACCCTCGTCCTGGCCAGCGCCACGGCCTTCGCCGCGCCGACCACCGCTCCGCTCGAGCCCGCGGAGCCCGCTCCGATCGTCCAGAAGAAGGGCAAGGACGCCTCGAAACCCCGGCCGGCGCTCAAGCACTACGACGTCGACAAGAAGGGCCTCGCGATCAACGGCTACGACCCGGTCGCGTACTTCTCGGAGTACGGCGGCAAGCCCACGAAGGGCTCGAAGAAGATCAAGACGTCGTACCGCGGCGTCACCTACCGCTTCGCCTCGGAGGCGAACAAGAAGGCTTTCCTCGCCGACCCCGAGCGCTTCGAGCCCGCGTACGGCGGCTGGTGCGCCTGGGCGATGTACGACGGCAAGGGCAGCAAGACCGAGCCGAACCCCAAGTCCTTCACCATCGAGGATGGCCGTCTCTACCTCTTCTACGACGGCTTCTTCGGCGACACCCGCAAGTCGTGGAAGAAGAAGGGGAGCGCGCCGAAGCTCGCCGCGCAGGCGACCAAGAACTGGACGCGCATCAGCGGCGAGAAGCCGGCGGCCGCCCAAAAGAAGGACGACAAGAAGAAGGACAAGAAGGGCGACGAGAAGGGCGGCACCAGCGCGCGCTGAGCCGCGCACGAATCGGGGCAGAGAGACCCCGAAGCGAGGGAATGAAAGAACCGGCACCCGCGTGAGCGGGGGCCGGTTCGAGCAACCGGAGCCAGGTGCTCTCCCTGCACCCGGCTGCCGGCTTTCCTACCGCGCGAGCGGGCCGGGCCTCCGTCCGTGGAACCCGGTAGATCGCCGTGCCGCCCTCCCAGCGCCCGGGGCGAGCTCTGCGAGCAATACCGGGCGCGGGTCGGGAACGGGCACGTGCGGGAGGAGGACGCGCATGAGTCGATCGGGGGTGTCACCCCGAAAGGGGTGATGTGGCGTGGACGAATTCGAAGGGGCCCGCAGACCCCAGAGGGTCACGTGGGCGGGCCTCCTCCCTGCGTGCGAGGACTAGCCACCGACCGCCGCATGGTTTCGCGGATCCTCTCCATTTCCAGCAAAATGGTCCCGACCGCACCCCGCGGCCCCGTCCGGGCGGATCTGGGGCCTTGACGGCGAGGCGCCGTGGGCCGAACGTGCTCCCCCATGACGCTGATCGCTCTGGAGGGAGGCACCAAGGGCTTCAACGACCGGACCCTGTTCGAGGGCGTGTCGTTCGAGCTCGCCGAGGGTGAACGCGTCGGCCTGGTCGGCCGCAACGGGACGGGCAAGTCCTCGCTCCTGCGGATCCTGGCCCGGGTCGAGCCGCCCGACGAGGGGACTGTGACCGTCCGCGCCTGCCGCCGCCTGGGCTACCTGGAGCAGGAGCCCGACCTCGACCCCGAGGCGACGGCGCGCGAGGTCGTGCGGAGCGGGCTGGAGGGCCGCGAGGAGACCCTCGCGGCGCTGGAGACGGTCCACGGCGAGATGGAGCGGGCCGAGGGCGAGGAGCTGGATCGCCTCCTCAAGCGCCTGGAGACGCTGGAGCGCGAGCTGGAGAACGCGGGCGGGCACGACGTCGAGCACCGGATCGAGGAGGCGCTCACGTCCCTGGACGTGCCGGATCCGGACGCGCAGTGCGGGACCCTGTCGGGCGGAGAGCGGCGCCGCGTGGCGCTCGCGCGGCTGCTGGTCCAGCGGCCGGACGTGCTGCTCCTCGACGAGCCGACGAACCACCTCGATGCGTTCGTCACCGACTGGCTGGAGGACTGGTTCCTGGAGACGCGCACGCCGCTCGTCCTCGTCACCCACGACCGCTACCTCCTGGAGCGCGTCTGCGACCGCATCGTCGAGATCGACCGCGGGAAGCTGTGGTCGTACGTCGGCGGCTACAGCGAGTACCTCGACCAGCGCGCCGCGCGGATCGCGGCGGAGGACAACGCGGAGCAGGCGCGGCTCGCCGTGCTGCGGCGCGAGACCGCTTGGATCCGGCGCGGCCCTCCCGCGCGCACCACGAAGTCCAAGGCGCGCATCCAGCGCTACGACGCGCTCGTCGACGCGGCGCCCGAGCTCGCGCCGGCGGACCTGGAGCTCGCGATCCCGCCCGGGCCGCGCCTGGGCGCGCGCGTCGTCACGCTGCGCGGCGTGTCGAAGGCGTACGGCGAGCGGACGATCCTCGCGCCCTTCGACCTGGAGCTGGAGCCGGGCATGCGGCTCGGTGTGATCGGCCCGAACGGCGCGGGGAAGTCGACGTTCCTGCGCGTGCTCCTCGGCGAGGAGTCCGCGGACGCGGGGATGCGCGAGGTCGGCGAGACGGTGTCGTTCATGAGCGTGGACCAGCACCGGTCCGAGCTCGACCTCGACGCGTCCGTGCTGGAGAACGTCGCCGGCAAGCAGGACATCGTGCGCGTGGGCGATCGCACGGTTCGCGTCGAGGCGTTCCTCGACCGGTTCGGCTTCGACGCGCGCCGGCGCACGTCGCCCGTCAAGACGCTCTCGGGCGGCGAGCGCGCGCGAGTGCTCCTGGCGCGCCTCCTGCTCGCGGACGGCAACGTCTTGGTCCTCGACGAGCCGACCAACGACCTCGACCTCGCGACGCTCCGCGCTCTGGAGGAGGCGCTCACGCTCTTCCCCGGCGCGGTCGTCGTCGTGAGCCACGACCGCTGGTTCCTCGACCGCGTCGCGACCCACGTCCTCTACGTGGACGGCTCGGGGGCGACCCGCCTCCACCACGGCGAGCTCGCCGACCTCATGAAGGACGTCTCTGCGGAGCGCGAGACCGCCCGGCTGGCGGAGCAGCGCGCGCGGCGCGAGGCGTCGAGGCCCGCCGCGGCGTCGACCGCGGGCACGGAGGCGGCGCCTGCGCGGGAGCAGAAGCAGCGCCTGACGCCGTGGCAGGAGAAGGAGCTCGGCGAGGTCGAGGAGCGCATCGGAGCGCTGGAGGAGCGGATCGGCGAGCTCGACGAGGAGCTCGTGAGCCCCGAGCTCTACGCCGCCGGGGCCGATCCCGGCCGCGCCCGAGCCCTGCAGTCCGAACGTGAGACCGCCCACACGTCTCTCGAGGAGCTGATGACCCGCTGGGAAGAGCTCGAAGCGCTGCGGCGTTGAGGCAACGTCGGGCACAATGGTGGCCCGATCGCTCCAGCGCACTGGGCGGGCCCCCTCAGGCCCCGGCGCGCCGCCGACCGATCGCGGCCACGATTCCCATGCTCGACACGATCCCTTCCCTCCCAATCGACCGCTCCCGGCGCACGCGCCGTTCCGCCGCCGCGTGCCTCGCGGCGACCCTCGCGTGCGGCCTGGTCGCCTCGTGCTCCAGCGGCGACGACGAGAGCGACGCCGACCCGCAGGCCTTCGCCCTCCGGACGACACGGCACGCGATCGCGTCACCGAACGAGCCCCTCCACGGGGACGGCGATCTGCTCGCCTACCGGCTCAGCGAGGGCGGCCAGCAGACCGACTACAACGGCGACGGCGACATGAACGACGCGATCGCCGTGCGGGTCAACACGGTGACTCAGGGCCAGGCCGTCCTCAACGTCGCCACGATTCAGCTCGGCTTCGTGCGCCAGACGCTCTTCCTCTCCGTCAGCGAGTCGGCCGACGGGCAGGACTGGAACGGCGACATGGACATGAACGACCTCGTTCTGCTCCACCTGACGCTGAGCGGGTCTCTCGAGTTCTACGACGAGATGCTCGCAGGCTCGGCCGGCGGATTCTCGATCGTCGGGAACACCGTGATCTACGGCTCCGCGACGGCTCCCACCGCGGCGATGGAATCCAACGTCCGCATCGCGCGCGTCCTCTCGACGGGCGCCGCACCGGAGCTGCCCGAGATGGCGCTCACCGGCACGGATCCGAACAACGACGGGATCTCCTACGAGGTGGTCGGATCGGACGGCGACATCGTGTTCCTGACGGCGGACGAGTCGGCCGACGGCGACCTGAACGGCGATGGCGACAGCACGGACGGCGGAATCTTCGCGGTCCTCGACGGCGGCGCCGTGACGCCCGAGGTCTTCCTCGCGGCCCGCGCGCTACAGATCGGCAGCACGCCGACCGCGGTCCCCGTCACCGGCGGCGGCGAGTGGCTCGTCGCATTCCTCGTCGACGAGGACGCCGGCGGCGCGAGCCTCAACGACCCGCTGGACTTCGACACCGCGTGGCTGCCCGCGGGCTGCAACACGCGCGACACCGACATCGACGACAGCGTGCTCTTCTGGTTCCAGCTCACCGACCTCGCGATGGGCACGCCGGCCGTGAACACCGGGCTCGTGGGAGCGGCGAACGGGATCGCATACGCGGTCCAGTCCCAGTTCGTCGGCGTCGTCAGCCCGGAGTCCGACCAGGGCCCCGGTGCCGGCTGCATCCTCAACGGTGACGGGGACCGCGACGACAACGTCTTCCGCTGGGTCGCGGCCTCGAACCCGGCCGCGACGGTCCTGCCGGTCACGACGACGAGCCGACTGCTCGCCGTCCGGTCGGGCCTTCCGGGCGGCACAGGCGGCGTCGTACGCCTCGCCGACGGCTGGGTGCTCGCGGTCGACGAAGCCGCCGACGGTCGAAGCTACGACGGTCAGGCCGGCACGAATCGGATCCTCGTCGGCATGCACAACCCGTCGAACGGCGCGCAGGCGTGGAACTTCAACCACGGCTCGACGGTCACCCGCCCCGTCGCGGTCACCTGGATGGCCGAGGACGAGGAGAGCTCGGCTCGCTTCTACGCGGCGATCACGGAAGAGGGCCTCGGCCTGGGCAACGGCGACGACTTCAACGGAGACGGCGACGACACCGACGCGCTGCCGACGATCCCGGTCGTCGCGTCCGGCGGGCCCGCGAACCAGCTCCGCTTCCCCGGCGTTCCGTTCGCGACGAGCAGCCAGAACGCCGGCGTCATCGCCAAGGGTGCCGTCGGCCTCCACCGCCTGTCCGAGGCCGGCCAGGGCAACCTCGACCTGAACGGCGACGGCGACCGCACGGACACGATCCTCCAGCGGTTCAGCATCGACGGGTCGTTCCCGACGACGTCGATGACGACGTCCGACACCGGGCCCACGCCGAGCACGCAGTTCCAGCGCGGCACCGCCGAGTTCGGGGCGTTCCTCACGGAGGAGTTCCAGATCGGCGACATCAACGGCGACGGCGACACGAACGATTCGATCGTCCGGTACTTCCGCCTGCCGTGATGCCGCCCGCCCCACGCGGGGGCGTACGTCGATCAGGGAGCGCTACTCCGCCTCGAGCCGCGCGGCGCCGTCCGCGCGCTCGACGACGACGACGTGGAACGGCGACGTCGTCGCCATCGTGACGGGGTCCCCGTCGGCGGGGAGCGTCTCGCGGACCCGGACGAGGACCTCGGCGTTTTCGTCCGCGGTCGCCGCGCGTGCAGAGACGTCGACGATCTCGATCGCGTAGCCGCCGCTCGGCCGCGCGCCCATGAAGACAGCGACGACCATCGACGAGGCGAGGTCGACCTCGGGCACCGGCGGGGCCGGGCGCTGGAAGGCGTAGACGTCGGCCCACAGCGCCTCGAGCTCCTCGTCGGTGCGCGCGACGCGCACCGACCGCTCGGTCACGCCGCACATCCCGCTCCTCACCACTTCCGCCCGTGGGAGCGCCCGCTCCGACTCGGGAGCAGGCGCCGCGGCGTCGGGGGACGACCCGCACGCCGCGAGGGCGCAGGCCAGGAGCGAGAGGAGCGGGGCGTGGATCCGTCGGGTCATCGCTGGGTGCCGAGAGAGAGGAGGCCGGAGCCGAGGGCCGGCGCCTCCGCCGTGCCCGAGGTCTCCAGGATGCGGTATCCGACGTCGCCGGCGCTGCTCGCGGGCAGGTTCGCGTCCTCCAGCGGGAAGTCGACGCCCGCCGTCGTCTGGTCGGCCGTGACCGGCACGAGGGACGCGAGCTCCAGCGACGGGAACACGCCGCACAGCGGCTCGCCGGGGTCGCAGATGAACCCGTCGTTGTCCTCGTCGGTGCCCGCGACGACGAGGTACTCGCCGGGCGGCAGCGACGGCAGCGCGTACGCGAGCGACGCCTGCGTGCGCACGACGTCCTGGGCCAGCGTCTCGAGCGTCTGCGGGTCGACCGCGAGGACGAACACCTCGTAGTCGGGCACGTTGCCGTTCTGGCCGATGGCCAGCGACACGCCGAGCGTCACGATCCCGCCGTTCGACTCGACGCGGACGGAGCCGTTGTAGATGCCGTCGGCGAGCCCCGCGGCGCTGACCGCGACGTCGATGGCTGACGTGTCGGACGTGGTCGGGCTGGCGATCGGGACCCGGGTGGCCGAGAGCCAGTTGCCGCCCGACGTCGTCGTCGCCGTCGGATCGAGCACCTGCAGCGTGCCGCCGCCGCCGTTCAGGACGCCGACGCGCTTGGTGTCGACGCGCGCGTCGATGAGGATGCTGGAGGCCGCGAGCGAGAGGATCGGACCGCTCCCGGTGCCGCCGCCGGCGTCCTGCACGGCAGCCAGAGCGTTCACGAGCCCGTGGCCGAACTGATCGTCCCGGCCCGGCGCGCCGAGGTCGGTTGCGGTCGAGGTCAGGATCTGCTCCAGCTGCGCGGGCGTCAGCGCCGGCGCGACCGCGAGCATCAGCGCGGCAACCCCCGCGACGTGGGGCGCCGCCATCGACGTGCCCTGGTTGAACGCGAAGCTGTCGAAGTTCGTCGGGTTGACGGTGTCGTCCGGCTTCGTCGAGAGCACGCCGTCGCCGAAGTTGTCGCCGTTCCGGTCGACCGTCACGTCGCCGCCGGGCGCCGCGATGTCGACGGACGGGTGGAAGTTCGAGTACGGCGCACGCTGGCGCTCGAAGTCGACCGCGGCGACCGACACGACGTTGTCGTAGGCGGCTGGGAACGACGGCGTCGAGCTGTTCTCGTTGCCCGCGGCCGCGATGATCAGGCAGCCGGCCTGTGTCGCGGCCGTGACGGCGTCCTGGAACGACTGGCTGAACGCGGGTCCGCCGAGGCTCAGGTTCTGGATGTCGGCGGGCGGGTTCGCCGGGTTGGGCGCCGTGCTGGGCAGCCCGGCCGCGTAGCGCACCGCGTTCTGGATGTCGAAGTTCGACCCGCCCATGAGGCCGAGCACGCGGACGTGGAAGACCTGCGTCTCCCAGGTCACGCCGGCGACGCCGAACTGGTTCGCGGTGTTCGTCGACGCGCCGATCGTCCCGGCGACGTGGGCGCCGTGGAAGCTCGACGGCTGGACCCCGTTCGAGTCCCCCACGTCCGTCGGGTCGGCGTCGATCCCGTTCCCGTCACCGGCGTTCGCCGCGTCCGAGATCATGTCGAAGCCCGGGACGGTGCGCGGAACGAGGTCCGTCGCCGGCGCGCTGCCGGTATCGAGCACCGCGACACGGACCGCGTTGCTGCCGGTCGTGATCGCCCACGCGGCGGGGAGCTGAATCTGCTCGTAGTGCCACTGGAGGTTGTAGAACTCGTCGTTCGGGCGCACCTCGGCCTGGAAGGCCTCCAGGCGGTAGTCGGGCTCGGCGAGCCGGACGCCGGCGCGGCCGCGGAGGCTCGCCGCGAGCGCCACCTGGTAGCGCGCGGCCTCGGCGTCGCTCAGCTCGGCCGGCAGCGCGAAGCGCACCTTGCTGGGTCCGTCGGGGACCGACGCGAGGACGGTGCCGCCGTGCGCTGCGACGAGCGCCTCGACCTCGGACTCGCTGCGGCCGGCGTCGAGCTGCACGATCAGGTCACCGCGCATTGACGGCGCGGCGGCGACGGCGAACATCGCGTCGTCGGCGCCGGCGCGCACGAGCTGGCGCTGGGCGTCGAGCGAGCCGCGGGGCGACGTCGACAGAGGTCGCGGCGAGGCGTCGATCGGCCCGGAGTTCGCAGCCAGCGGGCTCGTCGTCGCGAGGACGAGCTGCCACGGCGAGACGCCGGAGAACGCGCGGACCTCGACGGCGACGAGCGTCATCGCGCTCACGGTGATCGATCCGATCTCGGGGTTCGCAGACCCGCTGTCGAAGCGAATGATCTCGGGCGCGGTCGCGAGGTCCTGCGTCGCGTCGTAGACGTGAAGGTCGTAGTCGTCGCTCATGCCGAAGCCGACGGTGAGCTGGACGTTCGTGGCCTCGGGGACGGCGAACAGGAAGAAGTCGTTCCCGTTCATGCCGTCGCCGACGACGGAGATCTGCTGGCCCGGGAGAAGGACGCCGAGGTACTCGCCGTTCTGCACGCTGTCGTTCGGCTCTTCCTCGGCGATCGGGCCCGTCAGAGGACGGATCGTGATCTCCAGCTCGTAGTCCGAGTCGCCCGCGAAGGAGTCGACGACGACGAAGAACGAGCCCTGCGCGACGAAGCTCCCGACCTCGGGCACGGCGCCGTTCGTCAGGAAGCGCTCGACCGGCTGCAGGGCGACCGGATCGAAGACGAGGATGTCGAGGTCGGTGCCGGGCGTCGTCGCCGTCAGGCGCAGGTCGACCTGCACGCGCTCGGGCGCGATGAGCTGGAAGCCGTCGATCTGGTCCGTCCCGGACTGAGTCACGTTGCCGAGGACCTTCAGCTCGTCGCCGCTGCGGAACTCACCGAGGGCGTGGGCCTGCTCGGGGGAGTCGTTGGGCTCCGCCTCCAGGACCGTCGCGTCGGGGAGCAGCACCGAGAGGGTGCCCTGGAGGGCGCCCGTGCCGCCGCCGCCGGGCGGCGTGGTGCCGCCGCCGCCGCCCCCCCCACCTCCACCGCCTCCGCAGGCGCCGAGGAAGAGGCCGAGGGCCGGGACGAGGGCGAGGCAGGGGGCAGAGCGCAGCAGGGAGTGGAGTCGCATGGAAACGGGACGCGGGGAGCGTGTGGCCGTACAGGGATGGGGCCGTCAGGGGTGGATGACCTGGAAAGCTACGCGTGCTCCCGCGCAACAGGCCCTCACCGGATCGCGAGCTACTTGACCTGGATCCGGGCCTCGAAGGTCCGTCCCGGGTCGCAGGTGAGGGCGGTCCGGCAGAGCACCGCCCAGGACGTCTCCGGGACGCCGCGGAAGACCTCGGTCCCGTCGAGGGTCACGACGACCTCCTTCTCGAGGTCGAGGACCTCGGGGGAGAGCAGCACGCCGAGCCCGGCGACGGACTTCCCGTCGCTCTTCACGTCGACGCGGTTGGCCTCGCGGTCGAGCTCGGCGATCACGATCGCGCCGATCCGCGGGTCCGGCCAGTCGAGCCAGTAGAACTGCGTCTTCCAGGTCAGCGCGGGCTGCCAGACGATCTTCTTGGGGTACGACTCGCGGACGTAACCCTCGATCTTCTCCAGCAGCGCGTTGGTCCCGCCCTCGGGGTACGCGTGCCCGCGGCCGTCGACCTCCCAGTACTCGAAGTTCTCGTAGCCGCCCCAGGTGTCCTTCGAGGACTCGACCTGACGCACCGCCGCCTGGTTCGCGTCGGGCGGGACCTGGGGGTCGTCGATGCTCTGGTACACGCACATCGGCAGGTTGCGCAGGTTCGGCACGACGCCCTGCTGGATCGAGTGGATCGTGCCGTCCGCGTTGTAGACCGGCGTCGGTGCGCCCGCCGACGGCACGGCCGCCGCGAACAGGTCGGCGTGGTGCGCGCCGAGCACCCACGAGCCGTAGCCGCCCATCGAGTGACCGCCGATGTAGATCCGATCGGGCGGCACGCCGAACGTGCGACGCGCCTCGTCGATCAGGTCCATGATCCACTCCTCGGTGCCGGTGTCGGTCCAGCCCCGCTCGGTCGCTTCGATCGCCTGCGGGTAGATGCTGACCCAGTCGCGCTTGCCCGCCGGCCCGCTCCACGAGCCGAAGGAGCCGGACGCATCGGCCTGCCCGACGCCGCCGCCGTGCAGGCCGATGAAGAGCCCCTTGGGCTTGCGCGTCTTGCCCGAGAGGAAGAACCGTCCCTTGCGCTCGTCCTCCCAGTACCAGTGCTCGGTGCCCTTCTTGGGCAGCTCGCGCTCCTTCTCCCAGCGCTTGGTGATCTCCTTCAGGAGCTTCTTCCGCTTCGATCCCGTCGGCGCCGGGACGGACGCGTAGGGCTCGAGGAGGCGCGCCATCTCGCGGCGCCCCTTGCGCTTCTTCGGGTTGCAGGCGTAGAGCGCCTCGAGGAGCGCCTTCTGCTCCTTCGACGAGGGCGGCTCGGCCGCGTCTTCCTGCGCGAGATGCGACGCGGGAGTCCGTGCGGACGAGAGGGCGAGCGCCCCGACGGTGAGGGCAGCGAGGAGCGGGAGAGCGAGCTTCATGCCCGCAATCTCACCCGACCTCGCGCGGTGCGTCGAGCCCTGGTCCGGGGGTCAGTTGCCGCCGCCGCGCTCCACGCGGAAACCGAACAAACGCTCGCGCTCGATCTTGTCCGAGCCCGCGTCCTTCTGGAAGCGCGCCAGGCGCGCCAGCTCCTCGCCGCCGATCACGGCGATCGAGGCGCGCGCGGCGTTCTTGAGCTTCTCGTCCTCGCCCTCGGCGTCGATGATGCTCTGGAGGAAGTCGGTCCACGCGACATCGCGCGACAGCCCCATCGCGACGACGGCGCCGAGCCGCTCGTTCTCGGTTACCTTGGACGGGATGATCTTCGACTTCTGCCCGTGGACGTCGGGCAGCGCGGCCTCGCGCAGGCGCTGCGCGATGTCCTCGTGCGAGTCCAGCCAGCCGAGCGCGATCAGCGCGTTCGCGCGGACCTTGGGCTTCTTCTTGTCGATCGTGAGGCGGAGGATCGCCTGGCGCGCCTTCTTGTCGTCGCGCGCCGTGGCCCCCACCGCGCGGACGAGCAGCGCCTGACTCTCGGCGTTCGTCGACGCGCGGCGCAGCGCCTTCATGAGCATCGGGAGCGACTCCTCGGCCGCCATCTGCTCCAGAGCGACGATCGCCTCGGCCTTCACGACCTCGGAGCCGCTGTCCGCGAACTCCGCGCAGATCTCCCAGTAGCTCATGGGCGACGCGACGCCGATCCAGTGGAGGAGCTCCGTTTTGGTGCGATCGCCGTTCCCTCTGCCGCCGCCGCCGCGTCGGCCGCCCCCGCCGCCACCCGCGCGGAGCATCGCGAGGACATACTCGCGCGCCTCGGGCTCGTCCGCGGTCGCGAGCCTGCGGAGCATCCCCTCGCGCTCGCCGCGGGCCTTCTTGTGCTCCTCGATGATCTCGAGCGCTTCCTGGCGCGTGAGCGGACCGGCCGACCCACCGAGGTCGACCACGTCGCCGACGATCAGTCGCCGCGGGCGGCGGCCGGAGTGCCGGCGGTCCTTCGGCTCGACGCCGGCGTGGATGTCGAGCGCCTCCAGGAAGCACCACTCCAGCTCGCTCACGGAGATCTCGTAGGGCACCGACAGCAGCACGCTCCCGTCGGAGCCGAGGAAGACGTGCTGGGGCGCGATGACGGCGCCCGAGGCGTCGCCCTTCAGGACGTTCTCCCGCACGGCGACGTCGACGAACCGGTGCGTGGCGCAGGACGAGCAGCCGAAGCGCGGGCACTTGCCGCTCTTCGAATGCGTGCCCGACGACGCGACGAGGTTGATCGTCCGCTCGGACA
Organism: Planctomycetota bacterium; assembly: GCA_038757895.1. Classification (GTDB taxonomy): domain Bacteria; phylum Planctomycetota; class UBA1135; order UBA1135; genus Saltatorellus. The sequence continues at coordinate 167,834 of JBCDGE010000002.1, read as the reverse complement.
CGGCGAGGATCGTCTTGTCGCGGTAGACCTTCTCGGCCATCCGGTCGTTCGCCCGCTCGCCGTCCATGTTGACGGCGATGAAGACGACCTTGTTCTCGTCCGCGGCCTGCTCCAGGGCTCCGTCGTAGGAGTCGGCCCACTGGATCCACTTGCGGGCGCCGCCGCCCGGTTCGGGCGAGGAGCCGGCGAAGACGGCCGAGACGAGAGTGGCGAGGGCCGTCAGGACGGCGAGGATTCCGAGAGTCCGTTGCATGGAGTCGTGGGTTCGGGCTCGAGGGCGCCGTGGGACGTGCTCAACCCCGGTTCGCCGCGAACGTGACGGCTGGATCGGTCATTCCCGCCCGTTTCACGAGTGTCTTGCGCGAACTTCTTTCCGCGCACGTCCCCCGAGCGGAGAACGAGAGTCCTCGGATGAGAGCCGCGTTAGAACAGCCCGAGCTGGCGGCCCGGCGGCTCGTACCGCGTGCGGGCACGCCAGGGCGCGAGGACGGGGAGCCCGCGCTCGGCTAGGCGACGCTCCAGGTGGTCGGCGAGGTCGACGGTCTCGGCCTCGTCGCGCTGGTGGAGGAAGACGTACGCGCGCTCCAGCCCGCCGTCCGCCCACCGGGCGAGCCGATCGGCCCACTCGTCGAGCCGCGTGAAGTCCGAGGGGTGCAGCGCGTTCGCCACGAAGCGGACGAACGCCGTCCGCGTCGTCAGCCGCACGTGGGCGCAGTCGCGCCGGCCCGCGGTGTCGGTGAGGATCAGCGTCACGCCGAGCTCCTCGAGAGCGCCGCAGAGGTCGGCGAATCCGGCGCGCGAGCGGAACCAGCGCTCCTCCCGCATCTCGACGGCGAGCGGGACCTCCGGCGCCCAGCGCTCCAGGAACGCGAGCAGCCGATCGTAGTGGTCGGGCGCCACGAAGGGCGGCAGCGCGAACCAGGTGAGCCCGCGCCGATCACCGAGCGCCTCCGTGGCGCGGACGAACGCCTCCATCTCGTCGTCCGCCCCCTCCAGCACCCGCTCGTGCGTGATCGAGGAGGGCAGCTTCGGGCAGAACAGGAACCCCGGCGGCGCGGCGCCCGCCCAGCGCGCGAACCGCTCGCGCGTGTACCCGTAGAAGCTGGAGTTCAGCTCGTGGGCGGGGACCGCGGACGCGTGCGCGCGGAGGACGCCGAGGGCGTCGCCGCCGCCGAGCCGCGCCGCGAGCCCGGGGTCGGACCAGCTGGCCATGCCGATCCTGAGGTCGACGGCGCCCGCCTCGCCGGCACGCGCCAGGACGGCGGCGTTCTCGGCGGGGTCGGGCGGGAGCGTGAAGTCGATCCCGTCGACGCTCGGGAGGCGGCCGAACTCCATGAGTACCTCTTCGCACGGCTGCCCGCGGGCGATTCGCGGGTCGCCCGTCGCTGCCCGACGCGTCGCGCGCGTAGGCTCCCCCGCATGGAGTCGCGGCCCGGCCAGGACCCGCCGCCGGTCGCGGCGCGGTGGCAGAAGGCCGGATCGGGCGCGCACTACGCGGGCGGGAGGTTCCGGACCCGGCGCGCCCGCGAGCGCGACCCGCGGCTCGTGGCGCGGCTGCTCTCGCGCGTGCATCTCGCGGCCCCCATTTCAGCGACCCTCCTCGACGTGCCGTGCGGGACCGGCCGGCTGCGCGAGGCCGCGGTCGGGGCGCTCACGCACGCGGGCCAGGCGCCCGCCTGGACCGGCGTCGACGTGTCCGAGCTCATGCTGCGGGAGGTCGACGGGCGCGGCGGCGCGCTCATCTGTGCGAGCGCCGCCGAGCTGCCGTTCGCCGAAGACGCGTTCGACGTGGTCGTCTGCTGCCGACTGCTCCACCACCTGATCGACCCGGAAGAACGTCGCGCCGTGCTCTCCGAGCTCGTCCGCGTGGCGCGCTCCCACGTCGTCGCGTCCTACTGGGACGCCGCGACGTACCAGGCCTGGCGACGAAGGACGACGGGGCCGCTCCGCCGCCGCGGCCGCCCGGAGACCCGGCGCGCCGTCGAGTGGCGGGTTCTTCGGGAAGAGATCGAAGCGCAGGGCGCGCGCGTCGTCGGACGCGCGCACTCGCTGCGCTTCGTGTCCCAGCAGGCCTTCTTCCTCGCCGACGTCCGCGCGTCGGGCGGGTCCGAGCGCGCTACTAGAGGAACTTCTCGACGTAGAGCTTCCAGTTCTCCTCGAACTCGTCGAGGTCGATCTGACCCCAGGAGGCCTCCATCGCGGCATCCCAGATCTCGTCCTTGCGGCGCGGGTCGAGCTGGAAGCGGTTGACGACGAGTTCGGACGGGTCGAGCTCCTTGCCGCGCTTCTTGGCCTCGGCGATCTTCTTGTCGCGGATCTCGGCGTACGCCTCCTGGAAGCCCTCGTTCAGGACGCGGACGTAGGTCGGGATGATGTCCGCGTACTCCTTCTTCCAGACCTTCTTGTTGACCTTCTTGAGCGCGCCCTGGCGCAGCATGTAGACGACCGACCAGGACTGGGCGTAGCCGCTGACGTTGCTCGGCCCCTGGTTCTGCCACTGCGAGTGGTTGTAGTACAGGTGGTCGGAGAGCGGCTTGTACGTCTCCTGGCGCACCATCTCGCGGATGACCGAGAGGCGGTCGAGGCCGGCGGGCATCTTCGGCGTGATCTTGCCGCGCTTGCCGGTGATCTTCATGCCGCCGTAGTAGTCGCCGTGCCCCTCGTCGAACCACCGGTGCGCCTCGGACTGGCCGAAGAGGAAGTGGCAGTACTGGTGGAACGCCTCGTGGCTGACCACCGCGTAGGTCGAGTTCCGGTTCGTCTCGACGTTGTCGTACAGGACGAGCTCGACGGTCGAGGGGCTGAAGTAGCCGGCGACGCCGGGGGGCGCGCCGCTGAAGCTCCGGAACTCCTCTGCGCTCTTGCAGATCCGGACCACGGACACGGCCTTGAAGTCGTCCGGCGGCGGGAAGTCGCGCTCGTAGAGGTCGCGCGAGACCTCCAGGCGGTCGAGGACCTCCTTGATGAACGCCTTCTTGGTCGCGTTCGTCAGCACGACGAAGCGCTTGGACTTGGTCCCGATCGCGTTCCAGCCCTCGACCTTGCTCGCCTCGTTCTCGGCCCAGGCGAGCTGGTCCTCGAACGTCCGCGAGCTGGTGTCGATCTCCTTGGCCGCGACGCGCTCGATCTGCTTGAACGACTTGGCGGACTTGGTGACCGCCGCGTTCCAGCGGCGGTCCATCTCGTCCTTGACGACGAAGAGCAGGTGGATGTCCGCGTGCGAGAGCGGGAACGACCACACGTCGAGGGAGAACGAGAAGTCCGCGAGCTCGATCGTGTAGCGGCGGTGCTTCGCCTCGATCCCGTCGATCTTGACGGTCTCGTCGATGTCCGGCGACTTGGCCTTCTTCTCGTTGAACCCTTTGTAGCGCCCGTCCAGGTACTCGATGATGTCCTGGCGGCGCTTCTTGGCGACCGAGCGGCCCTTGTCGACCTTGCCGGAGGCGCGGTCCTTGAAGGCGTAGGCGACGATGTCGCCCTTGTCCGAGCCGAACTTCAGGACCTCCACACCGTCGCCATCGATCGGCACGGCGTCGAAGTCCCGGAGGGGCTTGAACTGGAAGCCCTCCTCCTTGCAGTCGACCGGCTTCGACACGACCTTCTGGGCGAAGGCCGCCGGCGCCAGGGCTGCTGCCGCGAGGAGGAGCAGCGTGAGAGTGCGAGCGAGCGTGTGGATCATGGACTGGGGTCTGTGTTCCGCGCCTGGCGCGGCAGGGTCTGGCGCGGGGGGACGCCGGGGCGATCTTAGCCCGATGCGGGCGGGAGTCACCCGCGAGGCCCCATACGCATCGGACCGCCCCACCATGGACGTCTTCACAGACTTCTGACCGACAGCGGACTCGCCAGAGTCCGTCGCCGCAGCATCCGCCGCCGAGTCCGCCGCTGCAGGATCCGCCGCTTTCAGCGGCGGCGGAGGTCGATCGCCCGCTCGACGAGCTCGACGAAGCCGGCCCGCAGCCCCCCCGGGTCCTCGCCCTGGGCCTCCAGCGCCCACCCGCGGACGTCCTCCAGGGTCGCCTCCCCCACGTGCTTCGACCCGCGGAGGAGCATCGCGAAACCCGCGACCGAGGCGGCGAAGCGGAGCGACTCGGGCGCGCCGCCGAAGCTGGCCCCGGAGTCGATCGCGGTGACCTCGAAGCGCACGCTCGCGTCCTCGCCGGGCGGCTTGTAGCGGAGCTGAATGGTGACGAAGGGTCCGGCCGGCGGCGCGCCGCCGGCCCGCTGGAGCACCGAGGCGTCCGGTCGCGCCCCGGTCGCGGTCGACGTGTCGAACGCCAGCCCCCACGGCACCACCTCGTACAGCGCCGTGACGCCGTGCCCGGCGCCAATCTCGCCGGCGTTCTTGCGGTCGTCGTCGAAGTCCCTGTGCTCCAGCACGCGGTTCTCGTACCCGATGAGCCGGAATGCCTGGACGCGCGCCGGATTCCACACGACCTGCAGCTTCACGTCCTTCGCGATCGTCTCCAGCGTCCCGCCGACCTCGGCGACGAGCACCTTGTGGGCCTCCGCCTCGGTGTCGATGTAGGCGAAGTTGCCGTTCCCGCGGTTCGACAGCGCCTCCATCTTGGCGTCCTGGAAGTTGCCCGTGCCGAAGCCCAGCACGGTCAGGTCGATCCCGCCGCGCGCCTTCTCCGCGATCAGCTCCTCCAGCCCGGAGTCCGACGTCACGCCGACGTTGAAGTCGCCGTCCGTGCAGAGGACGACGCGGTTGATCCCGCCGTCGACGAAGTGCTCGCGGGCGACCGCGTAGGCCAGCTCGATCCCGGCGCCGCCGTTCGTCGAGCCGCCCGCGTCGAGTCGCTCCAGCGACTGCAGGATCGCCTCCCGCGCGGAGACGGGCGTCGAGGGCAGCGCGAGCCCCTGGGCGCTGGCGTAGACCACGATCGCGACGCGGTCCGTCGGCGCCAGTGACTCCGTGAGCATCGCGAGCGACGCCTTCACCAGCGGCAGCTTGTTCGGCTCGTCCATCGACCCCGACACGTCGACGAGGAAGACGAGGTTCGCCGGCGCGCGCTCGCCGAAGCCGACCTCGCGGCCCTTCAGGCCGATCCGCACGAGGCGGTGGTTCGGCTGCCACGGCGCCGCGCCGGTCTCGACGTGGACGCGGAACGGGTGCTCGTCGTCCGCGCCGGGCGCCGCGTCGTCGTAGGCGAAGTAGTTGACGAACTCCTCGATCCGCACCTCGCTCGGGCGCGGGAACGAGCCGTCCTTCAGCGCGCGGCGCGCGTTCGCGTAGCTCGCCGTGTCGACGTCGATCGAGAACGTGGAGAGCGGGTCCTCGGCGGCGAGGACGAACTCGTTCTCGGGCGGCGCGACCTCGCGCTGTGCGGGCTGACGCAGCAGATCCTGGACCTCGTTGAGGGCGCCGCCCTCGAAGTCCTCGACCACCGCATCTTCCTCGGTCTCCTCCTCGAGGCGGCGACCGCGCGTATCGACGCGCGCGCGGGAGGTCTCGTTCTTGCGTTCGGCGCGCGAGCTGCGCGCCTGCTCGCGAGCCGGAGCGATGCGCTTCGTGACCGTCGCGCCATTCGCAGCGGGCGGCCCCGGCGAGGACGGGCCGGACTTCTTCGCGCGCGTCTCCGCCGGCCGGTCCGACGGAGCCACGGCTCCGACCGTGATCGGACGTACCCGGTCGAGGCCGTCGTCTAGGTCGTCGTCTAGGTCGTCCGCGAACTCGTCGAGAACCTCCATGGCGGACTCCGCCTCGGGTACGGGGGCCGATTCCGCCGGCTCGGCCGCGGATCCCACGACTGCCCCCGCCGGCGCACCGGCGGGCGCGTCCACGAGCGCCTCGACGACCTCCAGGTCGACCGCTTCGCCGGACATCCGGCCGCTGGCGCGCTCCTTGGGGGCCTCGTCCGCTCTCGCCTGCTGCTCGAGGGTGGCGACGGCGACGTCCCGCATGGGCGCGTTGCTCCTGACGCCGAGCGCGCGGAAGCCGATGAACGCCACCGCGAGCGACGCGGCGAGCGCGAGCACGGGCTGCACCCAAACGGCTCTCGACCGCGCGGGTCCACGGCGTGCGGCGGCGACGATCGATGCGTGCGCGCCGCTCTCCAGCCCGGCCGCCGGCTCGCCCGAGCGCACGGCGCGCTCGACCTCGGGCAGGAAGGCGGTGATCTCGTCCAGCGCGGCGCGGCACGCCGGATCCGCGCGCAGCGCACGCTCGATCTCGGCGCGCTCCGCGCCCTCCAGCTCGCCCAGCGCGTACGCGACGAGGCGGGGGTCCTCGTTCCAGTCGATCGGGTCGCTCATCGCGCACCTCCTTCGGGCGCCATCCCCGTGCGAAGACTGCGGATCGCCGTGTGCAGGAGCCAGCCGACCGTTCCGGCGCTGATCTCCATGATGCGGGCGATCTCGGCGTAGCTCAGCTCGCTGTCGAACTTGAGCCGCAGCGCCTCCTGCTGCCGGGGCGGCAGCTGGTCGATCGCGCGACCGAGCTCCTCGCGGGAGTCGTCGGCGAGCGTCGCGGCGCTGGCGTCCCCCGCGTCGTCCGCGGGGTCGTGGCTGTCCTCGAGGGGGTTCATTCGGGTCTCCTTCCGACGGACGTCGACGCAGAGGTTGCGCGTGACCGTGAAGAGCCACTCGCGCCCGAGCGCGTCGATCTCGGCCTGTCGGCACAGCCGCAGGAAGGCGTCCTGCACCACGTCGCGCGCGCGCTCGACGTCGCCGCCGAGAAGCCGCGCGGCGTAGCCCACCAGCGCCCGCTCGTGCTCCGCCAGGAGCGCCTCGACGCGGGCGACGCGAGCGTCGCCGCCGTCGGCGGGCGGTCCGGAACGGAGCGAGGAGAAGGGCATGGGGCAGCGGCTGTGGGACCCAACACGGAGGGTGCCGCCGCCCCTTGGGCGGATTCCAGGAATTCCCCGTCGGGGCCCCGCTCGGGCGCCCCGACGATCCCCTCAGCGGCGCCTCAGCGGGCTCCGGAGGCGGGTTCGGGCCCCGCGAGCCGCCAGTCCGTGGCCGCGGCGCCGTTCAGCTCGTAGCTCCGCCGGCCCTGCTCCAGGCGCCCCGTCACCACGACGTAGTTCTGCCGGAAGTCGAGCAGCGACCCGTCGAGGTCGAGCGCCTCCATCGCGCCGCGCATCGCCTTCGGGATCCGCACCCGCACGGCGCGCCGCTTGTCACCGCTGCGGAACAGGACCGTGCGAGACCCGTCGTCCTCGTCGAAGAACCTGTCGATCGTCCCGAACAGCTCGATCTCGCCGCCCGCCTCGAAGGCGCGCTGGACGGCGTCCGGATCATCGCAGGCGACGTGCCGCTTCGGGTCCTTCGCCGCGCGCGCGCGGAACTCCTCGACGGCCTCAGCGCGCGCGTTCCACCACGGCGCGAGGCGCGCGTAGTCCCGGCGCTTCCCGCCCTCGTTCGTCCGCGAGTCCCAGATGCCGCGCTTCTCGGCCCGCGCGGTCTCCTGGGCCGCGACGAACGCGGCGTGGTCGATCCGGCTGTTGCCGTACTTGTTGAAGTACGGGCTGTGCCCGAGGCGCACGAGCAGCAGATTGAAGTCGACGCCCTCGCGCGTGACGACGTGGCACAGCAGCCGGCCGTACACGTCCTTCGCCTCGACGCCGCCCGGAAAGCGCAGCCCGACCCGCACCGGCGCCTCGTCGGGCGTGCGCGGGAGGAAGAATCCCTGCGCCCAGCCGGTCGACTGCTCGCCGAACCGGGTCGAGGGCTTCGAGGGCGAGAGGTCGTTGCCGCCGATGTACTTCTCCTCGGTGTCGACGGACAGCAGCCGCAGCTTCTCGCGCTCGCCGTTGCGACGGATCCAGATCGTGTCGCCGTCGATGACGCGCTCTACCTCGAACGTCTCCTTCGGAACGTCGGCCTGGCAGTCGGCGAGCGCCTCGCCGAGAGGCGCGCGCGGCGGCGGCCAGGAGCCCTTGCCCGACTGGGCCGCGGCGAGGGGAACGGTCGCGAGGAAGGCGGCGGCCAGGAGGGACCGGCGGAGGGAGAGGGTGCGCATGGAGGGATCGGGTCGGATCGGGAGCGAGCATTGTGCGAGCCCTCGCCCACGCGCGCGCGAACGCCGGGGTCGAATCCGAGTGAGCTCCGCCCCGGTACTTCGGGCCGTTCGTCGTTTCCGCGATGGCCGGAGAGGCCCCTCGCGCCGCCCAGCGCGATCGACAGGCGAGAATCTCGGATTGGGTGTCCGGTCCGCCCGCCCCGTCCTTTCCGTCGGTGCGCCCGTGAGCACCATGACGGATAGGATCATCGCCTTGCCCATGACCGACCAAGAGTCCGAGCCCCGGACCGCCGATTCCGCCGAGGCGCGGGAGCACGCCGTCGAGGCCCTCCGGTTCGCCCGCGAGCGACTGGGGCCCGCCTCCGAGCAGCTGTTCTCCGACCCCGCCGCGCAGGTTCCGGTCCTCGCGCGGCTCCGCGCCGGGTACGTGCTCGAGGACGCCGTGCTCGCCGAGGCGCACCGCGCGGCGGCGCAGAGTCCGGCGGTGGCCGACGAGTTCATCGCGTACTTCCTGCGCGACCTCCTGCGCGCCGGCCATCGCGTCCAGCGCTCGGCGATGCGCCGGTTCCTCGACACCGACGATCTCGTGCAGTCGATGCTCGGCGACGTCTGGCCGGAGCTCTGCGACGTTCGCTTCGAGACGCGCGGTCGGTTCCTCGCCTACCTGTCGCAGAGGCTCGGCTGGAAGGCCTTCGATCGCTCGCGCGCCATGCAGTCACGGCCCGAGGGAAAGCGCGCGGAGGTCGAGCTCGACGACGAACCGCACATGACCGCCAGCCCGGCGGACGAGGTCGCCGAGTCGGAGGAACGCGAGCAGCTCGCGCTCGCGATCCTCCGGCTCCCGGCGCGAGATCGGCAGCTGATCACGCTCTATCTCCGAGGTCGTTCCCACGCAGAGATCGCGGCGGAACTCGACCTCTCCTACGAAGCAGCACGGGTCGCGCTTCGCCGCGCCATCCATCGTGCACGGAGGACGCAATGAGCCGCGAACCGAGCGACCGCACGCAGGCCGAGGATCTCTTCCAGCACTATCTGGCAGAGATGCAGTCGGGACGAACGCCCGAGCTCGACGTACTCGCCGGCGACTGTGACGCCGACGTGCGTCGCGAGCTCGAGCGGATGATCGACGACTACCGCTCGCTGAAGGGGCAGCTCGCGGGTGCGAGCGTCGGGCTCCAGCCCGGGCGCGTCCTCGACGACTACGAGCTCGTGCGCGAGCTCGGCCGCGGCGGAATGTCGGTCGTGTGGGAGGCGAAGCAGCTCTCGCTCTCACGTCCGGTTGCGCTGAAGGTCCTCGCGCCGCACTACGTGCTGTCCGATCCGGCGCTGCAGCGGTTCCAGCGCGAGGCGCGCGCCGGCGGTCGGCTGACCCATCCGGGCATCGTCCAGACCCATCGCGTCGGCGAGTGCGAGGGCGTGCACTACATCGCGCAAGAGCTGGTCCCGGGGGGCTTCACGCTGGCCGACTCGCTCGCCGATCTGCGCGGCCAACGCAGCCTGCCCGACGGGTACTACCGCGAGGTCGCTCTCCTGTTCCAGAAGATCGGGGAGGCGCTCGATCACGCGCACGAGCAGCGGGTCCTGCACCGCGACGTGAAGCCCAGCAACATCCTCCTCGCAGGGGACGAGCCCCGCATCGCCGACTTCGGGCTCGCGAAGATCCAGGACGAGCTCTCTCTCTCCCGCACGGGGCAGATCGAGGGCACGCCCTTCTACATGAGTCCCGAACAGGCGGCGGCGCGATCCATGGGGATCGACCACCGCTCGGACATCTTCAGCTTCGGCTCGACGCTCTACGAGGCGCTCACCCTCACGCGCGCGTTCGACGGCGACACGAGCCAGCACGTCTTCCGCAAGATCCTGACCGTCGATCCTCCCGATCCCAGGCAGCTGAAGTCCCGCGTCCCGCGCGACCTCGCCGTGATCTGCGCGAAGTGCATGGAGAAGAACCCCGATCGTCGATACGGGTCGATGGGCGAGGTCGTCGACGAGCTGCAGCGCTGTCTCTCGGGGCGTCCGATCTCCGCGCGGCCTCCGGGTCCGATCGCTCGGGTGTCCAAGTGGGCACGCAGGCATCCGACGACCAGCGCCTCGCTCGCCGTCGCGGCCGGAGCCTTCGCGATCATCTCGGTGCTGCTCGCGCAGAACGTCGCCGCCCGGGCGAGAGCCGAGGCCGCGGCGGACGGCATGCGCACGGCGCAGCGTGAGGTCCTCGCTTCACACCAGGAGCTGATCCGCACGGCGGCGGGCTCGGACCTGGTCTCGAAGTACCCGGACACGTTCGCGGATCGGTCGCTCGAGATCGCTCGTTCCCTCGTCGCGGCCGGCCTCGAGGACGAGGCGATCGACTGGCTGTCGAACGCCCCGCTGATGGTGGAGCGGATTCCAGAGATCGAGAGCGACCCGCTGCTCGAACGAGCGCCGGGGCTCTCCGACGCGATCGCCAGGACCGACGCCAGGACGCTCAAGTACAGACGACCGGGTCTCGACGAGTCGGGCGCGGCCGTCGATATCGAGCGGCCCGCCCTGGGCGGGCCGCTCGAGAGACTCTGGGTCGCCGACGGCTCGTACACCGGCGTCGCGTTCGACCGATCCGCGGCGCGCGTCTTCGGCCTCAAGTCGAGTGGAGAGGTCGATTCGTTCGATTCGATCGGCAGGAGGCAGAACAGCTTCCTCCTGAGTGACGACGCCTCCGAGCTTCGCGTCGCGCGGAACGGTTCGAGCGACCAGGTGGTCGGATTCGGCAAGGACTCGGTCTTCACGATGGACGTCGAGCGCGGCGCCGCCTGGGAGCATCACTTCGACGGCGCGGTCAACGACGTGTGGCCGTGCGACCTCGACGGTGACGGAGCGGACGAGCTCCTCGTGTCCCTCAACGCGTCCGGTGGTCTGCACGTGCTGACCGCGGAGGGGACGCTCCAGACCTCGATCAAGGGCATCGCGAATCCCTGGCACCTGACGGGCGTCGACCTCGATGCGGACGGAACGCCCGAGATCCTCTCGTCCTGCTCCTGGGGGACGCTGCTGGCCTTCTCGCCGCAGGGAGAGAAGAGCGACTCCGTGCGCGCCAGGGGATGGGTGAACTGGGTTCGTCCGCGAACGCTGGACGGGGACGAGCAGCTCGTCGTCGAGGGCAAGCGAGTCCTGCACCTCATCACCCGCGAGGGCGAGACGATCTGGAGCCTCCCCATGGGCGACGGGCTCGGTTCGGTCCGTGACCTCGCCATCTCGCCCTCCGGCCGCTGGGCCTCCGCCATCTGCGTGGACTTCCGGAAGGCCACCTCCGCGGTCGTGGTCGCCGACCTCGCACGAGGCGAGATCTCGAAGCGCGTCGAGTTCGGGACCGCGCGCGACTACCCGGACAGCACCCTCGCGGCCATGAAGGAAGTGGGCGTCGATAGAGGGCCGCGGCGCACGATCGAGGGCCAGCCGAAGCAGGCGGCGTGGGGAACGGCGGACGACGGTTCGACGATGCTGGTCGTCGCGACCCGGATGGGGCTGAGGGCGTACGCGGTGCAGGACTGAGAGCGTGGGCAGCAATTGCCCACGCGAACAGCGCACCCGCGCTAGCGGGTGCGCCAGCAAGGTCGGCTCAGAGCCTGGGCAGCAGAGTCGGAGACTTCTGCCCAGGCTCTGAGCAGCTCCCCTCAGGCCTGCGCCTCCACTGCGGTGGAGGGGCTTCGCAGAGCATTCGTGCTGGAGGAGCCAGCACCGCGCTGACGCATGGGGTACAAGGACCGTCCCCGCGGTCGCCCTGCGCGCTTCCTTCGTCCGTATTCGCCCCCCACCGATGTCACAGCAAACGGAAAAGATCACCTCGGAACTCTGCTCGCTTGCGCCTGCCAAGTACGACGACCTGAGCGCGCTCATGCTGAACTGCACGCTCACGCGCTCGCCGAAGCTCTCTCACACGGAGGGTCTCATGCGCATCGCAGAGGGGATCTTCCGGTCGAACGGGGTCAAGACCGAGCTCCTGCGCCCGGTCGACTTCGACCTGCCCGCCGGTCTCGATCTCGACTACACGGGCGTCGACCGCTACGAGAAGGACGACTGGCCCGAGATCCAGAAGAAGATCGACGCCTGCGACATCCTGATCATCGGCACCTCGGTCTGGCTCGGCGAGAAGAGCTCGGTGTGCAACCGCGTGCTGGAGCGGATGTACGGCTACACGCACCTGCTCAACGAGAAGGGCCAGTACCGCGACTACGACAAGGTTGGGGCCGCGCTGATCACGGGGAACGAGGACGGCGTGAAGCACTGTGCGATGAACATCCTCTTCTCTCTCTCGCACATCGGCTACACGGTCCCGCCCCAGGCCGACGCGGGCTGGATGGGCGAAGCCGGCCCTGGGCCGTCGTACATGGACCCCGGCTCGGGCGGCCCGGAGAACGACTTCACGAACCGCAACACGACCTTCCTCGCGTGGAACTGCCTCCACCTCGCCCGGATGATCAAGGACGCGGGCGGGATCCCGGCGCACGGAAACCAGCCGGAGGCCTGGAGCGCCGGCTGCAAGACGGACTTCCACAGCCCCGAGCACAGGAGCTGACAGGCTGGGCAGAAATCGCCCGGGGCGGATAGACCGCCCTTGAACCACCCCGGGCGACTTCGATGTCCTTACCGGCACGAGCCAGGACACGCTGTTCGGGAACGAGGGGAGCGATTCGGCCGGCCGTGACAAGCAGCTCGAGGGCGAGGTGCGGCTGAAGCGAGCGAATCGAGACCAGACGCTCATGTCCCCGTGCGTGCTCGATGAGCTGATCCCGCTCGACCACCGCGCCAGGGCGTTCTGGCACCTGCTCGAGCGGTACGACATCGCTGCATTCACAGCGGACATCCGCGCGCGCGGCAGCAACCCCGGCCGGCCGCAGATCGATCCGCGGGTGATCATCTGCCTGTGGCTGTACGCGACGAGCGAGGGCGTCGGCAGCGCGCGGCGCCTGGCGATGCTGATCGAGCGGGACGCGCCCTACCGCTGGATCGCGGGCGGCATGAGCATCGGCTACCGCACGCTGGGCGACTTCCGCGTGGAGCATCAGGAGGCGCTCGATCAGCTCCTGACCGACCAGCTCGCCCTTCTGATGTCGTCCGGAGTGGTGCGGCTGAGCCGCGTCGCGCAGGACGGCACGCGCGTGCGGGCGAGCGCGGGTGCAGCGTCGTTCCGCCGCGAGCGATCGCTCAAGAAGTGCCTGCGGGCGGCGAGAAAGCAGGTGAAGGCGACGAGAGCACAGCTCGACAAGCCGCTGAAGGAAAGCGACTCCACCCGGAAGACGGCCGCCGCTGCACGTGCTGCTGCGGATCGCGCGGAGCGGATCGAGCGCGCGTTGGCGGAGCTCGACGAGCTTCGAGCCGGCACGCAGAAGAGCAAGGACCCCGAGGAGGTTCGAGCGTCGACCACGGACCCGGAGGCCCGAGTGATGAAGCACGGGGACGGCGGGTACCGGCCGTCGTACAACGTGCAGGGGACCATGGACGTCGACAGTCGAGTGATCGTCGACGTCGCCGTCACACAGAGCGGCAACGACTACGACGAGATCGAGCCCATGCTCGACCGGGTCGAAGATCGACTCGGCCGACTGCCGGACGACGTCCTTGTCGATGGCGGATACGCGAAGAAGCGCGACATCGACGCGGCGGAGCAGAGGGGGGTGGCCGTCTACGCGCCGCAATCCAAGCAGCGGACGGGCGATCCAGCGAAGACCCGCTACGACGACGGGGAGGGCACGAAGCAATGGCGCGCCCGGATGGCGACCCCCGAAGCGGCAGAGATCTACAAGCAGCGGGCGGCGACGATCGAAACGGGCTTCGGCGACTTCAAGGAGCACCGCGGCCTGCGACAGCTATCGGTGCGAGGCGCCGACAAGGCTCTATCGATCGCTCTCTGGACCGCCCTCGCCTACAACTTCGTGCAAGAGATCACGCTGACGACGCTCTACTGATCGTCGCGCGGGGCTCCGGCGCCCTCCGGACGCCGAGACGGCCGCCCGCGCGCGCCGCGGCTTCCGCCGCGGCCCTCCGATCGAGTTCGAAACTGTGCCGAAAGCCCGGTTCGATCGATCGGGGCACCCGAGGCGCGGGGGGAACATGCCCAGCTCAGCGTCCAGATCGATTCCTGCCCGGGCTGTGAGAGCGCGGGCAGCAATGGCCCACGCGAACAGGGCACCCGCGTCCACGGGTGCGCCAGCAAGGTCGGCTCACGGCCTGGGCAGCAGGATCGGAGATTCCTGCCCAGGCTGTGAGGACGGAGCCGAGCGCATCGAGGCGCTCATCTGGATCGACGAGTCGTCGTGGGCACGGCCGATTCTCGGATCGGCTGGAACGCTCCCGTCGCGGCCCCGGCGCCGCGCTCGGCCGCACGGCGGCCTCGACCGGATCCTCGCGATGCAGGCCGAGCCTGCGCTCGCGCGCGGCCGCCGCAGCGGAGACGTGCGGCGGTCTCCTCGTTCGGCGTGAAGTCGGGGTTCAGCGTGCCGTACTCGAAGAGTCCGGTCCGGCCCCGGAAGCAGGTGTCGGCCTCGTTGCCCTCCGGGCAGACGAGACGAAGCCCGTCGGCGGGGTCGGTCGGGTGGGGCTGGACCTCTTGCACGCCGTGCTGGAGCCGGGGCCTGCGGAGCGGGAGGTGGCGGACAGCAGGAGCCGCAGCACGGGGCCGCGGACCCTGGTCGAGGGGGCGAGAACGCCCCGGAAGGTGCCTGGAGCCCCGATCGCGGCCCGCCAGAGCCGATCGCGCCCCTCGCCGCTCAGGCTTTGCGGCTTCGCGGCCGATCAAGCCCGAGTCCCTCTTCGATCCACCCCCCGGCTCCCGCACACCCCAGAGGAGCAGGTCCCATGAGCCTCGTCCGCGCTGCCTCGATCGTCCTCCTCCCCACCCTCACCCTCGGCGCCGTCGTCCTGTCCGGCAGCGCGAACTCCGTGCGCGCCGCGGCCAGCGCGCGCCCGACCGCGCACGTCGCCGGCGTGATGATCAACCGCACGATCGACCGGGAGGGCGAGGACATGCCCGACCTGGCGTTCCAGGGCACGTTCGCGCGGACCAAGTTCGCGATCGTCGTCGACAACCCGCAGGGCGGCATCATCGGCGTCGATCGCGACGCCTCGTCGATCGCCCAGTTCCTCGACGACACCGGCAAGTCGCTCGTGAACGAGAACGGCCCCTGGGGCCCGTTCGGCTTCGGCGAGCGCATCGTCAAGGGCGGCACCCGGGTCGCGCTGGAGCTGGAGAGCCAGGAGGCGCCGGCCAAGGACGCCAAGTTCGTCAACGCCGCCGGTCAGATCGCCGTCCGGATCGCCCACGAGAAGCGCACCTCGACCAGCCAGTCGGGCGTCTTCGCCAAGGACGCCGTCTTCGAGTGCGGCCCGTACACGCTGACCGTCATGAACGAGGGCCCGTCCCAGTGGGGCGAGGGCCACGAGATCGAGTTCCAGACGAACGACGACCTCGACTCGGTGATCCGCTACTGGATCATCGACGCCGAGGGCAACGAGGTCGCGCTGGAGCCGATGTCGACGATGACCTTCGGCGAGACGTCGCGGATCACGCTCGTCTGCGAGTCGCAGCAGACGGCAGGCCGGCTGAGCATCGAGGCCTGGCACGACGCGAAGACCAAGAAGGTGCCGTTCGACGTGACGGCGGCGGTTGGCCTCCGCTGACCACCCCGCAGTCGACCGATAGGTCTCGGAACGAGACACTGCGCGCGCCCCTCGCCCGCGGCTCACGGCCGCAGGGCCCGGGGCGCGCGCTCGTCGTTCAAGAGAGAAGATCGGCGGGGATCAGAACGCCTCCAGGGCCTATGAGCGGCGAACACCCCGCCGCTCGCAGGTCTCCCCTGGCTTCCTACCCCTCCACTCCTCCGTGCAACCGCGCCCCACTCTCCACGTCCTCTCCTTCATCGGCCTGTCCGCCATCGCATCGGCCCAGGCCGAGCGGGCCGTCCAGATCCGGAGCGTCGACTTCGACACCCAGATCATCGAGCTCTTCAACTATGGCGGCACCGACGTCGCCCTCGACGGCTGGCAGTTCTGCTCGTTCGACGAGAACGACGCGTTCGTCTACTCCGACATCGGCGGCCTGAACGGCGTCACGATCCAGGCCGGCACCCCGGTCTTCGTGCACTTCAACGACGACGCGCCCGGCGGCGACCCCGATCGGATCAACCGGAGCGATGTCGGTCCGTTCGCGACCCCGCTCGACGTGTCCGCCTGGGGTCTCTCGATCTTCGACCCGCCCCCGGGCGGCTTCGTGTCGTTCAACGACAGCACCCAGATCGCCGACTACGTCCAGTGGAACGTGGGCGGTGCCCCGAACTCGACGGCGTCGTTCCGCGCCGGCCAGGCGGTCGGCCAGGGGCTCTGGACGGGCGCGAACGACTTCGTGTCGACCGCGGCGTCCACGACCCGCATCGACCTCACGATCGTCGCCGACAACCGGCTCCACGGCCCGGGCGACTACACCCTCATCGGCGAGACCTTCTTCGACGAGGCCCGCGGTGACGAGGCGTCCGGCGACCACCTCAACCCGACGGTGCTCTCGTTCCCCCTCGGCTCCAGCACG
The DNA here is from genome assembly GCA_038757895.1 of Planctomycetota bacterium. Lineage (GTDB taxonomy): Bacteria > Planctomycetota > UBA1135 > UBA1135 > Saltatorellus. The sequence continues at coordinate 151,320 of JBCDGE010000002.1, read as the reverse complement.
GTCGTCGTCAACCAGCAGGGCGACTTCGAGATCGGCGGCCGCGACATCGACTACATCACGTTCGACGTGCCGGCCGGCCAGCAGCTCTCGGCGCTGAACATGGAGGGCTTCATCGCGGACCCCTTCAACCAGGCCTTCTTCGGCCTCGTCTTCGGGAGCTCGTTCCCGAACGACGCCAACAACACCGACATCCTGGATCTCGACGGCGGCCTGCTCGCAAGCGAAACCCAGATCGGGACGGACATCCTCCCGGGCTTCAACCAGTTCGTGGGTTCGTTCACCGCGCCGCTCGGTCCGGGCACCTACACGATCTGGTTCAACCAGACGGGCCCGTTCTCGGAGGCCATCCTCGGCTTCGTCTTCGAGTCCACGACCGTCGGCACCGCGTACTGCGGCCCGGCCGTCCCGAACTCGACGGGCCAGCCCGGTCGGATCGACGCCAGCGGCTCGACCGCGGTCGCCGACAACGACCTGACCCTGCGCGGCTTCGACCTCCCGCAGAACTCGCTCTGCCTCGCGATCGTCTCGCAGACCCAGGGCTTCGCGCAGATGCCCGGCGGCAGCCTCGGCAACATCTGCCTCGGGGGCGCCGTCGGTCGCTACGTCACGCAGGCCGCATCGAGCGGCGCGGCCGGTGAGGTGTTCGTCAGCGTCGACCTGACCACGATCCCGCAGCCGACGGGCAACGCCGTCGTCCAGCCGGGCGAGACCTGGAACTTCCAGTACTGGCACCGCGACGCGGTGATGGGCACCGCGGTGAGCAACTTCACCGACGGGCTCTCGGTGACGTTCAACTAACTCCCACTCGAGCGACGAAGCGCCCGGGCTCGCTGCACTGCAGCGACCCGGGCGCTTCTTCGTGCCGCCGCGGTCACGCCCCGAAGGACGCGACGCGCTCGATCGTCCAGAACATCGCGACCGCTCCGATCCCGTAGGCCGGCACGAGCCGCGCTGCACGCGGGAGCGGTCCCATGGCGCGCCGCAGCAACGCCGCTCCGCCGAGCACGACGGCGACGAACGCGAGCTGCCCCGCCTCCACCCCGACGTTGAACAGCAGGAGCGCCGTCGGGATCGCGTGCCCCGGCAGCCCGACCTCCTCCAGCGCCCCGGCGAACCCGAAGCCGTGCAGCAGGCCGAACACGAGCGCGACGAGCCACGGCGCGCGCGCGGTGAGGCTCTCCTCGCCGCGCTGCCGGCGCACGATCTCGGCGCACACGAAGACGATGCTGAGCGCGATGACCGCCTCGACGGGAGCGCCCGGCACGTGCGCCCACCCGAGCGTCGCCGCCGCGAGCGTGACGCTGTGCGCGAGCGTGAACGCCGTGATCGTGGCGACGAGCCGACGCGCGCCCTCGACGATCAGCAGCAGCGAGAGCACGAACAGCAGGTGGTCGATCCCGAACAGGATGTGCTCGACGCCGAGGACGAAGTAAGTGCCGGCGAGCTCCAGCCGGGACGGTGCCGCCGGGACCACGAGCGTCGGATTCGACGGTTCGATCCGCGCCACGGACGTCGCGCCGTCCAGCCGCTCGATCCGGACGATCACGTCGGTCAGCGTCGTCCGCAGGCCGTCGATGTGGATCGTCTCGCCGGTGAGCCCGCCCGGGTGCCGGACGCTCCAGCGCGTCACGTAGGCGTCCCCGACGAAGCGCCCGAGCGGCTCTCGGGTGTCGACGGTCGCCTCGGGGAAGCGCACGTAGAGGCCGAAGCGAAGGTTGTCGCCGGCGGCGGGGACCTTCCAGAGGACGTCGTACGACTCCGGGCCGGTCTCGATGATCTCCAGGTATCCGGGCCGTACCTCGTGCGCGGCCGCCGGCGCCGCGAGCGCGGCGACGAGCGCCACGAGGGCCAGAACGGCGCGGCGGATCACTGGCCTCCCCCCGAGGTCTCGTCGGAGGTGGCGTCGGGCTCGCTCGGCCACTCGATCGTGACGTCGTAGCGCTCCAGCAGGCCGTCGCGGTACTCGCGCGCCGCCTCCTCGCGGCGTGCGAAGCGCCAGTCGCGCTCGACCGCCGGGCGGATCTCATCGAGCGGCGGCAGAACGCTCTCCGTGCGCGCGTCCACACGCACGAGGTGCGAGCCGAACGCCGATCCGATCGGACCGCTCCACTCGCCGACGGGCGCCGCCGCGACCCCCTCGGCGAACGCCTCGCCGAAGCCGCGCGCCACGAGGTCGAGGCCCATGTCCTCGTTCGCGAGCGGCAGCAGCGTCGCGTCCCCCATCGTGTTCGGATCCCAGGCCGCCGGGTCGCTGCGCAGAGTCGAGAGCAGCGCCGCCGCGTCGCTCTCCAGCGCGTCACCGCGCTCCTCGACGTCGAGGAACACGTGAATGAACGTCACGCGCGGCGAGCGCCTGTACCGGTCCGCGTTCTCCTCGCGCCACCGGGCGAGATCAGCTTCCTCGGGCTCGACGAGCGCGACGACGTCCTCGACGACGAACTCCATCTTCTGGCGCATGCGGCGCCGGATGATCGTGTCGTCGCGGTCCAGCCCCAGCGCGATGCCCTCGCGGTAGAGGATCTCCTCCAGGACGAACTCGTCGATGAGCCCCTTGAGCTCGGCGGCGGTCGGCTCCCGCTGCCAGGTGCGGGTGAAGATCGCAGCCATCGCTTCGATCCGCCCGGCGGAGACCACGACCTCGCCCTCGCGGACGGTCGGCCCGTCGCTCTTCAGCGCGGCGTCGAGAACGAAGAGAGCCGCTCCGAGCACGGCGAAGTGCAGGAGCGGCTCGCGCAGAAGTCGCTTCATCGGGGCGAGTACCAGATCGGCGAGGTGTACGCGCGCTCCTGGGTCGTCATCGGGACCTCGGGCGGCATCCGGACGCCGAAGCGCTTCGCCTCGTACGCGGTCCAGCGGGGCGTCGGGATCTCCAGCACGCGGGCGTAGTAGACGGCGCTCTGGGTCGGATCGAAGTCCGGATCGCTCCACACCCCGATCAGCTCGGGGTCACCGATCGTGTTCTTCCACGTCGCGTTCGCGACGTCGACCGTGCTGCCGACCGGCGGGACCTTCCCGTCCGCGCCCGCGACGCGGTCGTCGGACCACACGACGTCGTACACCTTCTCGCTCCGCTGGCCCTGCGCGTCGATCCAGCCCTTGACGATCTGGATCCGGTCGAGGTTGCCGGAGAGCGGGTCCTTGAGCGCCGCGACGAGGAACGTCGGCGCGCCGTTCCCGCGACGGGCCGGCAGGTCGGCGCCCATCGGCACGCCCTTGGTGTAACCGGCGTCGGCGGGCAGACGCCCCTCGGCGTCCGCCTGGACGAAGTCCCAGCCGCCGAAGAATCGCACGAGCATGCGCGGCCCGGTCGTGGCGTAGGTCTCCTTGCGCATCATCGAGTCGAAGAGACCCTCGCGCGTGTTCTCGCGCGACCAGACCGCCGCGAGGCCGGACGCGACCATCGCCCAGCCCTCGTACTTCTTGTCGCCCACCTGCGCCATCGGGTGGGCGTAACGCTCGGGGTTCGGCTCGGCGCCCGAGTGCTTGCCGAAGAAGTTGTCCTCGCCCGCCGTCGCGAGCGCGGTGTGGCTGTCGGTCGATCCGATGAAGCCGAACTTGTACGGGTTCACGCCGAGCTCCGCCTCCAGCCGCAGCCCGATCTGGAGCGCGGACCGCCCGTACTCGAACTCGAGCATCGACGTTTCCTTCGCGACGCTCAGGTCGAGGTTGCCCTGGTCCCAGGTCTCGTAGTCGGCGAACTCGTCGTTCGGCGACAGGAACGGGTGCGTCTCACCGTCCCCCTTGATCTGGGAGATCTCGTACAGCGGCTCCCAGCGGGCGCGCTGGGTCGCGTACTCCAGGTCGACCCTCTTGCCGGTGAACGACTCGATGGTCGGGAACATGATCCCGTTCGACAGGTTGCCGTTGTGCGCGATCGCGAGCGCACGCCCGCCCGTCCTGTCCTCGTATGCGGCGAGCGCCTTCCAGAGGTCGCGCGGGTCGTCGCTCCCCTCTGGCACTAGCGTCGTGTACGGCAGGACGCGCCTCGCCGCGTCGCCGTCGTCGCGGAAGATCACGACGCGGTGCAGGTTGTTCCCCGCCGTGTTCGACGTCCACTCGTAGCCGATGAACGCGGTGAAGAGCCCGGGATCGTTGTACTCCTCGGCCGCGTCGATCGCGACCTCCCACGCGTCCCGGAACTCGGTGTCCCCTGGCCGCACGTCCAGTGCTTCGGGGAAGGTCCCTTGCGAGAAGCCGATGACGATCTCGACGGCAACCGCGACAGCGTCCTGTCCGCCCTCCTTGAGCCGGTCGTACCACTCCCGCCCCTGCGGATCGCTCAGCATCTTCGGGTCGCCCCCCAGGAAGAGCGGGAAGAAGCCCATGTTGTCCGAGTGGTCGGCGACGACCAGGAAGTCGAGCGGGCGGGAGAGCTTCACGCGCTGCCCGGTGGACGAGACCAGCTCCTCTCCGCGCGCGAATCGGTAGGCGTCGGCCGGCTGGAGCCGCGCGCCGAACGCGCCCGCGTCGAACGACATCGCCGTGTGGAGGTGCGTGTCGCCCCAGTAGACGTTCGTCGGGAAGTTGCGACCCGCGTACGGCGAGAACGTGTCCTCCTTCGGAAACGCGTTCTTCAGTCCCTCGGGACCCGGAGCGGGGTCCTGGGCGAGGGCGGCTGCGGCGAGGAACGGAACGAGGGGCAGGAGGCGCGCGCGTTCGAGCATCGAGTGCAGGTGGGGCCAGGGTTGGCCAACGATCGTACCCAACGGCGGGGGACGCAGCGGGCCAGCGGAATGCCCATTCGACGACCCTCGAAAAAATACGGGCGTCTGGATGAACGGCCTCGCGGAGCGACCGTTGTGCCCGTCGAACCGACGCTTTCCCCCCATGACCGACGACCTCCCCGACGCCGAGCTCGACGTGCTCGCCACCCTGTGGTCCCTGGGCCCCGCCACCGCGCGCGCGGTGCGTGAGGCGCTGGAGGGGCGCCGCCCCATGACGCACGGGGCGACCTTCACGCTCCTGACCCGGCTGGAGGGCCGTGGCTACGTCGAACGCACAGGGGACAAGGTCGGCAAGGCCTTCGTCTACCGCGCCAGGGTCCGGCCCGGCCGGACGCACCGGCGGAAGGTCCGGGAGCTCGCGGACCGGCTGTTCGACGGCGACGGCGTGAGCCTCGTGCGCTCGCTGTTCGAGTCGAAGCCGCCCACGCCCGACGAGCTGGAGCGCCTCCAGGAGATCCTCGACCGGCACCGCGAGGAGGGCGGGCGATGAGCTCGGCCCATGACGCCCTTCGGTTCGCGCTGGTCGCGAGCCTGCAGGCTGCGCTCGTCGCGGCGGTGGTCGCGGCCGCGTGGTACGCGCTCGAGCGGCGGGCGCCGCTGCTGCGCTACGCGCTGCTCGGCGTGCTCGCGCTCAAGCTCGTGGTGCCCGCCGGCTGGAACGCGTCGACGTCGGTGTGGAGTGCCCCGGACCCCGCCCGTACGGAGCCGCTGACGCTCCCCGAACCGCGCGCGCTCTCGATGGAGAGTGCGGATCCGCCGAGCGCTGCGCTCCCGGCGCGCGCACCCGCCGAAGCCGCGGCTCCCACCGATCGCGCGGCTTCGGATCTCGCTCCGTCGCTCGCCGCGCTCGCGCTGATGGTCTGGGCGCTCGGCGCCGCGGTCCGACTCGCGGCGCTCGCCCGCGAGGCGCGGACGCTGTCACGGCTCCGGCGTGAGGCCCGCCCGATCGACGTCGGTGCACCGAGGAGCGTTCTGACTGCGACGAGTGCCGCTCAGAGCCTCCCGATCGCGTTCGGCGTGCTGCGCCCGACCGTCCTCCTTCCCCCGTCGCTCACGAGCGACGACGCAACCCGCCGCGCCGTCGTCGCGCACGAGCTGGCGCACCTCCGCCACCGCGATCCTCTCGTCGCGCTCGTCGCGGCCGTGATCGGCGCCGCGTGGTGGTTCCATCCGGCGGCGTGGTGGCTGCGGCGCGCGGTGCGACGCACCCAGGAGGACCTCGTCGACGACGCGGTCGTTCGCGGGCGGGGCGATCGGCCGTCCATCGATCCCGGCGCGTACTGCGCCGCGCTGCTCGACGCTGCGCGGCGCTCCGCGGGCGAGCGCGCGCCCTCTCTCACCTGCGGCTCCGGCGCCGAGCGTTCGCTCGCACGCCGCTTCCGCAGGATCCTCGACCCCAAGGCTCCCGAGCGGAGAACGACGACCATGCTCACACTGCTCCTCCCTCTCACGCTGACGCTCGCCGTGGTTCCGCAGTCCGAGGGCCAGTCCGGCGTCTCGGACGGGTGGTCCGATGCCAGGTCCCGCTCGACCTCGAGCGCCTCCCCCGCGAGCCAGCCGGTAGGCCAGGAGTCGCTGGAGAAGGCTCTCGCGTGGCTCGCCGCGCGGCAGTCGGCGGACGGCTCGTTCGCGGCGCAAGGCGCCGCGCCCAACGCGGCCCGCGACGCGCTCGCGGTCCTCGCCTTCCTCGGCGCAGGCAACACGGCCAGGCTGGGGCCGCACGCGGAGACGGTCGCACGCGGCGTTAGCTACCTGTCGACCCGTGTCGCCGCGAGCGACTCGGCGCGCGCCGACCTGACGCGCGTTGATCCGCTGGCTGTCCTCGTGCTGTCGGAAGCGTCGGTCCTCGACCGTGCGAAGGTCCGCGGTCTCGAGGCCAGCGTCGATGCGCTCGTACGAGCGCTCCGGAGCCCCGAACGACTCGACCCTGAGATCGCGTTCTGGTCGTCGCTCGCGCTGGCTTCGGCGCGCGACGCGGGCGTCGAGCTTCCCGCGGGAATCCTGGACGCGACGGTCAGCCGCGTCCCGTGGTTCGCGGCGAAGGACGGGGGCGCGTGGACCGACGCCCACCACGCAGCGGCGGCGACGCTCCTGCACGCGCTGTCGGGCGGCGACCCGAAGGACGGCCGCGTGACGGCCGCGACGCGGAGGATCCTCGCCGCTCTCGACCGCGGCTCGGTCGACGAGCAGCTCCTGCACCTCGGCTCGTACGCGCTCTTCCAGGTCGGCGGCGAGCCGTGGAAGACGTGGCGCGCGCGGACGAACGACGCGCTCCTCGCCGGACAGCGCGACGACGGATCGTGGGCGCCCGTCGACGGAGGCGACGCGATCTCGACCACCGCACTGCGCGCGCTGTCGCTCGAAGCCGCGTGGCGCTACGCGAGGATCACCGGCGGCAGGTGACGCGGCCTCGACGTTCCGGCCGCGCACGAAGCGGCGCGCGCCGGACGGACCGGCGAGGATCGCGTAGCACGGGCTCCCGAGCGGGGTAGAGCAAGCATGCTTCCCCTCGTCCTCCCTCTGTCCCTCACGCTCGCCGCCCTCCCGCAGTCCGACCCGCGATCGAGCGCCGTCGAGGGGTGCACGATCGCCGTGTCGAAGCCGCCCAGAGCCTCGGCAGAAGTCCTCCATCCTGCTGCCCAGGCTCTGAGCCGACCTGGCTGGCGCCCCCCGTGCGCGACTCGTCGCTCCGCCGAGGAGGACGCGCTGGACAGGGCCCTTGTGTGGCTCGCCCTGCAGCAGTCCGAGGATGGCTCCTTCACGGCGGGCGGCGCTCCGCCCGACCCGGCCGGCGACGCGCTCGCGCTCCTCGCCTTCCTCGGCGCAGGGAATCGGACGATCTCCGGTCGATACGCGGAGACCGTCGCACGCTCTATTCCGCTCCTCTCCTCCAGGGCCTTTCGGCTCGGAGGCGGCGGACGCGAACTGACGCCAGCCGATCCCCTGACCGTCCTCGCCCTCGGTGACGCGGAGATCCTCGACATGCGCCGAGGTCGGCCGAGACCCATCGGCCTGGAAACGGGGACCAGCAGACTCGTCGCACGACTGAGGAGCCCCGATCGGCTGGATCCGGATATCGCGTTCTGGTCCTCGATGGCTCTCCTCTCTGCGCGCCACAGCGGAGTGGATCAGCCCGAAGGCATCCTCCACGCCACGGTGCGGCGTGTGGCCTGGATCGCGCCCGAAGACCGAGACATCTGGTCCGACGAGCGACACGCGTCCGCGGCGGCACTGCTCCATCTGCTCCTCGGTGCAGACCCGTCGGACGGTCGCATGACAACGGCGACGGAGAGGATCCTCGCCGCGGCCGAGAGCGGGAACGTCGACGATACGCTCCTGTATCTCGGGTCGTACGCACTCTTCCAAGTCGGCGGCGAACCGTGGAACACATGGCGCGCGCGGACGAACGACGCGCTCTTCGCAGGACAGCGCGCGAACGGATCCTGGGCGCCAACGGACGGCAGGAGTGCGGTCGCCACGACCGCGCTCAGGTCGCTCTCGCTGACGGTCGCGCTGCGTTCCGCGCGGATCACGGGAGGACGTTGACGTAGACGTGACTCAGTCGTGACGCATCGTGCGCGCCGTGCGCGGCTACGCTCCGTCCAGAACGAAGCGCAGCGTCCCGCGCGCGTCCTACTGCCATGATGCTCACCACGCTCACGTCCCTCTTCAGCTCGTTCCTGCTCGCTGCCGCGCCCGGCGGCGCCGCGGGCGACAAGAACCTCCTCTCGAACCCCGGCATGGAGTCGGGCGGCAGCCTGTCCGTCTCCGGCTGGATGGAGATCTGGCCGCGCTCGCTGGGCGCGGGGTCGCCGCCCGCCTTCGAGACCAGCGACGAGGCGCCGCCCGAGGGCAAGCGCTCCGCGACGATCCGCGTGGAGTACGCGGGCGGCTACACGTCGTACACGCAGGAGGTGAAGCTCCCGCGCGGCACGCGGTCCGTGCGGTTCACCGGGATGGCGCGCGTCGACCGGCCGTCCGAGGCGGGTGGCGCGAGCCTGCTCCTCACGTTCATCACGGAGGACCCCACGAAGCCCGCGATCAAGAGCTCGGTCCGCCTCACGGACGAGACCGACTGGACGCGCCTCGAGGTCACGGCCAACGTGCCCGAGGGCGTGGACCGGGTGCTCGCACGCTGCGGCGTCTACGGGCCGTGCGAGGCCTCGTTCGACGACTGCGCGCTGACCGCCAGTCGCGACGAGGTCAGTGCCGGGCAGGTGCGGACCGCGATCCTCGACGCGACAGCGGTCGCCAGGACCGACGTCGAGGAGCCGTGGGTCCGCGTCTCGATCCCGGCGCCGATCGGCGGGCAGACGCCGCTCGGTATCCGCGTCACGTCGGAGCCCGAGGACGCCGTCCTCGCGCTCGCCGTCGCTGCCGATCGCGAGAACCGAGCGCTGGAGGTGCGGCTGCGGCCCATGGCCAAGGGCGTCGACATCGCGCTGCGCGTGGAGACCTGGACGCTCCTGCACGATCGCGTGCTCTCCAATGGCCGCGGGATCGAGCTTGCCGCGCCGAAGCGCATGCCGAAGGACGTGAAGGCGTACCTGGAGGGCGCGCCGGGCGTCGACGTCGATGCGCCCGAGGTCGTCGAGGCGGCGAGCGGCGTGCAGACCGACGACCTGCACGCGGCGATGACGACGGTCGCCGAGATCCTGCGCGAGCGGATGACCTACTCCGGCGGCGGCGACCAGGGCTCGATCCACTGCCTGGAGAGCGGCAAGGGCGTCTGCACGGGCTACGCGAACACGGCGGCGGCGCTCCTGAACGCGAGCGGCGTCCCGACGCGCATCCTCGCCTGCGTCTACCCCGACACGCGGCTCCAGGAGCACTACATCGTCGAGGCGTGGACGCCCGCGCTCGGCTGGAGCCGGATGGAGAGCACGGGCGGACTCTTCCCCTACCCCGATTCGTCCGCCGTCATCCTGCGCGTCGTGTACCCGGACTCCTGGCGCTCCGCCGGGAGCGTCCCGCTCTACTCGGACGCCTCCGAGGGGATGGCGTGCCGCTTCCGGATGGACGAGAACTTCTGCTTCCAGGGCGGCGAGACGATCACGTCCTTCGCCTTCGACGAGGGCACGCTCGACGCGCTCCAGTCGAAGGGCCGCTCCGCGCTGAAGGCGCTGGAGAGGACGCCGGCGGAGGGCAGCCGCTGGAGCGCGTTCCCCGACGCGGACCGCGCTCCGAAGGACGCGCGCGACCTGATCGCGTCGCTGGGGGAGTGGCTCGCCACGGACGGCGAGGTCGTGCCGAACTGACGGCCCCGGCGGCTCACATCAGCGCGGCCAGCGAGAGCAAGGTCGGCTCCAGCGACGGGATCCACGCGAGCACGAGAACGACGGCGACGACGAGGCGAACGCGGCGCGTAGCCGCCGTCGGCGCCTCGCGAGCGCCGGACATGTACAGGGCCGCGAGCGCGATCAGAACCGGCACGAGCGGCAGCCGGTAGCGCGAGATCCCGTTGACAAGCGCAACGGCCGACGTGCAGAGGACCATCGTCGCCGCGAGCGAGCGGAGTGGCCCCGCGTGACGCGCCGTCGCCCACCCCTGGAGCGCCATCAGCAGCAGGAGCGGAACGCAGAGGATCGTCAGGACCGCGACGACGGGGCGCACGCTCGCGAGCGGCTGGCCGACGTCGACGAGGCGCATCGACCGGACCGGATAGGAGAGCGGCGACAGCAAGTCGACGAACTCCACGATGCGGCCGCGCGCGAAGAACACCGGGTGCTCGGCCGAGAACGAGAGCCCGAGCTCGACGTTCGCGCGCGAGCGGTGCGCGTCGTTACCCTCGGTGAGGCTCACCCACGGCTCGGGCGCCGCGCCGCGGATCGCCTTTCGGATCCGCCCGGGCGCCTCCTCCAGCGTCGGCGTCAGACCGGCGAGGTCGAAGTTCGCGTCGTAGGCGTTCCACCCGACGAACGAGTTCGCTCCGGCCGAGATCCCCACCGGCACGAAGGTGCCGAACGTGTGGAGGTTGCGGATCGTCCACGGCAGGACGCAGAGCGCGGCCGTCAGCGCGAAGGACGCCGCGGTCCAGAGCGCAGGGCGCGGGCCGCGCAGCGCGAAGGCGATCCACAGCGCGCACGGAACGACGAAGAGCGCGGTGCTCTCCCGCGTGAGGGCCGCGAGGCCGACCAGCGACCCGGCGAGCGGCGCGCGCCACCACGGGGCCTGCGCACGCCCCTCGCGCGCGAGGCGCAGCAGCTGGTGGATCGCGGGGACGAACAGCGACAGGAAGACCGTCTCGGAGAAGAGCAGCGCGCAGTAGCCCGCGAGCGGCAGGTAGAGTGCGTAGACCCACGCTGCTGCGACGCCCGCACGCCGGCCGCCGAACATCGCCGCGATGCGTGCCGTCCACGCACCGATCCAGACCGCGAGCCCGAGGTGCAGGAACCGCATCGCGTCCGGCGCGGCGTCCCCCACCAGCGCGTGCACGACCGCGAACGCCCGCGCGTAGAGCGGCGCCCAGATCCCGGTGTACGCGCCGAACTCGTGCCAGGCGCCACCCAGCCGCGAGTACGCGCGCTCGTCGCCCGCGAGGTCGGTGCCGAGGAACGAGACGACGAACAGCAGCCGCAGCGCGACGCCGACGCCGAGCGGAATCACGAGGTCGCGCGGTCGCAGCGCGGCGGGTCTCTCGGTGGGATCGGTCACGGCGGACGAACGGAGGATTAGCGTAGTGTCCCGCGCCGGCTAGACTCCCCCGATGGACGAAGGGAGTCGGCACGAACGCGCGGGGGAGCTCTTCCTCGCCGCCTGCGACCTCCCCGAGGGCGAGCGCCTCGCCTGGCTCGAACAGCAGTGTGGCGAGGACCACGAGCTGCTCGACGCCGCCCTCGACCTCCTGCGCCACGACGCGACGCCGGCGGCCGACGATCCGCTGGAGCGCGTGCTCACCGACGAGATGGTCTCGGTCCTTGCCGACGCGCGGATGCCCGACGCGATCGGGCCGTACCGCGTCGTCGGTCGGCTCGGCGCCGGCGGGATGGGCACTGTCTACGAGGCGGTCCAGGAGCGCCCGAAGCGCACGGTCGCGCTCAAGGTCCTGCAGCCCGCGCTCATGACGCCCGCGATGCTGCGGCGGTTCGAGTGGGAGGCCGAGATCCTCGCGCGCCTCGACCACCCGGGGATCGCGAAGGTCTTCGAGGCCGGCACCGCCGACACCGGGCACGGACCGCAGCCCTACTTCGCGATGGAGCTCGTGCGCGGCGTCCCGATCACGCGGCACGCGTCGCGCGCGTCGCTCGGCCCGCGCGAGAGGCTCGCGCTCGTCGTCGATGTGTGCAGCGCCGTCCACCACGCGCACCAGAAGGGCGTGGTGCACCGTGACATCAAGCCCGCGAACGTCCTCGTCGGCGAGGACGGCAAGCCGAAGGTGCTCGACTTCGGCGTCGCACGCGCGACCGACTCGGACCTGCGCGCCACGACGATCGAGACGCGCGCCGGTGAGCTGATCGGGACGCTCCCCTACATGAGCCCCGAGCAGGTCGGCGGCGACCCGAGCGCGATCGACACGCGCTCGGACGTCTACGCGCTCGGCGTGCTTACCTTCGAGCTCCTCACCGGCCGCCTCCCCGTCGAGGTCCGCGGCACGTCGCTGCCCAAGGCCGTCCACGCGATCGCCCACGAGCAACCGACGCGGCTCGGCGCGCTCGACCGGACGCTACGCGGCGACGTGGAGACGATCGTCGCCAAGGCGATCGAGAAGGAGCCCGAGCGTCGCTACGCGTCGGCGCTGGACCTCGCCGAGGACCTGCGGCGGCACCTCTCGGACGAGCCGATCGTCGCACGCCCCCCGAGCGCGATCTACCAGCTCGCGAAGTTCGCGCGCCGCAACCGCGTGCTCGTCGGCGGGATCGCGGCGGTCTTCCTGGCCGTCACGGTCGGCTTCGTCGTCAGCACCTACCTGTACCTGGCCGCCGACCGCGCATGGGAGGCCGAGCGCCTGGAGCGCCAGCGCGCGCAGGACGCCGAGCAGCTCGCGCTCGACGAGGCGGACGCCGTCGAGGAGGTCTCCGAGTTCCTGGTCGGGCTCTTCGCCAGCGCGGACCAGTTCGACGACTGGGGCGGGAGCGTCACGGCGCGCGAGCTCCTCGAGGAGGGTCGCCTGCGGATCGCCGGGACGTTCGAGGACCGCCCGCGGACCCGTTCGCGTCTCCAGGAGGCGATGGGACGCGCGTACGCGAACCTCGGCGCCTTCCCCGCGAGCGACGAGCTGCTGGAGGCCGCTCTCGTGGCCCAGCGCGAGCTGCACGGCGACGACGATCACCTCGATACGGCGCGCTGCCTGTCGCGGCTCGCGATCCTGCGCATGCGCGAGGGTGAGTTCGAGGACGCGGAGAGCAAGGCGCGCGAGGCGATCGCGATGACCGAGCGCCTCGACCCCGAGCACGGCTCGCTCGTCGGACTCTGGTACGACGTCGCGACAGCGCAGATAGAGCAGGCAGACTTCGAGGGCGCCGCCGGATCGGTCGAGCGCGCGCGCGAGCATCTCGGGGACGGGCCGGAGCCCGTGAACCTCATGACGATCGACTCGGCGGTGGCGTGGAGCCGCGGCGAGTACGACCGCGCGCAGGAGCTGCTCGAGGACGTCCTGGAGAGGCGCCGGGCGCAGTACGAGCCCACCGACCCGTACGTGGTCGAGGCCCTGAACGATCTCGGGCGACTGCTCGTCCGCCGCGCGCGGCAGCGGGAGGCGGAACCCCTCCTGCGCGAGGCGCTGGAGATCCGCGAGCAGCGGCTGCCGGCGGGGCACCCGCGGCGGCTCGCGTCGATGAACAACCTCGGCCTCGTGCTCCTGCACCTCGGCCAGCTGGAGGAGGCGCGAGAGCTGTTCACGGCGACGCTCGAGGACGTCCGCGACCGCTACGGTCCCGCGAGCACGCGCACGATCACAGCGCTCAACAACATGGCCCAGACGGCGCACACGGCCGGAGACTTCGACGCCGCCGAGCGATGGTTCGGCGAGGCGATCGACGCCGGCCGCGAGCTGGACCGCGAGTACACGACCGTCCACGCGGCGTGCCTCAACGGGCTCGCGCTCGTGCTCGCGATGCGGCGCGGCGACGGTGAGGGAGCGGAGGCGCTCCTGCGCGAGGCCCTGGAGATCGAGACCGAGATCGCGCCCGACGACCGGGCGATGCGCGCCAACACGGTCGGGAACCTCGCGGTGGCGCTCCAGGTCCAGGGGCGCTTCGACGAGGCGGAGCCGCTCCTCCTGGAGGTGCTGGAGATCGAGCAGGAGCTCTACGGGCCCAGCGAGCCCGTCGCGAGCGTGCTGAACAACCTGGGCGTGATGTACGCGCGCCAGGGAGACCTCGGGCGTGGGATCGAGACGCTCGGGGAGTGCGTCGCGGTGCTGCGCGAGGCCTTCCCCGACGGTCACCCGACGATCGGGAACGTGCTGACGAGCACCGGCGTGATGACGATGGAGCACGGCGACCTCGAGGGCGCGCTGGCGCTGCTCCAGGAGGGCCTCCAGGTCCGCGAGGCGATGCTCCCCGCGGGCCATCCGGAGACGACCGACTCGCGCGTCGCCCTCGCGCGCTGCCTGATGCGAATGGAACGCTTCGGGGACGCCGAAGCTCCGCTCGTCGCCGCGCTCAGGGAGCTGGTGGACCGGGGCGAGGTCGAGAGCTCGCGTGCGAAGTCCGTGCGGAAGGACCTCGAGGAGATCGGCGCGAAGCTCGGTCCTTCGGCGGGCGTCGATCGGTGAGGGGAGGGATCCGGAGATTCTGGAGGCGCCTGTAACGACGCGCTGAGGGGCCGGATGGAGCGGCAGCGCCGAGCGCGCACCCACTCCAAAGGAAGATCCCATGCAACTGCAATCCATCCCGCGGCGAGCCCTCGCCGCCCTCACCGCTGCCGCCTGCCTCGCCGTTTCCACCGCCCCTGCGTCCGCCGATGCGCAAACCGACGTCGTCACCGAGACGCAGTGGCGCTGGCGCGGCAACGCGCCCCTCTCCTCCATCGAGACCGACATCAACGCGGACTACCGGCTCGTCGACATCGAGGTCGAGAGCGCGAGTCCGCTGCGCTTCAGCGCCGTATCGGTCCGGAATACAGGCGACTACGCCAAGACCTGGTGGTGGTACTACGGCCAGACCACCACCCAGGTCAGCCAGCGGATGTCTCAGCACAATGCGCGTCTCATCGACGTCGAGCCGTACGAGACGACCAGCGGGGTCCGCTACGCGATCTTACTCGTCCGTAACACCGGGAGCGACTACGCGCCTACGCACGGGTGGGTGCGGAACTACTCCTTCAGTCAGGTCGTCGACTGGCGCAACAACAACCCCGGCCGCCGGATGATCGACATCCAGCCCCACCAGTTCAACGGACAGCTTCGGTACACGTTCATCTGGGTCCAGAACACGGGCGCGCACTTCAAGCCCTGGGGTCTCTACATGAACACGACGCCGGCGTTCCTCTCGAACCAGCTCGCGGCGAACAACACGCGTCTCATTGATCTTGAAGTCCACGACGACACCGAGAGGTACACCGGAATCACGGTCCCGAACGACGGGAATGCCTGGTACTGGTTCAACAACGTCCGTTCGAGCGAGGTCCAGGAGACGATCGGCCAGTACGCATCACGGCCGATCGACCTACAGCGGTACCGGACTACGTCCGGCGCGATCCGCTACGCGATGGTGGTCCGTCGCAACGAGAACGATCTGACGGTGGCGGCGACAGGCGCACAGCGCTCCTTCCTGCCGATCGGCACGCGTAGCGGGCTCCTCCTGCGCGAATTCAACGGCGCCACGAGCACGATGGCCGGGACGTTCGAGGGCCGCACCTTCGAGCCCGCGAGCCTGATCAAGACCGCGCACCACTTCGCCGCGATGCGGCGCGTCGGACGGGGCCTGGACTCCCTCAACGCCAACGTCACAGAGTTCACCGGCCTCAGCGGGAGCTGCCCCACGGGCAGCAACCCGACGACGCGCACGCTCCGCAATGTGCTGCGCTCCATGATGGAATCGAGCTCGAACACAGCTACCGAGGCGATCCGCGCCCGCTATGGGACCTCGCTCATCGAGAGCATCTGCGAGAACTGGGGCGCGCCGGGCATCGCGCTCAACCACACCCTCGGCTGCCTGTGCGGGAACACGCGGAACGAGAGCTCGCTGCTGGACTTCGCCGGTCTGCACGAGTCGGCCGTCGGAGGCGCGCTCGGAAGCGCTCGCGACGACTTCTACGACTTGATGAGCAACGGCCTCGACTTCGGCCGCGGTAGCTTCGACACGGAGCTCGTCCTGAATCAGGAGCTGAACTCGTCGAGCCTTACCTCGACCGAAAGGCTCATCTTCCGCAGCGAGATCCTCCTCGCGCACAAGGGCGGCTCGTACAACTGCAACTCCACTCCGGAGCGGCACCGCAGCCGCGGCGCGTACGTCCGCCTCCCCCATCGCTCGGGCTGCGAGATCGTGCACCGCGAGTACTTCATCGGCGCGTGGGTCAACGACTGCCCGACCTCCGCTGCGGCCGAAAACGGGGTCGGCGCGGCGATCGAGGTGCTGTACCGGAACCGCGTCCGCGCGGCGATCGCGAGCTGGGAGTCGGCCAACTGCACTCCGTTCTCGAACTACTGCAACGCGAACCTGAACTCCCGTGGGCTGATCGGCCAATGCTCCGCGAGCGGCACCTCGTACATCGCGCTCGACAACCTGCGGATCGAGGGCTCGGACCTGCCGTTCCACGCGCTGGCTGGGCTCATGGTCTCGCGCCAGAGCGGCTTCGTGCCCAACCCCGCGGGGTTCGCGGGCAACCTGTGCCTGGGCGGCGGCATCGGCCGCTTCCAGCTCTTCATCACGAGCACGGGCTCGAGCGGGACCATCTCGCGCAACGTCGACGTCGACGCGATCCCCGGTCCCGGCGGATCGACGTTCGCTGTCCTGTCTGGCGAGCGACTGTTCTTCCAGTGGTGGCACCGGGACAGCTCGCCGACCGGAGCGACGATCAACTACACGAACGGCCTCGAGGTGCGCTTCCAGTAGTTGCTGCAGGCCACCCGCTGCGGGCGACACCGCCCCCGCGCCCCGGCCTCGAGGCCGGGGCGCGGGGGCGCTCTTCAGTCCGTCCAGGCCACGCCCGTCGCGGTCAGCTCGGGCACTTCGCCGGTGACAGGGTCGCTCTCCAGGACGTACCGCAGCTGGACGTAGCGCGCGCCGGCGATCTCATTCGCACCGGGCTTCCAGGCGTCGTCGCCGCTGACGAACGTCAGGCCGGAGTTCGCGGCCGCCGTGTCGTGGTTGAGGACGCCGGTGTCGTTGTAGTAGTCGCCGTAGAGGTCGATGAAGTTCGCGTCCTCGACGTAGTCGACCACGCCGTTCATGTCGGAGTCGTTCTCGAACTGCGTCCCGCCCCCCGTGACGAGGACGATCGACGACGCGCCGCGCAGCGAGACCTCGACCCGGGTGTCCGGCGATCCGCCCGCGACCGCGACGAGAGGCTCCTCGAAGGCGCGCGCCGCGGCCTGGTCGCCCGCGTCGATCCAGAGCGAGTGGACGACGCTCCGGCGCACGACGAAGTCGACGGCGCCGAGGTAGACCGAGTTGTCGCGTCCGAAGGTCGCCTGCCCCGGCGGGATCGACCCCGGGTTGAAGCCGCCGTTCGCCTCGGTCTCGGCGTCCGGATCGACGACGACGGTCGTCCCGGACTGGTCGACCCCGCCCGCCGAGAACGCGCGGAAGTACGGCCGCGACGACGAGTTGACCGCGAGCGCGGTCCGGAGCGCGTTCACCCCGAGCGCGTTCGCGTCCGGGAACGTCCGGAACTCCATCAGGAGCGGCAGCCCGATCGTCTGCACCTGGCCCGGGCGATAGAACGGCGTGCTCGGGATCGGCAGGTTCTGCGCGAGCAGGTACGCCTGCGGTTCCACGCCTCCGCTCGCCGGGCCTTCGCGCGTGCGGAGGGTCGTGTCGCGCCACGTGTAGCGCTGGAACTCGTCCGGCGAAAGTCCGCGGTTGAGCGGGTACGGCATGAGCGCGGTGCCCGTCGGCGCCTGGAAGATATCGCCGGGCGAGACCGTGTAGCCGAGGGACCGATCGTGCACGGTCTCCAGGGAGAGATCCGCGGGGACGTTGACGTCGAACGGCGACCGCATGCCGCTGTTCTGGAATCGCGGGAAGAGCGAGGCCGGATCGGGGACCTCGTCCGGCGCGAAGCGAGAGTGCGCCAGTGCGATCTCGAACTCCGCGTACTGGTCGGCGATGACCTGCCCGCCAACAGGCGCCCAGGAGAGCCCCTCGACGTCGACGTTGATCGATCCCGTGTCGGTGAGCCCGAATCCGACGTCGGCGTAGCGCCACAGCGCCTGAAGCTTCGCGCCGAGCGGATTGAGCGGCGTCTGCACGCCGAACGGGAACGGCGTCATCTGGCGGATGATGGCCTGGGAGTCGTCGATGTACTCGGAGAAGCGCTGTACCGGCCGGGGCCGGACGCGCTCATTCACCAGGTCGAACAGCAGCTGCCCGTCGACGTCGAATCCGCCGGTCCCGAGCTCGTCGACCGTGGCGTGGCGCAGGAAGAACCCGTCGGTGTTCGCGTCCGGCGCGTCCGGATCGATCGACAGCGCGATCGGCCCCGGGCTCTCCACGAGCGCGTTGCCGGCGAGGTCGCGCGCAGCGCCGGCGCCGAGCCGCGGCGTGACGTGGTAGACCTCCGACGTCCCGTTCGAGTGCGTGAGCGGCAGGAGCGGCGACGACACGATCGACTCCATGTCGCCCCCCATGCCGAGGGTCGCGACGAAGATCTCGCGCGCGTCCAGGATCCCGGTCTCCGGCAGAGCCGAGCGCCCGAGCAGCGCCGCGTCCTGGTCGACGAGGCTGTCGGGATCGATGGGCTCGTTGAACCAGATCGTCACGTCCGCGTCCGGCGAGACGCCGCGGGTCGGCGCACTGGGCGCCCCGAGCGGATCCGGCGACACGCCGACGAGGCATGCGACGCGCCGATCGTCCATCGCCGGGTCGTACGGAGCGTCGTAGCGGGCGGGCCCGACGCCGTCGGTCACCCACTGCCCTGGTCCTGTCCAGCCGGCGGGGAACTCCAGCAGCAGGACGCGCACGTTCGACACGTCGCGGCCGACCGGCGGTCCGGACGGCGCGATCACCTCGGCGAGCAGATCGGTCTGGACGATGATGTCGCCGACCTGCGCCGCGGCCGCACAGCCGGTGCCGGCGAAGCGCACGGTCGGGAGCGTGAAGATGTCGGGCGTGACGGGGTCCTGCTGGGGCGGGTCGACGATCCGTACGTCCGCGCGCGCGACGAGCCGCGGCGGCGTCATGTCGCCGAGGAAGCCCTGCCCGGCACCGGTGGCGGACCCGGCGCGGAACGGCCGGACGATGTCCAGGGTCGCGCTCTGGAAGTCGACGCTGCCCGCGCCGGCGCCGACCGTGGCGCCGGAGAGATTGCGCACCACAGGCGCCGCGCCGAGCGCGACCGTCGACAGGCGCAGCTCGGCCGTCGGGCCATCGCCGTCCGACGCGGCCAGCCCGAGCGGGCTCAGGCCGACCGGCCGGTGCGAGCGGGTCTGCTCGCCGCTGCGCACGGCGAGGTCGACGAGCAGCCGCGTCGTCGCGAACGTGCGCGAGGACCCGGCGAAGCCGCCGTGCATGGCGTCCGGAACGACGCGCGCGTCGTGCGGCGTCGTCGCCGGCCAGCCGGTGAGGACGCGCGGGGCGGTCCGCGCGAGATCGGACACGTCGAGGAGGTCGTCGAACCGCAGGACGAGCGCGGCGTTGCGCGGGACCTCGCTGAGGAGCCCGGCCCCCGCCACACCGGCGTCGCGGAGTGACGGGACCGTCGCCGCGGCGCTTTCGGCCGCAGCCAGGAAGCGCGCGCGCCCGCCGCGGGCGCCGCGGTCGGTCACGTCGGCGTCGATGACGAGTCGATCGACCCCGAGGACGGGCTGGGTCACGAGGAACGACGCGACGCCGTCGCCGACGTACGTCGGCCCGACGGCGAAGTCGCGCGCGACGAGGACGGGCTGGTCGTGCTGGTCGTGCGCCCAGAGCTCGACGAGGCGCGCGATCCCGACGTCGACGAGCTCGACGCTGGAGGCGCGACCGTCCTGGTGCGGGTCGAGGAGGTGGAGCCCGAGGGCGGACGGGTTGCCAGCGTCGGGGACCCCGGTGCCGGGAGGGAGCGAGGCGGTCGCCGCCTCGGAGGCGGAAGCGGCGGCGTTCGACGTGTCGCCGCACGACGCGAGGAGCGTCGCGGCCAGGGCCGCGGCGAGCGTGTGGAATCGGTTCATGGCGGGGAGGGCGGGAAGTGAGTGCAAGAGGCAGAACGGGCAGGCGCCCGTTCGCTCGCGGCTCGGGCGGAACCGCACACCGAGGCGGGGGGCCTCGTACGTCCCGCGTCCCGCCTCCCCCACGCGATGGGAGCCCTGGCCAGCAGGGTCCCGTCAGCGGGAGCGAAGCGGATTGCGGGGGTCGGTGGTCGGGTCGTTGCCGAGTTCGCGGAGCGTCTCGTCGAACTCCCTGCACGCGGCGCGCCAACGATCGATCGGTCCCACGAGGAGCGGGTCTTCCTTGGCCGGCTCGAGGACCGCGAGGAGTTCGTCGAGCGACCGGACCGGGTCGGTGGCGCTCCAGCCCGGCCCCCGTCCCTTGGTCCGCCCCTCGACGCGATCGGGATCGGAGCCGGCGGCCTCCACCTCGCCCCGGAACATGAGGTGCGCCCGGTTCCACTTCTCGTAGGTCTCGTCGATGACGCCGACGCGCGCGGTCTCCTTCGCGTCCGCGACGTCTGCGGCCTGTTGCTCGCCGGAGGGCACCCGGTCGTCGGCGTACTTCTCCGGCCCACGGGGCCCCCAGCAGGCCACGAACAGCCCGAGCAGCGCGAAGGAGGCGACGGCGGAGCGAGCCCGTGGGGCGCGATCGATGGGTGCGGTCATGCCGCGATGCTACACCCCGAACTCGGTCCGGTCAGCGACCCGTCGGCGGGCCCGCTTGCTGGCCCGTCAGCACGCCGCGAAGGCCCAGGTACCGGTCCTCCAGGTCGATCTTCAAAACGCGCCGGAAGATGGCGGGCGTCGTGTCCGCCGGCGTGCGGGCGTTCTCGGTCTCCAGGAGGATCGCGCGCGCGGCGGGCCGGAGAGTCGATTGGACCTTCCGGGTATCGCCCAGGAGGAGCGTGGCGGGGTCCGTGCTCGGAGGGGGCGGCAACGACGCGTGGATCGGCGCCTCTCCGAAGGACTTGGACACCGTCACGTCGAGGCTCGGGACCGAGCTCGGCTCCTCCGTACTCCCGACGAAGACCTGCACACCGGACAGATCGATGACGCCCAGGTCCGCGGGCGACGAGCTGTCCGCGGGACGTAGCGCGTCGCGCAAGTGCTTCCGCGCCTCGGCCGCCGTCCTGACCGAGGACACCGCCGCGAGCGTGCACGCTTCCGCCGCCGCGCGCGCGTACGCCTCGGGGAGCACGACGCCGGGCAGGACGTCGAACGGCGTTCCGTCCGAGAGGCAGAACGTCGTCAGGACGTTCCCACCGAGCGTCGTCTCCAGGACGTCGCCCCCGCCGAAGTCGATCCGTACCTGCGGCACCGGACCGAGCGACTCCCACGCGCACTCGAAGTGCGTGCGGAGCACGTTCCTCACGGCCTCGTCGCGGAAGATCACGTCACGCGCGATTCGTCCGTTGCTTCAGCACCGCTCCTCGTCGAGGCGACCGAAGAGCTCGAAGAGCAGGATGGGGCGCCCGCTCACCGCGGCGGCGTCGCGAGCCTCCTCGAAGCTCTCGTGCCAGCCATCGAACGGCCGGGGGGTGGTCGACTCTTCCGCGGGGACGGCGAGCAGGGACGCGAGCAGGATCGGGATCATCGTTGCAGCCTCGATCCCACTAGCTCCTTGCTGAGCCCGAGGTACGGGTCGTCCAGGTCGATCTTGAGCACGAGCCGGAAGACGTGCGGCGTGACGGCAGCGGGGGTCAGCGCGTCGGCGGACGCGAGCACCGCGCGGGCCTGCGGCCGCAGGATCGTCTCGACCTTGCGCGTGTCGGCGTACAGCGGGTCGCTGATGGGCGAGACGCCGGAGAGCTCGATCGAGGTCAAGAGCGGGAGCTCGCCGAGGGACTTGGAGACGGCGACCTCCAGCGACGGAGTGTTCGGCGCCCGCTCGACGTGCGGCAGCGGCTCCACCGCGTCGAGGTCGACCGCGATCCGAATGCCGGGCTTCGAGGCGAGGACGCCTCCGCTCAGGTGAAGCACCCAGGGCCAGACGCCGAGGAACGACTGCTGCGCCTCCCGGATCGCCCGGTCCTGCTGCCGCTCCGGCCGCGCCTCGATCGTGCGCGCGAGCCCCGCCGCCTGCTGCGCCGCCACGAGGTACGCCTGGGGCGTCGTGACGCCAGGCAGCAGGTCGACCACCGTCCCGTTCGAGAGGCAGAAGCTAGTCAGGACGTTCCCGCCGAGCGTCGTCTCCAGAACGTCGCCGTTCCCGAAGTCGATCCGAACCTGCGGCACCGGGCCGACCGACTCCCACGCGCACTCGAAGGCGGCGCCGAGCGCCTCGGACACGGTCTCGTTCGAGAAGATCACGTCACGCGCGATCCGCCCGTTGCTTCAGCACCGCTCCTCGTCGAGCCGCCCGAAGAGCTGGAAGAGCAGGATCGGCCGCCCGCTCTCCGCCGCGGCAGCACGCGCGTCGGCGAAGCACGTGTGCCATTCGGCGACAGGATGATCGGCGAAGGAGCTCTGAGGAGCGGCGAGCAGCGGGACGAGCAGCAGCGGTGTGATCGGCATGGCGGGCCTCGGGTCCTTCGGATGGAGCGAACGACCTGAGACTACGACCGGATCGACGCGTCCTCCGTCACGGGCTCGTCACGCGCGAGCCGCCTCGGCCCTCAGTTCCGGTAGCTCTGCAGCGGTGCCGGGATCCGGCCGCCGCGGCGCCAGAGCACGTCGCAGCCGAACTTGCCCGGGTCCTGCACGATCGCCGTGCCGAGCAGTCCGCCCCAGTCGTGCGTCTCGCCGGGGCCCTTGCCGGGGACCGGGATCGCGCGGACCGCGGTGGTCTTCTGGTTCACCATGCCGATCGCCATCTCGTCGGCGATCAGACCGCTCAGAACGGACGACGGCGTGTCGCCGGGCACCGCGATCATGTCGAGGCCGACCGAGCAGACGGTCGTCATCGCCTCCAGCTTCGCGAGGCTCAGAGCGTCGTGCGCGACCGCGTCGATCATCCCCGCGTCCTCCGAGACAGGGATGAACGCGCCCGAGAGCCCGCCGACGCTCGACGACGCCATCGCGCCGCCCTTCTTCACCGCGTCGGTGAGCAGCGCGAGCGCCGCCGTCGAGCCGGGCGCGCCCGTGCGCTCGACGCCGATGAGTTCCAGGATGTCCGCGACCGAGTCCCCCACCGCCGGCGTCGGCGCGAGCGACACGTCGACGATCCCGAACACGGTCCCGAGGCGGCGCGCCGCCTCACGGCCCACGAGCTCGCCCATGCGGGTGATCTTGAACGCCGTGCGCTTGATGGTCTCCGCAACCGCGAGCAGGCTCGCGTCCGGCCCGAGCCGGTCCAGCGCGGAGCGGACGACGCCGGGGCCGGAGACGCCGACGTTGAGCACGGTCTCCGGCTCGCCGATCCCGATGTGCGCGCCGGCGATGAACGGGTTGTCCTCGACCGGGTTGGCGAAGCACACGAGTTTGGCGCAGCCCAGCCCGCCGTCCGCCGCGGTCTTGTGGGCGGTCTCCAGCACGACCTCGGCGAAGCGCGCCACCGCGTCCATGTTGATGCCCGCCTTCGTGGTCGCGAGCGACACGGACGAGCACACGCGCGCCGTCTCGGCGAGCGCCGCCGGGATCGAGTCGAACAGCGCGCTGTCCGCGCGCGTGAACCCCTTGTGCACGTAGGCGGTGTAGCCGCCGATGTAGTCGATCCCGATCTCCTCCGCCGCGGCGTCCATCGCTCGCGCGAACGGAACGAGGTCGTCGCTGCCCGACGCGCCCGCGATCAGCGCGATCGGCGTCGTCGACACGCGCTTGTTGATGATCGGCACGCCGAGGTCCGCCTCGATGCTGCCCGCCACCTCGACGAGGTTCCGGCCGTGGTGGACGATCTTGGCGTAGACCTTCTCACAGGCCGACTCCAGGTCGGGGTCCGCGCAGTCGAGCAGGCTGATTCCGAAGGTGGTCGTGCGGATGTCGAACGTCTCCAGTTCGAACATCCGGACGGTCTCGAGAATCTCCTCGTCGGTGAACGGCATCCCTCTTCGCCCTCAGACGCGGTGCATGAAGCGGAACACGGACTCGTGCATGACGCGGACGACGTAGTCGCTCTCGCCGCCCAGGCACTGCAGGCCGTCCTTCACGACGGAGAAGTCGCGCCCCGGCGGCACCGCGCAGGTCACGACCATGTGGAAGTAGCCGCCGACGGTGCGCTGGCTGATGTCTCGCACGTCGCACTCGTACTGCGCCAGCGCCGAGGTCACCTCGGCGAGCACGCCCGGGCGATTCTTGCCGACGACGGTCACGACGAGGCCGGTGCCGTCGGTGGTCGTCGGCTCGGGGAGGTGCGGAAGTACCTCCTGCGCGCGCGCCGCGTCGGGGCCGCGGTCGGGAGCCGGCGGTACGTAGGCGCCCTGGGGCCCCACGATCCGGATGCCGGCCGCCGCGGCGGCCTCGGCGGCCTGCGGCGTCACGACCGTGCCCTCCTCCAGGAGGATCTCCGGTCCGCCGAGGCGTCGCACGTCCTCGGCCGTCAGGAATCGTCTCGTCATCGGTTCATTCCTCGCCGAACGGCGTCGGTCGACCCTGCTCGATCCGCGTCACCACCGCGCGCCCGTTCTCGACGTGCACGACGTAGGTCCCGTCGCTCGCCTTCATCCGCGTCCAGAGATCGCTCGGGACCGACGAAGCGCTCCCCGCCTCGGCGTACACCACGCGCATCCCGCGCGAGAACGCCAGGTCGAGCGCCGCGGGCGTCGCGATCGTATCGGGCGAGAGCACGAGCTCGCGCGAGCCGGGCGCCATGCGGCGCACGTCGGCCTCGGTCACGAGCTTCTTCGCCAACGGAACCTCGCCTCGCAGGGATCAGAGGTACTCCCCGAGGTCGGGGTGCGGCTTCGCGATCACGACGTGCCGGGCGAGCCGGCCGGTGGTCTCCGCGCTGCCCGCGCCCGCCTGGACCGAGCTGCGCACGTCGCTGACCTCGCCGGTCATCGTCACGTAGCTCTTGCCGCCGAGGCCGTTCGCGATCCGCAGCTCCAGGAGCTCGACGTCCGCCTGCTTGAGCGCGACGTCGGCCGACACGATGCAGGCCGCGACCGTCGTCGTCTCGACGACGCCGATCGCGTCGAGCTCGGCCGCGAGGCCGGGCGGGATCGGCTCGTCGCGCCGGCGGAGCGCCTCGCACACCCGCGGCTCGACCTGCGGGATGAGGAGCTGGTCGACGAGGTCGCCGCGAGCGACCTCGGCGCCGCGGCGCAGCGCGCTGCGCAGGTCCTCGACGCCGCCGGTGAACAGCACGACGTACTTGCCGGGCTGCACGGGCGTCGCGAACAGGAGCTCGATGTCGGACTCCCACAGGATCGCGTCGGTCATCTCGATCCCGGCGGCGACGCTGGAGGTCTCCAGCAGCGCGATCGCGGGCTGGATCTCCGCTCCGGAGAGCGTCGGGTTGTGGTCGTTTCTCTGCATGGCGGGTCGCGGCGGCGGGGTCGCCGTCGCGCTGTGTCTTGCGTCTCCTGGCGGGCCGTTCAGCCCTCGTCGAAGTCGACGTGCGTGCCCACGGTCCGACCGTCGGCGAGCTCCATCCGGTCGATGATCCCGACGATCGCGGTCTGGAACCCGATGTCGTGTCCCTTGCCGATCGCGTGCCGCGCGGCGCGGCCGTGAACGACGAGCACGCGCTCGCCGACGCCGGCGCCGATCGGATCGGCGGCGATCATCGTCTCGGCGGACTCCTTGCCGTCGGTGGTGTACGGGCGGACGACGAGGAAGCGCACGCCCTCCAGCGTGGTGTCCTTCTTGGTCGACCAGACGGAGCCGATGACGGTGGCGACGTGCATCAGGCGCTCCCCCGCATGCCGTCGGGCTGCCACGAGTCGGGGGCACCGGGCGCGTGCACGTCGTCGACGATCCCGACGATCGCGGCCTCGTACGCGAGGTCCCCGTCGCCGCCGCACGCGACGCGCGCCGCCTTGCCGAACGCGACGATGACGTGCTCGCCGACGTCCGCGCCGACCGGGTCGACGACGATCACCGGCGTCACCTTGGGCGCGCCGGGCTCGTCCATGTCGTCGCACGCCTCGACCACGAGGAGCCTCCGACCGCGCAGGTCGTCGACCTCCTTCGTCGCCCAGACCTGCCCCACGACGCGCCCGAGGAACATGTCAGCGCCCTCCGCCCGACGGGTCGTCGCGGACCGTCTCGAGGGCGCGGCGCACGGCGTTCGCGGCCT
The DNA here is from genome assembly GCA_038757895.1 of Planctomycetota bacterium. GTDB lineage: Bacteria > Planctomycetota > UBA1135 > UBA1135 > Saltatorellus. Next base: position 125,189 of record JBCDGE010000002.1, on the reverse strand, counting down.
CCTCGATCTCGGCGTCGCCGCCGGCCAGCCGCAGCCGGCCGACCGCGCCGGTCGTTCGCATCGACGCGATGCGGATCGGCGCCGCCTTCTCGGCCTCGTTCGCGCAGCGCACGACGTGCACGGCGGGTGCGACTTCCAGCGTGTAGAGCGTGTCGTCGCCGAGCACGAGCATCCCCGCCTGTCCGCGGTTCAGCATCTTCGCGTGGTGCGGCGTGATCTTGCGGATCACCTCGGCCGTGAGCACGTCCGGTTTGGGCTGGTCCGCCCAGCTCCTCCCGATCGCCTTGAGGATCTCCGTCCCCGCCTGGAGCACCTGCCCCTGGTCGGGCCCGTGCACCTCCAGGCTGCCGAAGTGCCGCTCCGTCGTGAGCGCACCCGGAGTCACGTCGCACCGCTTGAGCGCGATGTCTAGCAGCCGGTTCACCACGATGCCCGGACGCACCTCCAGCCAGAACGCGCTCTCCCCCTCGACGGGGAAGTAGCCGTCCGACTTGATGGCGCTGATCGCGGCGTACTGCGGCTGCATCTGGTCGAGATGCACCGCGCCGCGCAGCTCCACGCTGTGGAGCGTCCCGGGCAAGGAGCGACCTACTCGCCGCCGGGCAGGTAGCCCTCGAGGTCGGTCGCGGGACGCGGGATGACGTGCACGCTGACGAGCTCGCCGACGCGGCGCGCGGCGGCGGCGCCGGCCTCGGTGGCGGCCTTCACGGCGCCGACCTCGCCCCGCACCATCACGGTGACGAGGCCGCCGCCCGACTTCTCCTTCTTGAGGAGCGTGACCTTCGCGGCCTTGCACATCGCGTCCGCCGCTTCGACGGAGCCGACGAGGCCCTTGGTCTCGATGAGGCCGAGCGCGATCTCGGATTCGGTGGCCATGTGGGGATCTTGGGAGTGGGTGGAACTGTGGAGTCAGGGAGTCGTGCTCGCTCAGGCGGTGCACGAATGGGTCTGGACGTCGTGATGCGGGCAGCCGTTGCAGGGGCCCATCGGGCACCCCGAGCCGGCGTTCTTCATCATCGACTCGATCTCGCTCGCCGAGAGCGACACGCCGGTCTCGGGGTGCGAGGCGGACGGCGCGGCCGCCCGCGGCATGGCGGGAGGCGCGGACGCGGGGGCGGACGGCGCGGGGGCGAGGGCGGGCGCAGCCGCATCGCGCGGCGCGGTGAACCGCGGCGCCGTGGTGAGGCCGCCGACGCGCGTCGGGTCGGCCTGCGAGGAGCTGGTGTGCGAGGAGGTCTCGACCGGTCGCGCGCGAACGACGGGAGCCGGCGGGATGGGCGCCGGCGTGACACCGGCCGCGTCCGGCACGCGGATCGCCGGCTTCGGCGGCGCGGGGATCGTCACGGGCGTCGACGCCGTGCCGGCGCGAAGCGAAGGGTCGCCCTCCATCTGGGACCCGCGCGGCATGCCGGCGCCGGTCATCTGCGCCGCGCGCTCGTGGGCGCGCTTCTCGCGCTCTTCCCAGTCGCCGGTCGGGAACGCGACCCGCTTGAGGTTCACAAGGTGCCGCGCGGTGATGTTGTCGCTGGTGATGTTGCCCGCCTGCGGGCCGCAGCCGAGCGACATCGACGGCACCAGGTTCGTCGAGAACCCGACCGCCCCCATCGACGAGGGCCCGTTCGCGACGATCCGGCTCGCGGGCTTGTCCAGGAAGAACGCGTCGAGGACCTCCGAGTCGGTCGCGTGCACGGCCATCGTGTGGCCGAGCCCGCCGAAGTGGAGGATCTTCTTCGACAGCTTGCAGCCCTCGCGCCAGCCGTCGACGACGTGCACCGACAGCAGCGGGCACAGGATCTCGACCGACAGCGGGTGGTCGCGCCCGACGCCGTCCTGGAACGCGAGCAGCACCGTCGTCGACTGCGGCACGTGGAACCCCGCCTGGTCGGCGACGCGCCACGGATCGATCCCGACGATGTCGGGGTTCATGTGCCCGCCCTGGTTGCAGAACGCCTCCAGCCGCTTGCGCTCGGCGTCGGTCGCGACGTGCGCGCCGCGCGCCTGCATCTCGGCCAGGAAGCGCTCGGCGATCGGCCGGTCGAGCACGAGCGCCTGCTCGGAGCAGCACAGCGTGGCGTTGTCGAAGCTCTGGCTCGACACGACGGCCTTGGCCGTGCGCGCGAGGTCCGCCGAGCGGTCGACGTAGCACGGGACGTTGCCCGGTCCGACGCCGTACGCGGGCTTGCCGGAGGAGTACGCCGCGCGCACGAGCCCGCTGCCGCCGGTCGACAGGATCACGGCGACGTCGCGGTGCTTCATCAGCGCCCCGGTCGACTCGATCGTCGGGTTCGCGAGGCACACGACGAGATCGGGCGGGCCGCCGGCGCGCTCGATCGCGCGGCGCATCACCTCGCACGTCTCGCCGATGCAGCGTTTCGCGCGCGGGTGCGGGCTGACGACGATCGCGTTCCTGGCCTTGACCGAGATGAGCGACTTGTACATCGCGGTCGACGTCGGGTTGGTCGTCGGGACGATGCCCGCGACGACGCCGACCGGCGTGGCGACCTCGTGCACTCCGCTGCGCTCGTCGCGCGAGACGAAGCCGACCGTCCACTCGTCCTTGATCGAGTCCCAGACGCCCTCGGACCCGAAGAGGTTCTTCAGGACCTTGTAGTGCACGCGCCCGATCCCGGTCTCGTCGACGGCGATCCGCGCGAGGTCGTGGGCAGCCGACGCCGCGGCGCGAGCCATCGCCTCGCAGATCCGATCCGTCTGCTCCTGGCTCCACGACGCCGCGATCTCCTGCGCGGCCTTCGCGCGGGAGACGGCGTCGCGCACGTCCTGGAGCGCGCGGAGGTCGGGGTCGAGGCCCTTCAAAGCCGGCGGCCGGGCCCGTCAGGGACCCGGCGCGTGGTCACTTGCCCTTCGCGGGCGGACCCATCGGCGGGAGGATCTTCGCGAGCTGGTCGTGCGGACGCGGGATGACGTGGACGCTGACGAGCTCGCCGACGCGCCGCGCGGCGGCCGCGCCGGCGTCGGTGGCCGCCTTGACGGCGCCGACCTCGCCCTGGACGAAGAACGTCACGAGTCCGGCCGTCACGCGCTCGTGGCCCGAGAGCTCGACCATCGCGGCCTTGACCATCGCGTCGGCGGCTTCGATCGCGCCGACCAGTCCTTTCGTCTCGACCATCCCGAGGGCCATGGGCCGCTTGGATGCGCCGGAGGCGGGCTTCGCCATGTGAGGGGAGCTCCTGGCTCGTCTGGAGAGGGGGGCGCCCGCGCGCCATCGGGGGGCGTCGGGCGCGGGGGGAGGCCCAGCAGTTTAGGGACGCCCGGTCGGGCGGGCAACGAGCGCCAGCGCGCGCTTTCGGCGTATCCGGATGACGGTGCCGCACGTCTACACTGCGAATCGATGCGCCTCACCGACGTCGGCACCCTGGATCCCGAGGCGCGGGCGTCGATGCGCGGGGAGATCCGCCGGCAGCTCGCGCACTTCCGCGGGAATGCGACGCAGCGTCAGCGCGCGGCGGCGAGGCGCCTCGTCGCGTCCGGCGGCCTCGCGGACGCTCGGATGGAGGGCGGCGGCGCGACCGCCGCGGTCCAGGACGAGGAGGGCGCCTTCGAGGTCCGGGTGGACCTCACGGACCCCGCGGCCGCCCGGTGCGGGTGCGCGGCGTTCCGCCGGCGCGCGTCCTGCGCCCACGTCGTCGGGCTGCTGGAGGCCGCCCTGGCGAGCCTGGAGGCGCCGGCAGCTCCTTCCAGCGGCGGCGCCGGAGCCGCGACGAACGCCCCCACCTGGCTCCAGCGGCTGGAGGGCATCACGGCGTCGATCGAGAGCGCCGGCGCGCCCCAGATCGACCCGTGGCAGGCAGCAGCGGCGCAGGCTGCCGACGCGCCGGACGTCACGCGCCACGTGCTGCGCTTCGCCGAACGGCGGGGCGTGGTGGAGGCGCGACTGGAGCGCCAGGTCCGCCGCGGCCCGGCCGGGCAGAAGGGAGAGCGTTGGGTCAACGTGCCGTTCGCCGGCGAGGACGCGCCGCGCGCGCTCGGACCCGCGCACGACCGCGTCACCGCGATCGCCTGCGGCGCATCGGACGCGGGGTGGATGAACGACCCGACGCTGCGGTCCGTCGCCGTCGCCGTGGTGCGCCGGGAGATCGCGGCGCCGCTCCTAGAGGCCGCCGCGAGCGCCGGACCGCTCGTCCTCGGCGAGGACGCGGACGCCGAACCGCTCGAACTCGATCTGGAACGCCCGGTCGCCCTGGAGCTGGAGGCCGAGGACGAGTCCGCCGCTCGCTGGCGCGTGCACGGATGGCTGCGCATCGGGCGCGACGACCGAGTGCCGGCGTCGTCGATCGTGCGCGCCGCGCGCGACGGCGTCTGCGCGCTCCGGAATCCGGCGCGTGTCGTGCTGCTCCCCGAAGGCGACACGAGCCTCGTGGCGACCGACCTCGCGCGCGCGCCGCTGGAGGTCCCGCGCGAGGAGGCGCCGACGCTCTGCGCGCTCGCGGGGGCGGCGACGTTCGTCGGCGACGAGCTCGCCGAGGTCGCGGCACCCGCGCCCCCCACGCCGTGCCTGCGCGCGGACTCGCCGCTCGATATCGAGGGGAACGTCCGTGTGTGGTGCGAGGTCGAGTTCGACTACGGCGGGACGCGGGTGCGCGTCGAGGATCGCACGCGCGTCATCCCGTCGCTCGACGGCCGCTCGGTGCCGCGTCGCCCGCGGATCGAGGCCGAGGCGCTCGCGCGCTTCCGCGAGCTGGGTGGCCGGCCGTCCCCCGCGATGCCGTCAGCGTCGATGAAGGGCGGCCACGGGAACGCCACGGTCCCGGCGTCGAGCTTCCTCGGGATGGTCGCCGCGCTCGTCGACGAGGGGTGGAACGTCGTCGCGAAGGACTGCCTCGTCCGGCGCGCCACCTCCCTGGAGGCGTCCGTGTCGTCGGGGGTCGACTGGTTCGAACTGGAGGGCGGCGTCCGGTTCGGCGACGAGGTCATCCCCTTCCCCGAGGCGCTGCTGGCGGCGCGCGACGCGCGGGGCTTCGTCCGCCTCGGCGACGGGTCGACCGGGCTGCTCCCCCAGCGCTGGCTGGAGCGCTGGCAGCTCGCGACGCTCGGGGATCCCGAGGGCGACGCCCTCCGGTTCTCGAACTCCCAGTCGTGGGTCCTCACCGCGCTGGCGGACCTGCGCAAGGAGGAGGCGGGCGACCCGCTGGCCCCCCTGCGCGACCGATTCGCGGCGCTGACCGCCCCGGCACCGACCGACCCGCCGGCGGAGTTCACCGGCACGCTCCGCCCCTACCAGCGCGAGGGGCTCGGGTGGCTGCTCGGGCTGGACGCCGCGGGGCTCAGCGGGTGCCTCGCGGACGACATGGGCCTCGGCAAGACGGTGCAGGTGCTCGCCTACCTCGTCACGCGGGCGAGCGCGGGCGCGAACGATGGGCGCCACTCGCTCGTCGTCGCGCCGCGGTCTCTCGTCTTCAACTGGCTCGCGGAGGCCGGTCGGTTCGCGCCGTCGATCCAGGTCGTGGACTTCACGGGCCCCGGCCGCTGGATGCGCTTCCAGGCGACGCCGCCCGGATCGCTGCTCGTCACGACGTACGGCGCCCTTCGTAACGACGCCGAACGCCTCGCGGAGACCGAGCTCGACGTCGTGGTGCTGGACGAGTCCCAGGCGATCAAGTCCCGCCGCAGCCAGACCGCGTGCGCGGCGCGCGCGCTCCGGGCGCGGCGCCGCCTGACGCTCACCGGCACGCCGGTCGAGAACCACCTCGGCGAGCTGTGGTCCCAGATGGAGTTCCTGAACCCCGGCATGCTCGGCGCCCACTCCGCGTTCGAGCGGCTCGGCGCGCCGCAGCGCCGCGACGACCTCGTCGACGAGGGGCGGGCGCTGCTCTCGCGCGCGCTGCGGCCCTTCCTGCTGCGCCGGACGAAGGAGGCGGTGCTCGACGACCTGCCGCCGAAGACCGAGCAGGTCCTGCGCGCGCCGCTGGTCGGCGCCCAGGAGGCGACGTACCAGGAGCTGTCGCGCTACTACCGATCCGAACTCACCAAGAGCAAGGGCGAGAAGCGCCGCGAGCGAGAGGAGGACCTGGGGGCCGAGCAGATGATGGTGCTCGCGGCGCTCACGCGCCTGCGGCAGGCCGCGTGCCACCCCGGGCTCGTCGACCCGACGCTGCTCGCCGAGCGCTCGGGCAAGCTCGACCTCGTCCTCCCGATGCTGGAGGAGATCGTCCGGTCGGGCCGCAAGGCGATCGTCTTCTCGTCGTTCACGCGCCTGCTCGGGCTCGTACGCACGCGGCTGGAGACCCGGCGCCTCCCCTACCTCGTCCTGGAGGGCAGGACCCGCGACCGCGGCGCGCTCGTCGACCGCTTCCAGAACGATCCGACGGGCATGGTCTTCCTGATCAGCATCAAGGCGGGCGGCGCCGGGCTCAACCTGACCGCCGGCGACTACGTGTTCCTCCTCGACCCGTGGTGGAACCCCGCCGTCGAGGCGCAGGCGATCGACCGCGCGCACCGCATCGGACGCGAGGGGCCCGTGCACGTCTACCGCGTCCTGACCGAGGGGACGATCGAGGACCGCGTGGTCGAGCTCCAGACGAAGAAGGCGAAGCTCGCGGACGCGGTCCTGGCGGGCGCGGCGACAACGCTGGCCGACCTCGGGCCGGACGACCTCGCGTTCCTGCTCTCCTGACGCCCTCCCCGATGACGACGACGACCCGCGACCGACGCCAGCTCAGCCTGTTCGACGCGACGATGCTCGTGATGGGAGGGATTCTGGGCATCGGGATCTTCTTCAACCCCGCGACGGTGGCGCGCGAGGTGCCGACCGAGGGCGCCTACCTGCTGATGTGGGGACTCGGCGCCGTCGCCGCGCTCTCCGGAGCGATGACGTTCGCCGAGCTCTCGGCGGCGTACCCGAGGACGGGCGGCTGGTACGTGTTCTTGCGCGAGGCGTTCGGACGCCTGCCGGCCTTCCTGTTCGCGTGGGTCGTCCTGCTCGTCGTCTCTACCGGCGCGTGCGCTCTCGTCGCGCGGTTCTTCGCCGCCCAGGTCGCCACGCTCACGGGCGCGGGATCGTCCGTCGAGGTCGCGATCGCCGGCACCGTCGTTCTGGCGGTGACCGGCGTGGGCCTGGCCGGGATCAAGAGCGGCGCGCTCTTCCAGAACCTCTGCATGCTCCTGAAGATCGGCGCGATCGGGACGTTCATCGTCACCGGCCTCGCCCTGTTCGGGGGACCGCCCGAGATGCCGGTCGTCGAGGCGGCGGACCGCACGTCGGAGGGGCTCGTCGACGGCATGCTCGGCGCATCGCTCGCAGTCCTCTTCTCCTACGGCGGCTGGCAGCTCCTCAGCTACATCGCACCGTCCGTCGAGAACCCCGAGCGGAACCTCCCGCGGGCGATCGTGATCGGGGTGTCGGGGGTCGCGGTCATCTACCTCCTCGTGAATCTCGCGTACGTGCGCGTCCTCGGGATGGGCGGACTCGCCTCGCAGTCGGGCGACGCGATGGCCGTCCGGATGGCGGAGCTGGCGATCGGAAGCTCCGCCGGGGCGACCTTCGTGACCGCGGCCATGGCCGTGTCCGCGCTCGGGTTCCTCGTCGCGACCCTGATCACGACCCCGGGGATCTACGTAGCCATGGCGAGGGAAGGCCTGTTCCTGGAGTCGTTCGGGCGGCTCCACCCGTCGACCGGTGCGCCGGTGCTCGCGCTCCTCACCCAGGCGGCGCTGGTCCTCGCCTACCTCGCCTGGAGTGTGATCGACCGATCACACGTCGACACGCTCACCGGAGCGGTCGTGTTCGCAGAGTGGATCTTCCACGGCCTCGCCGGGCTCGCGCTCATCTCGATCGGCCGGCGGGCCGGCGCCGAGCGTCCCTTCCGGAGCCCGTTCTTCCCGCTGTTCCCGGTGACGTACACCGCGATCGCCGTGGCGGTCGTGCTCGGCAACCTCGTCGCGACGCGACCGGCGGTGACGATGCTCGGGCTCGGCGTCCTCGCCGTGGGCGCGGTGGCCTACGTGCCCTGGACCCGCGCGGCGCGGTGACGCGCAGGAACGAGTGATCCCGCAGAAACACGGTGGTCTCGCGACGTCGAGGGAACCACAATGCCAGGCCGCGCTCCGCGGAGCTTCCCGTCCACGATGAGCATCGATCCCGGCGACTCCACGGCGCGAGTGGACCGCGAGAACCGATTCGACCCCGACGAGCGCACCGATCCTCCGGTCGAGTCGCCGAACGTCGGGGAGATCGGTGACGACGCGCAGGGTGGCGACGCGCAGGGTGGCGACGCGAAGGGTGGCGACGCGCAGGGTGGCGACGCCGACCTCGCCGAACTCGCCGCCTCCCTCGACGTCGGGGAAGAGCTGCGGGCGATCGTGAACGACACGCGGCAGGCGATGCTGCGCAGCCTCAAGGGGGTCGAGCGCGGCCGCGGTGAGGGCCTCGCGCGCCGCGGCCTCGTCGGCACGCTTCGGCTGGAGACGCGCGGCTTCTCCGTTCCGGTCCAGGACCGCGACACCGAGTACCTCGTCCGCATCGGACGGGGCGGCCTCGTCGACGCGGAGTGCGGCTGTGACCAGTTCGCCATCGAGGGCGGTTGCCGGCACGTGTGGGCGGCCCTCGTGGTCGCGGCGCGCCAGCTCGGGCTGGGCGGCTGGCGCGCGGAGCGCACCGAGGTCCGCAAGGACGACCGCATCCGTCGCGAGCACCTCGACGCCGTCGTCGAGGCCGCCGGGGCGGACGACGGTGCCGGTCCGTGGGAGGGCCTGGAGAAGGAGGCCTTCCTGCGCGTCGAGTACGTGCTCGACGTCCCCGTCGCGGGAACCTCTTCCGGGTTCTCCGTCGCGATCCGCCGGCGTCGCCGGCGCGCCGACGGAACCTGGGGCGCGTCGCTGGAGCTTGGCCGCAAGGACTGGGACGACGTCCGGATGGCCCGCCCCGAGGACCTGGAGATCGTCGCTCTGCTCGACGGACCGGGCGGACGCGGGCGGACGGTGACGGGCTACGACGCAGCGCCGACGAGCTGGCACCTCGGGGGCCCGGGGACGGCGGCGGCGCTCCGCGTGCTCGTGGGAACGGGGCGCCTCTTCCTCGGCCGCATCGGGGAGTCCTCGGAGCCCATGACCGACGCCGACGAGACCGGCGTCCAGCCGGGCGCGCTGCCCGAGCCGCTGCGGGACGAACTCGATCACCCCTGGCGGGCGCGCCTCGCGCTCGGTCGCGACGGCGACGAGGACGAGCCGCTCGTCCTCAGCGGCACGCTGGAGCGCGGCGACGACCAGCGCACCCTGCCCGAGTTCGTGATGATCTCGTCGGACGGACACGCCGTCGTCGACGGCTCGCTCACGCGGGTCGAGCCGCAGAGCGCTGCCGGCGTCGTGGCGGTGCTGCGCCAGCGCGGCGAGCTGCGCACGCCGACGGGCGGCGAGGCGCGACTCCGCCGTGCGCTCGCCCAGCTCGGCGCCTCCGCGATGGCGCCGGGTTCACTGGAGGTGGGCCCGCGGCTCACACCGCTGCTGGTCGTGCGCCTCCCCACCGAGGGAGCGCCCGGCCGCTCGCTCGAAGCCGAGATCTCCTTCCTCTACGGCGCGCGCCGCGTGGCCGCGGACACCTACGGGTGGTCGCTGGAGGACGAGAACGGGCGCGTGTTCGCGCGCGACCTGGAGGGCGAGCGCGACGCGCTCCGCCAGTTCCTCGACGCCGGCGGCTCGCGCCGGCTCGACCCCGAGGACGAGATCGCGAGCGCGCGCGTCCCCTCCAAGGACCTGGAGTTCGTCATCGCTCGCCTGCTGGCCGATGGCTGGCAGGTCGAGGCGGACGGCCAGAGGGTCCGCTCGAACACCGGCTCGACGGCGTCGGTCCGCTCCGGGATCGACTGGTTCGACCTGGAGGGCAACGTCGTCTTCGAGGGCCAGGAGGTCCCGTTCCCCGACCTCCTCGCCGCCGCCGAGCGCGGCGCGAAGTTCGTAACGCTCCCCGACGGCTCGCAGGGGCTGCTGCCCAAGGACTGGGTCTCCCGCTGGAAGCTCCTGGAGATCGGCGAGCTGGAGGATGGCCGCATCCGCTTCGGCCGCGAGCAGGGCTGGGTGCTGTCCGCGCTGCTGGAGCGCCAGGCGTCCGCCGATTCGCTGCAGGTCGACCAGCCGTTCGCGGACCTGCGCGCGCTCCTCGCGGACGCGTCCGAGCCCGTCGCGCTCGACGAGCCCGAGAATTTCGTCGGAGAGCTCCGCCCCTACCAGCGCGAGGGTCTGGGCTGGCTCAAGCAGCTCAGCGACCTCGGGCTGGGCGGCTGCCTCGCGGATGACATGGGCCTCGGCAAGACGGTCCAGATCCTCGCGTACCTGCTCGTCCGATCCCGCTCGGACCGTGAACGCCGCCCGTCGCTGGTCGTGGCGCCGCGCTCGCTCGTCTTCAACTGGCGGGCCGAGGCGCACCGCTTCTCGCCGTCGCTGGGCGTCGTCGACTACACGGGCCCCGAGCGCGAGCACGCTCTCGCGACCGCCGAGTCGCCGGACATCGTCCTGACGACGTACGGGACGCTGCGCAGGGACCAGGAGGAGCTCGCCGCGATCGACTTCGACCTCGTCGTCCTCGACGAGGCCCAGGCGATCAAGAACGCAGCCAGCCAGACCGCGGCCGCCGCGCGCTCGCTCCGCGCGAGCCAGCGCCTCGCGCTCTCCGGTACGCCGGTCGAGAACCACCTCGGGGAGCTCGGGTCGCTCCTGGAGTTCCTGAACCCGGGCACGCTGGAGGGCACGCGCCTCGGCCAGCGCCTGCGCGCCAAGGGCCGCACGCCCAAGCTGGACGACGAGTCGCGCGGGATCCTCGTGCGGGCCGTGCGCCCGTTCCTCCTGCGCCGGACCAAGGACGAGGTCCTCGACGACCTGCCTCCGAAGACCGAGCAGGTGCTGGAGTGCACGCTCGACGGGCGACAGCGCTCGGACTACGACGATCTCCGCCAGCACTTCCGCACGCGCTTCGCCAGCAGCGGGACGCGCGGCGGCGTCGAGGTGCTCCAGGCGCTCCTGCGCCTGCGCCAGACCGCGTGCCACCCGGGCCTCATCGACGAGACCCGGACGAGCGAGACGTCGTCCAAGCTGGACGTCCTCCTCCCGCTCGTCGAGGAGCTCGTCGACCAGGGCCACAAGGCGCTGATCTTCTCGCAGTTCACCGGGTTCCTCGGCATCGTCCGGCGCGAGCTCGACCAGCGCGGCCTGCGCTACGCGTACCTCGACGGCAGCACGCGGAAGCGCGAGAACGAGGTCCAGGCGTTCCAGACCGACGCGTCGGTGCCGCTCTTCCTCGTCAGCCTCAAGGCCGGCGGGACGGGTCTGAACCTGACGGCGGCGGACTACGTGTTCCTCCTGGATCCGTGGTGGAACCCCGCCGTCGAGGCGCAGGCGATCGACCGCGCGCACCGCATCGGGCGCGAGCACCCGGTGCACGTCTACCGGATCATCGCCAAGGACACGATCGAGGAGCGCGTCCGCGAGCTGCAGGACAAGAAGCGCGACCTCGCGTCCGCGGTGCTCGGCGGCGCGGCGACGACGCTCGCCGACCTCGACTCGGACGACCTGCAGTTCCTGCTGTCGTGAATCCAGGAGCCGGACCATCGGTCCGGCTCCGAGCCTTCACGCGCGGTCGCTCACAGGAAGTCGATCTGGACGCCGTTCGTGAAGTTCGACGTCGCCTGCCCGGCGACGGAGTCCCGGTGCCACGTCGTGAAGTTCCAGGTCTCGCCCGGCAGGATCGCGACGAGGCCGGTCGGCGTCGGGGTCTGCGTCAGGTCCAGGTCGAGCATGAACGTGCCGGAGCCGCCCGAGTTCTTGATCTGACCCGCCCCGACGTAGCGGCCGATCGCGCCGCCGAGGCAGAGGTTGCCTTGGCTCCCTCCGGGCATGGACACGAATCCCTGCTGCTGGCTCGTCAGGAAGAAGCCGAACGCGTTCTGCGGTAGGTCACGCGCAATGAGCTGAAGCGCGTTGTCCGAGACCTGCCGCGACCCCTGGGCGCCGATCGAACCGGTCGCCCCGGTCGAGTTCGCGACGGCAGTGCAATAGTTCGCGCCGATGTCGATCGAGAGCAGGAAGCCGGCCGTGTAGACCTCGTTGTTGCCGAGGGGACGGTCCATGAAGGTCGCCATCGTCGTGTTCGACACCGGGCTGATCGCCAGGTAGCGGCCCTCGTTCGAACCGGCTCCCTCGTCGATGTCCGGCCCCACGTTCGTCACCGCCTGGACCGGCATCCACGTCGTTCCAGCGTCGAGCGAGTAGGTGAACGCCGGGGCGTTGCTCCCGTTCGCGTTGAGCTCGATCCAGGCGACCACCACGTCATCGGTCGACACGACCCAGGGGCGGTTGCCCGCGTTGCCGGCGTTGAGCGGCACGTCCTTGACCCAGGTCGCGCCACCGTCGTTGGTGTAGGCGACGTAGCACTCGTTGCCGCCCGAGCCGCCGCCGGTGCCGGCCTGGACCGACAGGCTGTCCTCGCTGTACACGACGTAGATGTTGTTCGCGCTCTGGATCGTCGCGACGGCGCGATCCGCGTCGGAGCCGGCGATCGCCGCCTGCTGGACGGACAGTGTCTCGTCCGCGCGCCAGGTCGCGCCGCCGTCGTTCGAGACCGAGACGACGATCTCCTCGCCCCCCACGGTCGCGCCGTTGTCCTCGGTGTAGGCGACGACGACCGTGTCGCCGCGGACTTCCAGCGTGATGTCGCCGTTCACGGCGCCGGAGGTGTCGGCTTCGATCTTGACGGCGGGGCCGAACGTCGCGCCCCGGTCGGTGGAGCGGTGGATCACCGCGTCGGCGTCGACGTCGATGTAGGCGACGATGACGAGGTCGCCGTCCGCCTCGACCTTGGGCTCGTCGACGTCCTGACCCGCGGTCGCCGCGTTGACGTTGAACGGCGCTTCCCAGGTGAGGCCGCCGTCGAGCGAGCGGGTGTAGAAGACCTCCTCGTCGCCGCCGGCCGTGAGCTGATCCTCCCAGGTGACGTGGAAGGTGTCGCCCGACGCGCAGAGCCACAGGCGGTCGACGTCGGTCGCGACATCGAGGCCGGACGTCGGGATGTTGAGCGGCTGCGCTGCCGGGAGCCACGTCAGGCCGCCGTCCGTGGACACGTTGTAGAAGACGTCTTCGTTGTTCGAGGGCGGCGTCGCCATACGGGCATCGCGCTTCTCTTCCCAGATCACGACGACGTTGCCGTTCTCGGCGACCGCGATCTTGGGCTGGTCGGAGTCGAACTCGTTCGGCACGTCGCCGAGGTCGATCCGAACCGGGACGCTCCAGCTCGCGCCGTCGTCCGTCGAGGACGCGAAGTAGATGTCCTGGGTGAACTCGGTCGTGCCGAACTGCTCGGTCCACGCTGCGTAGAACGTCGTGCCGCGGACGGCGATGACGGCGCCGTCGATGCGGTTGCCGCCGTCGAGGTTGACGCCCGTCGTGTTGAGGCGCTCGGCCTCACGCACGGTCTGGGCGTTCGCGACGGCCGCGGACGCGAGGACGAGGATGGAGGCGCGGACTCCGGCGGATCGAAGTGCGGAGGGGAGGTGCATCTGAGAGCTGTGGTTGCGGTTGAGCGGAACCGGACCTCCATCGAGATCCGGCGACCACAGCCTCCGCGCAACGGTCAGCGCCCCTTGTGCTCTCCGTAAGCCCGAGGCTCAGATCCCCCGAAGACAGGACAGGCGCCGCGTGAAGGACCTTGGCGGCGCCTAAAGCGCTCACTGTGCTTGCTCAAGCGCCTTGATCGTGTGCCTGAGACCGCGACGCGCGCCACGAAGAAGGGCGGCGGCCAGGCTCTCGCCCGGCCACCGCCCTCGGTTCAGGATCGGAGCGGTCGGCGGGTCAGGGGGCCCAGGTGACCGCGACGCCGTTCGTGTAGTTGCCGCCGCCCGCGAAGACCGTGTCGCGGTGGAAGAACTGGTAGTAGAAGGTCTGGCCGACGACGACCGAGGATTCGACCGTGGCAGGGTCCGAGAAGTCGAGCGACAGCGACGCGAGGCCACCGGTCGCGCTCACGATCCGGTTCATTCGACGGACGTTGCCGTTGACGCAGATGTTGCCTCCGATCGGCGCCATCATCGAGGGGATCTCGTTCTCCGACTGGATGAAGACGCCGAACGTGTCCGGGATGTCCTCGGCGATCAGAGCGCTGTCGTTGAGCTGGACGCTGCCGGTACCGGTCAGGCTGCAGACGCCGCCCGTCGCCGACACGGAGTTCGGCTCACCCGGGTCGCAGAAGACGTCGGTCGACGCGGTGCAGTTGTCGTTGAAGAAGTTCGGCGTGTCCGAGATCCCCTCGTCGAAGAGGCCGATGCGGTAGTCGGTGAGCGACGTGAGGCAGCGGAAGACGTGACCCGGGACGAAGGTCCCGTCCGGCCCGACCGACGGGAATCCCAGGCTGGGCGCGTAGATCTGATCGCCGCCGTTCGGGTCCTCGACGAGCGAGACGCAGTCCACGACCTCGGACCAGGGCGTGACGTCGAGGATCCCGTCGTCGTCCGTGTCGAGGTCGTCCCCCGCCGCGCCGGTGAAGTCGCGTACGACGAGGTGCGTGACGTTGTCGCTGTTCTCGAACGCGAGGTCGGCCACCAGGTCGGCGACGCCCAGCGTGAAGGTCGCCTCGGCCACGACGAACCGGCCGGCGGCGTCGCTGGTCTGGCCGTCCAGGTCGGTCACGTTCTCGACGACGCCGGACGCACCCGAACCGTCACCGAGGGTGATGTACGTGAGCCCGTCGAGGGACGCGGCCGCGGGAAACGTGAGGAGCTCGAATTACTCGTCGTCGTCGGCACTCGGTTGATCGATGCGGATCTCGTTGATCAGGACGAGGGTTCCGCCGGAGCCCTGGGCAGCTGCGAAGCCGGTGGAGACGAAGCCGAGGGCGAGCAGGGTGCTGAATCGCATGGGTCGTGGGGTCATTCGGATGTGGAGGCAGGACGCGGGCCTCGCCCGCTTCTGAATGGAGAGTCTTGCCACCGGCATGCGACGCTTGGAGCAGGGATCCGAGTCTTGACGAGACGTTGAATGGCCGACCACCGAACGGTGATCGGCCATTCTCAGGTCGAGTCAGGCCGCGCGAGCGGGGAGCCGTCGCGCGTGGAGTGGCGGGATTCGGCCGTCAGGGAGCCCAGGTCACCGACAGCGCGTTGGTCCAGTTGCCGCCGCCGGGGAAGACCGTGTCGCGGTGGAAGTACTGGTAGTACTCGGTCACGCCGGCCATCGTGGAACTCTCGACGAGCGCACCGTCCGTGAAGTCGAGCGGAAGCGTCGCCTCGTTGCCGACGGCCATCACGATCAGGTTCATCCGCTCGAAGGTCCCGCGGAGGCAGATGTTCCCGCCGATCGGGGACATGACGGGCGCCCCCATGTCGTCCGCCTGCACGAAGACGCCGAAGAAGTCGGGCACGGCCGAGGCGACGAGCGCGTTGTCGTTCCGCTGGAGGCTGCCCGAGCCGGTGAAGCCGAGCATCCCTCCCATCGGGCTGACGGAGTTCGCAGCCGCGGGGTCGCAGAAGTTCGTCGACGTCGCCTGGCAGGCGCCGTTGAAGCCGCCGGCCGAGTCGAAGGTACCGGCGCCGAAGTCGCCGATCCGCCAGTCGGTCAGCGACGTGAGGCAGCGGAACGCGTGGCCGGGCACGAACGTCCCGTCGGGGCCGACATCGGTGAAGCCGAGCGAGGAGGCGTAGAACCACTCCTCCCCACCCATCAGGTCGGGGGTCGGGTTCTCGACCAGCGAGACCGCGTCGAAGATGCTCGCCCACGGGGTGACGTCGAGCGTGCCGTCGTCGTCCGTGTCGAGGTCGTCGCCATCGGCGCCGGTGAAGCCCTCGACGACCAGGTGCGTGACGTTGTCGCTGTTCTCGAAGTCGAGCGTCGTGACGAGGTCCGCGGTCCCCAGCGTCAGAGTCGCCTCGCCGGCGAGGAGCAGCCCGGCCGCGTTCGTGCTGGTGCCCGTGAGGTCGACGACGGCCTCGATCGTGCCGGAGCCGCCGGCGCCGTCACCGATGACGAGGTAGGTGAGCCCGTCGAGCGTCGCGCCGGACGGCACGCTGAACAGCTCGAAGTACTCGTCGTTGTCGGTGCCCGGCTGGTCGATCCGGATCTCGTTGATGATGAGGACGGTGGGACCGCCCTGCGCCGCGGCGGTGCCGGCCAGGCACACCGCCGCCGCGGAGGTGAAAAGGAGATTCATGGGAGGGAAAAGGGAGAGTCGGTAGAAGGAGGGCGAGCCGCCCCATTCTCGGGAGGCGCGTCCTTCTGTCGACCCCGCGTCTATGTCGGTTCGGGCGATCGACACACGCCGCTGACACATGAGCGGCCCTTCACGCCGAGCGCATGAGGCGGATCTGGACCCCCTGGGTCCTCCAGAGGTCGGCCAGGGCTCCGAAGTGGGCCATCAGGAGCAGCGCGAACCACCACTCGAGGAGGTTGGCGCCGACGTCGCCTTCCAGGAGCGCGTCGAGTGCGATCTGGAGCGGCCCGAGCGCCAGCATGAGGGCGACGGTGCCGTTCATGACGCGGAGACGACGCCGCGCGACCCGATCCCCGAGGAGCGAGCCGCCGGCGCGTCGCAGAGTCAGGACGAGGACGAGCTGCGCGAGGCCGGTGCCACCGAAGAACACGTAGACCCCGTAGCGCCGGAGCAGCCGGTAGAGCGCGCCGTCGGTACCGAGGTAGGTCGCGTAGAGGACGAGGAAGAGCGCCCCCGCGAAGCCGAGCGCGAGGACCGTCCGCCGCGCGGCGCGGGACGCAGCGAGCGTCCGGAGCCAGGCGTGGGCGAGCCACCACGTGATGGCCATGAGCGCCGCGCTCGGCAGGAGCAGCGCGCGGAAGACGTGGACCGCCGGCTCGCTCCGGGCGGATCCGCTGATCGAAGCGCTCCCGTCCAGGATCGGCGTGCCCGGCTCGATCGTCCCGAAGTGCTCCGAGATCGCGTGGGACCCGAACGTCGCGAGCGTGGGGAACAGCGCGGCGGCGGCGGCGATCCACCATATGGAGGAGCCGCGGTCTCGGTCTGGCGTGTCGCTCTGGGTCATGGAACGGACCAAGCCGTTTCACCCATTCTGTCTAGTACCGCCGGAACGCGTCGCCACCCAGGTTCCGCTCGTGGTGGGACGCGAGGCCGAGCGCGATCCCGAGCGCGAGGAACGTCGCGAGCAGCGACGAACCACCGGTCGACAGCAGCGGGAGCGTGAGGCCCGTCATCGGGAGCAGGCCCACGTTGACCGAGACGTTGATCACGACGTGCGCTGCGAAGTAGATCGCGACGCCCCCGACGACGAGGCGCGAGAACCGATCCCGGAGCCCCGCCGCGCGGATCATGAGGAGGACGACCATCGTCCCGTAGAGCAGGAGGATCGCCGCGGCGCCCGCGAAGCCCCACTCCTCGGCGACGACGGCGATGATCGAGTCGCAGTCGCGCTCGGGCAGGAGCCCCGTCTCGTTCGCAACGCCCTCGCCGAGCCCGCGGCCGTACAGCCCGCCGTTCCCCGTGAACGCGCGCGCGTGGAACGCGTGGAACCCCGCGCCGTTCCTCGACGCGATGAGCTCGCCAGCGTCGAACGACTCGACCCACGTCTCGATCCGCTCGCGCTGGTAGTGCTGCATCCCGTCGAACTGCCAGGCGCCGGCACCGAGGAGCGCGGTCGCCGCCACGAGACCCGCGATCGCACGCCCGCTCCCCCCGGCGAGGTACACGAGCCCGAGACAGACGGGGATCATCGTCAGCGCCGTGCCGAGATCGGGCTGCAGCGCGACCAGCATCATGGGGATCGCGGTCGCGACGAGCGGCCCCGCCCAGTCGCGCGCGTCCCGCAGCCGGTTCTCGTGCAGGAGCCGGGCCAGCATCAGGATCAGACCGACCTTGGCGAGCTCCGAGGGCTGGAGGTCGAACGAGCCGAGGTGGATCCAGCGCTTGGCGTTGTTGCGCTCGTCGCCGATGAGCCGGACCAGGACAAGCAGCGCGAGGCACCCGCCGTAGACGAGCGGCGCGTTCCGCTTGAGCCAGCTCGGCCGCAGGAACAGCCCGGCGAAGAAGATCGGGAGCGCGACGAGGACCTTCTTCTCGTGGTTGCCGTAGTCGACGCCGCCGACCTCCGGATTCCCGGGCGCGCCGGCCATCGCCGAGACGAACAGCATCCCGGCCCCGAGCAGCCCTGCGGCGATGAACAGGACCGGCCACGCGAGCTCCCCCCACCGCACGTGCGCGGTGGACAGGATCCGACCGACGAGGGCGCGGATGGAGTCGATCATCTCGCCCCGCCTCCGTCGACGAGCGTCCGCACCTCGTCCCGGCGCAGGAACTGCTGCGCGACGTACACGGCGGAGTGGCTGGAGGTCGCCGAGGTGTCGTGCAGGTAGACCACGAGGACGTACTTCGGATCCCGCGACGGGAACCAGCCGGCGAGCCACGTGTGCTTCCGCGTTCCCTCCTCGTAGCTGTCGAGGGGCACGCCGCGGCCGTTCTTGGGCGGAACCCAGCCCGTGCGGTAGTCCGCGCTCCCTGTCTTCGCGGCGAGCCGAAACCCGAGGTCGGCCTCGTCGAGCCCCTTGCCGAACGCTGACCCGCCGGACTCGTTGACGACGCGGTCGAGGGTGTCGCGCACGAACGCGAGGTGCTCGGTCCCGATGCCCAGGGCGCGCGTGACTCGAGCGACAGGGTCGTCGCCGATCGCAGAGACCAGGGTCATGTCGGGCAGCGAGCCCGATGCGAGTCCCGCGTACGCGCGCGCGACCTGGACGACGTTCGAGTCGATGTCACGCAGACCGTTGCCCAGGTACTGTCGCGAGACCTCGTCGACCCGCGACGGATCGTTGGAGGTGTGCAGAGGGCTGGTCGGCGCGAACCAGTAGCTGTCGACGAGTCCGGAGCGCTTGCCGTCCTCCTGGTATCGCACCCCAGTCGCCCGCCCGAAGCCGAACGTCCGATAGGCGTCCCGAATGGACCGTGGGTCGAATCTCCACTCCGCCAGGGCCGCGAAGTACACGTTGCACGAACGCATGAGGGAGGCACGCAGGTCCAGTCGTGCACCCCGACCGAGCTGCACCGAGTGTCCCATGCCCACGTTGCAGTCGATCATGCCGAAGCCCGCCCTGGGGCTGTTCTTCGGCCTCGTACCCGGCCGGGCCTGGTGCGGCGTGCACTGCACGAACTCCTCGTCGGGGTCGAGGCCGAGGTGCTCGAGCGCGTACGCCGCGAGGAGCGGCTTCACCACCGACCCCGGCGGCTGGAACCGCGGCCTGGTCAGGCTCCGCTCCGACGTGAAGGCCCGCTCGCCGTCCGTGAGGAGGAAGGCGTCGTGCAGCGGGTGGAGCGGATCGACCTCGGGTCCCGCCTCGCGCGGCCCCGACGCCGCGACGAGGATCTGACCGTCGACGGTCGCGAGCACGATCGATCCGATCGGGCACTCGAACCAGTGGTCATCGACGCCGCGATCCCTCGAGGGCGGCGGGAGCGGGTCCCGAAGCACCTCTTCCGCCGCGCGCTGCAGGTCGATGTCGAGGGTGAGCGTGACGTCCTTCCCGTCGACCGCGCCCTTGTAGATCGGCGCGCGGTTCCCGGCGACGCGGTCCTGCAGGCCGTGGATCTCCCGGTAGCCCGCCGTTCCAGCGAGCTCCCCGTCGAACCACCCCTCGATCCCGCTTCCCCCGATCGTCGAGCCGGGCTGGTGGATGTCGTCGATCAGGGAGAGGATGCGCCGCCGGTCGGCCTCGGGCAGGTCGAGCTTGCGCTGGAGCTCGATGAGCTCCTCGACCCGGGGTCGCTGGCGAAGGACGTCGACGAGGAAGGGGCTGCGCACCCGCCCGATGAGGCGCGGCGCGATCGACTCCTCGCCGTCAGGGCCGAGCGCGATCGGGATCCGCCGCGTCGTCGACTGCACGCGGAAGCCCGCGAACGCGTCGCGGTAGCGCGTGACGAGGAGCACGAGGTCGATCTGCGGCTCCTCGCCGATCCGCTTCGGCCGCGCGCCGCGGTCGCGCACGACGTAGCGCCGTCTGTCGCGCGCGCGGTCGGCCCACTCGTCGCCGAACGGCACCCCGCGCCAGCCCTGCTTCGTCCGGTCGGGCGATCCGGCGGCGACCTCGTCGAGCACGTCCGCGACGCGCGCCTGCAGGTCCCGGTGCATGTCGACGAGCAGCGCGCCGAAGAGCTCCTCGTCCTCGCGGTCCCAATCGCGTCGCGAGCTCGTCGCGACGTCGCGGAGGCGCACCGCGAGCTCGTACGGGGTGACGGGCTCGCCCCGCTCGACCGCGGCGCGCGAGGCGGCACCGAGCGCCGCACCGAACGTGCCGATCAGGAGGTCGGGCCCCTCCAGCCCGGCCATCGCGAGGTCGGGATCCTGGAACGCGAAGACGCCCTCCTGGGCGTTCGCCGGCACGGTGCGCCCACGGTCGAGGCGCAGCGAGAGCGCGTCGAGCACGGCGAGCCGATCGACGAGACGCCAGTCCTCCGGCTCGCCGAACCGACGCATGCGCTGCTGGGCGTCGTCCTCGGCGCGGAAGGCGTGGGCGCACGCCGAGATCACGCGGTCGGCGCCGCCGCCGGCTGCGCGCGCGCGCCGCTCCGCGAGCTCCTCGACGGCGTACGTCCGCCGTCTCGGCTTCGAGCGCGCGACCGCGAACCCCGCGCCCCACGCGGCGACCTCGCGCTCGAACGCCGTCCCGCGCGCCGCGCGCCACTCCTCGAGCCGCAGTCCGTCCCAGTGCAGCGCCGTGCGCAGCCACTCCAGGTCGAGCTTCGCGAGGTTCGGCGCGGTCAGCCGGGTCGGCGAGAAGCCCGCCGCGATCCGGAAGAGCGCGTCCGCCGTGTCGTCGTCGACCGCGCGCCGGCGCTCCTCGATGAGCGCGACGAGGCGGTCGCCCGGCGAGGCGACCGCGCCGAGCCCGCCGCGCTCCGTCTCGTCGTCGTCCGCCCACTCGATCAGGCCCGCGAGCCGGACGAGCTGCTCGTCCGCGCGCAGGACGCGGGTCCGGAGATCGCGCCTCACCTCGTCGAGATCGCGATCCGTGACCACCGCGGCGAGCTCGAGGTACGGGCGGTCGCGCTCGCTCTCGTTCTCGACGCGCGCTTCGATCGCCTTGACGTCGCGGGGCGTGAGCGCGAGGAGGCGCTGGACGTAGAAGCGGATGTCGCCCGCGCGTGTCCCGCGGCGCTCGTCGCGCGCCGCCCTCAGGCGTTCGGCGTCGTCCTCGGCCGCGATCGCCGGCACGTAGTCGATGCCGACCTCCAGCTCCTCACCGTCGGCGAAACGCTTCAGGTCGTTCGGCGTGGACTGGACGTAGCCGAAGGCGGCCTCGACGAGATCCATGCGCGCCTCGTCGAGACCGACCGGACGGGCGAGCGCGAGCGACCGCATCATCGCGACCTGTCCGAGCGGGTGCCCGCGACGGAAGTCCCGCCAGACGAACTCGAGCGCGTAGCGCTCCTCGTCGCGCACGATCAGGCGCCCCTGCCGGTCGCGGATCGCGCCGCGGACGTAGGGATCGACGCCGTAGGAGCGAACGAGGTTCGCCGCCTCGCGCGCCCAGACCTCGTGCTGGACCACCTGGATGTCCCACAGCCGCGCGAGCAGGACGAGGATCGTGAGCCCGACGCAGGCGATCAGGGGACCGAAGCGACGCAGCATCAGAACGCCCTCCGCTCGAGCTGCCTCAGCCCCGGGAGCTGGACGAGGACCGGCCACAGGAGGAGCCCGACGGCCGCCGTCACGAACGCCGTGGCGAACGGCAGAACGACGTGTGCAGGCTGTAGATCGGCGAACCCGAGGCGGTCGGTCACGCGCGCGTCGCTCGCCCGCGCGAGGTCGACGAACAGCAGCCAGAGGCCGAACGCGAGCGCGCCCGCGCCGGCGGCGACGAACCGGAGCGAGGGGCGGTCGAGCTCGGCGAAGCGTCGGATCGTGTCGGCGATGAGCGTGACTGCGATCGTCCCGGCGAGGACCGCGAAGGGGGGTGACGCGGTGAACGCCGTCCGGGCGGCGGCCGCGACAGCGGCGAGCGCGACCGCGTCGCGGCGCGCGAGCCGCCCGACGGCCGCGACGAGCACGAGCGTCATCAGGTCGGGGACGAGCGCCCGCAGGGCGGGCTCGACCGCGCCCCCCACGTGGGGCGTCCACGCCTGGGCGAAGAGCTGGACGCCACCCGCGAGGGCGATCCAGGCGAACAGGAGCGCGTAGCCGACCGAGCGCCTCAATCCCCGCTCCCCGCTGCGTCGCGTTCGGCCGCCTGAACGGTCCCGTCCTTCGCCGGGGCGTCGGGCCGCGGCGCCGCTCCGCCGACGCGGACGAGGAGCGGAGCCGCCGGGCTCCCGGTTCCCGTCAGGACGAGACGCACCGCCGACTCGTCCGCACCCGAAGATCCCGGCGCCGCGAGCGGCCGCTCCGGCGCCACGAGCGTGGTCCTGCCGAGCAGGAGCCCGCGCGGGACACGCGCGCGGCCCGAGGCGGTCCACAGATCCACCTCGACCCCCAGAGGTCGATCGCCGTCCGATGGATCGCCGTTCCGAGCGAGCCACTGCGCGTGTCGGCTGCTGCTCTCGGGCCTCCACTCCAGGACGGCGCGACCGCTCGCGTCCGTCCCGAGCGAGAGCAGCGTGCCCAGCACGAGCGGCGTCGCGTCCGGCCGGTCGACCGGCTGCGCGAGCGCTTCGATCTGGAAGCCCGGATCGCTGAGGAGCGACACGGCGGCGCCGATCCGGTCGCTGCGCACGACGCGTCCGACGAGCCGCACGCCGTCGACGACGGCGGCCCCCCGCAGCACGCCGTGGCTCTTGCCCCGGTCGAGGCGCGCGGTCGACCTCCACGCCGCCGCGTCGCCGATGACCGGGAGCCGCGCGGTCAGCCAGCGCCCGTCCTCCATCACCGGCGTGGCCTCGCGCGTCGCGACGAACGCCGACGCGTCGTCCGCCCGGCCGCGGGTGAGGACGAGGAGCTGGTTCAGGCCCGACTCGAAGTCGACGAGCGGGCGGATTCCGAGCACGAGCCGGGTGAACGCCTCGCCCTCGGGCCGAACGCGCTCCGCTGCGAGGTCCCCGAGGAGGAACCCCTCGGCCATCCGATCGCTGCCGCCGACGAGGCCCAAGGGCTCCTTGACGAAGACGCGACCCGAGCGCGTCGCGCGGCTCTCGGGGTTGTGGACGGCGAGCCACACGAGGTCGCTGCGCGGGGCGAGCCCTCCGGCGACGAGTCGACAGCGACGATCGTCCTGGTCCTGCTCCACGACTCCGCCGACCCGCGCCCCCCGGTCCGTCACGAGCTGGATCTCGACGAGATCGGGCGGAGGGATCCTGGGCGGCGAGGAGAGGCGGAGGGTTCGGAGCGCGCGCTCGAACGCGCTCGGCCGGTCGGGTCGGCGCTCGCGCGCGGGGATGCGCGAGACCGAGCCGACGTAGACGTCGCCCGCGACGACCGGCTGCCCGACCTCGACGCGGTCGGGCGCCGCGACCCGCAGCATGACCCGATCACGGCTCCGCGCACCGCGCGCGTCGACCTCGCCCGGGACGGGCACGATGCCGGGCGCGATCTCGATCTCGCGCGGCCAGGCGGAGAGCTGGACGGCGCGCTCCATCCGGAGCGAGAGCGCCGTCTCCTCCGCGCGGCGCGCCGCGTCCGGGCGATCGGGGGCGCGCAGCCGGTGGACGACGCGCGCCGGCGCGGCGAACACGGACGCGACGCTCGCCGGAAGGAGTGCAACGTCGGCGACGCGCTCCAGCGGCCCGACGGGACGGAGCGCGAGGAAGGCCGAGCTGAGCGCAAGGCCCCAGCCGAGCGTGCGTGTGCGCAGTCCAGTCATGAGCGGTCCCCCCACCGCCGCAACCGCTCCGCCGCGGCGGAGTTCGTCGGTCCCGCGCGTCCGGCGGTCAGTCGTCCTCGTCCGTCGAGAGGACGCGGCTGAACACGTCGAGCTTGTCGAGGAAGATGCCCGTCCCGCGCGCGACAGCGGTCAGCGGATCCTCGGCGACCCGCGCCGGGACGCCGAGGTGATCGGAGATCGCCTGGGACATGCCGTACAGCAGCGCGCCGCCGCCGACGAGCGTGATGCCGGTGTCGACGAGGTCGGCGCTGATCTCGGGGGGCGCCTCCTCCAGGATGCCGCGGATCGCCTCGCAGATGAGCCGCACGGGGTGGCTGAGCGCCTCGCGGATCTCGATCGACGTGACCGTCGTCCGCCGCGGGAGGCCCTGGACCGAGTCGCGGCCCTTCACCTCCATCGAGAGCTCCTGCTCCATGGGCCACGCCGACCCGATGGTGAGCTTGATGCGCTCGGCGGACTGCTCGCCGATGAGCAGGTTGTGGTGGCGACGCAGGTGCGCGAGGATCGACTCGTCCATCTCGTCGCCCGCGATGCGCAGCGACGTCGAGACGACCGCGCCGGCGAGCGAGAGGACCGCGATCTCGGTCGTACCGCCGCCGATGTCGACGATGAGCGAGCCGCGCGCCTCGGTCACCGGCATGTCGCATCCGATGCCGGCCGCCATGGGCTCGTCGATCAGGAACACGCGCCGCGCGCCCGCGCGCTCGGCGGAGTGGATGACGGCGCGCCGCTCGACGGCGGTGATCCCGACCGGAACGGCGATGACGACCTGAGGCTTCACCCAGTGCCGGCCGTCGTGGACCTTCGTGATGAAGTAGCGGAGCATCTTCTCCGTCACGTCGAAGTCGGCGATGACGCCGTGCTTCAGCGGACGGATGGCCTGGATGCTGCCCGGCGTCCGGCCGAGCATCTCCTTCGCCGTGTTGCCGACGGCCATGCCGTCCAGCAGCACCTCGTTCGTGCCCTTCTTGACCGCGACGACGCTGGGCTCGTTGAGGATGATCCCCCGGCCCCGCGTGCAGACGAGCGTGTTGGCCGTCCCGAGGTCGATCCCCATGTCCGTGGACAGGTGGCCGAAGGCCCACTCCATCGGCTTGAAGAGGCTCAAGACAGGGGTCCCCTCGGAAGGGCTCCATCGGCGTCGGCGCCTCGCGCGAACGCGATCCGCCGCGCGGGGAGCGCGTGGGTGTGGGTCGGCCTCATGGAGATCGTGCGGTAGCGGCGAACGGTGCGGCGTTCGGGAGGACGCGACGGCCCCTCAACCGCGGGTGCGCCTCCAGGCAGGAGTCTGAAGGACCGGAGAGGCCCGTTCAAGGACGGCCCGACCCCTCGAATGACAAATCCCCGCGCTTCCGCCGCGCCCCGCTCCCTCTGCGTCTCGCTCCCTCCGCGTCGCGCTCCCTCCGCGTCGCGCTCCCTCCGCGTCAGCGGAGGGGCCAGAAACAAAAAGCGCCCCCTCAGGTCCGGACCAGAGCCCCATAAACGGGGCGAGGCCCCGTACGCCAGCAGCGCACGGAGCCTCGCCCATGGGGCGCGACGACGATTACTCGCCGCCCGATCCGGCGCTCGACGCCTGGGCGTCGTAGCTGCCGGCGAACAGGGCGCCGGTGCCGTAGTTCTTGCCGCGGTCGTAGTCGACCATCAGGAATGCGACCAGGAGGAGGATCGCGGTCATGATCGCGACGCCCTCCTCGGGGCTCAGGCCCGAACTCTCCTCGACGACCTCGATCTCCTGCTCGACGGGCTCCGCGGACCTGCGGCTACCGCCGCCCTTGCGTCCGCCGCCGCCGCTGCTCCGACCTTTGGAACGTGCCATTGTGGTTCTCCTTGGTGGATCGGTGCTGGGACTCAGATACGGGTCGAGACGCGGTCACCCTGGACGACCTGCGTGCCCTGGACGGCGTTGATGATCCGCGCCGTGCACGAGCCTGGGTTGACGACCTCGACCTGGGCCTGGCCCTTGTACTGGCCGGCGTTCCAGATATCGAAGACGAAGCCGCGCTTGACCTGGTCGTCGGAGCCGCGGTTGATGTGGACGAGCTGGAGGTCCGCGTAGTACTGCAGGACCGCGCCGTCGATCTGCGGGACGGCGCCGCCGGCTGCAGCCGGGTCGAAGCCGGTCGCGGCGACGATCGTCGAGACCTGGGTCTCCAGGTCCTGGATGTTGGCGCGGGCGCTCGTCAGGTCCTTCTCGGCCTGGCGGAGCTGGAGGTCGAGGCCGTTCGCGCGATCGTCGGACGAGGCCTTGGCCTGGACCGCATCGTCACGCTCGTTCTCGGCCGTGCGGCGGGCCTCGACGGCCTCGACGCGGGCCTCGTTGGCCTGCGCGACCTGGCTCTTCATGTCCTCGAGGTTCGAGTTCAGATCGCCGATCGTGCTGGCGATGTTCGACATGTTGGCCTTGAGCTGGTTCAGCTCGTCGGTCTTCTCGTTGAGCTGCTCGTTGAGCGCGGTGACCTGGTTGCCGAGCGCGTCCTTCTGGTTGCGCATGTCGGTGCGCTGACGGGCGTTCTCGTCGCGCTCCGAGGTCAGGGCCTCGATCTGCGCACCGGAGGTGCGCTCGAGCTCGGCGAGCTCCGTCGTCTTGGCGTCGTACTGGCTCCGGAACTTCTCAGCGTCCGAGAGGTTCGCCGCGGCCCAGCCGAGGAAGCCTGCGGAGAGGGCGAGGTTCAGGAAGACGGCGATACGTCCGATCGGGCTCATGGCGTTGGGTCGTGGAGGGGGGAACTCGCTGAGTCCACGGAGATCCTTCGGAGGCGTCGGGGGCTCGCTCGCGTGAACGCGGTGCCTGGGGCGGCCGCGCCGGAGAGTGCACGCTTCGTGGGGAACTCGGGTCCCGGACTCGTCGCGCCGTCAGTTCGGCCGCACGGATCCGGGGAGGTCTGGGGGGAGTCGCTGGGGGTGGGATGAGGAGATCACCCCGTCATCGCGCGACCTCGGCCAGGGAAGGCGCGCGGAACGGGGCGACGGAGTGTAGGTGCGCCGGGCTCAGAGGGTCAAGCGGGGGCCAAAGCGAGACGATCGCGCATCGAGATCGCCGCCCCGGGGGCCCGGCAGACCCCCCGTCGGAGGGCGCCACGCGCTAGGGCGAGGGGCGGGCGGGGTTACCGTCCGGATCGCGCGAATCGGGCGTCTCGCGGGGTGAGCCGGCAGTCCGGGGGCGGACGGCGATCCCCCCCAGCAGGAGCACCCCCGCCAGAGCCCCCCACAGGAGGGGCTGGAGGGGCTCGGTCCGGACGAAGAAGGTCGGCCCCGCATCGGCACCGTCGGCCGGGACCGGGACGGTCGCGCGGAGCGCCCCGCTGATCATCTTGCGGCGTCCGCCCTCGCCCTGGACGAGCGCGAGCACCTCCCCGTCGGCGCCGACGACGCACGAGATCCCGGAATTGGTCGCGCGCACGATCGCCCGCCCGGCCGCCGCGGCCGCGATCCGCGTGAAGGCCAGCATGTGGTCCATCTCCGGCGAGGCGCCGTACCAGGCCTCGTTGCTCACGACCACGAAGAGGTCGACCGGCCCGCGGCGCAGCGGCTCCGCGAAGACGTCGTCGAACGCGTTGTCGTAGCAGACGGCGATCCCCGCCCGGAACGCTCGGCCATCACGCGTCGGCAGGGCGAGGACGCCCTGATCGCCGGGCACGACGAAGTCGGGGATCGCGCTGGCGACGCGGCGGATCGCATCGAGGACGAACGGGAACAGGCGCAGGGGTGCGCCCGTCTCGCCGCCGGGGACGAGGTGGACCTTGGACGCGACCGGGCTCTGGCGGCCGTCGGGCGACCAGAGTGAGACCGCGTTGACGCTGCGGAGCTCCTCCCCCTCGTCGCCGTCGACGACCGCCCAGGCCTCGACGCCCGACAGGAACGACGTGCCGGGCGGCAGGAGCGCCTCGTCGCGCGCGACCCGGTCGGCCCACTCGGCGCCGCCCTCTCCGGCGAACGCGTCGTCCCAGAATCGGCGCCCGAGGACGCGCAGCGGGCGCGTGCCGAGCAGTGCCGAGACCAGATCCCGCGCCTTCAGATCGGCGTAGAGGAAGCTCGGGCCGTCGAGCTGCGCCGCGGGAGCCCAGGGCGCGGGCCGGACCCCGCGCACGATTGCCTCCATGGCGGCTTCGTCGGCGAGCTTGCCCGGGAGGAACGTCTCCCCCCACAGGACGACGTCCGGGAACGCATCGTCCCCGGTCGCGCCGGCGGGGCGCGTCTCGTGGAGCGCCTGGAGCGTGCGGGTGACCTGCGGGACGAAGAGGTCGTAAAAGCTGTCGCGTCGGGCGGCCTTGATCTCCTGCTCGATCCCCGACTGGACGATCAGGAGGTCCGGGCCGTCGGCGGTCCGGGGCGGAGCGGCGGCTGCGTCGAGGGCGGCGAGCGCGCCGATCGGCCCGAGCCCGAGGACGAGAGCGGCCCCCATCCGCGCCGGCACCAGCCTGGTGCCGCGAGCGGCGACCGCGACGTCCGCAGCGAGCCCGCCGAGCGCGGCGAGCGCCCACGAGAGCCCCCACGTCCCGAACCACGCCGCCGATCCGACGATCCAGCTCGCGTCGTGCAGCAGCATCCCGAGGCGGAACCAGCCGAAGGACAGCGGGACCGGGAGCGACCAGCGGACGGTCTCGGCGAGGACCCAGGCGGCGGGCGCGAGCAGCGCCAGCGGAAGGCGCGCCGCGCGGCGCACCAGGACGCCCGCGAAGGCGGGATAGAGCGCCGGCACCGCCGACATGGGCAGGAGGATCGCGGGCATGAACTCGAGCATCCACGCGAACACGGCTGCGAGGCCGAGCGCGTGCCCCGCCCACTCGGCGAGGAACGCGCGCCGTCCGGGCCGCCCGACGGCGTACGCCCACGGCCCGACCGCGAGGAGCGCGAGCGGCCAGAGCCCGTCACCGGCGAGGGCGCCGGGCTGGGCGACGGCGAGGAGCCCCCAGGTCAGCGCGACGAGTCCGAAGCGCTTCGCCGGAGCGAGAGGTGCGTCGCTCAACGTCGGCTCCCCGGCAAGGAGTCGCGGGCCGAATCGCGTCCGGGATACGTCGATGACGTGTCCCCTTCCGGCTCCTCTACGGGACGGTTACAGACGTTTTTCCGCCTGACGTGCGAGGCCGGACGACCGGTCCGGAGACACTTGGTCGCACGTCGCGCTACCCGCACCCACCGGGGCGAGGAGAGGTCGGCGCTGCGGGAAGTTCCGCATCGCTCGACAAGGTCGAGCCTCGCTCTGCGCATGGGCGGGAGTCTACCCGGCCCCCGCGCGCTGCAACCTGGCGGCGCCGCGTTCCGAAGTCCCCTACGGGCCCGCGGCAGACGGATCCCCGCCGACCCCGCTCCGACATGCAAAGCACCTCCTCATCCCGTCGCCCGTGGCGCTCACGCGTCGCGGTCGGCCCGTGGGTCTCCGCCGCCGCCTTCCTCGCGCTCGCGGCGTGCTCCCCCGGAGGGATTGAAACCGCCAACGGCGCGGAACGCGCGGACGGTGAAGGGTCCGAGGCCACCTTCGAGGGCCTGAAGCGCGCGCAGGCGACCAAGGTGCTGACCGCACCGCTCGATCAGCGCGAGATGGTCCGCGTGATCACGACGACCGTCACGGCGGAGTCGGAGACGGAGATCCAGGTGTTCCCCCGGACGGCGGGCATGGTCCAGTCCGTCGTCGTCGAGGAGGGCGACCGCGTGCAGCGCGACGACGTGCTCCTCGAGCTCGATCCGCGCGAGTTCCAGGCGGCGCTCGACGAGGCCCGTATCGCGCTCCGTGAGGCGGAGGACGCGAAGCGCAACCTCGAGCTCACCGTCGACGAGACGGGAGCGATGGTCCAGCGGGCCCAGCTCACGTACGACCAGTCGGTCCGCGAGCTCGAGCGGAAGGAGGACGCTTCGAACGTCATCTCCCGCAACGACCTCGACCTGCTCCGCCTGTCGGTGTCCACGAACAAGGCCGACCTGTCGGCCCAGGAGATCGCGGCCCAGAAGGCGTCCGCGGCGCTCGCGAGCCAGGAGATCGCGATCGAGCGCGCCCAGCTCCAGATCGACCGCGCCGAGCTCGACCTCTCGTTCACGAAGGTCGTCGCGCCCTTCGACGGCGTCATCGCGCGTCGCGACGTGCGCGTCGGCGACCTCGTCTCGAACGCCGCGTCGGTGTTCGTGCTGACGGACATCGACAACGTCCGGGCGGTCGTTTCGCGCGCCCAGCGCGAACTCACGTTCTTCCGCAACGCCGAGGACCGGGCGCGCAAGGCGTCCGACGGGGACGCGACCGGACGCGAGGCGCTCGACATCGTGATCGAGCCGGAAGCGCTTCCGGGCGCGCAGTACACGGGTCGGATCCTCTTCGTCAGCCCGACGATCGACGCGACCTCGGGTCAGTTCCGCGTGACGATCGGCGTCGACCAGCCGGGGCCCGGCGACTCACGCCTGCCCGTCCTGCCGGGGATGCTCCTGCGCGTGCGGATCGTGACCGAGAGGCACCCCGATGCGCTCGTGGTCCCGAAGCGCGCGCTCGTGCGCGAGGGCGACAGCTACTTCGTCTTCACGATCGACGATGGCGCTGCGCGTCGGGTCGAGGTCCGGGAGGGCTTCACGGACGACGAGGAGGTCGAGGTGATCCCCGAGACCCCGGGCGACCTC
Source organism: Planctomycetota bacterium (assembly GCA_038757895.1). Lineage (GTDB taxonomy): Bacteria > Planctomycetota > UBA1135 > UBA1135 > Saltatorellus. The sequence goes on along the minus strand of JBCDGE010000002.1, from coordinate 94,832 downwards.
GAGGTCGGCGCCACGATCGTCGTCGTGGGCAACCGCGAGCTCGACGACGGCGACCGCGTCGAGCCGGCGCCGTGGCGCGTCGAGGCGGAGGCGACCGAACGCTCGGACGAGACCGCGGAGGCCGACGAGGACGCGGCCGCGGGCGAAGATGACGCCTGAGGCGGGTTCGGACGGCGCCGGCCGCGCAGCGCGCAGCGCCCTCTCGTTCGTCGCGACGCGCCCGGTCGCGATCACGATGCTGATGATCGCGCTCGCGGTCTTCGGCGTCGTCTCGTTCGCCAAGCTCCCGGTCGACCTGCTGCCCGAGATCAGCTACCCGACGCTGACCGTGCGAACCAGCTTCCCGGGCGCGGCGCCGGAGGACGTCGAGGACAGGATCTCCGTCCGACTCCAGGAGTCCCTCGCGACCCTCTCCAACCTGGTCGAGACCACATCGATCAGCCGGGCCGGCACGAGCGACGTCCTGCTGGAGTTCGACTGGGGCACGCAGATGACCTTCGCGGTGCAGGAGGTGCGCGACCGGCTCGACGGCGTGGTCCTCCCCGCCGAGGCGGTCAAGCCGCTGATCCTGAGGTACGACCCGAACCTCGACCCGATCCTCCGCTTCGGCGTCGCGCCGCCCGAGGGCGCGAGCGGAACCGCCGAGGACACGCTGATCCGGCTCCGCTGGCTCGCCGAGAACAGGATCAAGCGGGAGCTGGAGGGCGTGGACGGCGTCGCTGCCGTTCAGGTCCGCGGCGGGATGGAGGAGGAGATCCGCGTGCGGGTCGATCCGTTCCGGATGGCCGCCCTCGACCTCGATCCCGCGCTCATCGGCCAGCGGCTCGCGCAGGAGAACCTGAACGCCTCGGGCGGCCAGATCCGCGAGGGATCGACCGACTACCTCGTCCGCACGCTCAACGAGTTCGAGTCCGTCGAGGAGATCCGCGACCTCGCGATCGCGCGCGTCGGCGAGGCGATCGTCCGGATCCGTGACGTCGCGACGGTCGATCGCACCCATCGCGAGCGTGAGGTGGTGACCAAGCTCAACGGCCGCGAGGCGGTCGAGGTCGCGATCTACCGCGAGGCCGGCGCGAACATCGTCGACGTGGCCGAGCGCGTCCGGGTCGCCGTCCTCGGAACGGAGGAGCAGATCCAGCTCGCCGAGAAGCACGCGGGCAAGAGCGTCGAGCAGATCGATTGGTCGGACCGCCGACGCCTCGGCTTCGTCGCGTGGAACCTGCGGGACGAGGCGTCCATCGAGCTCCTCTCCGACCAGTCGACCTTCATCGCCGAGGCCGTTGACGAGGTCAAGCAGTCGGCGATCCTCGGCGCGCTGTTCGCGGTCGCCGTGATGTGGCTGTTCCTGCGTCGGGTCTCCGCCACGCTGATCATCGCGGTCGCGATCCCCATCTCGGTCGTCGTCACGTTCGCGCCGATGTTCCTGCTCGGCGTGTCGCTGAACATCATGTCGCTGGGCGGACTCGCGCTCGGCGTCGGGATGCTCGTCGACAACGCGATCGTGGTGCTGGAGTCCGTGACGCGCTGCCGCGAGGAGGGCGACTCGCTCCGCGAGGCCGCGGTCCGCGGCGTCTCCGAGGTCGCGGGCGCGATCACGGCCTCGACGCTCACGACGGTGTCGGTCTTCGCGCCGATCGTGTTCGTACAAGGAATCGCCGGCCAGATCTTCGGCGACCAGGCGGTGACCGTCGTGTCGTCGCTGCTCGTATCGCTGCTCGTGGCGGTCCTGTTCATCCCGATGCTCGCGTCGCGGCCGTTCCTGGCAGGCAGCGGCTCGCTCGCAGACACGATGCGCTCGAAGCGCAACGAGCCGTTCCTGCGCGCCTTCTTCCCCACGCGCGAGGGGATGACGAAGCTGGCGCGCCTCGGATGGATCGTGAGCGGAACGAGCGGACTGATCGCGTTCCTCGCGCTGCGGCTCGTTCTCGTCATCGTGCTCGGTGTCGGCAGCGTGCTGTTCGTCGTCACGTGGCCGATCAAGCGGCTCTTCGACGCGCTCTGGCGGGGACTCGACGCGGTCTACCCGCGCGTGCTGAGCGCGGCGCTCGCGGTTCCCCTCGTCGTCATCGCCGGCACGGGCGCCCTCGGCTGGTACGCCGCGCAGCGCGCTCAGAGCCTCGGCCTGGAGCTGATCCCGGAGGTGCACCAGGGCGAGTTCACGGCGTTCCTCGCGCTCCCCGTCGGGACGCCGATCGAGGAGTCGGAGAGCATCTACTCCGCCCTGGAGGTCGACGTCCGTCGGCTCGATCGGGTCGCTGTCACGTCGCTCACCGTCGGCGTGGAGGCCGACACGCTCACCCAGGAGATCGAGGGCGAGCACACCTCGCGGCTCACCGTGCGCCTGCGGCCCGGCCTCGGACCGGACGTCGAGGAGGAGGTGATCGGCGACGTCCGCGCGATGGTCACGCGGCTACCGGAGATGGAGGTCGTGGACGTCCGGCGGCCGACGCCCTTCGCCCTCGACGCCGCCGTGGCCGTGGAGGTCAAGGGGTGGAACCTCGATGAGCTGGAGTCGACGGCCGCCGTCGTCGCGGAGCGGCTCCAGGGGATCCCGGGGCTCGCGGACGTTCGCACGACCGTCCGGCCGGGGTACCCCGAAGCGCGCGTGACGTTCGACCGCGACAAGACGCTCGCGTACGACCTCGACCTCGCGGTCGTCTCTACCTACGTCCGAGACCAGGTCCTCGGCTCGGTCTCGACGCGCTTCGTCGAGGGCGACGACCGCATCGACGTCCGCGTGCGGGGCGACGAGGCGATCCTGGCCTCGATCGACGCCGTCGCGGAGCTCGTGGTCAACCCGTCCGCCGAGCAGCCCGTGCGTCTCGCGGACGTCGCGAGGATCGAGCGCATCCAGGGTCCGGCGGAGATCCGGCGCATCGGAAGTCAGCGCGCGGTCCTCGTGACCGCGGCGAGCAGCGGGGCGGACGTCGGAGGCCTCAACGCGCGCGTGCAGACGGCGATCGACAGCCTCAGGCCGCCGCGCGACGTCACGGTCGGGCTCGGCGGACAGAAGCGCGAGCTCGACGAGGGCACGAAGAGCCTCGCCTTCGCCCTGCTGCTGGCGATCTTCCTCGTCTACGTCGTGATGGCCTGCCAGTTCGAGTCGCTGCTGCAGCCGTTCGTGATCCTGTTCAGCGTCCCCCTCGCGGCGGTCGGCGCGGTCCTCCTCCTCGACCTGCTCTCGATCCCGCTGTCCGTCGTCGTGTTCATCGGCTTGATCCTCCTGGCCGGCATCGTCGTCAACAACGCGATCGTCCTCGTCGACCGCATCAATCAGAAGCGCATCGAGGGTCTCCCGGTGCGCGACGCGATCCTGGAGGCCGGGCGCGCCCGGCTCCGTCCGATCCTCATGACGACGGCGACCACCGTGCTCGGCCTCGTGCCGCTGACCGGGTGGCTGGTCGGGCTCCCGGGACTGGAGCAGTTCGTGGGCAGCGAGGGCGCCGAGCTGCGCGCTCCGATGGCCATCGCCGTCATCGGAGGCCTGACGAGCTCGACGCTCCTCACGCTCCTCGTCGTTCCGGTGGTCTATCGACTGTTCATCCGCGATCGCAGGCCCGCCGCCGCACCGGCCATCCCGTCATGACCAGCACCGACCGTTCGACCGGCGGATTCTTCGGGCTCACCGTCTCGCGCCCGATCGCGATGGGCGTCCTCTTCGTGACGGCCGTGCTGATCGGTGCGATCGCGTACAGCCGTATCCCGCTCCAGTTCCTCCCGAGCGGCATCGAGGGTTCGCGCTTCACCGTCCTCGTCCCGAACGCCGGCGCGACGGCGCAGGAGAACGTCGACAAGGTCGCGCGCGTGATGGAGGAGCAGTTCCGCACGCTCCCGAACATCGCGGACGTCCGCTCGTACTCGGGCACGGACTCGGTCCGACTCCGCGTCAAGTTCGACGGCAACGCGGACAGCGACCTCTCCAAGGCCGAGCTGCGCGATCGGATCGAGCGCGCGCGGGTCGACCTTCCCGAGGACGTCGACCGTTTCTACGTCTGGTCGAGCGACGACGGCGACCCGCCGATCGTCTGGCTCGCCCTTGTCGCGACAGAGCGAAGCGCCAACGTCGCGACGCTCGTCGACAAGTACGTCTACAAGGCGCTCGAGGGGGTGGACGGCGTCAGCCGCGTTCAGATCTGGGGGCTGCTCAACGAGTCGATCCGGATCCTCCTGGACGAGGAGAAGGTCGTCGCGGCTCAGCTCGATCTGGGCGCGTTGATCCGCCGACTGAGGACGGACAACTTCGCGCAGCCGCTCGGTGAGATCGAGGACGGCGGCACGGAGTTCATCCTGCGCTCGGACATGCGGTTCCAGGACCTGGAGGAGGTCCGGGACTATCCGATCCGCGAGGGCCTGCGCCTCCGCGATGTGGCGAGCGTGGAGCGGGTCAACTCGGTGCGGGACGAGATCACGCGCATCGACGGTGGCTACGCGTACTACGGGCAGATCCAGAAGGAGAGCAGCGCGAACGTCGTCACCGTCGGGCGAGAGATCGCCGAGGTCCTGGAGTCGCTGCAGGACGACCCCCGTCTGCGCGGGAAGATCTCGGCCGAGGTCCTCTTCAACCAGGCCGACTTCATCGAGTCGTCGCTCGATCAGCTCAAGAGCACCGCGGTGATCGGCGGCGGACTTGCCGTCCTGGTCCTGTTCCTCTTCCTCAGGCGCGCGCGCATGACGCTCTGCGTCGCGCTGTGCATCCCCGTCTCCGCGCTGCTCGCGATCGCCTTCGTGGGGTTCCGCGGAGGGACGTTCAACGTCCTCACGATGACGGGGCTGACGCTCGGGATCGGCATGCTCGTGGACAACGCGGTCGTGGTGATCGAGAGCATCGCGCGGCAGCGCGGTCGCGGCGTGGCCCCGAAGGACGCGGCCGTACTGGGAACGCGAGACGTCGGCCTGGCGGTCGCCCTGGCGACGTTCACGTCGGTCGTCGTCTTCCTCCCGCTGGCGTTCATGATCGAGGGTCAGCTCGGCGTGTTCTTCGCGGCGATGGGCGTTCCACTCTGCGCGTCGCTCGTCTTCAGCCTCATCGTCGCGCTCGTCTTCGTTCCGACGGCCGCTGCGCGCGTCATCGGGAATCGCCCGCCGTGGATGCAGAGGATCGTCGCGGCCGGCGAGCCCGTCGGAGCCCTCCCCTCCCGGGGGCTCGCGTGGGTGATCGGCGGGATCCGCGCCGTCTGGTACGGCCTCCTGCGGGCCCTTCACGTGGTCGACCGGGCCGCGATCCGTGCAGCGGCGTCACCGCTGCGCATCGCGCTTGCGATCGGACTGGGCTGGATCGGCTTCGAGGCCTGGTCCCGCAGCCAGGAGCTCGTCCAGATGGGCGAGGAGCTGAAGTCGCTGGGAGCCCCGGGCACGACGGTCGGCGCGCTGGAGACCTCGAGCGAGACCGTCGTCAAGACCACTCTGCTCGCGCTGGTCCTCCTGCTCGTGGTGCTTCCCCGCCTGCGGCGCAAGGGCAGCGCACCGCCCCACAGACCGGGGACTTTCGTGCCCGAGGGTCACTCGATCGTGGCGTGGATGCAGGCGTCGAACCGCGCGCTCCTCGAATGGACGCTACAGCATCGACCGCTCGCGACGGTGCTGTCCATCCTGGCGTTCATGACGATCTCCCTACCCTGGGGGAACGCGGCCATCACGGCGTTCGGCGAGGACGAGAACAACACCGAGCTCGAGTTCTGGGTCGACCTGGAGAACAACTTCACGCTCGCAGAGGCGAGCGAGGAGATGCAGCGGTACGAGGACTTCGTGAACCAGTACCGCGAAGAGTTCGGGTTCAAGAACCTGATCGCTCGCTTCCAGTCAGGCTGGGGCGAGATCGAGCTCCGCTGGCCCGAGAAGGTCGATCCGCGGACGCTCGAGGCGTACCGCGACCGCCTGCGTGAGGAGCTTCCCAGCTACGCGGGTCACGAGGTGAAGTTCCGCGGCCAGGGCGAGATCAGCGACTCGTCCAAGTCGTTCGCGTCGTTCGAGATCCGCGGCCCGGACCCGGACGAGCTGACGGAACTGGGCGAGCTGGCGGTCGGCATCCTGGAGCAGGTCCCGGGCCTGAGCGACGTCACGTCGTCGACCGAGGACGATCCCGAGCAGATCCTGCTGGAGATCGACGGCGACACGGCGTTCTCGTACGGCGTGAACTCGCAGACGACGACGCAGAGCGTGGGCTGGGCCCTGCGCGGCGTGCAGCTGCCCAGGTTCCAGGAAGAGGACGGCGAGACCCTCTTCGTGATCGAGTACGACGACGCGGCGACCGCAGGGCTCGGCACGCTGAACGACCTCCGGGTCATCGGCGAGGACGGGAGCGTCCCCGTGGCCTCGTACAGCAGCGTGCGCTTCGAGCAAGCGCCGTCCCGCATCCGCCGCAGGAACGGCCAGGCGCGCACGCGGATCACGGCGCGTCTCGACGATCCCACGCGCCAGGCCGACCTCGTCCGCGAGGGCTACGCGGCTCTCGACGGACTCGACCTGCCGCGCGGCTACTCGCTGGGCCGGGACGAGAGCGTCCTCGCGCAGGGCGAGGAGGAACTCGCGGCCATGAAGAGGACGATGATGCTGTCGGTGGTCTTCGTCTTCCTCCTCATGGGGATCCTGTTCGAGTCGATCCTGCTCCCGCTGAGCGTCCTCACGACGATCCCGTTCGCGATGCTCGGTGCGTTCTGGACGCTCTGGATCACGGATACCCCGATGGACACGGTCGGGTGGATCGGCATCGTCATCCTCGGCGGCGTGGTCGTGAACAACGGCATCGTGCTGATCGACAAGATCCACCGGCTGAGGACCGTGGACGGCCTGGGTCGCACGGATGCCGTCCTTGCGGGCGCGCTCGCACGCGTCCGCCCCATCGTCATGACGGCGCTCACCACGGTCGTCGGGCTGCTTCCGATGGCGACGAGCAGCGCACCCGCACAGGGGATCGACTACCGCGCGCTGGCGACCTGCGTCGCCGGCGGGCTCGCGATCTGCACCTTCTTCACGCTCTGGGTCGTGCCGCTCGCCTACACGGTCTTCGACGACCTCTCTCGCTGGCTCGGCTGGCTGCTCCGTCGGGTGTTCGTGGGGCCGAACGTGAGGATCGACCCGGTGGACGGGAGCCGCGGCGCAGGCCCCCGGGCGGCGCCGGCGCGACCCGTCGACGTGTGATCGGGACCCGATCGATCGGCTACGCCGCCTCGAAGAGCGCGTAGACGACCGCGAGCACCGCGATTCCGACCGCGGTGGCGGCGAATCCCGACACGCGCCGCTTGCGGACGTACCAGAGCAGCCACAGCCCGGTGAGCCCGCTGACCGTCAGCACGATCGCCGAAACATCGATGAGGACCGACCACCACGCTCCGGTGCTGCGGCCCTTGTGCAGGTCGTTCACGACGATCCAGAACCCCTCGCGCGCCTCGACGCCGTCGAAGCTGCCGGTGCTGCGGTCGACCACGACGTCGGCGGAGTAGCCGGCCGTCTCGAACAGCACGAACAGCTCCGCGTCGTCCACGCTGAACTCCGCGACGTGGCCCCGCGCGCCGTACTGCCGACGGAGCGCCTCGACGACCTCCAGCCGCGCGACGTCGTCGCCGCGCTCCGGAGCGACCCAGTCGACGTCGACCTCTCCCGACAGCGCTCGCTCGACGGGCTCGCCGGACTCGAAGAACTCCGCGTGATTGAGCGTGAGCCCGGTGACGGAGAAGAAGACGAGCGCGCCGAAGCCGACGAGCGAAACGAACGTGTGGGTCCAGCGCGCAAGGAACGCGGCAGAGCGGCGCAGCATCCGCGGCCTCTGGTGATCGTCCTTCGGAGGGCCCGCTCAGCGAGCGGCGCCGAAGCGGAGTGTACAGGCCGAGATCTCGACGTTGCCGTCGAGCTCGACGCGGCCCTCCGCCTCGCGCGTATCCAGCCTGCCGCGCTCGATCTGATAGGTCCCGTGCTCGCGCGCTGCCTCGACCACGATCTGGTACTCCCCCAGCGGAAGCCGTGAGCCGTCGTCGGCGAGCCCGTCCCAGACGAGCTGGTACGAGCCGGGGTTCCGGGTCGGGCGCGTCACCGCGTCGATGAGCGGGCGGTCGTCCTTGTGCAGCCTGTGCCAGCGCCGCAGGTCGCGGAGCCAGCGCTCACGCTCGATCCAGAGGCACAGCGTGCGCACAGGCGTGCCGTCGAGCGTCTCGACCCAGACGGCGACGTACGGCCGCCGGTAGGCGCCGCGCCGGCGTCGCCCGGTGCGGGTGGGGCGCTCGAAGGTGAAGTCGACCCGGACCTGCTTCTCGGCAGCCCACGGCTCTCCCTTCGGTCCGCCCGCGCCGGCCGGGCCTCCGACGGCGGGCCAGCCCGCCGTCACGTGCCGACGTCCCGCGCTGTCGACGAGCAGGCACTCGACGCCGTCGCGCGCCTCCACGAGCTCCATGCCACGCTTTGGCGGCAGGACCATGAGCGAGGTCGCGAGCGCGTCCGCGACCTCCGCCGTGGGAGCGACGACGCTCGCCTGGCGCACGTCGCGCACCGCGTCGCCGGTCCGGGGATCCAGGACGTGCCCGACGCGCTCGCCGCCGATGACGTAGCCGCGGAGCTGGTTTCCGCTCGTCGCGACGGCGGCGTCGGCGAGCAGGATCTTCCCGAGCGGCTTCCCGTTGTCGGCCGACTCGTCGGGGTGCGCGATCAGCACCTCGATCGGAGCGCCGATCGCCCGGATGTCACCGCCGATCTCCAGGACGACGTTCTTCGCACCGGCCTTGCGCACCGCGGCGACGGCCGCGTCGAGGATCGTGCCCTTCGCGAGCCCGTCGAGGGAGAGCGGCACGTCGGTCGGCGTCACGCGTCCGTCGTCGATGGTCCAGCGCGCCTCCTCGATCGAGCGGACGGCGCGGGCCAGCGAGGCGGCGTCGGGTCGCCGCCCCTCGGTCTCGGCGCGGCGCCAGATGGCGTCGAGACGACCGACCGCGGGGTCGAACGCGCCGCCCGTGGCCTCGCGCCACGCCCGGCACGCGTCGAGGATTCGGAGTAGCTCCGGGGAGACCTCGGCCGCCTCGCCGGCGCGCAGGCGCCGGAGCTCGCTCTCGGGGTCGTAGCGGTCGAAGACCCTCCGGAGCCGCTCGACCTCGTCGAGCGCGACCTTCTCCAGCGTCTCCGCACGCTCCCCCTCCGCGTCGACGCGGAGGAAGTACGACGTCCCGAGGACCCCTTCGCCCTGGAAGTCGGTCGAAGCCGTCCCCTGGGCCTCCTCCTCGGTCTCGAGGCCCGCCGGAGCGACCATCCAGACCCACAGCGCGCTGGCCGCGAGGAGCATCAGCGGACGAGCTCGACGCGCGAGAAGGTCAACGTCCGCGTCGTGTTGCGCGGCGAGCCATGCACGACCTCGCGGACTTCCGCGGGTACATGCACCGGGCCCACCTGCGTGTAGGTGCGCACGACCGAAGCCGTCGCTGCGATACTCTCGCCCTGGAACCGAACCACCGTCTCGACGATGGGAAGAATCCGTCCTGATTCGGTTTCCATGGACTCGAGAATCGTGCGTGCGGCGTCCCCATCGGCCGTGCGCGTCCGCAAGGTGCGGATTTCGTGGTCCTCGGTGAGGACCTCGACTGGCGTCGACGTCGCGAGCCGGAAGCTCGCACCGTCGACCTTGCTCTGCTGCACGGGGACGTCCCCCGTGCAGCCGAGCAGCGGATGGCATCCGACCGCGCCAAGGGCACGCGAGACTGCTGTGCGTGCCCAGGCGAGATCTTCGCCCTCCAGGGAATCCGCCTCGAACTGCTCGAACCGTCCTTCGAGCATCAAGAAGCGGATGGAGTGTCGTTTGCCGCCGAGGTTCGCGGTCACCTCGCCGGCGAGCCCGCGGACGCCCTCGGGCAGCCGTTCCATGCGGAGCTGCGCCTCGTGCGCGCGCAGCCACGCCTCGGGGTCCGATCCTTCGGGGATCGCGACGTCGAACAGGCGGTCGACGCAAAGCGTCGAGTAGCGCACCAGGCGCTCGTAGGGCTTGCCGTCGTGCGTTCCCGTCTTCGTCGGGTCGACGTACCGAGCGCGGGCCGCGAAGACCGGCGACGCGGGAAAGGGCATGCGGACCTCCCCCTTCGCGTCCGTCTGGAACTCGCCCCCGTGCAGCGTTCCGTCCTGGACCACCACGACCTCGGACTCCGGGAGCGGCTCACCGACGTGCAGCACCGTCAGGACCAGGTTCTCGCCGTCACGGCGGGCGAAGATCTCGAACGGGAGGTTCATACCCCGACCTGCCGCGGCGAGGTCGCGAGCCCCCTTCGCGTCGTATCGAAGGAGCGCGGGCGGACCGCCGCGCTCGAAGAGGCCGTACGTCATCGACGACCCCGCAAGCGTGACCGAGGGCTCCACCGGGCAGGAGTAGCCGCTTCCCTCGGTCGTGGGCAGGAGCGCGTCCCGCTCGTGGAAGAGCGACGCCTTGGTCAGCGTCGGATTCAGGAACGGCGCCGTGTCGTCGAAGCGGCCTTCGGAGAAGTGGAGGACGACGGCACGCTCGGCCTCCCCTCGGAGGGAGAGCCAGAGGAAATGCGCCTCGGCGGGCAGGGCCAGCCCAAGGGCAGCGACCAGACCAAGGATCGAGCGGAGGGAGATGGAACGCATCGGTCAGTGGCGGTCAGGAGGAGGTGCTGCGAGGGGCGATGGCGGCTGGCAGGCAGCGGCACCGCCTCGGCGCCCCAGGAAGCTATCGAGAGTGAGACTCAATCTCAACGACTGTTTCGGAGACTTTTCCTCGGGCGTGGGTCCGGGCGAGCATCACGAGCCTCGATCCGGGACGGGAGGCCCGGAGAGGCGAGAGCGATGTGCCTCAGCGAGGTCGACGGCGTGCCCCGCGGCCGCCGCGGGACTCGGGGACGAAGCCCAGGCCCGTCAGCAGCCAGGACGAACCGGCCGAGACGAAGAGCGAGATCAGCGCGAGGTTCGCCGCAGCCTCGTAGCGGGCCTTCCACTGCATGAGGTCGACCGTCGGGACGGCTTCGACGCCCTCGAAGAGGAAGTCCCAGCCCACGTCGCGCGTGACCCACAGGTCGATGCCGGCCGCGGCGACCGCGAGCCCGAGCGCGGCGGCGGCCACCGCGATCCCGACCCGGCGCGCCTTCCCGTTCGGGAGCCGCACCCAGCCGGCCATCGGGATGGCGGCGAAGGCGCCGGCGACCGCGACCAGCTCGGCGACGTAGCCGTGGAACGCGAGCGCCGCCGTCGCCCCCCACGCGCCGAGCAGGAGGCACACGAGGACCCCGACCGCGGACGCACGCTCGCGAGCGTCGAGGATCCCGCGGAGCCTCGGCTGGGCGAGGAGCATCAGGTCGAACAGCGCGTTGCCGGCCCAGCTCATCCAGACGATCGAGGCGTAGGCCGCGAGCAGCACCTTGCCGATCAAGCTCCCGTCGGGGAGCGCCGACTGGACGAAGCGGTGCAGCAGGAAGAAGCCCACCACGAGCATGATCCCGAAGCGCTCCGAGAGCCGGCCGCACAGCATCTGCCACGCGACGATCGGGCGGTAGAGCACGTACCGGGCCTTGAGCGCGGTGGCGAGCCCTTCGCGCGCCGCCGCGTCCGTCGGGTCGAGCCGCAGCGACTCGCGGAACGCGGCGATGGCCTCGTCGTGACGGCCCGCCGCGAGGTGCGTGAAGCCCAGGTTCTGGTGGGTCCACGCATTCTCCGGATCGCGGGAGAGCGCGGTCCCGAGCGCGGACGCGGCCTCGTCCTTCTCGCCGAGCTGGCGCAGGCAGAGCGCGCGCAGGTTCGCGCACCGCGCGTGCTCGGGGTCGAGCTCCAGGCCGCGCTCCGCCGCCTCCAGCCCGTCGCGCCAGCGGCGCAGCGTCACGTTCGCGCTGGCGATGAGGTCGTGCACGTCGACGTCGTCAGGATCGAGCGCGAGCGCCTCCTGCGCGCTCGCGAGCGCGTCCTTCCCTCGCCCGGCGCGCAGCAGCACCCAGCCGCGCACCTCGTGCCCGAATGGATGCTCGGGGTCCGCCCCGACCGCCCGTTCGGCCGACTCCAGCGCCTCGTCGAGCCGCTCGAGGTCGAGCAGCGCGAGCGCGCGGAGCCCGTGCGCGACGGCGTCGTCGGGGTCGTCCGCGAGCGCGCGGCCGAGCTCCTCCAGCGCGTCCTCGTTGCGGCCCGCTGCAAGGAGGTGGCGCGCCCGCTCGATCGCCGAGCCGCTCATTCGTCCCCGCGCGAGCCGCGCATGCCCATGTAGCGCGCGACCTCGTCGTAGTGCCCGGAGTCGTTCGCGAACATGACGTGGTTCTTCGCCGTCGCGAACCACTCGGTCGTCGTCGGCGCGACCTTCTTGGCGGCCTTGAGCAGGTCCTTCTCGGTCAGCGGCGCGGGCGCCCCCGACTTCAGCGCGTCGCGCAGCTTCGCCTCGATGGCCACGTCGACGACGCCCTTCAGGTCGGCCCCCGAGAACTTGTCCGTCCGCTTCGCGACCTTGTGCGCGTCCACGCCTTCGACCGGCTTGCCGCGCAGGAGCACCTCGAGGATCGCCGCCCGCGCCTCGAGGTCCGGCGGCGGCACGAAGACGAGCCGGTCGAAGCGCCCGGGCCGTCGGAACGCCGCGTCGAGGTGCCAGGGCGCGTTGGTCGCCGCGAGGACGAGCAGTCCCTCGTTGTCGTCCTCGACGCCGTCGAGCTCGCTCAGGAACTGGTTGATGATCTGGCGCGCCGAGGAGTTCGACGCGTCCGCGCGCTTCGCCCCCAGCGCGTCGACCTCGTCGAAGAACAGCACGCAGGGCGCACGCCGGCGGGCCTCGTCGAAGATCCGGTGCAGGTTCTTCTCGGACGACCCGATCCACAGGTCGAGGACCTCGTGGATGCCCACGGCCATGAACGACGCCTCGGCCTCGCCCGCCGTGGCGCGCGCCAGGTGCGTCTTGCCGCAGCCCGGCGGGCCGTACATGAGGACCCCGCCGCCGATCTTCTTGCCGTACGCGGCGAACAGCTCGGGGTGCGCGAGCGGCTGGATCACCTTCATGGAGATCTCGTCCTTCACGTCCCCCATCCCGCCAACGTCGGCGAAGGCGAGCTTCGGCCGCTCGAAGTCGCTGTCGCCGAGGATCCCCTCCTGGTCGTCGTCGCCGCGCGGCCCGCGCGCGAGGGCGGCAGGCGACGGCTGGTCCTCGTCGAAGTCGATGTCGACATCCACGTCGGCGTCCCCATCGAAGGTGCCGTCGAAGGGCTCCGCGGCGCGCATGCCCAGCTCCTCCGCGACGTCCGAACTCGCGAGCGAGGGATCGCGATCGCAGGCCTCGCGGAACGCGGCGCGTGCGCCGCGCAGGTCCTGCTCGGCGAACCGGACGCGCGCCAGCATCACGTAGGGCGCGGGGTCGGCGCCGGCGCGGCCCGCGCAGAGCTCGACGAGCACCGCGGCGTGGCTCACCTTGCCCTGCGCCAGGTACGAGCTCGAGAGAGCGAGCCGGACCCCGTCGTCGTCGGGAGAGGCCGCCAGCAGCGTCTTGTACTCGGCCTCCGCCTCGTCGTGCCGCCCCAGCCCGGCCAGCGTGTCGGCGAGGTGCCGCCGCAGCGGCTGGTTGTCCGGCGAGACGCGGAGCGCGTCCCGCAGGGGGCCCGTGGGGTCGTCGGTCATGGGCGTGAGGGTAACGCGGGCGCGAGGCCCCGCGGGAGGAGAGGGATCACCCTGAGCGCCGCCCCCGGGCGGGTGCCGTCCAGCGGTTCGCGCCGTACACTCTCCGGCCCGCCAGTCCGCTCTTTCGGCCCCCCCTCCGCCCGTACGATCCCGATGGCTCTCGATCCCACGAGCGCGACGCGTGACCGCGTCGTGCGCTCCGGCGTGCGCATCGGCGCCGTCGTCTCCCGGTTCCACGAGGACCTGACCGGGGCCATGCTCCGCTCGGCGAAGGCCGAGCTCGTCGCGTCCGGGATGGACGAGGACGGCATGCGGGTCGTGTGGGCGCCGGGCGCGTTCGAGCTGCCGCTCATCGCCCGCCGGCTCGCGCGCCGCGACGACATCGACGCGGTGCTGTGCTTCGGACTCGTCCTGACCGGCGAGACCACCCACGACCGCTGGGTCTCGATGGGCGCGACCCAGGGCATCGTCCTCGCATCGCTGGAGACGGACAAGCCGATCCTGTTCGGCGTCCTGACGTGCCAGACCCTGGAGCAGGCGCGCTCGCGCGCGCTCCCCGAGAACGAGGGCGGCAAGGAGGACAAGGGGCGCGAGGTCGCCCGCGCCGCGCTCGAAGCGCTGCAGGCCCTCGACGAGTGCAGCCAGGTCACGGAACGGCGTCCCGCCGGTTTCTGAGCCGCTCCGGCTCCTGACGATCCCCTTCGCCTTGAAGAAACGCACACGGTCGCGCGAACTCGCCCTCCAGTTCCTCTATCAGGTCGACCTCCTGGGCGAGGACAAGATGGAGGACCTCACGGAGTTCCTCCGCCAGGAGGGCGACGACGGAGAGACGACGAAGTACGCCCGACAGCTCGTCGAGGGCACGATCGACGCGACGCCTGAAATCGATCAGGAGATCCAGGCGGTCGCGCAGAACTGGCAGATCGAGCGCATGGCGGTGATCGACCGGAACGTCCTGCGCATGGCGACGTTCGAGCTCCTGCACTGCGAGGAGATCCCGCCGAAGGTCGCGATCAACGAGGGCATCGAGCTCGGCAAGCGCTTCTCGACCCAGAACTCCGGCGCCTTCATCAACGGCATCCTCGACAAGATCAAGAACCGCGCGGCCACGGCCGAGCGCGACTGACGATGGGTCTCCTCGACCGCTTCAAGCAGAGGCTCACCAAGACGCGGAGCGCCATCTCGGACGGTCTGTCCGGGCTGTTCCGCGGCGGCCGGGCGATCGACCAGGCGCTCCTCGACGAGCTGGAGGAGCTGCTCTACACGAGCGACCTCGGGCCGGTCGCCGGCGAGCTCACGACCGAGCTCGCGCGGCTGCACAAGCGCGGCGAGCTCAAGGGCGAGGAGGACGTGCGCACCGCGATGCGGACGAAGCTCCTGGAGCTCCTGGAGGGCAGCGCGGGCGGCGACCCCGAGTTCACCGAGAAGCCAACGGTCATCCTCGTCGTCGGCGTGAACGGATCGGGCAAGACGACGTCGATCGCGAAGCTCGCCCACCGCTTCCAGGGCCTCGGCAAGAGCGTGCTGCTCGGCGCGGGTGACACGTTCCGCGCGGCGGCCGCGGACCAGCTGCAGATCTGGGCGGAGCGGAACGGCGCCGACATCGTCCGCCAGCACAAGGACAACGCCGACCCCGCCGCCGTCGCGTTCGACACGTGCTCGGCCGCGGTCGGGCGCGGCCTCGACGTGGCGATCATCGACACCGCGGGCCGCCTGCACACGCAGTCGAACCTGATGCAGGAGCTGGAGAAGGTCCGCCGCGTCATCGACAAGAAGATCCCCGGCGCGCCCCACGAGACGTGGCTGGTGATCGACGGCACGAACGGCCAGAACGCGATCCGCCAGGCCAAGGAGTTCACGGCCGCGGTCGACGTGACCGGGCTGATCGTCGCGAAGCTCGACGGCACCGCGCGCGGTGGCGCCGTGTTCGGGATCCACCGCGAGCTCGGCCTGCCGGTGCGCTACGTGGGCACCGGCGAGTCGGTCGAGCTCCTGGAGGTCTTCGAGCCCGAGGCGTTCGTCGACGCGATCGTCAGCAAGACGGTCGGCGCCGCCTGACCATGGGGTTTCGCCGTGGGCGGCGGGGCCCGGACTTCTACGCGTACCTCGGTCTTGTCCTGCTCCTCGTCGCCCTGGATGCGCCCTTCGCGGCTTTCGCCGCGGTCATCCTCGGCTACCTGGGCTGGCTCGGGCTCCGAGCCAGCCGCCCGTCCGAGAAGACTGCGGGACTCGCGCGGCTCGAGGTCCCGGACGACGCGACCGAGGCCGAGCGGATCGCGCGGATCGAGGCGTGGCTCGAGGCCGCCCGGGACTCGAAGACGTTCAACGGAGGCGTGCTGATCGCCCGCGGCGGCGAGCCGCTCCTGATGCGGACCTTCGGCGTCGCGGACCCGAAGGGCGAGCGCCCGCTGACGACGTCGACGCCCTTCCGCCTCGCTTCGGTGTCGAAGCAGTTCACGGCCGCCGCGGTGCTGACGCTCGTCCGCGACGGGCGCGTGGCGCTCGACCAGCCCGTCGTCGAGCTGCTCCCGGACCTCCCCCACCCCGAAGTCACGGTCCGCCACCTCCTGAACCAGACGTCGGGGATCCCGGACGCGTACATGCGCCTTGCGAAGAAGCGCAAGCGCGCCCTCGGCGGGCGCCTGCGCATCGCGGACGTCCCGGGCCTGCTCGCGCACGCGCGGATCCGGAGCCGCCGCACGCCGGGCGCACACTACGAGTACAGCAACACCGACTACGTGCTCGCGGCCGCGGTGGTCGAGGCGGCCTCGGGCACTCCGTTCGAGGCGTACCTGCGCGAGGCGCTCTTCGAGCCGCTGGGCATGAACGGGAGCCGCGTCTGGAACCGCGAGTCGGGCGACGACTTCCCCGAGCGCGCGATCGACTTCGTCCGCTTCCCGCTCTTCGGCGTCTACCCGCTCGACCCGATGTGGTTCGACGGGGTCTCCGGCGACGGCGGCGTCTTCGCGAGCCTGGAGGATCTGCTCGTCTGGGAGCGGTTCTGGCGCGAGCCCGAGCTCCTTCCCGCCGAGCTCGTGGAGGAGTGCTTCCGCGGGCCGACGCTCGCGAACGGAGAGACGTCGGACTACGGCTTCGGCTGGGCGCTCGACTTCATGGGCCCGTGGCACAACGGAGCGTGGCTCGGCGCGCGAACGTTCGTGGCGCGCACTCCCGCCAACGACGGTTGGCTCGCCGTCGTGGACAACGCGGCGAACGAGGCGACTGAACTGTTCGCGCTGCAGCTCCGCCTGCAGCTCGAAACGCTCCGCTAGGCGGACGCTCCTCCAGACGGGCGCTCCTCGGGCCGCCGTGCGAACAGCTCGCGGTCGCTCGCGACGAGCCCGGCCAACCCGAGCGCCCCGAGGATCGCGAACACGAACCAGAGCGTCCGCGCGATCGCCCGCGCGGCGACGTAGTTGGTCGACGCGGCGCCGCGGAGGACGGGCTCTGCCATCGCCGCTTCGGGCCCGGCCTCGAGCACCTCGAACGTGATCTCCAGCGGGTGGTCCCAGGACATCCAGAGCGGCCCGAACTCCAGGACGCCGTCCGTCTCCCCCACGGCGCCAACGACCGGCTCCGTGCCCTCGAGGGCCGGCAGGAGCGTCCCGCCGTCCTTGTCGATGTAGCGCGCCCGGGCGGCGATCCGCGCGCCGGGGACGCCGCGGACGAAGAGCCGGGGCTGGCGCTGGGCGGCGGGCCAGGCCTGGTCGATCCGCGGGCCGCCGAGCTCGATCACCCACTCGGCCTTCGTCCCCTGCTCGGTGGAGAACGTGGGCCCCGTGAGGACCCGGAACTGCTCCCGCTCCAGGCGGCCGTGGGACGCGCTCAGCAGGAAGATCAGGCTGAGGAGAACGAACCCGACCGTGAGCAGGGCGAGGAACCGGAAGGCGACCATGCGCGAATCATGGCCGCGGCGGAGGCCGGGTGCACCCGGCGGCGCTTGAGATTCGCCCCGCGCGAGGCGATCCTGCGTGCCCCGGGTCGGACCGACCCGCGCCCATGTCCGACCAGGAGCCCGACGAAGACGACTCCCCCGCCCTCGACGCGCTCGCGGGATGGCTCGTCCTGCTGCCGTTCGCCGCGCTCGCGATCCCCGGATCGGCGAGCCCGTTCGCGGACGCGCCGGACACCGTCTCGATCGGCGTGGCGGCGATCGCCCTGGCGGCCCTGCCCGCCCTCGCGCTGGCGACGCTCCGGGGCCGCGGCGGGGACGCGGCGGGGCTGTCCGCCCTCGTCGTGCTCTTCGCGTTCGCGACCTTTCAGACCGAGCGCGTCACGGACACGTTCGGGGCGTGGCGGGCCGTGCTCTCGCTCGCGGCCGCGTTCGGCTGGACCGTCGCCGGCGCCTCGCTCGGCGAGCGCGGCCGCGCGGTCGTGGCGCGCGGGGCGCCGCTCGTCGCGCTGCTCCTGCTGGCGTCGACGCCCTTCTCGCCGCTGTGGACCGGCGTCCTCGGGAACACGGGCGACCTGTCGGAGGCTGCGCTGCCGGGCGCGGTGCTCGGGGCGGGCGCGTTCCTCGCGGGGTCCGGGCCGCTGGCCGTCCTCGCGCTCCTGGCGCTCGGCGGGTTCGCGGCCTACGCGGGCGCGGTGCCCGTCTTCGCGGGCGTGCTCGGGCTCGGCGCGGCGCTCGGCGCCGGCCTCGTCGGGCTCGTCGCGACCCGCGGCGAGGCGCGGGTCGCGGTGGCGCGCCGCGTGCGCCTGCTCCTGATCGCAGCGCTGATCGCTCTCGTCGCGGTCGGGGCCCGCACCACGTTCACGAAGGACGGAGCCCCCGCCGACGCCGACGCCGACGGCGCGCCGGCGAGCGAGGCCGTCGAGGCCCCGACCGTGGACGCTCCGACCACGACCGGCGGCATCGCGTTCCGCCGGATGACCTGGGCGCGTCTGCCCGCCGTCGTGGAGGACCACGCCGCGCTCGGGCTCGGGCCCGGCCAGTTCCAGGCCGGCTTCCCGCCGTACCGCGATCCGGCGGAGCTGGAGCTCACGTCGTTCGGCCGGCGCGAGACGACCCCGATCGAGGTCGAGCACGCGCACAGCGACTGGCTGACGCCGTTCGCCGAGTACGGCGTGCTCGGCGGCCTCGCGTTCGCGCTCTTCCTGCTCGTCGCGCTCTATCGCGCCCTCCGGCACGTCCTGCGGGCGGAGGACGGCACGAGCCGCGACTTCGGGTTCGCCGCCGTTGCGGTGCTGGCGAACGCGGCGGTCAACGCGAACCTGCTCTACGGGCCGCTGTCTCCGCTCATCGCCTTCGTCGTGCTCGGCGCGGTCACCGCGCCGATCGGCGCGCGCGTCCGGCGGCCCGTCCAGGACCGACTCGGCCCCGGGATCGCGCTCGTCGCGATCGCGCTCCTCGTCCCGCGCGCCCTCTCGTACCTGGAGTACGGCGAGGCGCTGTCCGAGGTGCGCTCGACCCGGACGGTGCTGGAGGACGGACGCGAGAAGATCGACGCGGTCGCGCTGGGGCCGATCCTGGAGCGCGCCCGCGTCGCGCGCCCGGACAGCCCGGCGGTCCTGGAGCAGCGCGCGCTCCTGCTGCGTCGCACGTCCGCGCCGCTCGACGACCAGCGGGCGAACCTGCAGGCGTGGCTGGACATCCGGCCGTTCAGCTTCGCGGGGCTCCTGAACAGCGGCGTGCTGGAGGCGCGCGACGGGCGCTTCGCCGAGGCGCGCGATCGCTTCCTGCGCGCGCGCGCCCTCGACGCGGGCAACCCGGGGCTCCTGCGGAACCTCGTGCGACTCGGCTGCGACCGCCGCGAGGCCGATGAGGTCGAGGATGCGTTGAAGGACCTCGTCGAGCGCGGCCTCGACGACCCGGCGTTCCTGCGCACCGTCGCGATCGAGGAGATGCTGGAGGGGCGGATCGACGGCGTCCGCCCGCTCGTCCTGCACTGGACCGAAGCGATGGACGGCCGCGCCGTCGACGTGCTCGACGCGAATTCGTTGGCCCAGGCCCGCAAGCGCGCGAAGGAAGCGGGCGACGACGCTCTGTCCGACGCGTTCTTCAACGCGTCCTGCGTGCGGTTCGGCGAGGACCATCTCGCCGGCGGGACGCCGGCGCAGGCCGTGACCCAGTTCCGCCTGGCGTACCAGATCGCAAGGGATGCCGGCGTCGACACCGCCAACCTGCGGCTCCGGCTGGCCGCGTCCAACGCGGCGGCGGGTCGCGTCGAGGGCGACCGCCCGCTCCTGGGAGAGGGTCCCCTCCGGCGCGAGGACTACCTGAGGCTCACGGACGCGGAGCGCGAGGCCCTCGCCGAGGCGGGGCTCCTGTCCGGCCAGGCGGCCCTGGAGGCCCGCTGACGCAACTGCGCGGCGGGATCCACGAAGAATCCCTTACGTCCAGCGCCCCGGAGGATCGAATCCTGATGAGGCGCACGATCGCCGCTCATCGCAGGCGATTGGATCCGTAGGGTCCCCTCCCGCCCGACGTTAGAGTCGGGGGTGGCGCCTGGAAGACTGAGCCAACTGACATGACACCGGAAGCGAACGCCCAAGAGACCGCCGCCAACACGAGGCGCGTCCTCGTCGTCGAGGACGAAGAGGCCCTGGCCATCGGGATCCGCGACGCCATCGAGCACGCGGGCTTCGACGTGACCCTGGTCCACGACGGGATCGCGGCCCTGGAGGCCGCCCAGAAGGGGCCCTTCGACCTGATCGTCCTCGACCTGATGCTGCCCGGGCAGAGCGGGATCGACGTCCTCAAGAAGCTCCGCGCGGACAACCACATGGTGCGCGTGCTCGTGCTGACCGCGCTCGCGGACGAGGAGGACCTCGTGCGCGGCTTCGAGGCCGGCGCGGACGACTACATGAAGAAGCCGTTCTCGCCGCGCGAGCTGCTCGCGCGCGTCGAGGCCCAGTTCCGCCGCGCGAACATCGAGGCCGCGCCGCCGCAGCTCCTGGAGCTGCCCGGCGACATCAAGGTCGACCTCGCGCGCCTCGAGGTGCATCGCGACGGCACGACGATCCAGCTCACGCCCCGCGAGGGCGACATCCTGAGCTACCTGATCCAGCACAACGACCGCGTCGTGACGCGCGAGGACCTCCTGCTCGACGTGTGGGAGTACCAGAGCGCCAACGTCGAGACGCGCACGGTGGACATCCACATCGTCGGGCTGCGGCGCAAGGTCGAGCCCGAGCCGAGCAAGCCGCAGCTCATCCAGACGGTCCGCGGCAAGGGCTACAGGTGGTACGCCTAACGGCGGACCGCCGGGACGTGTGACGGTCAGGCAGCCGTGAACCGGTGGATCGCGAAGTATCTGCCCCGACTCTCGTCGGCGCGCACCGCGCTCTTCCTCTACGTCCTCCTGGTCGTGCTGCCGGCTGTCGTCTTCGGCGGCCTGCTCTGGCGTCAGCTCCGCACCGACCAGGAGCGACAGCTCGACGAGATCCCGAGGAAGTGCGAGGACGCCGCCGAGCGCCTCGCACTCTCGTGCTCGCGGCGCGTCCGTGAGCTGCTCGCGCGTCAGCACGACCTGCCGTTCGAGCACTTCGAGGCCGAGTACTTCTCGGAAGAGAGCGGCGAACTCCTGCGGCACGCCTCACCGCTCGCGCTGAGCCAGCGGCCACCGGGCGTGCTCGGTTGGTTCTCGGTCCGCGCGACGGGCCCCGAGTCTGCGGAGCCGGCGCCGATCACCGTCCTGCGCGGCACGCAGTCGTCGATCGGCGAGGTTCCGCCCGAGAACAACGACCCGATCGAGCAGTTCATCCGGGACATCGTCCGCGAGGAGTTCGTCGACGCGGATCCGTTCGACATCATGCCGGCGCGCGATTCGCTCTTCAACGCGCGCGAGGAGGAGGATGGCTGGGGCGAGGTCCGGCGACGGCAGCTCCGCAGCGCGATCCTGAACCTCGTCGGCGACCAGGAGAGCGCGTGCCGCACCGCGCTGGAGAACGAGCCGACGCTGATCGGCGACATCCAGAGGGACTTCCACGTCAAGTACCTCGAGATCCGCGTGATCGAGGCCGGTCAGCAGCAGCTCCCGTGGGTCATCGCCTACCGCGAGGTGGTCATGGAGGGGCTGCGGGACATGAACCTGCCGATGTGCATGGACACCGTGAATACGGATGTGCTCATCGTCCAGGGCGTCGTCCTCGATCCCGAGTGGCTCTTCGTCCGCCTGCCGAAGCAGGAGGCGATCCGCGTGCTCGACCGGTCGCTCCGCTTCGCACCGCCGGGCGAGCCGAGGGACAACGACCTCGACATGCACTACGCGTTCGCGAACGTGCTGGGCCCGCTCGACGCCCTGCTGCACGAGTGGCCGGAGGCGGCCAAGCGCGGCAACGGGGTCGTGGTCGGGGACAAGGGCGTCCTTCGGCGTGAGTTCGGCGAGCAGAACGCGTGGTTCGGCGGCGTGGCGCTCGTGCTGACGATCTCGATGGCCATCGGGATCCGCCTCCTGCTGTCCAGCATCCGCCGCAGCCGCGTCGAGGCCGAGCGCACGCGCAACTTCGTGGCGTCGGTGACCCACGAGCTCCGCACGCCGATCGCCGCCGTGAAGCTCTACGGCGAGATGCTCAGCGACGGCTGGATCCAGGACGAGAAGCGGCGCGGCGAGTACCTGCAGCGGATCGTCCACGAGTCCGACCGCCTCGACGGGCTCGTCGACCGCGTCCTCTTGCGGCGCAAGCTGTCCGACGCCGACCACACGCCGCACGGCGGCGACCTGAACTCCGAGGTCGAGCAGCTCCGCCCGGGCCTGGAGATGGTCGGGGGCGGCGCGGCCGACGACATCCGGTTCGAGCTGACGCGCGACCTGCCGAAGGTCCTCCTCCTCCACGAGGGCGTCCACGTCGTCCTGACGAACCTCGTCGAGAACGCCCGGAAGTACGCGCCGGTCGCCGTCGCCGGAGGCGACGGCGTGCGCAACGGGAGCGGTTCGAACGGATCGAACGGCAACGGACACGCGAACGAGCCCCTCCTCGTGCGCACGCGCATGAGCCGGAAGGGTCGCGTGCTGCTGGAGGTCCTCGACCGCGGCCCCGGCATCCCCGAGGAGGACCGCGAGAAGATCTTCCAGGCCTTCCTGCGCCTCGGCGACGAGCAGACCCGCAGCACGAAGGGCACAGGCCTTGGCCTGCACCTCGTCGCGCTCCAGGCGAAGGCGATGAAGGCCCAGGTGCGCGCCCTCCCCCGTCAGGGCGGCGGCACGGTCTTCCAGGTCCTCTTCACGCGCGCCTGAGTCACACGGGCGCGAGCGCGCCGAGAATGGCGTTCGCGAGGATCAGCGCGATCGCCAGGACGAACACGCCGAGCGCGACCCAGAGCGGCAGCCTCTTCCGCGGATGGGCCATCCGCGTGAACTCCTCGAACGTGTCGGGGATCTCTGGCCCGTCCGGCTCCGGCAGGTCGAGGTCGTCGTAGACGGTCGCCTCCGACCAGCCGGTCGTCTCGTCCGCGCCGCACTCCTTGCACGAGCGCGCGCCGATCAGCACGACGGCCCCGCACACCGGACAGGTGAACCAGTCCTCGGGCGGAGCGGCCCGTCGTCGACGTCCGAACACGGGCCCCGGCGTGCGCCGCGTCAGCCGGCCTGCTCGCCCTCGCCGGCCTCGTCCTCGGACGCGCCGTCGGCGGCCTCGCTCTCGGCCTCCTCGGCTGCGCGCTCGGCGTCCCGCCGGTCGCGCTCGGGGAAGGCGAGCTGGGTCCGCTCGACGATCCACGGGCTGTCGCCCAGGAAGACCTTGGCGCCGAACGCGCGGCGGTCCTCCATCCGCGCCTGCTGGCGCATCTGGAGGAGCGTCTGGGCGTCGATCTCGCTCGCGTCCTTCTTGCGCTCGCCGTCGAAGCGGACGAGGAAGGCCTCCGTGCCGTCGCGGCTTGCGCCCGGGGGCGCGAGCTGGCCCGCTTCGAGCTCGAAGAGCGTCGCGGTCGTCCGGACGTACTGATCGGCGGGCGACGCCTTCGCGAAGTCGTCGTCCGGCACGGAGAACCGCTCGAGCCACGGGCGGTCGTAGAAGCCGTACTCCGCCTCTGCGACGAGCTTCTGGAACGCCTCGACGTCGACCTCGGGGTTCCACTCGGCGAGCTCGGTCTCCTCCGGCTTCACGGCCAGAACGGCGCGGACGTTCTCCAGCGCCTCGACCGCGAGCTCGGACGCGCGCTCCTGCGCCCACATGTCGGCCACCTCTTCGCGGATGTCGGCGAACGGCGGCTCCTCGCGGTCCTTCTTGGTCGTCACGCGCGCGACGGCCATCGAGTTCTCACTGACGACGACGCGCGGGAGGATCGTGCCCTCGACGCTGAAGATGAGCTGGCCGGCGATGCTGGGACTGCCCCAGCCCTCGACCTCGGCGATCTCCTCGCGCGTGTAGCCCTCCTCGGGCCCGGTGCCCCGCTGCAGCCCGAGGCGCTCGGCCTCGGCCGCGAGGTCGATCTCCTCACCCGCGGTGACGCGGTCCTGGAGGTCGGTCTGGAAGGCGACGAAGGCCGCGTGGATCGGCGCCTCGCGGCGGACCTGCTCCTCGATCTCCTCGAAGTCGTAGAAGAGCTTCTTCGGCGCGGGGACGGACTCGTCGTCACCCTCGGCGGTCTCCTCCTGCTCCTGCTCGTCCTCGGGGACGCGGAAGCGGAAGGTCATGAACTGGCGGTGGTAGTTCCGCGCCTGCTCGTCCAGGTCGACGCCGTCGGGGGCGGGGTACGCCTCGACCAGCCTGGTCGAGTCGAACTCAGCGCCGTCACCGAGCGGCACGTACAGGACCTCGGGGACGACCCGCGGCTCCGTGTAGAGCTTCTCCTGCTCGAACTGCGGACGCTCGCGGAACCACGTGAGCAGCGCCTCGTCGTCGATGATCTCGGTCTTCGCCTGGTCGACGAAGTTGTCGCGCTTCACGCTCGCGATCTGGAACTTGTACTCGGGGTGCTGGTCCTGCCAGTCCGCGACCACCTGGTCCGCGTCCGGGATCGACGTCGCCCCCATCATCAGGTCGCGCAGCTTCATGACGCGCGCAACGCGACGGATCGCGTCCTCCAGCTGGGCGGTCGTCATCCGCGCCTGCTGGGCCGAGGCGCGCAGGCGCGCGGAGTCGCCGAAGGTGGCTCGGAGCAGGTCGACGTGCTCGGCCTGCGAGACCGCGATCCCCGCGTCCCGCGCCATGTCCTCGTAGATGAAGAACGAGGCGACGTCCTCCTCGCTCGCCTCCATGCGCGACGAGCGGTTCGGGTCGGGCTCGCCGTACACGAGGCTGTCCGGGAAGTAGAGCCGGAAGCTCGTGAACATCTTGAGCAGGCGAGCCGTCTCGAAGAACTCGGACGCCAGCACCTGGTTGTCCGAACCGTCGACCGGGTCCTTCCAGGCGATGTACACCTCGTCCTTGCGGCCGCCGCCGCCCGTCATGGACGACTGGAACAGGTCGGCGACGACGAAGATCACGAGCAGGAAGAGCACGAGACCGATCGTCGCCAGGTAGCGCAGGCGGCTCTGCCCCTTCGGGACGACGATCAGGTCGTCGTCGTGCTCGTGGGCGGCAGCGGGCGTTTCTTCCGCCTTCTGGGACTTGTGGGACATGGGAACGTGTCGAGGAACGGCTCGGAGGGACCTCTGAGGCCGGAAGACGGCCGGTCGCGGCCCGAAGAGCGGCGCAAGAGTCTACGGGCCGCCTCCGAGGGGTGGCAAGCGACGGCCTGGCAAGCGCGAGGTCGACCGGAGACGGGGCCCCGCCGTCAGTCCTTGGCGAGCTCGGCGTCCCTCGGGAGGTCGTCCAGGCCCATCAGCCCGAACCGGTCCAGGAACTCCTTCGTGGTCCCGTACTGGAGCGGGTGTCCGGGGACGTCGGCCCGTCCCGTGATCCGGACGAGGCCCCGGTCCACGAGGGAGCGCAGGATCGGCCCCGCCTGGACGCCGCGGATGGCCTCGATCTCGGCCTTCGTCACCGGCTGGCGATAGGCGACGATCGAGAGGGTCTCCAGGGCCGCCGGGCTGATCCGCTCGACGGCGGGCCCGCGCGCGAGGCGACCGACGACCTCCCCCATCTCGGGCACCGTCATCAGGGTGTACCCGCCGCGAAGGCCGCGGAGCTGGAGGGGCATGGGGCCGGCCTCGAGCTCCTGGCCGACGCGCTCCAGCGCCGCGCGCACACGCGCGGCCGGAGGGCGCTCCAGGAGCCCCACGAGCTTGCCGACGGAGAGCGGGTCGGGCGACGCGAAGAGGAGCGCGACGATCCGCTCCACGATCTGGTCATCGCTGAGGTCGGCGCCGGGCCCCGGGCACTTGCTCGACTCGTCCTCGTCCTCGTCCGCTTCGGCGTCGGGGGACGCGTCGTCCGAGGCCTCCTCCGGGCGCTCCGCGAGATCCGTCTCCGGGTCCTCCTCCGGACCCCTCTCAGGGGCCTCGTCCGCGACCTCGGTCACGTCCGCGTCGGAGTCGTGCGCCAGCTCGTCGATTCGATCGAGGTCCTCGCCCAGCATCGCCTCGTCCATGGCCGGAGGTTGGCGATCGGAGGGGGCCAATGCAAACGAATCAGCGGACCAGCTCCAGGAAGGGCTCGATGTCGACGTCGTAGCGCGCGGACATCGCCTCCTTCCACTGCCAGAACTCCGGATCCTCGACCTCCTGCTCCGTCAGGCTGGCCTCGACCCGGTCACCGATCTCCTCCCACGTTCCCTCGACGACGTCCGGAGCGGCAACGACGAGGACGAAGAGGTACGTGTCCCCCTCGCGGACCGGACCCGACACGAGGCCGACCTCGCCCGCGAACGCCGTGCGCGCGAGCGTGCTGTCCCCGCGCACGAGCGGCGGGACGCGCCCGCCCTGCTCCTTGGACGCGTCGGTCGAGAGCTCCTTCGCGACCTCCTCGAAGTCGTCCCCGCGCGCCAGGCGCGCCTGGACGGCGTCGATCCCCGCCTGGTCGGCGACGGTGATCGCGCGGACCTCGCGGCGCTCGTTGGACATCAGCCACGCGCGCACGCAGCGCGGCGCGAGGATGTCGATCGCGGACTCCTCCTCCAGGTGCTGCACGAACACCCGCGGCTCGAACCCGAGTCGCGCCTGGATGAAGGTCTCCAGGTCCGGGGCGCCCGCTGCCTTGGCCTGGCGGTCGAGCAGCTCCAGACGCCGGCGCACGGTCCCGTCGACCTCCTGGGGCGGCGGCTGGAGGCCGAGCGTGGCCGACTCCATGAGCACGATCCGCGACAGGACGATGTCGTCGAGGAGGCCGCGGACGTCCTCGGGGTAGCGCAGCATCCACTTCTTGACGAACTCTCCGAGCGGCACGTCCTGGCCGGCCACGCGCGCGATCGTCACGTCCGCGGTCCCGTCCACCGAGCGCGGCCAGGAGACGGCGACGTCGTCCACGTCGGACGGCGCCGAGCGCGCGGGCTCGACGTTCGGCGCCGCGGGCGTGGAGCGCGCGACGTCGTCGTCGCTCCGCGACCCCGCGGCACCCGACTCCGCCGTCGACTCCCCGGCCGAGGCGGGTTGGTTCGGAGCGGGCCGCGCCGCATCGGGAGCCGCCGGCTCGGGCCGGGCCGGAGCCGCGATCGGGCGCGCGGAGTCGGAGACCGGCCGGTTCGCCGGGGACGTACAGGCGACCGCGAGGACGACGGGGAGCGCGGCAGCCGCGCGGCGGAGCTGGATCATCGGAAGTAGACGGAGCGCACGACCTTGACGCCGCGGCACGTCGGGCAGAGAGCGACGGACGCCGCGCCCCCCTTGGGCACCGCGCCGGTCACGAGGAGCTCGATCGCGCCCTGGCCGGCGCAGGTCCGGCAGGGTCGCAGGCGAGGCCGCGGACGGACGTCGAAGTCGCCTGCCTCCTCGACGTAGTACGCGAGCAGCCACGACCCGCGGTCGGTCCGGGACCAGGTCTCCCAGAACGTCTGCGCGGCGTCCTCCTCGTCCTGCGCCGCCTGGTTGCGGCGCGCGATGCGCTGGTTGTCGAGGTAGCGCTTGATCTTCTCCTCGATCGCCTTGCGCTCCTCGTCGACCTGGCTGACGGCCTCCGCGGCGGTCTCCTCCTCCTCGCCGCCGGCCTGCGCGCGGCCCTCGCCGAGCAGCCAGGTGCCGGTGCTGTAGGTGGTCGAGGTGTACCGGCCGCGGTCACGCGCCTCCCAGAGCTGACGGACGTCCTCGGTCGTCGCAGCGGCGGTGATCTTCTTCTGGACGTCGCCGAGGACCTTGGCCTGGATCTCCTCGCTCGCCTGCTCGACGGCCCAGGTCCGCGAGGCCTCGAAGTTGTCGTCGAGCGCCTTGGCCCGCGTGAGCTTGCGCGCCCAGTACTTCCACCGGGACCGTACGAGCTCCTTGCCCGCGGCGTCGCGCGCCTTCAGGAGGCGCGTCTTCTGCTTGCGCGAGTCCTCCAGCAGCGAACTGTTCGGGAACGTCTGCTGGAACGCCTCCAGCATCGCGAGGGCGTCGTCGAAGCGCTTGCGCTTGCGCAGGCGGTCGGCCTCGCGCAGATACTCGAGCTGCTCCTGGTTCTGGGCCTTGATGCGCGCGCGCGCCAGCATGCCCGTGACCTTGTCGACGTCGACGGAGAGCCCGAGCTCCAGCGCCTTCTCGAAGTGCACGACCGCGTGCACGAAGTCGAGGATGCTCTCGCACCTGCGCGCCAGCGCGAGCTGCGAGTCGGCGGACGCCGGATCAGCCTCGGCGAGGTAGAGCCCGTAGAGCTCCTCGCGCGAGTAGACGTCGAGCGCGGGGAGCCGCACGCCGGACTCGACGCTCGAGACGCGGCGCTTCGGCACCATCTGGAGGTTGCCGTCGGTCTTGACGAGGAAGGAGTCGCCCTCGCGCGAGACGATCACGCCCTCGACGACACCGCCGCCGGCGAGGACGAGGCGCTCGGCGTCGACGAGCGCCTCCTCGGCCTCGATCTCGACGTAGCCGAACTTGTTCCGGAGCTCTTCCGCCTGGCGCGGGTCGAGGAGCGTCCACGGGACGCGGGCCTGACCTCCGTTGGACAGCAGCGTGAAGTCGATCAGCTCGGGGTCGTGAGCGACGATCGAGCCCCACCGCACCGAGCCATCACGGAGCTGCAGGAGCAGGACCTCCTCGGGCGACGGGGGCGGCGGCACCTGGAAGCGCAGGGTCTGCCCGGTCGCGGGGTCGAGGAGCGGGCGCTCCTGGGCCGCCGCGGGCCGCGCGGATGTGAGCGCGGCCACGACCGCGAAACACGCCACCGCTGCAAGGACCAGGCGGTCCCAGAAGACAGCTCTGCTGTGGGCCCTGGGGTGAGTCATCACGCTCTGGTCGATTCGCTGGTCCGCCATCGTTCCCTCGGGGCGCATCGGCCCGGTCGCTCGCTGCCTTTCCATTCTTCTCGCGGAGACCTCAGGGGGTCTCGACCTTCGTCGGATTCGTGCTCGGGCGCAGGAACCTCTGTCGCATCCGCGCGCCGAAGGGCACCTCGCGGAGCATGATCGTGGTCCACGTGGCGGTCCGCTTCACGCCGGCGGACTGCCAGCGGACCTCGATGTCGACGAAGTACTCGCCGGGGAGCCCGCCTGAGGCGGGGTCGACGGAGTCGGGGTTCCCGGTCGCAACGACCGAGTAGAGGACGCCGGGGCGCCCAGGGACCTCCCGATCCCGAATCGGCCGCGGCTCGCCGACGGTCCCGTCGTCCGCGAGGACGAACAGGGACCCCTCCAGATCGTTCACGAGCGCCTCGACCGTGCTGGCCGAGAGCGCACGCAGCTCGGCCGTGCGCGACAGCGCCGAACCGAAGTTGAACACGCCGAGGATCATCGACATCCCCAGCGCGAGGAGCCCCGCCGCCAGCAGGACCTCCATCAGCGTGAAACCGGCCTCATGGGCGTGCGCCGCGGGATCGCGGCGAGGTGTTCTTCGGATCATCCGTCGTCCTCCCCGTCCGCGATCAGGCGCCAGTCGTCCTCGTGCAGCGGCACCGGCACGTCGATGACGATCGACTCGCCGAAGAGGACGGGCTCGTCCTCCTTCAGCGTGCGCCGGGCCGTGCCGCGTTCCCCGCGGCGGACGGTGATTCGATCCCCGCGGACGGCCGTGACACCCAACCACTCGCCGGCGACGAGGACGTGGGCCCCGACGTGCCGGACCAGGGGCTGTCCCGAGGTCACGACGAGCGTCGTCGCGCCCTCGTCGGCGGTCTCGAGCAGCCGCGGCGCACGCTCGCGGTCCTGAGGGCGCTGGATCTCCAGCTCGACGAGGACCCTGCGCGGCAGGATCGGCCGCGCGCCGCGGCGGGGCATGCCGGGCGAGGGCTCGTTCCACTCGGTGATGTCGATGTCCGGGCGGCCGCGGCGCCAGGCGTCCCACGAGGTCGCGGCCGTGGAGACGCCCGCACCGGTCGTCCACCCGTCCTCGCCGAGCACGGTCGTCTGCGTGGCGAACAGCGGACGCATCCAGAGCACGCCCCGCGCGACCTCGCGCGCGAGCGTCAGGTCCGGCAGGCCCTTGCGGTCGAACGCGTCGTCACCGAGCAGCACGGGGAGGGAGTCCGGCTCGTCGATGCGCTCGGCGCGGTAGAGCACGCCGAGGTAGCGCTCGGCCCCCTTCGGGCCCTCGGGGACGATCGCGTAGAGGACCTCGACGAGCCCGGTCGCCGCGACGTCCTCGGCGCCGAGCATGCCGAGCGCGACCTCGTCGAGCGTCACGCCGCGCGCGCTCCTGATCTCTTCCTCGCTGAGCGCCTCGTCCTCGGCGGTGGCCTCGTCCCCCTGTGCCGCGCGTCGCTTGTCGCGGGCGATGCGCGCTTCATAGGCGAGCCGGCGACGCTCGATCCGAGCGACCTCGCGCGGGGAAGCGTCGCGCACGAAGCGCAGGCGCGGCCAGAGGCGCTCGATCTCACCGTCGCGCTCGACGTCGAACAGCTCCCAGTCGACGACCAGGTCGCCCTCCTCGCCGCCGTGGAGCTGCCGCAGGTCGCGCGCGACGAGGGACAGGACGGCCGTCCCCGTCTCGCGCGCCTGGCGCAGGGTCTCGCCGCGCGTCCACAGCTCCAGCGTGCTGTTGACGATCGTCACCGTCGCCGTCACGACGATGGCCGCGAGGCCGGTCGCCAGGATCAGCTCGACGAGCGTCACGCCCGCCCGCCGTCCGCGCGCGAGAGCCTTCATCGCTCCATGCTCCTGATCACCCGGCCGGGCGCGCTGTAGGTCACGCCGAGGCGCACGAAGCGCGGCGTCTGCTTCCAGCCGTGCTGCAGGCCGAATTCGGGGTCGAACGCGCCCTGCGCATACCGCGAGAACACGCGCCATTCGATCCGGTCGCCCTGCAGTCCGATCGGGACCATGTCGCCGTCAGCGGTCCCGTCCTCCAGGAGCGTCAGGCGCGGCTCGTCCTCGGGGTCGGCGTCCCACGGCACGTCGCCGACGCGCTGCAGCACGACGATCTCTGCGCCGCCGAGGCTCGCCTGCTGCGAGTCCCAGGTCACGCCGGTCCACCAGCCGCCGGGCTGGTCGACGTGCAGGCCGAAGTAGCTGAGCTCCGGCCCGTCGAAGCGCGGGGCGTAGCGGTCCCAGTAGCGCGCGGGGAACAGCACGACCGGCGTGCCGGGGGCGAAGCTGCCGGGGACGGTGCCGAACCGGCCGCGGAAGACGCCCGGGCCGAGGCCGTCGCGGGCGCCGGGCTCGTTCGACGAGCGCGGCATCACGAGGGCGCCGCCGAAGACGCGCGTGTAGTGGATCAGCTCCTGGCCGATGAGCGCGGTGCCCTCGGACGGGAAGCCCTCCGTGGAGACGAGCGGGAAGACCGCCTCGTCGGGCCCGACGGCGGCGGCGAGCGTCGTCGCCTGCCAGCCCTCCAGCCAGTGGACCGCCTCGGTGGTCTCGTGGGGCTGCGGCAGCGTGCCGAGCATCCCTCGCCCGTCGACGGCGATGGTGAAGACGCCGCTGCCGGCCTGGTACGACTCGTACGCGATGATCTCCTCGCCGATCCGCACCAGCCCGCCGTCCTGGGGGTACTGGCCGATCGCGGGCTGCGTGAACGAGATCGTGCGCTCAGGGGTGCGGAGCGAGTTGGGAACGACGGTGAACGCCAGGTCGCCCTCCCCGGTCGGCGCCGCCAGCAAGAGCGCGCCGCCGGCGGCGTGCGCGAGCGGCTGGGTCCCGGCGTAGCCGCGGTTCGCCTCGGCGTTGCCGAAGATCACCTCGTCGATCGTGCACGACGCGACGCCGAAGTCCGGCTGACCGCCGGCGCCACTGCCGACCGCGACGGTCGCCCCGGACCGCGGGAGCTCGCCGCTCGGGAACTTGACGAGTCGCCCGAGGAAGCGCGGGTCGGTCACGTTCGCCTGACCGCCCGGACCCGTGCCAGGCGTCGTCGGGACGAGGACGGGCGCCTCGAAGCCGATGTAGCACCGCCCCACGATGTCGAAGCCGATCTGCGTGTCCTCGACCGTGCTGCCGTCGTTGGCCACGAGCACGCCGGGCGTCGCCGTCCAGTTGTGGATGGCGCGCTGGGCCGCGGGCATATGGGCGCGGTGGACCGTCACCGGGTAGCCGAGGGCACCGAGCGTGCCGTCGACGACGAAGACGGGGTCCTTCGCGCCGGGCCGCCCCTGCTCCAGGTCCAGGTCGTTCACCCCGATCTCGACCACGGGAAGGACCGGGGTCCCGGCGGGGTGGCTGCCGGTGTGCGTCCCGAGGACGCCGCGGAAGTGCAGGAGGCTCGCAACCGCCTGCGACAGCGGCAGGTCGAGGTTCGGATCGACGCCGCGAACCGGGTCCCACTCGGCGCCAGCCTGTCGGCGCGTCACCGGGACGACCGGCGCGCTCGGCGACGTGCTCGCAAGGGGCTCGGCGACGGGCGGAGCGACGATCGAACCGGAGGTCGACGTGCCGGACGCGCCGCCGGTGCCGCCGACGCCCCCTGGACCGCCAGGGCCACCGCTGCCGCCTGGAGTGGTCGGGCCACCCCCACCGCCGGGACCGGGCCTGCGGAGGTCCGTGCCCGTCAGGTTGTCGAGCAGGTTGTGCACGCGCAGGAGCGCGAGCGCGTCGCTGCGGACGAGCTGGCTGTTGTTGAGGTCGACCTCGTCGTAGCGGACCCACTCCGTCAGGTCCGGGTCGTCGAGGCGCGTGATCTGGGCGAACTGCGACGCGCCGGGCGCGGCCTCGGCGTAGCTGAGGGCGCTCGCCCCCGGCACCGAGATCGAGATCGGGAAGCAGAAGGTCGACGCGCCGAGCACGGTGTCGGGGTCGAAGGTCTCGTTCCCCAGGAGGAGCAGCACGTCCCAGTCGAAGATGAATGCGCGCGCGCCGCCGATGACGTCGGGGTCGGCCTCGGCGATCCCCTGGAGCTGGATCCCGCGCTCGACGACCTGGAGCGTGTTCGCGTCGTAGCCGGAGTACCGGATGATCTCGACGCCGCCGATCTGCTCACCGGACGGGTTGTTCGGGTCCCCGCCGTCGAACGTGAAGCTCGGCCCGGAGAGGACGGCGTAGCCGCCGGTCGGGTCGAACGCCTCCATCACATCGACGTTCGCCGCACCCGCCTCGGGGTTGTCCGCGAGGGCGAGCGTCAGCGGCCCGACGAGCTGGCTGTCCCAGCCACGGCCGAGGTTGAACGGGCCGAACGTCCCCGACGCCTGGACCGGGACGAGCGAGTTGTCGTCCGGCAGCCCCATGCAGCGTGCGACCCGGAACGGGCCGAGGTTACCGGGGAGCTGACTCTGGCCGTTCGGCACGTTCTCGGTCAGCGGCAGGCTGTAGCCGTAGTGGATGACCGGCGTGCCCGCCGCGTAGCTGCCGGAGACGGCCGCGAGCGCCTGGGCCGTCGGCGCCGGCGTGAGCGAGCCCTCGACGTCGAAGCGGACGCGCGAGAGGCGGCCGCCGAAGCCGGCGAGCTCACCCGCCACGTTGTGAACGATGTCGAACGAGTTCCCGCCGGCGCGCGTCACCTCGATCAGCTCCGCGCCGATCCGAAGGACGCAGACGTCGGGGAAGCCCTCGGTGGACTCGACGGCGATCGCGCCGCCGCCCGGGGCCAGCGGCGCCGTCAGCCGCGTCATGCCGAAGCGCTCGACGCCGGTCGCGTTGCCGTTGACGAGCATCTCGATCTGGTCGGGGCGGTTGCCGCGGACGTCGATCGAGATGTGGCTCCAGACGCCGACCGGGAGACCCGGGACGCCGGCGCCGCTCGCGATCGGGAACCGGAAGCGCGTCTCCTCCTCGAAGGCGGTGTCGCGGTGGTCCCCCATCCCGTCGAGCACGCGCAGGACGAGGTCGCCGCCGGACATGCCGAGCACGATGCGGTCGGAGTCCTGGGTGCGGTCGCCGATCGACATCAGCGTGCCGTCGCCCGCGCCCTCGGGGCGCATCCACATCGAGAACGTGAGCGGCGAGACGATCTGCTGGCCGTTCCGCCCCGTCCAGCCGACCTTGCCGTCGTTCGACGCGCGTTCGACGATCTGGTCGGGGACGTAGCGCCCCTCCAGCGTCCGGCTCTCCTGGTCGAAGTGGAGCATCCGGCCGTTCGTGAACTGCGTCTCCTGGAGCCGGATCGGGTCGAGCTGGAGGAACGCGTCCGTCTGGCGCGACGCGTACACGCGCTCGGGCGGGACCGGGTTGCCGTCGTCGTCGACGACCGGCTCGCTGATGCCGGGGATGAACGCCCGACCGTTGAGCGTGCCGAGGTGCGGAGTCGCCCGCGAGGGCGGCGTCACGCCGCCGTCGTAGCGCCCGGTGGTCTCCGGGCCGGTGAGCCAGTAGGGCGCGGCGCGCGTCAGGCGCAGCATG
Source organism: Planctomycetota bacterium (assembly GCA_038757895.1). GTDB lineage: Bacteria > Planctomycetota > UBA1135 > UBA1135 > Saltatorellus. Next base: position 60,622 of record JBCDGE010000002.1, on the reverse strand, counting down.
TCGTCGAAGTCTTCCTGGCGCGTGAAGAGGTGGAAGAGCTCGCGGCGCTGCGGGACGATCAGCTCGACGCGGTCGCGGTAGCCGCTGGCGCGCGCGATGCCGCTGGACGCGCTGACGTTCGCCCTCAGCTCGAACGCGAACACCTGGCGCGAGGTGAACGCGAACGGCATCGTCGAGAACTCGAGGCGCGCGTCGTTCGCGTTGAGCGCGTTGTGATAGAGGGCGACCGCGTCGCGCGGGTCGTCGAAGATCGAGGCGTCGTCCTCGAACGCGGACGGCAGGAAAGGCGCGTCCGACGGCAGCACGTCGATCCCGCCGGCGGGCAGCACCATGCGCTCGACGAAGTCCTCCAGCCCGGTGAACGGGCGGGACTCCAGGATCGCCTGGACGAGGCTGCGGGCCTCGGCGTCGTCGATCCGGTGGTTCTGACCGCGCAGGCTGAGGTTCGTGACGAGCGCGACCAGCACCTGGGGAGGCGCGGTGTTGATGTTGACCGGCCGACGGGCCATCACCTCGATCTCGGTCAGGAATGCCTCGTAGTCGAAGTCGAAGACGCGATCGACGAAGACGTTCCCGCCCTGGCCGATGCGCGTCACGACGCGCAGCTCGGTGTTGACCCCGTCGCTGATCCGCACCGTCGAGCCGATGCCCATCCAGCGCGAGGTGTCCGGCACGAACCCGATCGAGACGCCGCCCTGGAGCGGAGCGACGAGCCGGGTCGAGCGCTGCCAGACCGGGCCGGAGCCGAGGGACGCCTCGGGCGACGCCTTGCCGCGCAGCGAGAGCAGCGCCGCGTCGTCGAATCCGCTGGACATCGAGAACTGGTCGGAGGCGGCGAGTTCCTCCAGCGTGTCCACGGTCTGGGCCTCGCCGTCCGGGCCGAGCGTGCGCCAGATCGCAGGGGCGAACGTGCGCTGGTCGAGGACGTACGCGCCGACGCCGTGCGTGGACGGCGGCGCAGGGCCGGTCGTCTGCCAGACGCCCTCTCCGTCCTGGGTGGTGCCGAGGCCGCGCTCGGCGACCTGGAGCGACAGGCGCTCGTCCTCGTCGGGCGGCGCGAGGCGGATCAGCTCGCCGTCGATCGAGATGACCGACTCGGGCGCGAACGCACCCGGGTTGCTGACGCGGAAGGAGGACGCGTCCGACTCGATCGGCTCACCGAGCCGCGCCGTCGTCCCGAGGAGGTTCGACAGCACGTGGGGCGACGCCGAGTTGATGTCGATGAGCCCCGCGACGTCCGTCGCCTCGATGCCGAACGCGACGCCGTCCGGATCGGCGGCGTCGAACATGTCCTTGGGGAACTCGGCGCGGACGCTGAGCTCCTCCTCGCTGTCGAAGTACGGCGTCTCGTCGAGCGCGGGATGCGTCCCTCCCAGCGTGTAGCGAGCGTGGCGCCCCGCGCCGTCGAGGGCGAGGCGGACCTGGACGTCGTTGGCCTCGAAGTGGCTCGCGGCGTCCGCGTTGCGCGCCGTGGCGAGGAACGGCGCGGTCAGTGCGAACAGCGCGAGGAGCACGAACAGCACGAGGATCAGCACGAATCCTCCGCGGCGCGTCCGGTTTGCGAGCTTGGTCTGTCTCATCTCTCCCCTCCTTCCGACGGGTCTCTCCGTGTGGGTATCTGGGGATCCCTCACGACTCCACCGTTCCCAGCGTGCGCACGAAGACGGTCTCCCTGGACCCGTCCTCGAACAGGAGCGGCACCTCGACAGGGCGCGCGTGGAACACCGGATCGAGCGCACCGCCCTCGTCGAACCGCACCTCGAAGCGCGTCTTCGCGTCGAAGATCACGCTCTTGGGCAGCTTGACGGGGTCGGCGACCTGGACGACCGACAGGACGACGTCGTCCAGTCGGCCAGCGAAGCGCTGACGCCCTCCGCCGAACTGGAGCGCGCCGCCGATCTCCCACAGCGGGCGCGTCTCGTCGCGCTCGGCGACCGGGACGCCGTCGACCATCGCGACGAGCCGGCGCTGGTCGTAGCGCAGCTCGATGCTGGTCCACTTGTCGGCGACGAGGGCGCCGGGCGGCGTCCGCAGCGTGATCGCCTCGCCCTGGACCGGGCGGCCGAGCTCGTCGATCCGGCGCGTGACGACCTTGAACGAGACCGAGCCGTCGCGCCGGGTCGCGGCCTCGACGACGCCGCCGACGTCGATCACGTCGGCGTCCCCCAGCGAGGCGGGGCGGATCGCGAAGGTCAGCCGCAGCCCACGGCTCAGGTCGAAGATCGGGTCCTCGGACAGGTCGACCCGCACCTTCGCGCCGCGCGGGCCAAGGTCGAGGTCGAGCGCCTTCCCGACGAATCCTTCGGACAGGAACTCGTTCGGGAACCCGTCGGCAAGGCCGCCCAGTCCGCGCGCTCCGTCCAGCGACTCGGTCTCGAAGCGCCAGGTGCCCGCGACGGTGAAGCCCTCGATGCGGGCCGTACCGCTCGCGGGGTCGAACATGACGCGCGCAGGCGCGCCGCGCGAGATGGCGGTGTTACGCGCCTGACGGAGCGCGTTCGCGATGAGCCCGCGCGCCGCGCGCCGGCCGGGGTCGAAGGACGCGAACGTGCCCAGGGCGACGCCGAGGACGATCCCGAGGATCGTCACGACGAGCAGGAGCTCGACGAGGGTGAAGCCCCGCCGCGCACCGCCGTCCCTGCGTCGCGATCCCCGGATCAAAGCGTCATTCCTTGTCGAAGTTGCCGACGTCGTCCCCGGTCCCGAACTTGCCGTCCGGGCCGGCCGAGATGAGCTGGAACGTCTTCTTGCGGAACGGGGACCCGGTCGTCGGGTTGGTCGCGGCCGTCACCTTCTCCTCGATGAAGTCCGCCAGCTCTTCCTGATAGGTGAGGTACGAGCAGCCCTTCTCGTAGTCCCGCCGGTGCAGGTAGACGATGGGGTTCTCCCAGGCGTCCCGGATCTCGAAGGCATCGGCCTTCTCGTAGATCGTGTGCGACGTCTTGGTGTTGTCCCCGTCCGTGTTGCACAGCCGATCGTCCGCCTCGAAGCTCGCCTGGTACTTCCCGTCCGCCGGGAAGAGCGCGATGACGAGCGATTCGATCCCCATGTTCGTGCGCGTCGGCTTGGGATCGAGCTTCTTCGGGAACGTCGACGGCGGGTAGTCACCCGTGTCCATCGCATAGGCCTCGATCTCGGTCGAGAGCTGGTCGAGCAGCGTCCGCGTCGTGCTCAGCCGGACGGCCTCCCGGCCGCTGCCGAGCGCGGGCACGATCACTGCAACGAGGATGCCGATGATGAGGATGACCGCGAGGATCTCGACCAGAGTGAAGCCGGCGCGTGCGTTGGATGCGATTCTGTGCATGGATCAGCGGCGTCGGACGACGCGCACGTCGTCGATCTTCAGGTCCGCGCGACGTCCGGCCTCGCCCTCGACGAAGGCGCCGAAGTGCAGGGCGACGCGCGACGAGAGAAGGCGGTCACACTCGAGACCCTCGGCGACGGGCTCGCCGTCGACGTACAGCGTGAACGTCGCGTCGAGGTCGCGCCCGACCCGCTCGATCGACACCTCGATCGACTGGCCGATGTCCCACCGCGGCCCGACGACCTCCTCGAAGCGCGCCTCGTCGTCCGCCTGGGTCTTCTGGACGCGCACCTGGAGGATCCCGTCCTTGCTGCGGCTGATCACGATCTCGCCGGTGATCTGCGACTCGCCGCCGGACTTGGATCGTTCGGACCCGATGAAGAGCCCGGAGCGCGTGCCCTTGGCGTCGGGTCCGACGGTCAGCGTCGCGGAGAACGCGATGAAGCGCTCCGGCGGTAGCTTCTGGAAGGCGCGCGTGCGGCCTCCGCGGTCGTTCTGTCCCTGGATGTAGACGGCCTCGTCGCGCAGGTCGACGAGCGGCCCGAAACCCTGATCGAGCGTCCACCCGTTGCCGACGCGTCCCGGAGCCCGGTCGAAGCGGTCGGTCCAGACCTCCTTGGACTCGTGGTCCGCGATGCGGTCGCCCTGCGCCTCGGCGAAGAGCATCAGCGCGTCGTCCTCCCCCGCGGAGCGCCGGTCGTCGACGATCTCGCTGAAGAGCGTGATCGCCTCGGACGAGTCCCCCGACGCGTACCACCACCACGCGAGCCCGGCGCGCGCCGAGGCGAGCGACGGCTGGAGCCGGCGCGCCTTGCGCAGGCACTCCTCGGCGAGCGGGAGGTCTCCCAGCTGGAGGGCGTTCCAGCCGCGGCGGGACCAGACGACGGCGCGCTCGGGGTCGATCGTCGTCGCGCGCTCGTAGTAGCGCTCGGCCGCCTCGTGCTCCTCGGCGACCTGGAGGAGCGCCGCCATGCGCTCCAGCGCGGGCGTGAGGTCGAGCTCCAGGTCGAGCGCAGCGCGGTACGCGGACCGCGCTTCGGCCTCGTCCCCGGCGGCCTCGGAGAGCCGGCCGCGCTGGTACAGCGACCAGGCGTCGGAGGGGTTGCCGCGGAGCGCCTCGTCGATGAACGCCTGCGCGTCCTCGGGGTTGCCGGAGACCTCGGCCACGCGGCTGAGGGCACGCATCGCCTCGTAGCGACGGAAGGGGTCCGCGTCCGCGGCGAGCCCGAGGGTCTGGGCCGCGAGCGCGACGTCCCCCTGGTCGAGGGCGAACAGGCCCGCGGCGAGCAGGACCTCGAATCCGCCCGTCACCGGGCCGCCTCCGGGGACCGGGCCGCCGCTCATGCCCCCCTCCCCGAGGTCCATGAACCGCGCGGCCGTGAGCGCGCCTGCGGCGCACACCTCGAGCTGCCCGATCTCGTTCGCCTCGTCGGCGCTGATCGCGACGCCGAACGCCTCGAAGGCCTCGGTCATCTGACCCGCCCAGACGAGCGCGCCGGCGTACTCCAGGCGCACCATCACGCGGATCGCGCGATCTCCGGGCGCCTTCGGTTCGCGCAGCACGGCCTCGCGCAGATGCGGGAGCGCCTCGTCGACGCGTCCGTCCCGGAGCAGGAATCGCCCGTACCAGTAGCGCCCCTCCCAGTTCGTGCGCTCGACGCGCAGGCCCTCCTTGAACTGGACCTCGGCGGCCTCGGGCATCCGGAGCTGCGTGAGGAGAACGCCGAGGCGCGCGTGAACGGAGGCGTTCGTGTCGTGCCCCGACTCCAGGAGCGCGCGGTACGCGTCGTACGCGTCCTGCATCCTGAATCCGAGCTGGTAGCACGTCGCCAGCCCGAGCCGCGGCCGCGGATCGTCCTGGACGTTGATGTCCTGGGCGCGCGCGAAGAGCGTCTCGGCGACCTCCAGCGACCGGACGGTCTCGTTGCGCAGGAGGAGGCACTGGTTGGCGAACTGCAGCGCCGGCTCGAACTGCGAGGGCTGCAGCGGATCGTCGAACTTCACGAAGCCCAGCTCGACCTCGGTGAGCGCGTTGTCGACCAGCCCGAACTCGCCCTTGTGCTGGGTCGCGTCGTAGTTGATCGGCACGCCGTTGAACTGCGGCTTGCCGGTGACCGGGTCGACGAGCACGAGCTCGATGACGGGATCGATCTCCTCGAAGAGGCGGTAGCGGTCCGCGTTCTGGATCCGGCCGAACTTGAATTCGTTCGTGTAGACCCAGTCGTACTGCTTCTTGAGGCCCTCGATCTGCGCGGCGCGGGCGTCGGGGTCATCGTCGAGTTCCTCGAAGGCCTCGGCCGCGTCAGCCGCGTCGAAGCCGCCCTCTTCGTCGATCTCATCCGTCGTCTCGTCGAAGAGGCCCGGAACCTCGCTGACGCCCTCCGGCCGATCGGCGCGGCGCAGGAAGCTGCCGTAGAGGGACGGAACCGGGCCCCAGCCGGTCGGCGGGGCGAGCGCACCGAGCGGCTCCAGCGGCGGAAGTTCGACGAAGAGCGCCGGCAGAGCCTCGGTCGCCGACGGCGGCGAGAAGAGGTCGCGGTCGAACGCGAGAACGCGCTCGGGGTCGGCGAGCGCGAGGTCGACGTCGGGCAGCGTCGCCGCCACGTAGTCCTTCGGCGTCACCGCGTTGCGGCGGGCGCGGCGGCCTTGCCCGTCCGACTGCAGCAAGCTGAAGCGCCACCCGACGAGGGCGGCGAAGACGATGAAGAAGATGAGCTCCTTGCGCATCACGTTCGGAGGGAGAGTCGCGTGCGGGGGTGAACGGGCGGAACGGAGATCACGCGTCTTCCGCGTCGGGGTCCTCGACCTCGTTGACGCGGACGACGAGGAAGGTGACGGTCGTCTTGACCTCGTCGGCCTTCGACGCGGTGCGTCGGGCGTCGATCGACTCGATCGGGAGCGCCTGACGCCGGACGGAGTTCTCGCTGCCACCGTCCGCGGGCGTCTCGCACGCCACGATCCAGAGCGCGACCGCGTCGGGGTCGGAGACGACCTCGATCTTGACCTGCGTCTTCTCGATCGCGCCGAGCCCGCGCCGCGAGCGGAAGGCCGGGTCGAGGCGGATCTCGACGCTCTTGACCTGCTTGATGCCGGACTCGATCGCCATCACGACGGCCCGCTCGAGGAGGTCGATCGCGTGGAGGCTGCGCTCGATCGCGTCGACGTTCTGGGTCTTGAACTCCTCCAGGTCGAGGCCGGCCGGCAGGTACGCGCGGTTGCGGCTCGCGAGGTCCGTGACGCGGTCCTCGACCGCCTCGACGGCGGCGAAGTAGACGTTCTGGGGCGCCACGCCGCCCTGGTCGATCCGGAACTCGGGTCGCGGCTGGAAGGCCGTGACCGAGGCGATTCGCTCGTAGCGGGCGATCAGCTCCTCGTTCTCGTCCCGCGCCTGCGTGCGATCCGCGGAGGTGTACATCTCCGTCCTCAGCTTCTGACGGCTCGCGCTGTTCGAGCGCTCGACGCGCCTGATGTCCGGCGAGTAGAGCCCGCCGATGATGAGCGAGCCGATCAGGAACACGAGCAGGCCCGCGCCCACCGTGGTGATGAAGCGCTTGTTCCCCTGCCAGATCTCATCGAGATCCATCTTCGTCCTCCTCGCCCTCGGGCTCCTCGACGTCGCCTAGGTAGAACATCGTCAGGTCGACGCTGAACGTGTTCTGGTTGCGCCCCCGGTTCATGGCGACGTTCGGCAGCCCGTTCTCCAGGACCGCCGCCATCTCGGCGAACTGCGTGGACGCGCTCTGGACCCCGTCGCGGATCTGACCGCCGATCTGGAGGACCGGGATCTCCTCGCCGCGCTCGACTCCGAGCTCGGGGTCGCTCGCGAACGAGCTCTCGAAGCGCGTGATCCAGAAGTCGGCCGGCAGCGCATCGTCCAGCAGCATGATCGTCCGCGCGATCTGCTCGCCCGAACCGGCGAGGTGCTGGAGCGTCGTCGTCAGCTCGGCGAGGCGTTCGTTCTCGGCGACGAGCTCCTCGGTCTCCGCGTGGATGTCGCGCGCGCGCGCGATCACCGACGAGAGGCCGCGCTGCTCGCCCTGGAGCCGGTCGAGCTTCGCCGTGAGGTGGGTCACCCGGTAGCCCATGTAGGCGACGGCCAGGACCGCCGCCGCGATGAGCCACAGCGTCCCGCCGAAGAACGCGCGCCGCCGCGAGACCGCGTCGGGGACGATCTCCAGGGAGTAGGCCTCGGGATCCGAGGCCATGGTGGCCATCCCGAGCGCGACGACGGACTCCAGCTCGTGCTCGGAGAGGAGATCCGCGTCCTCGGGCGCGAGGGCAGAGGTGTCGACGACGCGGAAGGCGTCGAATATCTCGACCGGCACGTTCATGCCCGCGGACAGGTACTCCGGCAGGCCCTTGAGCGCAGCGCCACCGCCGCACAGCAGCACGCGGTCGACCTTGAGCCCGGACAGCTTGACCTGGCTCTTGCTGAACATGACCGCGCTCTGCAGCAGCGACGTGATCTGTCCCGCGGCGGCCATCACGGCGCGCGTCGCCTTCTCGCCCTCGGGCGTGCCGTGGCGCGCGCCGGGCGTCAGGTCGACGTGGTCGATCTTGATCTCCTCGGCGCGGGCCTCGCTGGCGCCGAGGCGCTGGACGAGCGCGTCGTCGAACAGCTTGGAGCCGCCCGACAGGTTCCGCGCGAAGACGAGGTCGCCGCCGCGCACGAGCACGACGTCCGTCGTCTCGTGGCCGATGTTCGCGAGCAGCACGGTGTCGTCCTGGACGACGCCGTAGCGGGTGAAGGCGTTGAAGAGCCCGATCGCCGCGGGGGAGAACGCGTCGAGCGACCCGCCGGCGCGGGCCAGTCCGTCGGCGTGCTCCTCCAGGAGCGACTCGCGCGCCATCGCGAGCAGCACGACGTCCTCGCCGTCGATCTCCGGCGGCCGGGGCAGCAGGTTGAAGTCGGACGCGACCTCGGTCCCCGACTGGTCGCCGATCTCCTGGACCTCGAACCGCATCAGGTTGCGGAGCTGCCAGTCCGGGACCTCGGGAACCCGCGTGTAGCGGACGTTCACGTCGCGCCCCGAAGCGGCGACGCGCGTCGCGCCGAGCTTGAAGCCCGGCTGCAGCGCGGCCCACCCCGAGGCGATGTCACCGGCGGGGTTGTCCCCGACGGCGTAGTTGGAGACGTGGAACGTCCCCCCCTTCCAGGCGCCGCGGATCGCTACCGCGGAGCGCGCGCCGACGTCGGCGCCTGTCGTGGTCTTGGCCATCAGCTGTCCTCTCGCTGACCGTCCTCTCGGTCGCCGTCCTTGTAGCGTCCGACGCGCGTGGCGAGGCCTTGCTCGCCGCGTCGCTCCAGGACCGCTTCGACCGCCTCCAGCCGGAGCCGCTCGTTGCGGTCCTTGCCCGCGTCGAGTGCGACCAGCTCACTCTCGATCTGTTCGGCGAGCGCCTCGCAGGACTCCTCGAGCACGCTGCCCTCGAACTGTGCGCCGAGCGCGCGCACGCGCTCCAGCTTCTCGCGGAAGAGGTCCGCGAGGCCGAAGAAGCGGGCGCGCTCGACCTCCTGGGCGAGCGCCTTGAGCGCGTCGCGGCCCTCTGCGATCAGCTCGGCCTGCTCGTTCGCGGCCTGGTCGACGAGCCGCTGCTCGAACGGCACCGACGCGAGCAGCTCGGACCAGATCCGGAGCGACGCGCCGCTGTCGCCGGCGCTCCGCGCGTCCTTGGCCTGGCGCGCGAGTCGCTCGGCGCGCGTGCGCTCGGCAGAGAACTCGACCTGGATCCGGATCTTGGCGCCGGCCGGCACCTTGCCCCGCACGACGACGTGCTCACCCGCGGGGCGCGCGGTCAGGTCGACCGGCGGATCGAAGTGGATCCGGACGAGGCTCGCGTTGGAGCCGAGGAGGACGTCGGTCGTGCCGGCCCGCTCGAAGGACGTCCCGTGCGAGGCGAAGCCCTCGGGCCCCATCGTCGCGACGCCGGCCTGGACCAGGACGGGCTCGGCCCGCAGGGCGGCCTCGCCGGCGCTGGACACGGTGAGACTGACCGAGCCGTCCGCGCCGGACATCGCCAGGTCGGAGAGATCGACGACGCGCTCCGTCGTGTGGACGCGCAGCGAGGAGACGAGCGGCTGATCCAGGGCGCTGACAGCGACGGCGCGGACGCTGCCGCCGCCGTCCCCACCGACCGGAGTCACGCTCCACTCGTCGTGGCGCGCGGCCTCCAGCCCGGAGTCCTGCGCCGGCACGAGCGCGACGTCATCGACGTCGATCTCGCTGGGCACCGCGTCGGACGACTCGTCGTCCTCGGACGGCCGCGCGTCCCCGGCGCCCTCGCCGCGGACGAGGACGGCGACCTCGTCCATCCCGGCGGGCGCGAGGCCGACGACGGAGACGACGGAGGGTTCGTCCGCGGGCTCCGCGGCGATCGTGAACGGGCTGGACCAGACGGTGCTGCTCGCGACGCCGTCGCGACTCGTGAAGCGGAGGCCGAGCGAGACCTCGCCGGCGCCGGTCCCACCGACGCTCGCCATCGCGCGCAGGGAGCGCGCGTTGGACGGGACCGCGACAGCGTCCGAGGTCAAGAGCGCGGTCTCTCCGCGGTAGACCTCGGCCCGCGCGCCCCTGCGCCCGCTCACGCGCGCGCCGGACGAGCCGTCGAAGCGAGCGGCCTGCGACTCGTCGGGCGCCCAGCCGTTGCCCTCCTCGAAGACGGAGGAGCCCTCGAACGAGTAGCCCTTGGTCAGGAGGTTGCCCGCCGGGGGCGAGACCGCGGCGACCGCCGCGCCACGGCGTCCGCCACCAGCGCCCTCCCCGTCGCCCTTCTTCAGCCACCACCAGAGGCCACCTCCGACGGCGGCCAGGACGACGACGACGATCGGTCCGAGCTTGGACGAGCGGCGAGACCTCGCGAGGTCCTCCGCCGTGATCTCCAGCGCGTCGTCCCGCGGCTGGATGCGCGTCGCGCCGAGCTCGTCGCCGACCATGGCAGGAGCCGGGTCGGTCTCCAGCACGAGGTCGCCGTTCGACGCGGGCAGGTCGTCCACAGGGCGCGCCGTGTCGAGCAGCCGGAATTCGACCGCGCCGAGGACGAAGTCGTCCCCGTGGGCGAGGGAGGCCTGGCGGACGCGACGGCCACCCACGTGGGTGCCGTTCGTGCTGTCGAGGTCGCGGATGCCCACACTCTCTCCGTCGACGTCCAGCTCGGCGTGCTTGCCGGACACCGAGGGGTCGGTCACCTGGAGAGAGTTGCCGGGCTTCCGGCCGATCGTGAAGGAGCCGCCACGGGCGGTCACGACCGAGATGGGGACGACCTCGCCGCGGCGCTCTCCGGATTCGAAGCGCAGGGCGTACTGGAACTCCATGAAGGGGTCGACGGGGGGGTGCGCGAGTCGGGCGGGAGCCGCGGGGTACAGAGGGGACCTAGCCGCGGCGGCCCAACAGGTTACCGCGCCCCCCTCACCCGCTCACGCGATCCTGTCGTCCGTTCCCTCCCGGCCACGGCCCCCTCTCCCTCAAAGAGACCCACCGGCCGTCGCCGAGGACGACGTGATCCAGGAGCGGCACCCCGACGAGCCGGCCGGCGCCCGCGAGGCGCTCGGTCACGGCGACGTCCGCGGGGCTCGGTTCGGGATCGCCCGAGGGGTGGTTGTGGGCCACGATCAACGCCGCCGCCGCCAGCCGGAGCGCGGGCGCGTACACCTCGCGGGGGTGGACCGGGGCGGCGTCGAGGGTCCCGCGGCTGACCTCCACCCGCGCCTTCAGCCGGTAGCGGGCGTCGAGGGCGAGCACCTGGAACGTCTCGACCTCCAGCCCGCGGACGAAAGGGCGCAGGTACCGCGCCACGTCGCCCGGTCTGCGCAGAACGGGCCGCTCCCCCGCCGCGGACCGCTCGACCGCACGCCCGAGCGCGAACGCAGCCGTCAGCCGCGTCGCCTGGCGCTCGGTCAGGCCGCACTGCGCGGCGAGCGAGCCGGCGTCGAGCCGGGCCACGACGTCGAGCCCGAGCCGCTCGAGCGCCTGGGCGAGCGCGGCCGCGCGGGCCGCGGGCAGCAGGTCGCGCCCGCCGGCCGCGGCCTCCACCATCGCGTCGAGCGCGCCGCCGTCCGAGACCGTCTGCTCCCCCACGGGGACTGGACGTCCGGCGCGCCGAGAGGTTGCAGCCCCCGACTCACAGCCTGGGCAGCAATCTCAGTCCCGCAGCGACGCCCGGAAGTCCCCGAGCACGACGTCGAGGTCGACGAGGATCCGCGCCCGGAAATGCTCCGCCGCGCCCTCCGCGCCGCCGTCCTTGCACGCCGCGACCATCTCGAACACGAGGTCGCTCCCGTACTGGCGGACGAGGTAGTCGGTGAACGCGAGCGCCTGCTCGTAGGCGCGGCGGATCGCCGCCTTGTCGCTCCAGCCGGTCAGGCCGCCGGTGATCTCCGAGAGCGGAAACAGCGGCTCCTCGAGCGAGCCGAGGAACGCCCGCGCGTACTGGACGTCGCGGCCGCGCTCGGCCGGATTCTCCAGCCACTGGGCGACGCCCTCGTTGAGCCACGCGGGGACGCGCGAGCCGCCGATCGAGTAGGCGAACGCATGCGCGGTCTCGTGCCGCAGGACGTCGCGGATCCGGTCGAGGCGGCGAGCGTCGCGCAGGTTCGCGACGGGGACGCGGATCGTCCCGTCGAAGATGCCACCGGCCCAATCGCCGAGCCCCGTCACCGCGTCGAAGCCCTGGGCGCGGTAGAGCACGACCTCGATCCGCCCCTCGCCGGCCTCGACGGGCCGGCGCCGGAAGAGGTCGCCGTACTCCTGGTAGGTGTCCTCCAGGAGGATCTTGAGCTGCTCGACGCCCTCCAGGATGTCCTCGCGGGTGCCGTCGTACTTGAAGGTGAAGTGGAGCGTCGGCTGGACGACGAACTCGGCCTCGGTCTCGGCGATCACCCGCGCGCGGTCGCGCAGCGCGGCAATGCGCGAGCGGCGATCCTCGTCCTTCGTCCACTCGATCGCGCGGTCGAAGTCCTCGATCGCCGCCGAGGGGTCGTCCGTGCTCGCGCCGCGCGCCCGGCGCAGGTAGGCCTCGCCGAGGTTGAACGCGAACGCCTCGACGTCGGGCCGGGCGGCGACCGCCTCCTCCAGGAGCGCGATGGCGTTGTCGAGGTCGCCCGCGTCCATGGCCGCGACGGCGCGGTCGTTCTGGTCGTACGGATTCGGCGCCTGGATCGTGGCCGCGGGCGCGTCCACCACGGGCGGCGGGGACGTCGAGTCGGCGCGCGCGGCCTGCCGCGCGTCCGCGTCGTCGGCATCGCCGGAGCCGTCGGACACCGGCGCGGGACCGGACGCCACGCCCTGCAGCTTCGCGACGAGCGGATCGAGGGCCCCGGAGACCAGCGCGAGCGCGGAGGCCGACGCCAGGGCGAGGACGACGAGCAGCACGGCGCGAGCCGAGCCGGCCCGCCGGTGAGAGGCCGGGGAACACGGCGTCATGCCGGCTCCGACGCCCCCGCGCCGCGCGTCTTCCCGGTCGACTCGCCGTTCCTCGTCCAAGCCCGTCCTCGCCTCCTTCGGTCCCGTCCCTAACCCCCGCCGCCGCCTTCGCCTACGCCTCGGTCGGCGAGCATCGCGGGGAACGGGGCGTACGTAGCGGGATACCCGACGTCCCTCTCGATCGCCCGGATCTCTCCCAGGATCCGCTCGTGGGTCGCCTCCAGGGCCTCCTGGAGCGTCGGGTCGCAGTAATACGTGCGGCAGCCGAGCGGCCGCCCTTCGCGCGCGGTGCAGCGGCCGGCCACGTGGTACGGGCACCGGCCGGGGGCCTCGGGCGGCGGCGCCTCGGGGTGCTTCGCGGCCGCGTAGTCGGCCTCCAATGCGGTCGCGTAGAGGTCGTGGCCGGCCTCCTCGAACTTGCAGCACACGCCGCGGGCGATGCAGACGGGGCGGACGGCAGCGAGGAGGTCGCCGAGCTCGCGGTAGACCTCGTCCAGGCGGCGGAAGGCCTCCTCGCGCTGCTCCCGCGTGGGCTCGACCCGGATTCCAGGGCAGGTCGCCCGCGCGGCCTCGAAGCCGTCCTCGGTCCCGAGGACGCCCGGCCAGTACGGGAACGACCGGCAGTGCGCGGGGCGCTCTTCGTAGACCGAGCAGTGGTTGGAGCCCTCCAGCAGCGTGCAGCGCCCGCCCCCGCCGCCGTCGGCGCGCTCACGGAGCGACTCACGCACGCCCTCGGGCCGCGAGGGGTCGGGGACGGTGCGGACGTGGAGGTCGTGGAACGCCCCCACCGTCATCCCGAGCGCGTCGGCCATGCGCTCGGCCTCCCCCGCCTCCAGCCAGACCCGGCCCTCGCCCCCGGTGCAGCAGTGACCGCAGCGGTGGCAGGAGAACCGGAAGGGCACGACGCCCTGCAGCCCGGCGTCCCCCACGGCCGTCAGTTCCGTCGCTGGCGGCCGGAGGACTTGGAGGCCCGCCCCCGGCCCCGTCCGCGGGCCGACGAGGCGGTCGACTTGTAGTCGAGGCTCGCGCGGCCCTCGACCTGCTCCCGCACGTCGGCCGTGAGCTCCTCCCAGCTCTGGTACCGGAGCTCCGCGTCCTTCGACATCATCTTCTCGATGAAGTAGTGCAGGTGCGGGGAGTGGCCGCGGCCCTTGAGCTCGGGTGAGGAGAGCTTCTCCATGACGTGCTGGCGCAGCACGTCCTCGTCGCCGCCCTCGAAGGGCAGCTTGCCGATCGTGAGCTGGTAGAGCGTCACGCCGAGGGAGTAGATGTCGCTGCGAATGTCCGCGGAGGCGCCCCCCTCGGCCTGCTCGGGCGAGAGGTACTCGGCGGTCCCGCGGGCGCTCCCCTCGGCGTCCTGCTCGTCCTGCGCGGCGGTGAACCCGAGGTCGATCAGCTTCACCCGCCCCGAATCGCTGAGCATGATGTTGCCCGGCTTGACGTCGCGGTGGACGAGGCCCTCGCCGGCCATGTACGCGAGCACCTCGGCGACCTCCAGGGCGATCCGGAACGCGACGTCCTCGTCGAACAGGTGGCCGGTGTCGAGGTACTCCTGGAGCGTCTTGCCCTCGACGATCTCCATGCGGGACAGCAGCATCCCGTCGCCCTTGGCGGGCCCGTAGCCCTTCACGAGACCGGGGTGCTCCAGGCGCTTGAGGAGCCGCGCCTCGTCGACGAAGGCCTGGACCTCGCCGCGGACCTTCGCGTACTCGTCGTTCAGCACCTTGAGCGCCACGAGCCGGCCAGAGCGCTTCTCGCGGGCGCGGAACACGGCCGCGGTGCCGCCGACGCCGAGGATGTCGAGCACCTCGTGGCCGGGGATCTCGGGGCGCTCACCGGCGTCCGTGCGCCGCATCTTGTCGACCTCCTCGTCGTTCCATCCGGCGATGGCGACCAGGAGGTCATCGAGCAGCTCACCCTCCTTGAGGCGGGGCAGCATCGGCTCCGCCTCCTGTCGGGAGAGGTGGCCGCGGTGTACGAGCTTGGCGAGGAATCGGACGTCGTCTTCTGTCTGCATGGCGCGAGTCGGGCTCAAGTCTAGGAGCCGTCCCTGTGCTGGACACACACCGCGTCTCGCTTCCGATCTCGCGGGCGCCGGGGCGTGCGCCACATCGGGCTTCGCGCGTCCGTCCGTCAAGATCGGTGTCCGCGTGCGCCGACGGACGGCTCGGCGCGGCACCGCATCCCCTTCGCGGCGCCGCCGGCCCCCCTCCGACGAGCCAGAACCGTGACCGGCACCGCACCCGAGCGAAGCTTCTACCGCTACTTCGACCTCGCCGACTGCTTCGTGCAGATCGTCGCGCTGGACGAAGGGGCGATCTCCCTCCGGGAGCGGCCGGGCCTCGGCCGCGCGGGGTACCGGAAGCTCGTCATCGAGGCCTGCATGCCCGAGTTCCGGGGCGACCTCGACGCCCGGCTCGAGCGGCTCTTCCCGGACGACCCGTTGATGGTCGAGGACCTCCTCTACCAGCTCTGCGTGGAGGTCAACCCGGGGCTCGACATCCACGAGGTGCGGCTGACCGTCGACGGCGGCGCCGCGCCGGCCACCCGGACCGCCGAGGACGACGAGCTCGAGGACGCCGCGCGCGACGCGCTCCTCGCCCGGCTCCGCGGGGTCGCCCGGACCCTGGGCGCGTCGCTGGAGCAGGACGTGCTCGGGCAGCCCCGCGCGATCTCTGCCGTGGTCCGCGCTGTGCGGGCGGCCGCCGCGGGCCTGGGCGAATCCCGCAGGCCGATCGCCTCGTTCCTCTTCCCGGGCCGGACGGGCACGGGCAAGACCGAGCTCGCGCGGCGGATGGCGGCCCACCTGTTCGCGGACGCCGGCCGGAACGGGCTGGTGCGGATCGACTGCTCCGAGTTCGCGCTGGCCCACGAGTACGCCAAGCTCATCGGCTCGCCGCCGGGCTACGTCGGGCACGACGACGGCGGGCAGCTGACCGACGCGGTCGCCGAGCAGCCCGAGTGCGTGGTGCTCTTCGACGAGGTCGAGAAGGCGCACCCGAAGCTGCACAACCTGATGCTGCAGATCCTGGAAGAGGGCGCGCTGACCGACGGCAAGGGCCGCCGCGTCTCCTTCGAGCGGACGATCGTCGTCATGACGTCGAACTGCGGCGCGGAGGAGATGACCTCGGCCAGCCGCTCGGTCGGCTTCGGCACCGAGCCGACGCTGGGCCGCGCGAGCCTGGAGGTCATCACCGAGGACGCGCTGGCGCGCTCGTTCGCGCCCGAGTTCCTCGGCCGGATCGGCGAGATCGTCCTGTTCGACGAGCTCGGTCCGAAGACGGTGGAACGCGTGGCGCAGAAGAAGCTCGACGAGCTCGTGGCGCGCGCCGAGCGGCGCGGCCTGAGCCTGCGCTTCACGCCGGCGGTCGCGCGCTGGGTCGCGGGCCGCGGCTTCCGCCCGGAGACCGGCGCGCGCGAGCTGCGCCGCGTCATCCAGCGCGAGATCGAGCCGAAGCTCTCGGACGTGCTGCTCGCGGTCGAGCCCGGCGACGAGCACGGCGTGGTCGTGCGCGCGCGGCGCGGCGAGCTGTACTTCGACGCGGCCTGAGCCCGCGCGGAAGGAGCGAGCGCGGCCGGGGCGCTCTCGAAAGGGGCGATCCCGGGACGGCGCGGATTCCTCCGGGATTCCGTGTTGGCGCCGGGGGAAGGCAGCAGTTCGAGGCGTATGTCCGGGGAGTGCACGTCGCGCCGCGGGCCCCCATCGTTTCCCTACCCATCGAATCTCCCGCTGCCATGCGCCTCGCCGCCCCCGTCGCGATCTGCCTCGCGACCTGCTCCCTCGCCGTCGGTCAGGTGACCGTCGGTGCCCTCGACGGAACCCGCTGCCGCTCCCTCGCCGCCACCGGAAGCCTCGGCTACGACGTTCTCCGGACGCAGATGACCTCGCCGGGCTTCCAGGCGGCCGCGGGCTTCTCGCTCACGATCGCTGCGGAGACCCCGACCCTGACCGCGAGCTACCTCGCCGGGATCGACATCCTCTTCGTCGGCGACGGATCCACGGCGCTCTCGCCGGCCGAGGCGACCGACGTCGCCGCGTGGCACGCAGCAGGCGGCGCGCTGTTCCTGATCTCCGATTCGTCGTCGCAGGCGATCGCCGAATCGGTCCTCGCCGCGATCGGCTCGCCCCACGTCTACGGCGGCTCGGCGTGTAGCTCGGGCCAGATCGGCAACCTGGTATCCGGCGACGACAACGCGCTCACCAACGGTCCGTTCGGCGACAACCGCGGCCTCTCGATGTCGATGACGCCCGCGCGCGAGCTCACAATGGTCGCGCTCACCGACGAGGTCGCGAGCTGCTCCGGCGCATCGACGGTCCTCGCCAAGCACGACGCCGGCGCGGTGAACGGGGCCGATAGCGGTCCCGTTCTCATGACGTCCGACGCCAGCTTCCTGGGGCTCTTCATCGATCCCGCGGCCGGTTCCCTCTACTCGCCCGTCAACGAGTCGCTCGGGCTGAACGCCTTCGTCTTCCTCGGCGGCGGCGGGGGCGGCGGCACCATCGGAATGAACTTCTGCATGGCGAACGCCAACTCGACCGGCGTCCCGGCCGTCATCAGCGCCTCGGGATCGACGGCCGTGGCGAACAACGACGTCGTCCTCTCGGTGACCGACCTGCCGGCCGACGCCTTCGCGTACTTCCTCCTGGCCGACGACGTCGGGTTCAGGCCGAACTACCTCGGCAGCGACGGCAACCTCTGCCTCGCCGGCACGCTCGCCCGCTACGACGCTCCGCTGGAGATCCAGAACTCCGGGGCCGGCGGCCAGGTGTCGCTGGCGATCGATCTCGCCGCACTGCCGTACCCGGCCGGGTCGGTCTCCGTGATGGTCGGCGACCGGTACAACTGGCAGTGCTGGTACCGGGACACGTCGGCGGGCGGCGGCGCCGCGACGTCGAACTTCTCCGACGCCATCGCGATCGTGTTCGACTGATCTGGATCGGCCGCTCAGACGCGCCCCCGCGTTGCCTTCTCGAGGCGGCGCGGGGGTGCGCTCGTTCGCACCTGCACGCCGTGGCACGGCCTCGGGTCGACGCAGAGGCCGGGCGCCTTCCGCTGTTCCTCCAGGGTCCCGCCGCTGTCCACCGGGTGAAGTCTCTCGCAGTCCCTGGGACATTCGGGGCCGCGCATGCCCCCTCCCCAGTAGAGAGGCCCGCTCCGAGGACCTCCTTCCCACCCTCGAGACGCCCCCGCCATGCGAGAGCCCCTTCGACGCGCAGCCCTTCCCGCCTTCCTGCTCGCTCTTCCGATCGGCCCTGCCGCCGCCCAGGAGGTCGCCTGGACCTTCGAGTACGACTCGCCGATCCACGGCACGCAGGCCCCTCTGGCGCTCCACGACACGCCGGACGGGGGCGTGCTGTCGGTCTTCGCCGGCGCACGCACCGGCGGCGGCCAGGAGTTCGTGGCCGTCAAGTTCTCGGCCAACGGAGACCGCGATTGGGGGTACGAGGGGCCGCTGGAGCAGGGCGCGCCCGACAGCTTCTGGCTCACCTCGAGGACGGATTCCGCGGTCGACGCAGACGGTAACCTCTACCTCGTCTCCGGCACGCCGCAGGGCGGACGCTTGATCAAGGTCGACGCGGCGGGCCAGGAGGCCTGGCGCACGCTGCTCCCGCACGGCGCACCGAACACGACGTTCCATCCGGAGTTCGTCGCGATCGACGGAGCGGGCTTCCCGGTCGTCGCAGGAACGACGACCGAAGGCACCCTCCCGCACGTCACGCTCGTGCGCGTCGATCCCGCGGGCGCGATCCTGTGGCGCGAGCGGTCGGAGGTCGGCGGCGTCCACGACTTCCACGTCGGGCCGAACGGAGAGCTCGTGGTCTTGGGCCAGACGGACGTCGAGCCGTGGCAGCACTTCGGACTCGTCCAGGCCTTCGGCCCGGACGGCACGTCGCTCTGGCGCTTCCAGCCCGGCTCCGACGGGACCGGAACGCTGGGCTTCGGCACGTTCTGGTTCGACGCGGTCGTGCAGGGTGCGATCGATCCGTCCGGACGGGTCTACGGCATGCTCGAGGGCGTCTACGGCGCCTTCGGCGCGGAGGTCCCCGGCTTCGAGATCGTGGCGTACGACCCCGGGGGTGCCCAGTCGTACAGCGCGCGCACGGACGTCCTGGGCGAGACGGTGAGCGCGGCGGCGTTCGCCGTCGATGACGCGGGCCGCGTCGCCGTGGTGGGCCGCGGCGCCGTTTCGACCGGGGGCGGGCAACGCTCGTTCACGGTCTGGCACGTCGACGCGAGCGGAACGGTCGACTGGATCTCGACGCCGTCGGTCGCCCAGGGCGTCGGGGGCTCGGGCGGCTCCGTCGCGTTCCGGCCCGACGGGCGCGTGATCGTGCGCGGGCAGCGCGTGGCCACGCCCGCCTACGTCGAGGCAGAGTTCCTGCCGGACGGCACCGAGGTCTCCGCCAGCCTTCACACGCTCGACGAGGCGACCGAGATGGCGTTCGACGGTCGAGGGAACCTCTTCCGGCAGACGCGGGTCACCTTCTCGAACACGCGGATCGAGAAGCTGGTCGACGGCGGTCCCGTCGGCGCGGCCTACTGCGGTCCCGCCGCGGCGAACTCGACCGGGTTCGGCGCCCGCCTGCGAGCGATCGGATCGAGCGCGGCGTCCGACGACAACATCACCGTCGTCGCCGAGCTCCTCCCGAGCTCGACCTTCGTCCTCTTCCTGGCGAGCCAGGGCCAGGGCAGCGTGCCGGGTGCGGGCGGCGGCCAGGGCACGCTCTGCCTGGGCGGCGCGATCGGGCGGTACGTGGGCCCCCAGCAGATCCGCCGCGCGACCACCGGCGGCTTCGCTTCGCTGCAGATCGACCTGGACGAGATGCCGTCCCCCACGGGCTTCGTGCAGGCCACGTCGGGTTCGACCTGGAACCTGCAGGCGTGGTACCGGGACGCGAACCCGGGCCCGACGTCGAACCTGACGGACGCGGTCTCGATCCTGCTGCAGTAGCGCCAGGTTCGACGGGACTCGGACACGAGCGATAGCGTGTCGGGCCCCCCTCCCGAGTCCCGTTCGCGCTCATCGCCTGGAGGGGCCCCCCGCCACTCCCCATGCTGAATCGCGACGACCTGGAGAGCGTCGTGCGCGTGATGCGTGAGCCAGGTGTCGGCTTCAGCGCGGGCCTGTCGGAGGAAGAGCTCAGCGAGGCGGAGGCAGTCCTCGGGGCTCGCTTCCCGCCAGACCTGCGGGGACTGCTGGCGTTCGCGATGCCGGAGGCTCCGCGCGAGTGCGGGCTAGAGGAAGGTCGCCGCCACTGCGTCCGTAAAGTTCGAGCCGTTCGTATCGCGATGCCAGAACGTGAAGTGCCAAGTGGAGCCCGGCGTCACGGCCACGGGGCCGGTCGGCGTCGGCAGCAACTGGAGATCGATCTTGAGCGTCGCGGTTCCGGCGGCGTCCGTCACCTGGATCTGCCCCGGTCCGACGAAGCGGCCGATCGCGCCGGCGACGCAGAGCGCGCCCACGCTGTTGCTGACCGGGAAGACCAACCCGGGCGTGAGCGACGTCAGGAAGAGACCCGCCGACTGCGCCGGCAGCGAACGCGCCCCTAGCAGCGCGTCGTTCTGCACGACGTCGAGCGAGCCGAGCACGAGGAGCTCCCCCGGCGCGCCGGTGGTGTTCGGCACGGCTGGCGCGCAGTACCTCTGTCCGATCGCCTCGCAGTCGTCGAGTACACCGTTGCGGTCTAGATCCGTCGCCGCACCGGCGGCGATCTCGACGGGGTCGTGGACGCCGTTGCCGTTGCAGTCGACGAAGTTGAGCGTGGTGTTCTCGTACCACATGAGCTCCGAGAGCCCGTAGGTCACCAGATCGAGGTCGCCGTCGAGGTCGACGTCAGCGACGTCGAGGGCCTGCCGTAGTTTGAAGTTGAGAATGGGACACGAGGTGGGCATCAAGTGCACGTCCAGGGTGAACTGGTCGAACGACCCGCCGCCGAGGCCTTCGGCCCACTGGACGGTGTTCTCGAGGATCCCGAAGAGCAGATCCGCGTCTCCGTCGAGGTCGAGGTCCGCGAGGGAGAACTGGGTCGCGCTGGGGCAGAACCAGGGAGGCGTGAGGCTGCTCCCGATGCCGAACGTCCCTGTCCCCGTGCCGGCCGCGCCGTAGACCCCGCACCCGAGCTCCGAGTAGATGAGGTCCAGGTTGCCGTCGTTGTTGAAGTCGGCCAATCCGACTTCGGGAAGATCCACGGCGACGGTGTCGGCACGCTGCGGCGGGCCGAAGAGGCCTCCGCCGAGGTTCATGTACCACACGATGGCCCGCGTACCGTCCGAGGACGCGACCACGTCGGGGTCGCCGTCTCCGTCGATATCCCCTGCCGCGACCGAGTACGCGCGGGGGAGCGCGCCGTCGATCGTCCGCGTCGCGCCGAACGCTCCGCCGCCCACGTTCTCGACCCAGAGAACGGAGTCGCTGGACCTGGCCGTCGCGAGAACGTCCTGGTCGCCGTCGCCGTCGACGTCCGCGACCTCGACCCAGCTCGCCTCTGGGACGGCCGACGACACATCCGCGGCCGGATCGAACGCGCCGCCGCCGAGGTTTCGGTACCACACGACGCGGCCGTTGGATCGCGCGGCCGCGACGATGTCGAGCCGACCGTCTCCGTCGAGGTCGGCCGCTCGTACGACGTGCTCGTCGAGACTACCGGAGAGGGTCCGCAGGGGACTGAAGGTCCGATCGCCGAAGTTCTCCGACCAGCTCACCTCGGTGCCGAAGCGGCCCCCTGCGATGATGTCGGGGTCCCCGTCCCCATCGACGTCCGCCATCACGAGGGACTGGACGCAGCTGGTATTCGCCACGGCGGTCCTCGGACCGCTGAAGGGGACCTGCGCGTTCGCCGAGAGGGTGAGGAGGGAGAGGCCGGCGACCGTAGCTGCGAGCGAGTGAGGCATGGAGCAAGACCGTAGAGGCGGAAGGAACGCGAGGTTACCCCAGAGCCCCCTGTCGCACACCGGGGCGGCGTGCGGTCGCGTTCAGAACGCGATCGACCGCGCGTCACTGAAGTTGGACGTACTGTTCGGGTTCGCGTCGCGGTACCAGGCCTGGAAGTTCCAGGTCGACCCCGTCTGCACCGGTCCCAGCCCGGGGATCGCGGTCACGTCGATCGCGCGGCCGGCGGCCCCCGACGAGCCCGAGAAGAACGGGTCGGCGGAGTAGCGGGCGATCGGCGCTCCGTTGAGGCACAGGTCACCCTGGGCGATCGGCGGCGAGCTGACGCCCGCGCCCTGGCTGGCCAGGAAGTAGCCGAAGGAAGTGCTCGGAAGGGACGACACCGATAGCACGACCCAGGCGTCCGCCACGTCGCTCGAGCCGCGCGCCGCGATCGTCGCGGGCACGCCGGTGGAGTTCGCGGTCGCCGGTGAGCAATACGACGTCCCGACCTCGGAGGAGAGGCAGACGAAAGACGTCGGCTCCACCGCGAGGGGAACGACGTCGGCCCCGGCCGCCGTTGGATAGGACGTGACCACGGGCATCGCCGACGGGGCGCTCGTCCCCGGCGGTACGTCGACCGGCGACGTCCACGACGGGAACCCGGCGCAGCCCGCCTGGGAACCGTCGGGCGCGAGCCGGAGGAGGACCCCGCGCCACTCGCCCCCGACGCGCACGCGACCGCCGACGAGCAGGTCGCCGGCCGCGGTCACGCGCAGCGACGACGCGCGCAGGTCCTCGTCGGTCCCGTAGATCACCTGCCGAAGGACGTCGCCGTCCGCGTCGAGGAACAGCAGGCGGAGGTCGGTCGAGCCGTTGCCGAACGACTCGGACGTTCCGAGCACGATGCCCCCCCCACCGGGAGTGCCGGCGACGTCGACCGTCACCTCGCGCGCGGGCCCGGGGTAGCTGCGGTCCCAGATCGGCTGGCCCATCGAGTCGAGCTTGCGCACGCGCGCCGCGTCGCCGGGCGCGTACTGCCCGGCGACCATGAGCGCTCCGCCGTCGTCGGTCGCGGCGACCCGAGCTCCCGCGTCGTACGCGCCCGTCTCGGCGAACGCGTGCGGCGCACGAAAAGAGCCCGCGCCGTCCAGCACGAGCGCGAACGGACGGAAGAACTGGCTGGACCCGACCACGAGGAGGTCGCCGCTGGCGAGCTCGGTCACGCCGCCGCCGGCGAAGAACTGCTGTGTGTCCCCGAGCGCCCGGGACCAGACGAGAGTGCCCTGCGCCGTCGTCCGCTCGACGATGAGCTGCCGGTCGCTGTCGTCGGACGCCTTCCAACCGACCCAGACGAGGTCGTCGTTCGTGGTGCGAATGACGTCCTGATAGAACGACTCGACGATCTGCGCGGCGACCGGGACCTGCTGGTCGGACCAGATCAGCCCTCCCGCGGGGTCCGCCACGAGGCGCGCGCCGAGCACGGATGCACTGGCGCCGGCGATCGCGACGTCATCGGCGGACGTGAGAGCGATCCCCGCGCCGAACCGCATGACACGGCCGCGCGCGAGGGGCGACCCGCTCGCGTCGAGCAGCGAAAGACGTGCGTCGAAGCCGTTGCGGTGCAGCACCGCGATGCTCCCGTCGGATCGCATCGCCGCGTCGAGCACACCGCCGTTCGTGGAGCCATCGAAGCGGACCGCCCAGGTCTGCGAACTGACCGGAGGAGCGAGGGCCGCGAGAGCGACGAGGGTTTCGGCGAGGAGGCGCATGCGACCGCTGTCCACGATAGGCGAGTCTGCCGGAAATGTCCGGGCACGCGGACTACTCGACCTTCACGCTCTTCAGCAGCTGACCGGTCTCGCGCGCAAGCTTCTTCGGCCCGTCCACCTTCGACCCGACCGTCACGACCATCCCCAGGCCGTTTCGCTTCCATGCGTAGGCGGTCGTCTCGAACGTGCCCGCGGCGTCGCTCGCAACCATCTCGAATCGGACGGCGTCCTGCCGGGCGAACTTCTTCTTGCTCTTCTTGACCTTCTCGGTCCCGTCGAGCTCGGTGTAGGCCTCCTGGAGGCCTTCGGCCCAGCCCTCGAACGAGTAGCCGCTGCCGAGGAGGGTCACGATGATCGTGATGTAGGCGTCCTTGCCCGGCGAGATCGCGTAGAAGGGCACTCCCTCCGTTTCCACGTCGGGCAGCCTCGTCCAGCCCTTCGGGAGCTCCAGCGAGAGCCCCAGAAGAGCGCTCTCGAGCTCTCTACCGTCCTGTCTCCAGGAAGGCGATGCGCGCTGGTCCAGCAGCTTGGCGAGGATCTCGCTGTCGGCGAGCTCTCGCCGGAAGCCGAGGTCGGACCCGTCGCCGCGCTCGGCGTAGTTGATGTCGAAGCCCTCCATCTTCGAGCAGAAGAACTCGCCGTCGTCGCGGACCTGGTGGCGCTGCGGCCGCTTCGCCTCGACGAGATACTCCGTGCCCGTGAAGTCGTCGGTGTCCTTCTCGTCGCCGCGGCGGAGGGTCCGAACCTCCAGCGCGCGACGGTCCAGGTCGAACACGTAGCCCTCCCACGGACACTGCATCGAGAGCCCGTGGACGAGCAGCGCGATGTCGGTCTCCGCGGTCACGCGGCGATCGCCCTCCACGGCCGTCCATTTGCCGCGACCCTCCCGCCAGCGGAACCCGTCGTCCTCCCACTTCAGCTCGATCGCGTCGCCCTCGCCGCCGAACGGCGCCGAGCGCTGACGCTCATGGATCAGCAGCAGGTCTTCGGTGTAGAGACCGCGCTGCTCGAGCGTCCAGAGACCGATGCCCTCCAGGTTCGCGAGCTCGGCGGAGCGCGTGACCAGGTACTGCGTCGCGCCGTCGACCTCGCCCCTCTCGATCTCCGTCCTCGTCCAGCCGATCAGGCCGAGCTGGGGCGATTGCAGGCGCGCGAACTCGAACGCGACTCGCTCTCGCCCCTTGAGCTGGCGCTCTCCCGGGAGCGGCTGGAGGTCCGAGGGGAGCGAGGCGAGCGCGAGCGCGCAGAGGGTCGAGAGGAGCGCGGACATGACAGGATCGAAGACGACAGAACGAAAACAGCCTGCAGCTCAGTCGAACGTCAGCCCGGACGCGCTCGTGAAGTTCGACGTACCCGTCCCCTGGACCGAGTCGCGGTACCACGACTGGGCGAACCACGTCTCCCCGGCGATCGCGGCGACGGAGCCGGTCGGCTGAGGGATCGCGTTCAGGTCGAGGGACACGTCGGCGCGTCCCTCGAACCCCGTCAGGAAGACCTGCTGGATCATCCGGCCGATGGAGCCGCCGAGGCACAGGTCTCCCTGGCTGCCGCCGGGCTGCGGGACGAACCCTGCGGTGCGCGACACGAGCACGTAGCCGGCCGAGGCGCTCGGCAGCCCGAAGAGGCGCAGCGACGCCTCGTTGTCGGCCAGGAGCCCGCCCCCGACTACGACGAGCTGCCCCGCGGACCCGGTCGAGTTCACGACGCCCGCGCAGGTCGGCCGGTCGATCCGCAGGCTGCGGCAGCGGAAGATCCCGCTGCGCACCGCGGCCCCCTGGAATCGGAACCGACCGCGGAACAGGACCAGGTTCTCTGTGTCGGGAACGACCACGTCTGTGGTCGACATGATGTCGAAGACCTGGTAGCCCGGATCCGCCGCGCCATCACCGTCGTCGTCGACTCCGAACCCGGGCCGGAGCACCGGATGATCCTCGTGGTCGATGACCGCCGTTCCATCGATGTTCACGCCCTCGAGGCCGCCGCGCGCATCGATACCGACGATGCGGGTCACGAGCGGGCCGCCTTCGATGAGTCGGCCGTTGCGCACTTGCACGAACCGAATCCCGCTCGCCGTGTTGAGCGACGCCTCGATCGCGTAGTCCCCGGCCTCGTTGAGCGCGATGAAGGAGAGGAAGCTCAGCCAGTTCGCGGGCCCGGTCGTCGCGGCGACCGACGGCGGCACCGGCTCGCCCTCGATCGACAGCGAGCCTCCTCCGAAGTCGAACAGCTGCCCGTCGACGGCGTACGCGGCGCGATTCGTGACCTCCTCCCGGAAGCCGATCGTCCAGCGCGAGCCATCCGGGCTCGTCGTGATCCGACCGGAGAGGAACGCGATCGGCTGCCCCAGACCTGCGAGGGACTGGCCGCTGGCGAGCTCGATCTGGCCGGCGGGCCAGCGCCAGACGAGGCTTCGACCCAGCGGGCCGCCGTCATCGGCGCGGCCGACGACGAGAGCCTCGCCCGACACGGTCATCTCGATCTGGCGGAAGCCGGTCCAGGTCCAGCCGGGGCTTCCGGGCACGGGCTGTCCGCTCTCGGCGACGAGCTGGTCCTCGACCCACGCGCGCGTCGCCGTCGGGCTGTTGAACTCCTTCTCGAGGTAGGCGACCGTACCGTTCGCCATCGACGGTCCGGTGAGTGGGCCCTGCGAGATGCCCTGCACGATTCCCGGGCGACGCAGGAGCAGCGCCGGCCCACCGATCGTCCCCGGGAGCTGCCCGAGCAGCATGCCCGTGGTCGGGCCTCCCGTCCCTTCGTTCGCCCGCGCGCCGACGATCCATCCTCCACCGCGCCCCGCGACGGGGCTTTCCAGTTCGAAGATCCGCGACGACGAAGGAAGCCCGGGGACGTCCCCGTCTTCACGGACGAGGAGTTCGGCGAGGTCGCCGGACTGGGCCGGCACTAGGGGGACGAGGGCGGCGAGCGATGCGAGCGCGAGCATGGAGCCTCTGGGTCGAGATACGTGGGAAGGACAGCGGTGACTGTACCCAAGAGGCCCGAGACGCACGACTCCGGCCGCGTCGTCGACGTCGCGTCGGAATGCAGGCTGGCCACGCGCGAGTCGCGGTCCTCCGTCGCGGGCCATCGACCCGCGCCGTTTCTGACGCGTGTCGCCGGAGTCAGTCCTGTGTCAGCCCCTCCGGGTTCGCGCTCTCGGCGAGGCGTGCGCCGAGCGCAGTACGCACACGATGCTCCGCGGCACGAGCCCCTGCCCCCATGACTCCGAAACGACTCGCGTTGATCGCGGCCGCGCTCGCAGCGGCCGCCGCCCTCGCCGTTCTCGTCCACCGAACGCTGGACGGCCCGCCCGTCGATTCGACGCGAGAGTCCGTCGCGCGAACGAGCGCCCCTGCCTCGGACTCGGCGTCGCCGAACGGGGCCCTGGCCGTGCCGGAGGACGGGCAAGCACGCAGCGCTGCACCCGCCCACGACGTGGCGACGTCCGGGCGCATCGACCCGGCGCTCTCCCCTCCCGGGGCCGTTCGAACGGGCGTCGTACGAACGGAGGACGGTGCCCCCCTCGGCGAGCCGGTGGAGGTACGGGCCTCCACGCGAGGTCCGAGCGGGTCCTTCATCGAACTCGCGCGCGCCTCCGTGTCGGAGACCGACGGCTCGTTCCGCCTCGGCCTGCCGACCGAGCCTCCGGGGCCCGTCACCGTGCAGGTGCTCGCCGAGTTCCTCGCACTTCCCGAACCCGCCGGCCTCGAGGAGGAAGGTCCGCTCGATCTCGTCGTCCGGCGCGGCGCGTGCCTTCTGGTCGAGCTCGTGGGTCCCGCTGCCGGGGACCCCGACGCGCACCTCGGGCCGGACTTCAGCGTCTGCGGCCGGTACCTCGCCACGACGGCGAATGGAGAACGCGTCGCCTTCGAGGGACGCGACGGGAGGCTTCGCATCGGCGGCGTCGACCCGGACCTCGTGCAGTGGCTAGTCCTCGATGCGAAGCGGTTCGTTCCCACACGCTCGCCGGTTCCCGCGCTCCGTACCGGCGAACGAACGGAGGTCCGTCTCCCGGTCCACCGGGGTGTGGCGGCGCGCGGGAGGGTCGTCGACGAGAAGGGCGACGCTCTGGGCGGCGTGACCCTGAGGCTCGGCTCATGGGATCACGAGGACCTGGGCCGCATCCTCGGCCGCGAAGCCATCGCCGAGAGCGACGAGGAAGGGCGCTTCGACGTCGGGGCGGTGCTCCCGGGCAACATGACGCTGCGCGTTCGACTCGACGGCTATGACGGAAAGAACGAGGCGCTCGGCATGCGGACGGAGGGCGACGTCGTCGAGGGGCTCCTCATCGCCCTCGTCGAGGGCAGCGGCGTGAGCGGGACCGTGCGCTGGCCGGACGGAAGCCCCGCGCCCGACGCAAGCGTCCTCGTGAAGTCGGCCGGTGGAACCTGGGCGGGCGCCAAGAAGGCCAGCGCGGCGGAGGACGGTACGTTCGAGTTCACGGGCCTCCGCTCGAGCGCGCTGGAGATTCGCGCCTCGAAGAAGAACGAGGAGTCCCGTGATCTCTGGCACGGAACCGTGAAGGCGTCACTCGGTCTGACGGTCGATGTCGTCCTGGCGCCAGGTCTCGGCAAGCGGGGTCGGGTCGTCGACGATCTCGGCGAGCCGGTCTCGGCGTTCCGCGTGAAGGCCACGCCGGTCGGCCGGAACAAGGGCTGGAAGGACGCGAGTCGGAAGCGATCGAGAGGCGACGGAACCTACGAGCTCGAGGGCCTCGCCGACGCCCTCTACGACGTCGTTGCCACGGCGCGGGGACACGTCGCGTCCGCTCCCGTGCGCATCGACGCGGGGACGGAGGAGGACGTCCCGGATCTCGTCGTGGCGCGCCTCGCCAGCGTCATCGGTACCGTCGTCGATACCGCTGGCGTACCGCTCCAGGAGACCGCGATCCGGATCGGAGGGAAGAAGGCGGTGACCGACGAGGAGGGGAAGTTCTCCGCAGAGAAGGTCCCGCCCGGTGAATGCTCGGTGCGTTCGTCGAACGAGACGTTCGGCGTCGTGCGAAGCGGACCGATCACCCTGAGCCCCGGCGAGGAACGGAGCGGCGAGACCGTCATCCTCGCCCGCGGCTCGAAGATCGTCGGGCGCCTCCACTCCAGCCTCGCGGGAGGGATCTACCGCGAGGCCACCCTTCGCCCTGCCGAGCGCTTCGAGGCCTCGTCCGCCGACATCGACGGAGAGGGGAACTTCGTCTTCGACTCGCTGCGGGCCGGGGACTACTGGGTCTCTCTCGCCTCGGTCCA
Organism: Planctomycetota bacterium; assembly: GCA_038757895.1. GTDB lineage: Bacteria > Planctomycetota > UBA1135 > UBA1135 > Saltatorellus. Next base: position 32,016 of record JBCDGE010000002.1, on the reverse strand, counting down.
CACCGGGGACTGGGCGGACGGGTATCGGGATGCTCGCCCCGTTCCGATCACGGTGCCACAGGACGCAGAGGTGAGCCTCGTGCTCGGTGACCCGGCGTCCTATCCGATCGAGCTCGCGGGAACGATCACCCGCGACGGCGATCCCGCCGAGGGCCAGCTCATCTACATCTACCGCGAAGGCGGCGACCGAACGTTTCCCGCCGCGCTGGGGCGCACACGGGACGACGGAACGTACAGCGTGCGGCTCCGCCTCGCGGGCTGGTACGCGTTCAACGTCGGCGAGGGGCAGGCCCAGCAGGTGAGGTTCGAGATCGACGTCACGGACGCCCGCAAGCAGACGATGGACTTCGAGCTCCCCGACCGCGTCGTCCGCGGCCGCGCGGTGCTGGCCGACGGAACGCCGGCGTCGGGACGGATGTACGTGCTCGCGAGCGCAGGGGCGCCGAAGGACACGATCCAGAACGGAACGATGCAGTTCACCACGACGAAGCGTGACGGCACGTTCGAGTTCGTCGGCCTGCGGCCGGGAGAGTACAGGCTCCATACCGGCAACTACCTCCGCTGCCACGACACCGATGGGCTCCTGATCGTCAAGGGGATCGACGTGCCCGCCAAGGGGGAGGTGGATCCGCTCTCCCTCACCATTCCCGAGGGCGCGATCGTCGAGTGCTCGGTCGTCGGACCCGCCGAACGACCCAGGGCGGGCCTGAAGGTGACGCTCGAGGACGACGACGGAAACCACTGCGTCATCTACGACATGCGGCGGACCGACGCGAACGGTCGGCTGCGCTGGACGGGCGTGGGACCCGGCCGCTGGACCGCGGTCGTTCGCGACCAGCGCGGTCGCGTCCTCGGTACGGAGCCCGTCACCGTCGCGGCCGGGCAGTCCGCGCGTATCACGCTGCGCTGCGAGACCTGACGGCCCGATCGTGGGCAGGGGCCGGGCGGGCTAGCGCGCCTCTTGATCGACCCACGGCGCGACCTCGACGTCGATCGTGCGCGTGGGCCCCGACCACTCGAACGGGCCGTAGGTCTTCCTCTTCGCGAGTCGCTCGGTCGGGCTGCCGAGCGGCCGCACCCACACCCGGATCGGGTGGTCGGGGTCGATGGGGACGCGAAGGACGTCATGGGCGGTGAATCCCCATCGGTAGATCGATCGACGATCCTCGTACCGCGGCCGTCCGGACGCCAGCTTCTTGACGTGGCGGCGGGCGCTCACTTGGATCTCCGCCCGTTGTTGAGGGCGCGCACCCTCGCCCCGGAAGCGCAGCGCGAGCTCGACCACGGGGAGTTCCTCGACCTCGACCTCGTACGCCCACGTGCCGCGGGTGACGATCATGGGGACGGGCCGGTACCCGGCGACGTCGACCTCGATCCGGCTGGACGGGGAGGAGAAGATCGAGCGCGGGAGGTAGGCGACACCTCCGGCCTCGATCTCCGTCGCCCGCTCGCGGAACGCGCGCATCCCAGACTCGCGGTCTTCGAGGATCCGCACGAGGACGTCGTCCGGGTACTCGCGCGACGGCGTCGGCGGTGCACCGGTCGACGCTTCGCGGAACCGGAGCGCGAGCACACCGTCCTTCGCGATCGTCACCTCGACCGGGTCGACTTCGACGTGCCCGCGGGGGAGGTCGAGCTCGATCAGGGCGCGGCCGCCCCCCGGCGAGAGCACCGCGAGCCTCTTCATCGCCTTCTTCTCGTCGAAGTCGTGGAACTCCAGGGAGAAGCGGCCGCTCTCGCCCGTGACCGTTGCGCCCTGGCGAGGCAACCAGTCGCCACGCCAGGGGAGGGACCCCTTGTGCCGGAGGTTCGCGGCAGGACCCCGCTCGCCGAGTACGGACCGCACCTCGTCCTCGCGGGTCGACACCAGCGCCTTCGCGACGGGCCGCCCCCATGCGTCGATGACCTGGCCCGTCACGCGGAAGGGGCGGCGCACCTCGATGTCGCCGACGTCGGTGAACGAAGCGCCACCGACCTCGAATCCACGCTGGTTCGCCATCTCGGCCCAGTGGAAATCGGCGAGCTGCGCCTCGTACCAGCTCGGTGGGAGCGGGAGGTAGTACGTCGGGTTGGTGCGTCTCGGCTGGACGAGTCCGGTCGGGTCCGGCTCGTAGTTGCGCGGCATGTCGGCCAGGCGGTCGAACCGGAATCGTCCCTCCGCGTCGGAGGTCCCGAGGAGCAAGGGGCGCTCGTCGAAGGTCGCGGAGAGGACCTTCAGGCCGGCGTAGGGCGCGCCGAACTGGTCGACGAAGCGCCCCTCGACGGTCCCGCCGCGACGGAGCCGGAGTTCCGGCGGATCACTGAACGCCAGCGCGACGTCGATGGGCCAGGATCCCCGCGCGTACACGTCGGTCCGCGCCGTCACGAGGTGGACGAGCTCGTGTTCGGGGTGGGCGAACCGCACGACGCCGCTCGCGTCCGAGACACCGTGTGCCAGCGGTGTCGGGTTGCTCGTCGCTCCCGACAACGCTCCGGGCTTTCGGCCGTCGTCGTGGCGCCCGGTGGCGATCACGTACCACCTCACGCCGTCGACCGGAGCCCCCGTGATCTCGTCGACGAGGCGGATCCCGGTGGTCGGACCGACGAACGCGGCTTGCGGCTCGTCGCCTGCGGCCGGGACGACGCTGCGTCTCTCGCTCGCGACCGGCGCGAGGTCGGCCACGTGCTCCGCCTGCGGCTCGGCGAGCGCGACGTGTCTCTCGTTCGCCCCTGGGCTCTCGTAGGGCCGGAGCGTCGTGAACGCGACGAGCAGCGCGACCGACGACGCTGCGACGGCGGCGAGACCGCCCCATCCCCACGCCTCGGCCGCAGCAGCCGCGCGAACGGGCGCCGTCTCCTCGCTGCGAGCGAGCACGACCGCGATCGAGCGCCACGACGACCGGCCCTCCTTGCGCTCCTCACGGTCGAGACGCTCCCGGAGCTGCGCCACGCCGCGACGCACGCGTCGGCGGACCACGTGGGCGGACGACGCGTCGGTGCGCCTGGCGATCCTGGATGCGTCGAGCCCCTCGTAGAACCGCAGAACGACGGCCGTGCGGGAGGGCTCGTCGAGCTCCATCACGAAGCGCGCGAGCCTCTCGCGGAGCTCGGCCCGGTCGAGCGCCGCGACGCCGCCGTCGACCGCCTCGGGGTGCGCCGCGGCCTCCTCGCGGCGGCGCCGCCGCTCGCCCGTCCGCAGTCCGTCACGCAGTACGTTGCGCGCCGCCGTCGACAGCCAGGCGAGGGCCGCGACCGCCCCGCGGACCGATCGAGCCGACGGGGCGCGCAGCGCGCGGACCATCGTCTCCTGGACGAGGTCGTCCGCCTCGGCCTCGCCGGCGACGAGCCGGCGCGAGAGGCGGACGAGCCAGTCGTGCTCCTGGAGGAGATCGGGGATCTGGTACGAGAAATCGCTGGCCATGACGACCGGAAGGCGTCGCCGACCCGCGCGAGGGGACGGCCGATCTCGCGATTCTCGCACGACCCCCGCGGGATCGCCCGCGGGGGCCGCTCCACGGCGTCCGTTGGATCGGTAGCCAGACCCCGAGTCGTACCCGCGATATCGTGTCACGTGATGATCGACCACCTCGTGTACCTGGCGAACGACCTCGAACGGGGGTGCGATCAGATCGAAAAACGGCTCGGGGTGCGCCCCGTTCCCGGCGGACGCCATCCGGACTGGGGCACCCACAACGCGATCCTCTCCATCGGCCCGGAGACGTACCTCGAAGTCATCGCTCGTGATCCCGATTTGCCGGTTCCGAAGCGCGGCGTGCTCTTCGGTGATCGCCCCCCGCCGGGGCCGATCGTGATGCCCGTCACCTGGGCGCTGCGCTGCGAAGACCTCGAGAAGACGCACGGTGCCGCAGCGGCCGTCGGAGTGGAGCTGGGTGAGATCACCCCCGGCTCGCGCGAGCGGTCGGACGGAACGCTGCTCGAGTGGCAGCTGACGCACCCGGCCGCCATGCCGATGGGAGGGGTCGTTCCGTTCTTGATCTCCTGGGGGGACTCCCCCCATCCCGCGACGATGTCACCTTCCGCGGGCGAGCTGATCGACATCCGACTGGAACACCCCGAGCCAGAGCGAGCGAATGCCGCGCTCACCGCCATGGGGTGCGACGTTCGCGTCGCGAAGGGGAGGCGAGGAGCCTTCGCCGCACGCATCGAGACGGCTCGCGGACCGGTCGACCTGGTCGGGCGGATCCCGCTCAGCCGCGCCGAACGATCGTCCGTCAAGATCCAGCGGGAACGAAGCGAGGGGATCGAATCGCAGCGCGCGCGCTGGAACGCCGTGACCCAAGCGCAATGGTCCGAGCTCGCAGAGCGCTGGTTTCACGCGAGCGATCGCGCCGAGGACCCGAATGGGCGCGAGCTGGGCATGTCCATCGCGCTCATGAATCACAGCGCGTCCACCGCGGTCCAGTGGCGGTTCGTCGATGCCGCACTCGACGTGGCCCGCACCGACCAGCACCTGAAGCAGCTGGCGGCCGGCCCGATCGAACACCTGCTGGGGACGTTCGGAGACGTGGAGATCGACGAGTGCGAGCGTCGCGCGAGCGAGGACCCGCGCTTCGCGCGGCTGCTCACGGGCACGGACCGGCACGGGATGTCCGACGAGGTCTGGGCGCGCGTGCGGTCGATCCAGGCGCAGGTCGATGCTCCGCTCCTGGCACGGACCGGGCCCGATCGACCCGAATCGACCGAGGACGGCGCTCAGAACCCCTGAATCGAGCGTCGAGTCAGGAGCCGGTCCACGACTCGACGTCGCAGTGCTCCAGCTGCGCCTCCTGGAGAAGCCGGAGCGCTCGGTCGGAGACGACGAGGCAGTGATCCTCCGACATGGCGAAGTCGTCCGTCCCGGCCGTGCCGTCGACCTTGAGCCAGAGGAAAAGGGGCAGCTCGACGGCCGGGTCGAGCTCCTCGAACTCGGGCGTGGTCGAGATCTCGACCGCGTCGAGGGTGAACCCCGTGAGGCCCGCCCGCCGAGCGCGCTCGCCCAGGTCCGCCGTGATCACGTAGCACGGGAACGACTCGAGGAGAGAGTCCCCCAGCCAGCCGGCGAACTCGTAGTGCAGCCGCGAGACGACGGGTGGATGGGTCGACGTGTCGGCGACCGTACGCGGGCCGAGGTCCCCGGCGACCTCGGGCTCCAGCGTGTGAAAGCTCATCGGCTGGACCATAGCACGCCCCCAGCACCAGGAGTCGCCCCGCGGGTAACGCCCGACCTACAGTTACCGGGCGTAGAACCCGTCCAGGGACGTCGGAAACAACCGGACGAGAAGGTCCACGATCTTCGCGTCGTTCCCGACGAGCAGGCGCTTCTTCTTCTTCGCCATGCCCTTGAGGATCGCTGCGGCGGCACGTTCGGGAGACAGTCCCTGCATCGCGCGGCGAACCCGCTTGCCCGTCTCCTCAGCGCCTTCTGAGATCACGGCAGTGTTGATGATGTCGGTGTCCACTCCGCCAGGGTAGACGCAGCAAACGCTGATGTTCGTCTTCCGCAGCGAGGCACGCAGCGCGTCCGTATACCCACGAACTGCGAACTTCGACGAGCAGTACGAGCTGAAGTTCGCGAACCCGATCAAGCCGTCAGCGCTGCACACGTTGACCAGCCAGGCCTCCGGGCTCTGCCTGAGATACGGGAGGAACTCCTTGCAGCCGTAGAGAACGCCCCAGAAGTTCACGTTCATCGTCGCTTCGTAGTCGTCGTAGCTTCCATCCTCGATGGAATGCAGGTGGATGATCCCGGCGTTGTTGATGACGACATCCACCTGGCCGTGATCCTCCACGACCTGCGCGACGAACGACTGGTAGGCGGCGCGATCGGAGACATCGAGCTCGTACGTCGTCACACCATCCGAACCGGACAAGGACCGGACCGTCTCGTCGAGACCCGGGCGGCTGAGGTCGACGAGCGCGAGCCGTGCGCCGTTCAGCTGAAGTTGCTGTGCCAGGGCACGACCGATCCCATTCCCTGCGCCCGTGACGACCGCCACTTTCCGATCGAAGCAATCCAGTCTCTTCATGGCCTCCTCGGATCCCGATCGCTGGGATCATAGAGGCCCCCCCCGCGCACGATCGATTCGAACCGCTTTCGATCGATGCGCGGTGTCGCACACCGTCTCGCGCCGTCACTGCCAGCTCGCTCGCACCCCGTCCGTGAAGTTCGACGTCGGGCCGCTCGGCGACGCGTCGCGGTACCACGCCTGGAAGTGCCAGTCCTCGCCGGCGACGGCCGTCGCGAAGCCCGTCGCCTGCGGGATCGCGGTCAGGTCGATCGCGAGCGAGATCGGGTACGGCATGGGAGCGCGGGGCGGAGAGTGGGCCCGGACACCCCTAGCAGCGTCGGCAGGCCCCGGGCTTTGCGGTCGATCTCGATGTTCTGCATCGAATCCGCTGCCGGTGGCCGGCCGGTCTCTCAGCCGTCGCCGACCAGCCGCGCCTCCCAGGTCGCGCAGCGCTCGTCCGCCTCGCCGGCAGACCGCGTGACGAACGTCACCGAATGCCGGCAGCGGCCGTCCATTCGGTGCACCGTGACGCCGCGGCGCCACCCCTCGGTCGAGCCCTCCGCGATCTCCCAGCGCTCGAGCCACCCGTCGTCGCCCAGGCTGCGCGACTCGACCTGCTGTCCGGCGGCACGACGCTCTCGGACCGAGCGCGCCTCGAGCGCACTAGCGGGTGCGTCGCGCGGGTACTCCATCCGCTCGCGCTCGACCATTCGATCCCAGGTGTCCAGGGTCTCACCGGGCGGGAGCTGCGTCGCGAACTCGTAGTCCGCCGTCTTCCTCCAGTCGACGATGGGCCAGCCCGCGGCCGCCGACGGCACCTCGAGGAGATCGAGGTCCTCCAGCTTCGGCTCCGACGACGCGAGCTCATCGCGGGTCGACGCGTCGATGAGGCGATACGACCAGGGCGGCTGACGCTCCGAGCGGCGGGCGATGACGCCGTACGCGCGTCCGGCCTCGGCCTCGAACTCGAGCTCGCCCCGCGAGGCGACGATCCGGTCGGGGCCCGTCTCGAAGCGCTGCCCCTCGACGCGGATCCGGCGACGGCCGGGCAGGAGCTCGACGCTCGATGCGTCGAACGGCTCGCCGTCGACGAGCACGATCGAGATCGACGACGGCATCCCGGCCCCGGGGTCGACGTTGGGGACCGATCCGCCGCCGCCGGCCGCCGCGGCGACACCGGCCGCCGCTGCGACCAGCGAGAGATCGGTTCGTCCGCTCACGACCGCGACCTCGGACGACGACCGTCGCCGGCCGTCGTAAGCGCAGTCCGTGCTCGTGCATCCGATGAAGGACAGCGCGAAGCCGAGGGCGACGGCGATCTCCGCTCCGCGTGCAGTGTTCATGCGACCCATCACTTGCGCCGGAACTCCTCGGGACTCATGTCTGCCGCGCGCCGCTCGGCGACGGCCTCCGGCGTGAACCTCTCGTAGTCGTAGGCCCGCGGGCTCTCCCCGTGCTCCGAGACGATCAAGGCGATCTCCTCGTCGATGCGCGCGCGCTCGTCGTCGTCCGCTCCCGCCTCGGCCGCAACCCGGTAGTCGCGCAGGAGGGACAGACGATCGCCCGGCGCGATGCGGCCGGCTCCGGGAGTCGAGACGAGCTCGTTCGCCTCCCGGAAGTACGGAACGGCGGCCGCGTGGTCGCCGGTGTCGAGGTGGATGCGACCGAGGACGGAGGTCCGCCGAAGCAGCTCGGGCACCGACTCGGGCTCGACCTCGCGCTGCAGCTCGAGGGAGGTCTCGAGCGCCTCGACGCCCTCCTCGAACTCTCCGAGAAGACACAGCGTGCGGCCGTATCCGTAATAGGCCATCGCCTTGCCCGCAGCGGGGGCACGGCCGATCTCCGCGTTGGAGATGGAACGCGAGTACAGCGCTGCGGCCTGGAAGTAGTCTCCGCGGCCCGACGCGGTCAGGCCTGCGTCGTAGTAGGACTGGGCGTTGCGAAGATTGATCGGGTTCTGGCACCCGACGGCGAGGGCAGCGAGCACGCCGAGAGCCATCGTGCGAGCGAGGAGTATCATGGCGCGAGGATACGAGGTCTGCGACGAGGCCGGCGCGTCGACCGCGACCGCGACGTGATCGCCCGTCTCGAGCAGAGATCGCACCAGGACTCCCGTCGTGGACGCCGGACCCCGGGGCAGCTGCGATAGGGTCGGTGCCGCCTGTCACCGCGCCTCTGCACTGCCCTATGGCCATCGCCATGATGCCGATCCCCCTCGCCCTTGCCCTCGCCGCCCTGCCGTCCGCGGCAGCCCTCGCCTCCCCCGCCGCGCAGGCCGTGGTCGAGACCCTCGCGACGCCGCCCGGCCTCCCGGACGAGTACGTCGCGGGCGCGGTTGCGATCGACGGAAACCGCCTCGCGGTCACGCAGGTCGGCCTCTTCGGAACGGAGGGACGTGTCGATCTGTACGACCTCGGCCCGGACGGCTGGGTCCTGGTCGACTCGGTCTTCGGGTCGTCTCCCGCGGTCGCCGGCGGCGACTACGGCTCCGCGGTCGCGCTCCAGGACGACACGCTGATCGTGGGGAACTTCCAGGTCAACTCGCCGCAGAACATCGGCGCGGTCGACGTGTTCACGCTCCAGGGGGGCATCTGGACGCCCGCGCAGACCTTCTTCGACGGAGTCCCCGGCGACGACCACTTCGGTGTCAGCGTGGCGCTCGACGGGGACACCTTCGTCGTCGGCGCGCGACTCGACGGCACGGTTGGCTTCCGAGGCGGGGCCGCGCATGTCTACGAACGCGCCGGCGGCGTGTGGACCGTCGCCGCCCAGCTGTCCCCGCAGTCGGCCCTCTACTCCGGTTCCTTCTTCGGCGACACGGTCGATGTCGAGGGCGACCGCATCGCCGTCGGCGGCTTCGGCGCATTCGGACGGCCGATCGCCGCGCTCTTTGAGCGGACCCCGACCGGTCGCTGGCCGCTGCTCTCGCTCCTGGTGCCGCCCGGCGGCACTCCCGGCGAGTACGGGCGCTCCGTCGTCCTCGACGGCGGCTTCGTCTACGTGGGATCGCCGGACTTCGCGCTCCCGGGGGGCATCCGCGACGCGATCGAGGTCTTCGATGCCGCGACGGGCGCGTACGTCGAACGCATCACGATGCCGTCCCAGCCGAGCGTGTACGGGCTGGGGCACCGGCTCGCCGTCGACGGCGACCTCATAGTGGCGGGCGGGCAGGACCCATGGAACGGCTCGGGGGACGGCTTCGTCGCGACCTTCCATCGCGGACCGAGCGGGTGGGAGCGCATCGGGATGTTCAACGCCGGTGGCGCGGGGGCCGGGACGAGCCTCGCGCTCGAGGGTGGCCTCGGTGCGATCGGCGCGCTGCGCGCATTGGCGGCCATGAGCGACGCGTACGCGATGGTCGTCGCCGCGCCGCCCACGATCGACTGCGTGGGCCCGGTCTCGCCCCCCATCGAGGCCGACGGCGTTCTGTCGAGGACGTGGCGCAGCGCCACCCTGCACTCGACCGGCGCAGCGCCGGGGTCGCTCGGTGTGCTCTACGCCGGAGTCGCCTCACCGCCGGTGACGACCGCATTCGGGCCGCTGTGTATCGGCTCGACGCCGGCCCGGCTCGGCGTGTCGACCGCCGACGCCGCTGGCACCCTGTTCGCCGCTCCCAACGGCCGCAGCGGCCCGCTCGCGCTCTTTTCGCCGGGGACCAGCGTGGCGTTCCAGTTCGTACGCCGCACGCCCGGCGGGGCCGTTGCTTCGGCCTCCGCGGCGTTCGTGATGACCCCGTGAACATCGACCGAGGCTCGTCCTCGGAACGGCCGTGACGCGCGCACGCATGCGAACGCACGCGACTCCAGCGGCCCCGAAGGGTCCCGATGGCGGGACTCGATCGCGCGCGCTCGCCCGTGCGAGTCGGCCTCGATACGGATCCGGACTGAGTACCGGCCTGGGGTGCGTGGTTCGCCGAACTCGAATATTCGCACCGGGGCATTTCTGGGGTTGCGGCATCGGCGCGCGCGGAATCACCATCGAGACCGGCTCGCTCACTGCTATCGACTCTCGCTCCGTATGTCCGAGGAGAACCTCCCGCGACCCATCCAGTCCTACGTCCGTCGGATCGCGCGCTCGGTCGCGCGTGGAGACGGGGACCTCGCCGACGATCTGGAGCAGGCCACCTTCCTGGTCGCGCTGCAGAGTGGGCCCGGGAAGCGAGAGCTCCTGCGCCCGTGGCTCTACAGCGTCTGCGCCAACACGCTGCGCGGCCTGCTCCGGCGCGATCGCACGGACAGGGACGCGGCACAGGTCGACCCCTTCGCGAACGAAGGGGAGCCGCTCGACATCGTGCTCGACGACGAGCTTCGGAGCGTGGTACGCGGGGCGTTGCGCCGGCTCCCCTCGCTCCAGCGTGAAGCGCTCGAGCTGCGCTTCCTCGAGGAGCTCCCGGCGGACGAGGTGGCACGACGACTGGGCGTCCCGGTCGAAACCGCACGCTCGAGGACCAAGCGCGGGCTGACGTCGCTGCGCACGGTGCTCGAGAGCTACCGCGGCGAGGAGCAGCGCCGCGCGGGATGGCTCGCGCTCCCGTCCGTGCTCACTCTCCACCGCCGATCGGTGGCGGCGGCTCTCGCCTGCGCCCTCGCCGCGGCCGTCGGCGTGGCCGTGATCCTGGGCGAGCGCGACGCAGAGAATGCGACGGCGGGCTCTACCGCCCACACTTCGCGCGTCGCCTCGGTCGACCTGGCCGAGACGGAGGCGGATCGGCGCCGCACGCGGGTCCACCGCTCCGCCACCGTCCACGTGCGTCCGACCGACGCGCTCGTCTCGCGCTGGCCGGCCGGACCGGTCGTGGAGCTCGTCCATGGGGAGGCCGAGCCTCGCGTGGTCGCGGTTGCGCCGCGCGGGACGACGACGGTCGCGGGACTCGCCACGGGACGCACGGTCGCGCGCGTCAACGGCGTCGTGATCGGCGAGCGCGTGCTCCTCGACGGAGAGCAGGAGTGGGATCTCGCGTGGGGCACTGCGGCCAGCCTCGAGGTCACGGTGCTCGACGGCAATGGGCATCCGGCCGCGGGGGTCGAGCTCTTCGAGGCGGATCCGCCGACCTGGACGCCGCGCGGAATCGCCACGACCGGCGAGGACGGACGCGCCTCCGTCGAGGTCGCCTCGCTCGACAGCTGGATCGCGGCACGCGGTGCGCCAGGTTCGATGTCGCGCGCCGTTCCGGTCGGACAGTCGTCCGTGCAGTCGGACGGAGTCCTGCAGCTCCAGCTCGAGGACCGCCCGATCAGCTGGGTGCAGATCGAAACGGCGGAGGACAAGGAGGGAACGAACGACAGGTTCGGTCACAGGCTGTACCACGAAGGCCAGGCGTGCCGCGTCGAAGGGTCCAGCGGCGTGTCGTCCGCCGCGACGTGGATCCCCCCCTGGCGAGACGCGGCAGACAGGCTCGGCTTCATCCGTCGCCGGGTCGCATGGCGACTCGTGCTGCAGGACGCGGGCGGGGCGTTCCTCTGGACGAGCCCGCCGATCGAGGCGGGTGAGGCGGCTCCGGGGCGGGTCGTGCTCCCTCCGGTGCAGCGCTTCGAGGGACGCCTCGTCGACGCGCATGGCTCCGCGCTGGTCGGCGTCGACCTGACGCTCGGAGTGCGGATGGACCCGGGGGTGCGGCTCGACCAGGCACGGACGGACTCGCGAGGACTCTTCGCCCTCTCGGCGCGGATCGAACCGGAACGGGCGCTCCTCAAGGTCTTCGACCGCCCTGTGGCGCGGGTCGGCGAGCCCGATGTCAACGGTTGGATCGGCGACGTCGTGCCGAAGGGGGCCGGACTGAAGTGCGTCGACCTTCGCGTGGCTGGGACGACGGACGACGTCGGAGTTCATGTCATCACGGATGCTCGAGCGAAGATCTCGCACGCGCACCACCTCGGAGGAGCGGTCGGCCGAGTCGCGGACTTCCGCATCGGACCGGGGACGCCCTTTCGCCTCTGGGGCCCCCAGCACGCCATCGCCGGCGTCGTCGTCATCGGGAACGTCGACGGGGAGCGCACGGTGCGGATCGTGCGTGATCCGTTGACCGTCGGCGAGGCGGTACCGGACGTCGTCGACCTGCGCGCCGAGCAGTCCGCCACACTGGAAGGGAGCCTGGACCCGGCCCTCCTCCCGGCGATCGGGTTCGCGCGCGAGCTTGGCGTGGGGCACACCGAGTTCCTCGCGATCGACCCCTCGACCGGCCGCTTCTCACTGGCGGGGCTCCCGGACGGGCTGTGGACCGTCCAGCTCATGGACCGAGACGGACGGGTCCATACGTGCTCCGAGCCCGTCGCGCTGGCACCGGGAGCCGCCCACGACCTGGGGCGAATCGACGTGGAGCGCGGGAGGCTTCGCGTCCTGCTCCCGCCGACTGCGAACGGGACCGACCTGAGGATCAGCTACTACTGGCGATCGCGATGGACTCTGGCTCGACGGGTCACCGAGTCGGAGTTCCTCCGCGGAATAGTCGATCTCGATCTCCCCGAGGGCTCGCACTGCATCGCCGTGCGGGAGTCGCCGCAGAGAAAGTGGTTTGCTCGCACGACGATCCTGCCGAGGCAACGATCCGAGTGCCGTCCCTCTGACGACTTCACGCGGCTCGTCATCAAGGACTTCGGTCGCTCGATCGACGACGTCTCGCGTTCGTCGATCGAGGTCTTCCGCGAGGGCGACCAGCTCGTCGCCACGATCTCGGGAGAGGAGCTCGCGACGGAGCACTCGGGTCGGGTCGCGATCCTCTGCCCTCGCGGGTCGCGCTTCCGAGTCGTCCAAACGGCGGACACGCGGGTTCGATCTGCGGACACGCCGGCCGAGTGCGACTCCCCGACGTTCCACGTCGCCCTGCCCTGGCGATGGGGCTTTCATCGCGATGCGGACCGGTCCGTGTCTCCGCGCTGAGGAGCGTCCATCGCGAACGAGAACGAGCGCGGCACCGCACTCCCCCCCGCCGCGAATCTCGAGATTCCGGGAACGCAGCGCTCCGCGGCAGCGAGGGACTGGCATGGTCCATCCCATCGACGGTACGGCTCGCCACTTCCCGCTCACGCCCGTGGAACTCCTGACCCATCGCGACTGGGTCCGACGGTTCTGCGCCGGGCTCGTCGGCGAATCCAACGCCGACGATGTCGCTCAGGACACCTGGATCGCCGCCGTTCGCCGGGGCCGGTCCGGACAGTCGCGCACTCGCGCCTGGCTCGCATCGGTCGCGCGGAGCGTCGCGCTCGCCCCGCTGACGTGGCCCACGGCTCGACCGCTCCGCCATGCGGGCTGGGCGGCGGCCTCCGTTGCCTTGCTCTCGGCAGCGGCCTTCCAGCTGGCCGACCCCGTCGGCACGCCTTCCGCCACGATCGCGACTCCCGTCGACGCGCCTGGACTCCAGACCGGTCAGGAGAAGAACCCGCTCGCGGCGCCCGCAACGGAGGAAACGCAGCGCACGTCGGCCGCGGTCAGCGCGCCGGAATCGAAGTCGGGCGAACGGCCGCTCGTCGCGCCTCGCGTTCGATGGACCCGCCCTGGTGGCCAGTCGGGACCACCGATCGTGGTCGGCGATCGCATCGTGCACACCGGGAAGGGCATCGCGTTGCTCAGCGCAGACTCCGGCGAGGTGGCCTGGGAGCGTACGGCGGAGGAGTTCGGGCGATGGCTCACGGTGACCGCCGTCTCCGACGAGCTCCTCGTCGCCCAGCACGCGTCGGGCGGATACGCGGCGTTCCGCCAGAAGGACGGAACCGTGGCCTGGTCGCGTAGCCGCGAGGAGCTGGGGGCCTCGTTCCACCACGGTGGATCGGTGAGCAAGGCGGAGGGGCTCTTCGTCCTTCCCACGACGTCCGGCCTCGCCGCCCTTCGCACGGGCGACGGAGCGATCGTCTGGACCTCGGACCTGGGTGCCGCCGCGGAGGACCGGCCCGCCGTCGTCGGCGGTCGCGCCATCGCCGCGACGCCGTCGGGCACGGTCGCCGCGGTTCGGCTCCGCGACGCCGTACCCGCACGAAGACGACGTCTGGATCGGGTCGGGGCGCACGGTGCGCGCGCTCGATCGCGCGACGGGAGCGTTCCGCGACGGCCGCTCCGTGCGCACGGGAATGAACCCGGTCGGAGCCCCGAGGGTCCTCGGCGACCAGATCGTCTTCGGGAACCTCGACGGGCACCTGTACGCGCATCGCGCGAGCGACCTCCAACAGCTCTGGCGCATCGCCCTGCCCGGCGAGGGACAGGTGTCGGGATGGATCGCCGCCCACGGCCGCATCTACGCCTCGTCCTCCACAGCGATGAGGAGATCGCCTTCGCCGAGGCCGACGGTCTGAACGGAGAGGACCCCGACGCGCGCTGGCGCGTCCAGCCGTTCGAGAACGGCCACGCGGTCTACCCGTCCCACGCGGTCCGCGGGATGCCGGAGGTCGCTTCCCTCTACCTCGAACGCGACGCCCTGCGTGAGCAGCTCGGTGCGGACGTGGTCGGCTGCTTCGTGGCGGAACCGACGGCCCGGTAGCGGACCGCTACCCGTCCACCCCGAGTCCGTCGGCAACCATCCCTCGACCGAGCAGTACGTAGCCCACTCGTGCGTCGCGTGACTTGCCCGTCTTGAAGGCGATCACGTGCTCGCCGAGCGTCACGTCGACGGCGGGGAGCGGACCGTCGCCGCCCCGCACCTCGTGCCACGACGCGCCGTCGGTGACGAGCAGGACCTCGTCCCTGGAGATTCCGCTCCTTCCGTCACCGCTCGCGAAGACGAGCCCTTCCGCGGTCAGCGCCACGCGCTGGGCGTAGCCGACCTTGCCGTGCCGGGCGGACTCCCCGGCCCCTGCCGGCGCCGTCGGCTGGCCGTCGACGGGGCCGACGCGCACCTCGAAGGACGATCCGTACGACACGTCGCTAGCGAGCGCGACACGCTCGCCGTCGAAGTCGAAGTACCGCAGCGACTTTCCGAGGCCGCAGAGGGTCCGGACGCTCCCCGACTGGAGGTCGACGAGGCGGAGCTTTCGCGTCCCCGTCGCGTCGAAGACGGCCGCGACCCCGGCGCGCACGATCGGCGCGCAGTTCTTCGTGAATCCGTCGTGCTGCGACAGGTCGATCGACACGAAGTCGGCGTCCTCGGCGATCGGCGCCACGAAGAGGCAGTGCTTGCGGTCCGAGCCGATGACCACCGTCCCGCCCGACGCGTCCACGGCGATCGACGAGAGCTCTCTCGGCGTGGCATCGGGGAAACCGAGGTCGATGATCCGGGGCGAGTCGCCGCTCAGGTCGATCACCTTGACGACACGCCGGTCGCCGACCTCGTCCGGGCTGCAGAGCACGGCGACGAGGTTCCTGTCCGCGGCGATGGGAGCGCCCTTCAGCGGGTCGCTCGGCGTCCGCGCGAGCGAGACGTCTTCCGCGGGGATCCGCGTGAGGGTCCCAGACTCGGTGTCGTGGACGGCGATCTCGGTGCGCTCGACGAGCACGATCTTCCTGCCGCAGACGAAGAAGGCTGTCGACGAGAAGCTCGCGCCGTCGGGGATCGATCGCTCGACGCCGTCCTCGCAGCGCAGGAACGCGACACCGCTCACGGGCCCGGTGCCGTAGGCGACGACGCCGTCCCCCGCGGCGATGTGGGCGTCCACGCGAGCCGCCACCTCCGTCACGACCACGCGCGGTGATCGCTCGGGTGCCGGCGTGGTGGGCTTCCACAGCGCCCGCGTCGCAGCCGAGGCCGCGACCGCCCGTAGAGCGCCGGTGTCGAAGACGGGGTCGGCGGCGGGATCGACAACCGGCTCGAGCCACACCAGGTCCTCGTGGCCGCCGTTCTCCGGCAGGCACACGCGGCTCAGCAGATAGTCGGAGCGCGGTGCGTGCTCGAACGACGATCGCGCGTGCGGTCGAAGCGCTCCGTTCTCGACGACGTAGTCCCAGGCGCGGACCGCCTCCCCCCCGCTGCGGAGCACGACCCGGTACGTCCCGTCCACCTTCGTGAAGTCGTCCAGCGGAAGGAACGCCCCCCCCTGCGTGTCGGGGTAACGAAGCTGTTTGGTGTAGGTCCTGGAACCGCTGGCATCGGTGATCGCGCCCAGCCGCCCACCGTCGTACACGACGCGGCCGCGACGCTCGACGGTCAGGTCGAGGTCGTCGCCCTCCGCCAACCCGAGGTCCTCACCCCGGAGCCGGAACGCGACGCTCACGGTCGGCCGTGCCGACGCGTGGCTGACGACGATCTGCGCCCAGCGCCCGAGGTCCGAGTCGACGACGTACGTGGTCGCAGGGTCGAAGGGATCGCCGGACGTCCGCGCCTCGACGCGGAAGGGCACGGACGTGACGTCGTCCCCGTCGAACTCGACCGAGAGCACGTACTCACCGCCTTCGGTGAGCTCGTGGATGGGCGATCCGCCGAACGCCTGGAAGCGCTGGAAGACCTTGCCCTCGCCCTGGACGAGCAGCGGCCAGCGGCCGACCTCCTCACCCGCGCGATCGAGGGTCATCTGGCACCGGAAGCTCTGCCGGGACTTCGCGCTGCCGTCGTTGTGGCTGTCCGCCGGGAAGAAAGCGCCGAAGCCCCCCGTGAACAGGATCCTCTTGCCTGCCCGCGGCGCGCTCACCGCGTCGAGCAGGGCGCGCGCGTCGGCGCAGGGGGACTGGGCGTGCGCGATCGGCGGCGCGATGGCGCTGAGGGGACCGAGAACGAGGAGAGAGAGTGACCTGCGGTGGTGACGTCGCATGGACACGTCCCTGCGGAGGCGGGCTCGGGAGGACCGACTTTCGCGCGAATTCGTGAGGCGTCCTCTCGCTGGCCCCCGCGCGCTGCCTGCCGGTCACATGCCCCAGGGTCGCGCCGCCCGGCCATCCAAGCCGACGAGCCTCAAGATCGCACGGTCGAACGGACGAGCAGTCCGATCATGGCCTTCGAACAGTTCTCATCGAGCTTCGAGGTGACCCGTCGGGACCCGAAGGACGGCGTCATCGACATCCACTGGGTGGACGAGGAGTTCCGCTCGACGGTCGAGCAGCTCGGGGGAGCGGCCTACGAGCGCGGGCTCTACACCGTCCTCTCCAGCGCGGAGGTCGACCCCTCGACCGAGGCAGTCCTGCGGGCATTCCCGGAGCTCACCGGGCGCATCGCCGTGTTCGGGCGCGACTGGCTCGGTCGCCACTGCGCCGTCGACCGTCGTCGACAGCTCGAGGGTCGCCCGCTGGTGCTCCTGATCGATCCGGGGGGCGGCGAGTGCCTGCAGGTCCCCGTCCCGATCCTGGAGTTCCACGACGACGAGCTCGTCCGGTTCCGGGACGACGCGCTCGCCTCCAGCTTCTTCGACGCGTGGACGTCCGCGAGCGAGGAGAGCCTCCAGCCGGGCGAATGTGCCGGGTACGGGGTGCCGCTGTTCCTGGGCGGCGAAGACGTCGTGGAGAACCTCGAGATCTTCGACCTGGACGTGTACGTCGAGCTGTGCGGTCAGCTCCGTCAGGGCGTACGAGCCCTGCCGGACGGGACGCGCATCGGCGAGATCGAGATGTCCTGACCCAGGACACGTTGCTCCAGGTACTCGCTCCTGTCGGGCGACCAATAACTCTCCGCGGTCCATGGCCGCCCGTAGAGCCACTCCCCTCCTCGCGTTCGCGACCCTGTTCAGCGCCCCGGCCTAGGCACAGGACCTCGAGCCACGCCGCTGGACGCACCTGCCCAAGGACCTCAACGTCCTCGGGGTCGGCTACGGCTACTCGGACGTCGACCTCCTCTTCGACCCGGTGGTCCAGCTCGAGAGCGTCAAGGCGGACGTGCACACGGCGGTCGTGTCGTACGTCCGGTCGTTCCAGCTCGCGAGGCGCTCGGCACGTGTGGACGTGCTCGTCCCCTACTCGGTCGGCGACTGGGAGGGTCTGCTCGAAGGCGTGCCCGCGTCCACGAGTCGCAGCGGGTTCGGCGACCCCCGCATCCGTCTGTCCGTCAACCTCATCGGCGCACCGCCGCTGAAAGGCCCCGAGTACGCCAGGTACCGGGAGGCGAATCCGATCTCGACGACGGTCGGCGCGGGAGTCGCCGTCACGCTTCCGCTCGGCGAGTACTTCCCCGACCGACTGATCAACCTGGGTCAGAACCGATTCACGATCCGCCCCCAGCTCGGCGTCCTGCACACGCGGGGGGCCGTGGTCGATGGAGCTCACCGGGTCCGTGTTCGTTTTCACGGACAACAACGACTTCTTCGGCGGCAACACGCTCCAGCGCGACCCCGTCTACGCGCTCCAGGCGCACGTCGTCCGCACCTTCGGGCGGGGGTGGTGGCTCTCCGGCGGCGCGGGCTGGGGCCTCGGCGGCGAGACCGAGATCAACGGCGTCAACAGCGACAATCACATCGGCGACTTCCTGGCCGGCGTCTCGGTGGGATTCCCGGTCGCCGGCAACCAGAGCATGAAGCTCGGCTTCGTGCGCACGCGGACCCAGGAGTTCGTCGGAGCCGACAGCAACTCGTTCGTCGTCGGCTGGTCGGTCCGCTTCTGACGCGGCCGAGTGGATCGGTGCCTCCCCCCCCACCGTCCTCGGGGGCAACAGGGAGCGGCGAGGGGGCAGAGACACGGTGAAGACCCAGGAGGGCCGTGGCCCGGCGTGTCGGGCCCCCTCTGTCGAGCACGCGCGTCTACGAGATCTCGACGTCGACCGACACGGAGTCCCTCGCCACGATCAGCGACATCGCGAACGTGGGGAACGACTACGCGGACTGGAACGGCCGGACCGGGCTGGTCGTCTACCTGGACCGCTCGTCAGTCGTCCGTCGCCGCGCTCGTGTGGTCGTGCACGATCCGCCACGCTCCGTCGATCCGGCGCATGACGAGGGTGAACAGGCCGTCTGCCGTCGTCCCGTCGGAGAAGTCGAGGTGGTACCGGCCGCGCGCGAGCATCGCGTCCGGGCCGAGCGGGACGAACTGCTCGTCCGAGAAGTCGAGCGTGCCCATCTCCTTGCCCTCCGCGAGGTACCGGCGCCGGTAGCGCTCCAGCACGTCGTCGTAGCCCCACGTCCAGTTGCCGCCCGACAAGAACGTCAGGCGCTCCGACCGCCAGTAGCCCTCGGCCATGAACGCCTCGATGTCGCCGGCGTTCCACGCGGTCTCCTGGCGGGCGAGGACGTGGCTCACGTCGCTGAGATCGTCGAGCGACTCGACCATCGGCGCAGCGCAGGCGGTCCACAGCGGGGTCAGCACGGCGCAGAGGAGCACTGCGAATCCGGGGGCGGGCATGCGGCTCGGGGACATCATGATGCTCGTCACCATACCGGCGCGGGCGTCGCGCCGGCTCGCGGACCGTCGCCCGCCCTGCCGCAATTTCGTCGAGCCCTGGAACCGACGCGCCGGCGCCGGCATTCACCCCGAAGACGCATGCTGGAGAACCACGACGACGTCGGACCGATCGTTCTCTTCGACGGCGTGTGCAACCTGTGTGACGCGTTCGTCCTGTTCGTCGTCGACCACGACCGCAGGAGCAGGTTCCGCTTCGCGGCACTCCAGTCCGACGCCGCACGAGCCACGCTGGAGCGGGCTGGCCAGGTGGGCGAGCTGCCCGACAGCGTGGTCCTCGTCGATGGTCGCCGCGTGTACACGCGCTCGGACGCGGCGCTCCGCGTGGTGCGGTCGCTCGGGCTTCCCTGGTCGCTGCTCGTCGTGCTCCTCGTCGTTCCGCGGTTCCTTCGCGATCCGATCTACGACTGGGTCGCGCGCAACCGCTACCGCTGGTTCGGTCGGCAGACCGCCTGTCGCGTGCCGACGGCCGAGCTCCGCGGTCGCTTCCTCGACGCCGACGAGCCGGCGAGGCCCGTGGAGCCGGAAGAGGCGCCCTCGGCGGATCGGACGATGGAGCGCCGGGCTCTCGGTCTCGCCACGCTCCCGGAGAGATTCCTGCTCGTCTATCCGATCCTCTTCATGCTCCCGTTCCCCCTCGCGCTGTTCGGGCTCCTCCACAGCGTCCCGGGCTACACGGGGTCCATGGTCGCTTCGGCGCTCGACTGGGTGACCGGCCTCCACACCCGGGCGACGCAGCCGGTGGTCGCCTGGATGGGCCGGACCTTGACCGGGCAGGAGCCGTCGTTCGAGTTCACCGGAAGCGGCGACGGGCTCGCGTCGTACCTCGACGTGCTGCTCAGCCTCGTAGTGGCCGGGTTGATCGCCGCCGCGTGGTGGGCGTGGCGTCGGTCCACACCGGTCTCCGGCACGGTCCGGGACGCGTGCCGCACGCTGCTGCGCTACTACGTCGCGTGGGTGATGCTGTCGTACGGCTTCTCGAAGGTCTTCCCGCTCCAGTTCGCCGTCATGGGGCCGGATCGGGTGCTGCAGCCGTACGGCGACTCGTCGCCCATGGGCCTGCTGTGGACGTTCATGGGTGCCAGCCCCGGCTACCAGATGCTCGCCGGTGCCGCGGAGGTGCTCGGCGGGCTCCTGCTCATGTTCCGGCGCACGGCGCTGCTCGGCGCGCTGGTCGTCGCGGCGGTGATGACGAACGTGTTCGCGATGAACGTGTTCTTCGACGTCCCGGTGAAGCTCTACTCCTTCCACTACCTCCTCTTCGCGGTCCTGATCGCGCTGCCCGACGTCCCCCGGATGTTCGGGCTGTTCGTGGGGAACGTCCCCGTGGCGCCGCGCGACCTGCAGCCGTTCTGGTTCCACTCCCCGCGCTGGAGGCGCGGACTCGGGATCGCCAAGGCGGTGCTGATCGTGGCGCTGCTCGCGACGAACATCGAATCGAGGGTGGAACGAATGCGCACGAGCGGCCCCTGGGCGCCGCAGCACGAGCTGCACGGGGTGTACCGCGCGGAGTCCTTCGAGGTGCTCGGCGGAGACGCCCTCGCGGCCGGAGCGATCCCGGACGAGATGCGCTGGGTGCGCGTCGGCATGCGCCCGCCCTGGACCGCCACGGTCCAGCGCGCCGACGGGACGGCGACGAGGCTGAGGATGAAGCTCGACGAAGAGGCCTCGACGCTCGCGCTCTACGACCGCAGCTTCATCGACCCGCCGACCGACCCGATGGACCTCGAGCGTCTCGAGGACGCCCGGATCCGACTCGTGGGCCCGTTCGACGAGCACTCGATCCGCGTCACGCTGCGGCGTGAAGACGGGGAGAGCCTCTTCGAGTCACGCGACTTCCGCTGGATCAGCGAGGTCCCGTTCAATCGGTGACCCGCTCCGCTTCGGGCTCCGACCTTCTGGTGCCCGAACACGAACGTCGTCGTATGTCGGCCCGTCCAGCGGCGGGTTAGCGTCGCACCCTCACCAACCCGATGCACCGCGACGCGAACCCGACCGGCTCGTCCAACTTCACGGACGCCGTCCGGGTCAAGTTCCAGTGATGTGGATGGGCATCTCCCCAGTCTGCGAGTCCGGCTGGTGAGGGTCCGATTCGCCCGCAGCCGTACGCTCTCGCACATCCGTTCGGAGTGCTGCACGCGCCTGGTGTGCGGTCGCGCACGCGATGAGGAAGAGGACGCGCACCGCACGAAGCCCAGGACATGGCACGGGATTCGCGTCCTAATGAGACCAACTCGCTGGACCCCCACCGCGCCATGCTCACTCTGCCGCTGCTCGTCGCCGCTCTTCCGCCGGTTCCCCAGATCGACTTCTCGCGCGCCGTTCGGCTCTCCTCCGAGGTGCCCGGGCTGATCGACGCCTCGCCCTGCGACTTCGACGGGGACGGCCTCATCGATCTGGTCGTGGTGTCGCGGAGCACGCCCGAGATCGTGCTCCTGCCGGCGGTCGCATCCGGGGAGTACGGGAGGGCGCGAACGCTGGTCGATCTGCGTGACCTGGGGCTCGGCGATACGGCGGGAGAGGGAGTCGATACGGGGGACGTGACGGGAGACGGCCGCCCCGACGTGCTATTCGGCGGGACCGGCGTCGACCCCCTCCTCTTCGCCCAGACCTCGGGCGGTACGCTGGCTCCGCCGCGGATCGTCTCGGGCGCCGGGGGAGGAACCCACCAGCGTCTCCTCGAACTGAGCGACGTGGACGGCGATGGCGACCTCGACCTGCTGCTGCCGACGCTCGGCTTCCTCAACGGTGCGACCTACGTCGAGAACCTGGGCGGCGGCACCCTCGCTCCGCCGCTTCGCATCGACAGCAGCCTGACCGCGCTCGTATCGTCGGACGTCGAGAGCGACGGAGACCCGGACTTCCTCGCTGCCGACGGCGGCTCCCGGCTCCTCCTCTACCGCAACGACGGCAACCTGAACGCGCTCGTCCCGGTCGTCCTCGACACGGTGGGGGCGCGGGTCGGTCGCCTCCTGGCGCGCGACCTCGACGGCGACGGACGCGAGGACCTCGTCATCGCGTCGAGCGGGAACGAGAGCGTGCGTGTCTATCGGAACGCCGGCGGGACGATCTTCGATCCGCCCGTGCAACTCGGCCCCCCCGAGCCGGGACTCCCGCCCGAGGTTGCGACCGTCGACGTCGACGGGGACGGTGACCTCGACGTCGTGTTCGGCTCGGAGACCGGGACGACGAGCTGGATCGAGAACCTCGGTGGACTCACCTTCGGCGCCCCGCAGGAGCTGACGTCGACTCCGACACGGTCCGACGGTCTCGTCGAAACGGCGGACGTGGACGGGGACGGTCGCGACGACCTCGTCCTCGCGGCCAGGGACGCTGGCGCCGTGTGGTTGCGCGGCGTTCCTGGCGGATTCGAAACGCGGCCCCGACCGATCACCGCGGGCATCGGCGGCGCCGTCGGTCTCCTCGCGGAGGACTTCGATCTCGACGGCGACCCCGACCTCGTGCTCGGCAACGCGGACGGCGGACTCTCCGTCGTCTGGAACCGCGGACCGGGACGGCTGGACCTGCCGCGTGCCGCCGCGCCCGGGGTGGCGGTGCCCACCGACCTCGCTGCGACGGATGTCGATCTGGACGGAGACCCGGACGTGGTCGTTCTGAAGGCGGGGGGCGAGCTCGCGTGGAGCGAGGTCGACGGCCTCCAGTTCGGCCCCCCCCAGCCCATCGCGACGCTGCCGCCCAGCGCGGCCTTCGTCCGCGCGGAGGACGTCGACCAGGACGGTGACGACGATATCCTCGTCGCTCGATCGGACGGCGAGGTCCTCGTCGTCGAGCTCACGGCGCCCTCGACCTACGCCGCACCGCGGATCGCCACCGCGGCGGTCAGCTCCCTCACGGACATCGAGGTCGCGGACCTCGACGCTGACGGCGTCGCCGACCTGGCCGTGAGCGCGGTGGTCGCTGGCCCCGGGCGGCGCACCGCGTGGGCCGCGGGCCTCGGGGACGGGACGTTCTCTCCCTGGTCCGTCCTCGACGGAACGGGCGACGCGACGGGGATCGACCTCGAGGACGTCGACGGAGACGGACGCATCGATCTCACCTTCACGTCGGCGGGTCCGAGGGTCCTCGGCTGGGTGGAGAACCTGAGCCCCGGGAGCTTCGCGCTGCCCGTGCTCCAGGCTGCGTTCCAGGGCACGCCGGGCGACGTGGATCTGGCACCTCTCGACGGGAATGCTGGCATCGACGCGCTCGTCCCGCTCATTCAGGCCCAGGGGCGTGGCGTGCTCGTCGCCGCGACGGGAACGAGCGGCGGCCCGCTCGTGGGCGAGCGCGAGCTCGCGCGATTCGTCAGCGAGGTCGGCTCGATCGTCTCGGCGGACCTGGACGGGGATGGGGATCTCGACGTCGTCGTCTCCACGGCAGCGCCGTCCGAGCTGTTCTACCTGGAGAACCGCACTGTGTCGGAGGTCGGCGTCTCGTACTGCGGCCCGTCCGTCACGAACTCGATCGGACGGAGCGCCTCGATCCTCGCTTTCGGAACGCCGCGCGCCGTCTCGGGAGACCTCGAGCTCATCGCTCTCGACCTCCCCTCTGGCGCGACGTGCGTGTTCCTCGCAGCGCCGAGTTCGGGCCTCGTCCCGCAGCCTCCGGGCAGCGTCGGCACGCTCTGCCTGGGGAGCTCGATCGGCCGCTACGTCGGAGCGGGCCAGTTCGGAGCGGCCGACGCAGGCGGCACGCTGCGGAGGACGTTCTCGCTGGCAGTGATCCCGGGCCCCGCCGGTCCCGTGGTGCCCGCTCCGGGGGATCTGTGGTACTTCCAGGCCTGGTACCGCGACGTCACGACGACCGGCGTCGCGTCCAACTTCACCGACGGCGTCGCGATCCGGCTCGAGTAGCGGCCGCGCAGCGGCGCTCGGCTCGGACGTCATCGCGGACGAGGACGTGACGCTGGGCGTTCGCTCGGCACCGTCGGGCTCGGTTGGCGCGAGGATCGCAGCCTGTCGATAGGCTGACGGCGGTTCCTCGATGCGGCGACTGCCGGCCGCCCCCACCTCCGCCTGCCCACTGCCATGGATTCCGACCGCGACCTGCTGCGGGAACTGCTCTTCGAGGCGCTCGCACGGAACAGCGACGAAGAGCGCGACGAATATCTGCGCGGCCTGGAGGTCTCGCACCCCGAACTCGCTTCGGACGTCAGGGAACTCGCCTACTGGGGTCAGCAGGCCGCGGAGAGCCTCACCACTTCGTGGCGACCGGCCCCCGAGCCCGATGTCGGCGACCTCGTCGGCGGCTACCGCCTCGTCTCGCTCCTGGGAGAAGGGGGCTTCGGCCGCGTGTGGCGCGCGCAGGCCCGCCGGGAGGGCCTGCGCGACGTCGCCGTGAAGCTGGTCCTGGAGGGCGTCGACATGCAGGCCATGCTGAAGCGCTTCGCGCGCGAGAAGGACGTGCTCGCGCGGCTGGAGCACACCGGCATCGCCGCGATCCAGGACGCGGGCCGGACTGAGTCCGGGAGGCCCTTCATCGTGATGGAGTGCGTGCAGGGCCTCCCCATCACGCGCTACGCGGAGGACCGGGGGCTGAGCCGGACGGCGATCTGCGAGCTCGTGGTCCGCGTCTGCCGGGCGGTCGAACACGCGCACGCCCAGGGGGTCCTGCACCGTGACCTGAAGCCGTCGAACATCCTGGTCGCGGAAGAGGACGGTGGCCCCAGGCCGAAGGTCATCGACTTCGGGATCGCGTCGATGCTCAGCTCCGACGACGGGCCCGGGATGACCTTGACCGTCGACGGCAAGATCGTCGGCTCGCCGGGCTACATGAGCCCGGAGCAGGCGGGGTACGGGGTCGACGCGGGCCGCGGCGAGCTCGCGGCACCCGACATCGACGAGCGCGCCGACGTGTTCGGCCTGGGGCGCATCCTGTACGAGCTGGTGGTCGGCGCCCCCGCCGTCGCGCAGGACCGCTCCGCCCCCGCGCAGGCGATGCAACGCCTGAAGGCGGTCTTCGACGAGGGCTCGCCGAGCCCGCGCGCGGCGGCCAGGGCCGCAGGCCGATCCGAGGTCGCGAAGGACCTCGACCAGGTGATCCTGAAGGCGACCGAGGTCGACCGATCGCGGCGCTACCACTCGGTCCAGGAGCTCCGCAAGGACCTCGAGCGGCACCTCGCCGGTGAGCCGGTCGTCGCACGTCCCTCGAGTGCCCTCGAGCGCACGTCCCGCTTCGTCCGCAAGCACCGTCCGGTCATCGTGCCGACGGCGGTGCTGATCGCGGCGCTCGTCGGTTCGCTGGTCTGGGTCACGGGCGCGAGCCATCGCGTCTCGCTCGCCAACGAACGGCTCACGCAGACGGTCGAGGTCCAGTCCAGCCTGATCGACGGACTCGACGTGTCGTCGATGGGTCGCGCGCTGCGCGAGGAGCTGCTCGAGCAGCTCGGCGCGGGCATCGAAGACGTCGAAGAACGTGAGGCCGTGCTGGCGAGCGTGACCCAGCACGTCGACTTCACCACGCTGGCCCGGGGGGTCATCGCCAGGAACGTCCTGGACCCCGCAGAGCGCGCGCTGGCGGAACAGCTGCAGTCGGACCCGGAGACGCGCACCCGGCTGGCGCGGACGATCCTCTCGATGCGCAGGCGACTCGGCCTCCTCGACAGTCGCGGGCGTACGGCGACGACGATCCACGAGCTCACGACGGAGGCCTTCGGCGAGGACTCTCCGGAGGCGATCGAGGTCCTGATCGAGCTCGGGAACATCGCGAGCCAGAAGGGGCGGCTGGAGGAGGCCGAGTCCGCGTACCAGCGCGCGCTCGTGCGCAGTCGAGAGCAGCTCGGGGCCGAGTCGGACGATGCGCTCCGCGCAGAGGGGGGACTGGCGATGCTGATGGTGCTCCGCGACGACTACGCGGCGGCGGAGGAGGCGATCGTCGACATCGTCGAACGCCTGGAGAGCAGCGGGCGGGCGGAGTCTCCGCTCATGGCGCGGACGCTCATGAACCTCGGCCTCGCGCAGGAGCGTGCGATCCGCATCCCGGAGGCGATCGAGAGCTACGAGAAGGCGCGCGTCCTCGTCGCCGCGGGACACGCCGGGAACGCGGTCGAGGCGTTCGAGCCCCAGATCCGGCTCGCGAGGCTCCAGGCCACGCAGGGACGAGCCGACGAGGCCGTCGCCCTGCTGGACGAGATCGTGCCGAAGATCCGCGACCGACACGGCGACCTCCACATCAACACGATCAGCGCGCTCTCGGCACAGTGCAACGCGCGCTACCACGCCGGGGATCACGAGGGAGCTCTGGAGGCCGCGACGCTCGCCTACGAAGCGCACCGCGAGATGGTCACGGTCACGCACCCCGAGACCCTCCGACTGCGCGTCAATCAGCTCAAGCTGATGAACATCGTCAGCCGCTTCGAGGCAGCCGACGCGATCTGCGAGGCGGAGATCCCCCTCGCCCGAAGCTCCCTCGCGCCGAACCACGAGGTCCTCGGTGAGTTCCTGGTGCAGCACGCGAGCGCGCTCGCGAGCCTCGCGGAGATCGACGAGGCCTGGGACTGCCTGATGGAGGGGATCGGGATCTTCGAGCGAGGCCTTCCGCCCGGGCATTCACGCACGCGGATGGCGTACGCGATCGCGTCGCAGTTCGCGGCGGCTCGGCACGAGCTGGCGCCCGACCAGGGCTTCGACGAGGTCGCCGCGGAGTTCGCGGCCAAGCTGGATTGAGTCAGGTGCTCGAGCGCAGCCCCCACTCGCGCGCGAGCCACGCCTGCAGGTAGGTCCACGCCTCCTCCGTCTTGCGGCGCGACATGTCCAGCGCTGCGCCGGCAGCGCGCGGGCTCAGTCCACCGAAACGCACCATCTCCAGCAGGTCGGCCTCCTCCGGGTGATCCTCACGGAGGGTCTGCGCGGCCTCGTCGAAGAAGAGGAGGAGCTCGGGCGGTGACTCGAGGCTCAGCGCCTCGTCCGTCACGACGGCCTCCATCGACTCGCCGCCGCGCTTGGCGGCGGTCCGTCGACGGGCCGAGTCGATCAGGATCGACTTCATCGCGACCGTCGCGTAGCGCAGGAACTGCTCCCGGCACTCCCAGTCCTCGGGCTGGCCGCCCGGAGGCGACAGGGCGCGGCCCTCGAACGCCGTCCTGAGCTTCACGTAGAGCTCGGAGATGAGGACGCCCGCCTGCATCGTCACCTCGCGGGGCTCGCGACGCATCAGCCCCTCGGCGATGCGCTCCATCTCCGGACGGAGCACGTGGAACACCTCGTCGTGGGCGTCTCGGTCGCCGGCGGCGGCGCGACGGATCAGGTGGGTCGGTTCTTCCATGGTGGGTGCGGGGACCGTGGCCTCGCAGTGCGTCGGGAGGGGCGCGCGCGTTGCCGCTGCAGGATCCACGCAATCGAGCGCCGCGTCTGTACGGAATCCCCGCGAGAAATCGAGATCGCGCCGACGGACACGCATCGCACCGGGGCGACCGCGGGAGATTCCGGCGGTTTGCGTACATCCGCGGGTCGAGCCTGCGTCGAGCCGATCGAAGCGGGAGCGCCGCAGCCCGGCGCCGCGCTTCTCTGCCCCGGCTGAGCCTTCGCTCAGCGGCTCCCCCCCCTCGACCGACGCGGTCCCCACGGGCCCACACACTCCGATGCAGCAGCGCACTCACCTTCCCTCGATCCTCCTTGCGACGGCCGCCGCGACCACGGGCGCAGCGTCGGCCCAGTTCGGTACCGGCCAGTCCTTCACGAGCGCGGCGCTCTACGATTTCGCCGTCTTCGACGTCGACGAGGACGGAGACCCCGATCTCGTCGGCACCACGGCGTCGAGCTTCGGCGCGCTCGTGACGATCGAGAACCTCGGCAACGGCACGTTCGGCACGGCCCAGGTCCAGAGCCCGGCCAACCTCACGTTCGCCCACCTCGTCCTCGGCGACCTGAGCGGCGACGGTCGCCCGGACGCGATCGTCGGGGAGTCCGGCGGCGCCGTCGCCTGGTTCGAGTACCTCGGCCCCACGTCCTATGGGCCCGCGCAGAGCATCGGGTCGGTCTCCGGTGGAGCGGAAGAGATCACCGCCGGGGACCTCGATGGCGACGGCGATCTGGACATAGCGGCGGTCTCCGCGTTCGGGGATGATCTCGTGTGGATCGAGAACGAGGGCGCGGGAGCCTTCGCCGCACCGGCCTTCGTGTCGACGGCGCTCGACTCGCCGCGGAAGGTCGAGTCGGCCGACCTGGACGGTGACGGGGACCTCGACCTGGTCACCGCGTCGGTCAACGACGACAAGGTGGCCTGGTACGAGAACCTCGGCGGCGGGACGTTCGGCACCCAGAGCGTGATCTCGTCCGGCGCGGACGGCCCTCGCGACCTGACCATCGCGGACCTCGACGACGACGGTCGACTCGACGTCCTGTCCGCATCGCTGAACGACAGCGAGATTGCGTGGTACCGGAACCTGGGCAACGGGAGCTTCGGCACCCAGCAGATCGTGGGCTTCACGAGCGGGACCGCGCGAGAGGTGGGCGCCGCGGACATCGATCAGGACGGTGAGATCGACATCTTCGCCAGCTCGGTCGGCGCGTCCGGCATGGACATCCAGTGGCACCGGAACATCGGGTTCGGGTTCTTCGGCGTCGCCCAGCCGGTCACCGCGACCGTCTCGGACTCCGGGGCGATCATGGTGTACGACGCGGACGAGGACTCGGACGTCGACTTCGTGTACGCCACGGGCTGGACCCCGAACGAGTCGGACCTCGGCACCGTCTACTGCATGAGCAACCCGAACTCCACGGGTGTCAACGGGTCGATCCGCGCAACGGGCACGACGACGCGCTCGCTGAACGCGGTGACGCTCAACGCGGCGGACCTCCCCCTGAGCACGTTCGGGTTCTTCATCACCTCGCGTACCGCAGGCCTCACGAACATGCCGGGCGGATCCCAGGGAGTCCTCTGCCTCGGCGGAGCGATCGGGCGCTTCCAGCAGCAGATCCAGTTCACCGGCGTCACCGGTGGATTCAAGGTCACGATCGACCTCGACGCGCTGCCGGCGCCGAACGGGTCGGTCACCGCCGCCGCTGGCGAGACGTGGCGATTCCAGGCCTGGCACCGCGACAGCGTCGGGGGCATGGCAACCTCCAACTTCACGGACGCCACGGAGGTCCTCCTGCAGTAGCGAGAGCGCCGGGGTCGTCGGCGGGGGGGGCGGCCTGCCCTCCTCCACCGCGCCTCGCGCTCACTTCGCGCGGACCTTCGACATCACGACGCGCCGCGCGCGCCACGCTCCGTCCTCGACGATCCACATCGTCTTCATCGTTCCGCGTGGCAGGGAGAAGTGGACCTCCGTGGCGTCGTCGCCGCGCGGGCGGACGTCGGGATCGCCGAGCTGCACCCCGCCCGCCCACTCCTCGCGCTCGAGGATCTTGACGACGTTCGGCCATCGAGTGCGGCCGTATTCGGAGCAGAGCGCCGCGGCGCCGTCGAGGTCGCCAGCTTCGATCGCGGCCTCCCACAGGACGAGGGACTCCTCGATCGGCGGCGTCGGCTTGAACCGACTGAAGTCTCCGAACAGCGCGGCCCAGCCGATGAAGATCGCGATCGTCACGAGGATCGCGATCAACCAGGTGCGATGGCCCTCCTGCGCCTCGCCGAACCGCCGGCTCGCCGCGCGTGCGCGCGCGTCGCTCTCGGCCGCGTCGGTCTCGAAGCGGCCGGAGAGCCGATCCGACGCGTGCTCGTCGTCGGCCAGGGCGAGGGACGCGCGCCGGACGACCGGGACCGCAAGCCACAGGAGGATCGCGATCACCTCACCGATCGGAAGCTGTCGCGGCGAGTCGATGCGCCCCCAGATCGTCACGCCCGTGTGAACGACCGCCATCGCCACCGTCCACGCGACGGGCGCGCGGAAGAGGAAGATCGATCCGCCCACCGCGACGAACGCGGTGACCAGCACGACGCCGACGAGGAGGCTCGGCTTCGCCGTCACGGCGAGGAGCGAGAGCGGTCCGTAGAGGAGCGCGTAGAAGATCATCAGTCCGCGCACGCCCTTGAGCCGGTTGCGCGCGAGCTGGACGGCGCGCACGCGGTTGCGGCGCGAACCGGGTCCGGAACGCCGCGGCGGCGGACCGTCTCTCTCGTCGTCGAAGTCGGCGCTCATGATTCGGACGTCCGCGCGCGGATCGAGAGCTCGCCGCCCGCCAGCAGGAACGCGCCGCCGAGAAGGAGCCCGAGCGCGCCGGCGGCGCCGAGCGCGTAGAGGAATCCGCGCCAGAGCGCGTGGTCCACCGTTCTGCGCCCGAGCTCGCCCGCCTGGGCGACGGCGGCGGCGCGTTCGGCGCTCGCCCAGAGCTGAAGCGCCTGGCGCTCCTCGCGCACCTGACCGAGCACCGCGTCGCGCTGCGCGTCGATCGCGGCAAGAACGACGTCCCGTTCGTCCTGCAGCCTCTCCAGCGTGTCGATCCGCTGCGCCTCGACGTCCGCCATCACGGCCTCGCGTTCCCCGCGGATCCCCTCGAGCACGGCGCTGCGCTCGGCCGCCACGACGTCGGGGGTCGACAGCGCGAGGTCGGTGAGCGCGCGGACGTCCGCGCGGCGGAAGATCTCACTCGCCACGACCTGCGCCTCCCAGCGCGCCTGCCGCGGGATCGAAGACGCGTAGACGGTCGCGCGATCGGAGAGCTCCAGCAGCCGGTCCTCGACCGAGGCTGCCGTGGCGGCGATGCCCTTCTTGGCCTCGCTGATCGCGAGGTTGAGCTCGGGCGCGGCGGACGGTCGGGAGCCATCGAGCGCACCGAGCGGGTTCTCCTTCGCGAACGCGTACACGCGCTCGCGGGCGACGTCCGCGCGCTCCTCCGTGCTGAGCGCGTCGAGGATCGACTCGATGTCGTCCTCGATGACGCGCGCGGTGGCGAGAGCGAGGTCTCGGTGCTCGCCGAAGCGAGCCTCGGCAACGTCCGTCTCCAGGAACTCGCGCGTCTGCACCGCAAGCACCCACGAGTCGACCGCTCCAATGGCAGGGTCGGCGTCGAAGGCGGCCATCTGAGTGGCCGGAATCGAGAAGAGCTTCCACCGGAGCGCGAAGAGCTGCACCTCCGGGGACTCACTCTCGCGTTCGATCCGCTCAGCAGCGCCTTCGATGCGGCCCGACGTCCGTACGACGAAGTCGTAGAGCTTCGTGCGGAGCTGCCGGTCGGTCATCGACGTGCCGGCGAACTCGGTCGGGTAGCGGCGCCCCGCCTCCGACGTCTGGCAGGCAGGGAGGAGGGAGACGGCGAGCGCCGTCGCAAGGGTGGCTGTGGCGTGACGGACGGCGGACATGCCGTGACTGTACCGGCCTCCGTCGCGACGGGCCCCATCGTCACGTCCGGAGCCACTCCCCGTAGCGCGGATCGCGGTCCTTCATCTCCTCGTAGATCCACACCATCCGATCGACGAACCAGGCCTTCGGCAGAACGACGCCGACGATCCCCGTGATCGTCATCCACGGATCGAGCAGAACGAGCCCGGCGATCCATGGAATCGCGCCGACCCCCGACAGGAGCGAGAGCACCGTGGCGGCTCGCACGTGGTGCGCCGGCACGTCGCCCTTGCGCCGCTCGAGGAAGATCCGCTCGCCGAAGGTGCCCTTCGACGCC
The DNA here is from genome assembly GCA_038757895.1 of Planctomycetota bacterium. Classification (GTDB taxonomy): domain Bacteria; phylum Planctomycetota; class UBA1135; order UBA1135; genus Saltatorellus. The sequence goes on along the minus strand of JBCDGE010000002.1, from coordinate 239 downwards.
CAGTTGTCGGTCGACCGGGGCGCGGGGAACGCGCGCGGGTTCCACCAGGTCCAGGCGAACGACAGAGCGACCGGCAGCACGGCGTACCACCCGATCCAGACGCGACTCCAGACGGCGAGGCTGATGAGCGGCACGCAGGTGAAGAACCGGGTCCAGACGCTCCACGGACTGGCGTGACGCATCCACGTCCGCTCGTCCATGTCCATCATGCGCTCGGCCTGGGCGAAGACGTCCATGGG
>JBCDGE010000001.1:0-213823 GCA_038757895.1 Planctomycetota bacterium | reverse complement strand
GGCGCAGCGCGGACACGGGTCGCGCGGCAACGGGCCGGTGGTCCAGGAACGCGCGGAGGTCCGACTCCAGCGCGCGCGCGGTCGAGTACCGACGCGCCGGATCGACCGACATCCCGCACTCGATGATCGCTGCCAGATCGCGCGGCACGTCGCGGCGCAGGCGCGTGAGCGGCGGCGGCTCGCCCGACGCGAGCTGGGCAAGGATCTGCGACGGCGTGCCCTCGAACGGAGCGCGCTGCGCCAGCAGGTGGTACAGCGTCGCCGTGAGCCCGTAGATGTCGCGCCCGACCGTCGGCTCCATCACCGGGTCGAGCGACTCGGGCGCCGCGTAGGCGGGCGTCCCGATCGGGCCGCCGTCGGCCGTCATCGTCCCGTCGGCCGTGTCGGCCGCAATCCCGAAGTCGAGCAGGACCGGGCGGCCGTCGCGCTTCACGAAGATGTTCGACGGTTTGACGTCGCGGTGCAGGATGCCGCGCTCGTGCACGGTGACGAGACCGCTCGCCAGCTCGGCGCCCCAGCGTGCCACCGTTCGGACGTAGCTGGTGGAGTCGGGGAGCTGCGAACCGAGCCGGGCCTCGATCCACGCGGGCTCCGACGTCTCGGCCGTGACGCCGCTCTGCATCGCGTCGTCGAGCAGGTCCTGGAGCGACATCCCCTCCAGGAGCGCCATGACGAGGAACGGCTCGTCGTCGGTCGTGCGGCCGCGGTCGAAGACGGCGACGACCGCGTCGTGGTCGAGCGCGGCGAGAACCTCGGCCTCGCGCGCGAAGCGGCGCTCGGCCTCCAGGCCATCCAGCACGACGGGACGCAGCACCTTGACGGCGACGTCGCGCTTCAGCTCCTCGTCGTGCGCGCGGTACACCACCCCCATCGCGCCCGAACCGAGGCGCTCGGCCAGGAGGTAGCGCCCGCCGAGCTTGCGCCCCACGAGGCGGTCCTTCGAGAGCGTGCTGCGGTGGATCGACCCGAGCTTGCGGCTCGTCTCGATGGCGTCGCGCAGCGCGTCGACGAGGTCGGGACGATCGCGGCAGATCTCCTCGATCGGGGGCTCCAGCCCCTCGTCCAGCATCTCCAGCGCGGAGGCGACGAGCGGCGTCAGGTCGGGGTCGTCGTACGAACTCACTCGGGGGGACTCCCGCTCCTCTGCTTCAGGCGGACGACGAGCTGGGCCTGGGCCGCGTAGAACGCCCGCCGCGCGGCGTGGCCCGACGAGTAGCCGAGCTGGGCGGCGAGGTCCTTGAAGTGCACCTCTTGCTCGATCCGGGCGCGGAGCAGGTACCGCTCACGCTCGGGGAACGTCTCCAGGACCTCGCGGAAGACCTCGACCTCCTCGGCGTCAGCGGCGTCGCTGGCGGGGGTCGAAGCGGCCCGCGCGTGGAGCTGCTCGTCGAGCCCGTCAGCCGTCCGGCGCCCGTCGCGCCGCGCCGCCTCGTGGTACCGGATCTCGTCCAGCAGGCGGTGCCGCGCCGAGGTCACCAGGTAGCTGATGAAGGAGTCCTCGTCGTTCCCGACGAAGGCGCCGAGGTCCTGGAGGAGGCGCCGGAACACGTCCTGGACGATGTCACCGGTGCTGAACCGGGCCAGCAGCCAGGGCCGCCCCCGCCGCAGGTCCCGGACGAGCCCGACGTGGACGAGCTCCTCGACGCGGGGGTAGTACCGCCGGAAGAGACGGTCGAGCGCGTCGGCGTCCCCGCCGCGAGCAGCCCGCAGGAGCGGCTCGAATTCGGCGGAGGGGTCTGCGGTGGTCATGGGAGCGTCCATCTCGGTCCACCCCCAGGGGCGACAACCGAGGTCCTGGCGTCGCCGAAACCATCAAAAAGCTGCGACTCTCAGGAGCTGGCCACCCGCTGGACTCCCACGGCGGGACGATCTGTCCCGATCAGCGAGGCGCTTCCACCGGACCCCGCACGATCTCGACGACCACGCCGTTGCCGTCGAGGACGAGCGTTGCACGCGAGGCGAACGGCTCGGGCCGTACGTCGAGCCGATCGGATCACTGCGAGAACGTGATCTCCAGCGCGTTCGTCGTGTTGAAGCGCGCCGGATCACCCGGGTCGCCGAACGCGGCCTGGACGGTCCACGTCGAACCGCCGATCCACGCTCCGCCGAGGCTCGGGTGTGCCCAGGAGACGTGGACCTTCGCCGCGCCGGCAGCGTCCAAGGTCACCGGGTCGCGGTAGCGCGCGGCGGTCATCGGGTCGATGCAGAACCGCCCGGCTCCGGCCGGTAGGGAGGGGCCGAGTGCCCCCCAGAAGATCTGCGCCGTGGCACCGGGGACGGCCGCGGTGATCTCGAGCTCGGACTCGCGGGCCCCCGCCGTGATCGGGCCGAAGGTTCGCAGTCGAGCCGACGCGCCCGTGGAGTTCGGCGGAGCGTCGCACGACGCGAGGGCATCTCCGAAGCCACCGCGGAAGATGTATGTCCGACCAGAGTCGAATCCGTTCGGCGCTTCGCGGAAGTCGACGATGCCGAACTCGGGCCAGCCGTCACCGTCGAGGTCGTCGAGTACGTCGCCGTAACCGAAGCTCGCGCCGCCGAACTCCGCGACAGGGATCTCCCACTCGCGGACCTGGTACAGGACGACCCCGGTCTTGCCGGAGTAGACCTGGACAAAGTTGAAGCTGCTGCCGCCGATGCAGGTGCAGACGAGGTCCTGCACGCCGTCACCATTCATGTCGCGGCCGGTCGAGATGAGCTCTCCGAGGCGAGCAAAGCTGGGTGACGAGTTGAAGGGGTTCCCGATCGTCCCACGTGCCTCCCAGAGCAGTTCCCAGCTTCCGCCGGCATAGGCGCGGAGCACGCCAGGCCGGCTCGTCGAGCAGGGATCGCAGCCCCCGCTCGGCCCACCGACGACGATGTCCGGAATGCCGTCACCGTTCAGGTCGCCCGGCCCGCGAAGGTCTCGTCCGAGCGCGGTGGACACGCCGATTCCCGCGGCCCCGTCTCCAAGGATCTCATGGACGACCGCCCCATCCGCTCCGGAGTGAATCCAGACCCGATCGCTCTCCCACCAACCGACGGCGAAGTCGTCGAGACCGTCTCCGGTCACGTCACCCAGGTCAGTCGCGCGCTGAAAGAAGCTCGGACCCTGAACCTCATAGAGGAAGGTGCCCGACGGACCCGCATAGACCGACACGGTGTTGGCACCCGCCGTCACCAGAACGTCCCCGAAGCCATCGCCGTTGACATCTCCGGCACTTCCGACACGCGCTCCGAAGTCCGTCACGCTCGGGCGCGCTAGGCGGAAGAGCTCTTGTCCGTCGAGCGAACTGAAGATCCGGACCAAGCCCTCGATGCTGCCGAATCCCTCGAGCCCCATCCCGAGCTCGTCGAAGCCGTCGCCATCGATATCTCCAAGAACGTCAAGCGATCTGCCCGAGAGCGTCACGGTACCCTGGACGACAGGCTCACGAAACGGTCCCCAGACGATCGCACCAGTCGCCCCAGAGTAGAGGGTTCGCACGCCCGAGCCATTGACCGATCGACTACCCGCAACGACGTAGTCGTCGACACCATCCAAATCGACATCGCGTACAGAAGCGACCACCAGCGGTCGGTCGATCAGCCTGCCGTCGTGAAATCGAATCAAGTCCTGCGCATCTGCGATCGTGCAGCCGCCAAGCACTGCGAGGCATCGAACGAATGCCCTCGATGTGAAGGACTGGCCTGTTCCGCGCCTCACCATTCAGTCTCCAATCCCGTAGAAGCGGTACCCCGCTGTTGAATCGTCGACGAGGAGGACGCGGTCGGCGCCGGTACCACGGATGACACAATGGTACGCCTCGCCCGCCGTCTTGATGCGAACTCCTTTCTGAGCGCTGAATCCCGTCGCGACCTCGAAGGCCGTGACGACGACGCCGAGCCGCGGCACGGCGGCGTAGACGTTGACTCGATTCGGCGCGACCTTGTCCAGGGCGACGCCATAGACGTTGGTGTCTTGAACATCCATGGCCTGCGGAGGCACGTCCCAGACCGAGATCGGATCGCGATGACCATCCACCTCGGAGACGTAGAGCGCGTCCGAAATGTCGAACGCCGCGACGCTTCCTGCGAAGTCCACGACGAAGAGAATGTCGTGCAGGACGCCTGCCGCACCCTCCAGTCGCACGTGCTCGACCTGGAAAGCCAGCCCGCAATCTCGACTCAGGAACAGGGGGTCGATCGCGGTCGACCCTGCCGGGTCGGTCGGCGTGACGTCCAGCGCATCCTCGACGAGTTGCCAGGGATCGTGAACGTCGAATAGGAGAGCGAATGCCTTCCCGAACTGATCGGCCCATATTGCATCCGGGCGATAGGACGCATTCAGCGCCGGAAGCTCGCCACCCGTCCCCATCGGCGTGGCAGTGAGACCCGCCGCGACCTCATCGACCCGCTCCGGACAACCGGCGTAGTCGCATGGAACCGCGAGGACCCAGCGTTGGCTCGTTCGAGCCGAATCGATGGGTAGCTCGATGAGCTTCGGAACGAAGGTCTTCGTTGCAAGCGCTTCGACCATGACGTTGCGCGTAGACCAGAACTCGCGGGCCCGCGTCCAGCTGTAGACACCGGTTCCCGGGAACTGCACCTCGTCGAACGGGAAGTTGTTCCACTCTGGGTGCGTGTTGAGCTGGAACGTGCTCCAAGGATTTGACGGGAACGCTCCACGCGGATCGCGAATCTGGACCTCGTCATTGGGGCCAGCCTCAAGATCTGGGACCATCAGGTTGCGTGCCAACGCTTGAACGCCATCCGCCGACGTCGCCCGGGTGAAGAAGACGAAATCCTCCTCAGGCTCCCCGAGAGGTCGATTCGCCCTCGTGTATGCGTCGTACGCCGGATTCGTCATCCCCGACATGTAGTACGGCCGGTCGCTGGCGTCGACACGCTCCCACCGATCGAACGGCGCCTCGATGAACCACTCGTCGTCCAGCGTCACCAGCGGTGCGCCGCTCGTGGTCGTTATGAACGTATGCTTCCCGAGGTACCACACCTGCTCCTCCAGGGGTAGCGGAAGTGACCGACTCCCGATCACCCATTGCGTGCTCGTGCCGTCGACCCACTGCGCGTTCTGCTCGAACACCGTCCCCGTATCGCAGCGCGCATCGTCGACACCCGGCGTTGGGTTCAGATCGAACTCCAGCGACCCCGCGCTGTTGGTGATGTCGTCGGTCCACACCAGCCCGTCCTCGCGTAGCGCGTTGTCGTTCCCACCCTGGATGACCACACGGTCGTCCGCCCGGGCGAAACCGGCCGCGAAGTTGTAGCGTCCCGAGATGTCGTCGGGGCTCCTGAGCCAGTACGGCAGCACGACCGCCGGATCTGCCAGCGGGTCCAGGTCGAAGAAGCTCACGCAGACCGTCGAGTTGTTGTAGTTGATCGCGTCGAAGTTCATAGGGTCGTTCGACGCAGGGAGCAGGGTCGACGCGCCATGCACCACCCGGATCAGATCCCCGGGTCCGTTCGCGCTCTGGTCAGGCGGCACGAAGAGCCCGATCGCACCCACCGGTAGCCAGCGGTCGAGGTTCGGCGCTGCGAGCGACGGCACGCCGCTTCCGTGCATCGGCGCGAGGTTGTCCACGTCGTCGTACACGCACGTGAGGTCGAACTTCGTCGTGATCTCGTTCGTCCCGGGGACCGTCACTTCCCCGCTGCCGATCATCTCGAACGTCGGCCCGGAGACGTTGCCCTTACGCAGGAACGTCTGATCGATGATCCACCCCGGACTCTTCACGCGCCCGTTCGTGAACCACGGAAGGTTCAGCGCTCCGACGACGAGCGCGGTCTTGCTCCCGTGCTCGACGACATCGACGCGGTGCGTGAACGTGACGTCGCGGGCCGGAGTCCCGTCCAGGTCATCGACCACGAACAGCGTCGGGTTCCACTCGGAGTCCTCGATCGCGCGGAGCCAGTTGACCCTCTCCGGAACCGGACGTGGCTCGGGGAATCCCTCGTGGTGATCGATGTCCATGGTCGTGCCCCATGGGTTGCTCGGATCACCGAGATCGAACCGGACCCAGTTCAGGTGGTCGACTGCGGCATAAAGCCGGTGCCCACCCGCGTTGTTCTGGACCGCGACGTCGAGGAAGTGCGGAGGATCGTCACGGGTCACCTCGAGGAAGCTCTCGCGCCGCAGGAGCTCCTTGTACTGCAGGCTCCGGTACCACTCCGCGGGCAGTCCGGTGAAGTTGAGACCCCCGCCAGAGTCGGTGGCGTAGGCCGTCCCACCCCGAAGACCGGGCCCCAGTCGCCCTGCACGGCGAGCGTCGCGTCGCCGCCGGTATCAAGCACCTCAGTGAGCCGCACGCGCATGAGTCCGCTCGTCATCGTCGCGACGTAGACGTCGACCGCGTTCTCGATCGGCGGCGCACCCGGCAACTGGTCGTCCACCGGCGACGGATCCACGTCGAATCCGATCGCGTACGACCGGCCGAGCCTGACGTCACCCGCCGGCGACAGTGCCGGCTCGTCGGGGTTCCGTCCGATCTTGATCGCGCGCATGGCACCGATCTCGTGACTGAAGTTGGGCGGATCGTTCGTCGAGGTCCGGGCTGCCTCCAGCGCGTCTCGCGCGTCCTGGAGCGGATACGCCCGCAGCCAGTTCTTCTCCGCCTTCGCGAAGAGCGCGATCAAGTACTGGCCCGTCCCGATCGTCGCGACATCGACCGAGGTGCAAAAGCGACCGCTGTTCTGCGTCGCGGGATCGAGATTCCCGGAGTCGTCAAGCCGGACGGCGACGTTGTCATGGCCATCGTTCGGGTACGCCTCGATCGCCCAGAGGCCGAAGTGGCCGCCCGCGATGTAGATGATGTCTTTGTCGTCGGCGTCGTCGAGAACGGACGTCGTGTCGCCGTCATCGGTGAGATCCGCCTCGGGATCGAGGACCATCTCCGACGGGAGGACGCCGAGCGAACCGATCTGGACGCGCTTCGTCGGCGCTGGCATCGGCTGTTCCAGCGTCCCCGGAACGTCCGGAGTGCTGGGCGTCCTGCCCCGGAAGTCGATGAACGTGAGCGTGGCCCCTTCCCCGAGGAACAGCCACGAACCGTCGTCCGTCGTGACGAACGAGTTCGGGACGCTCTCGGGCATGACCGCGAGGAGCTCGTCGAGCACGTCCGTCGGATCGGACGTCTGCTGCACGAGGGCGAACGACGACGAGAGAGCAGAGAGTGCGAGCGGAACTAAGTAGTGCATGGTGCACGAGCGAACAGAGACAGAGCGAGCGCCGTGCACCCCACGCGCACGACTCGCTCGTCGCTATGCACTACCCGTCGATCTCGCAACGCGTCCCGGGAACGGGACATGCCGCGGAACACTCATGAGAGCGTCCCGCTCGCGAGACTCTTGCGAGCGGGACGGATTCTTGGCATCGATCAGCGAGGCGCTTCCACCGGCCCCCGCACGATCTCGACGACCACGCCGTTGCCGTCGAGGACGAGCGTTGTCGGCAGAGGAAGGCGCGCCAGGTCCACCACGTCGTGCAGCGTGCGCTCGTCCGTCGCGCCGTCGGCGTCGCGGACGAGGAGCAGGTCGAGCTTTGGCGCGCGGGCGGTCAGGATCTCCGCCGCCCGCACCTGGGCCGAGGGCGCGTCGACCGAGACCGCGACCACCGCGGTCCCGTCGCGGTCGTTCCACTGCTCCAGCAGGGGCAGCTCGCCGACGCACGGCGCGCAGTAGCTCGCCCACAGGTTCAGCATCAGGCGGCCGTCGGTCCCCGCCGCCGAGGCGAGCGCGGCGGGGTCGAGCGTTCGCGTCCCGCCGTCCGCGTCGGCGACCGTGAACGGCTGCACGCGGTCGCCGACGTCGACCCGCAGGCCCGGCGGCTTCGGCGTCGGCAGCGGACGGGGGCGCGCGTCGAACGGACGCGCCGTGCCCTCGCCCTCCACGAGCTCGTAGCGGCCGCCCCGCGCGAGTCCCTCGAAGCGCTCGCGCGCTCCGCCCGGCCACAGGACGTCGGCGACCGCGTCCTCGGCGTCGCCGAGGCCGAACACGAGCTCCGGCGCCTGGCACGACAAGAAGGCCGCGCCGCGCGAGAGCACCTGCGCCACGGTGGAGTCGCCCGCGCGGACCACGACGTTCGCGCCGATCGCCTCGGCGTTGCCTCGCGTCGCCCGCAGGCGGAGCTTCACGAACGCACCCGGCGCCGCGAAGTCGTTGCGGTAGAGCGCGTGGCGCTCGCGCTGGGTCTCGTGCACGAACAGGTCCACGTCGCCGTCGTCGTCCGCATCGAACGCGATCACCGCGCGGCCGTCGTTCGGCGAGTCCGCGCCCGACAGGTCCGACACGTCCGCGAACTGCGCCGCGCCGTCGTTCAGGAAGACCTTGTCGCGCTCGTTCCCGCTGAACGAGCGGCCCTCGGCGAAGATCTGGCCGTTGTGACGCGCGAGGAACCCCTCGCTGCCGACCTCCTCGCGGCGGAAGGCTCCCGACTCCGGCTCGGCCGCACAGCTCGACGCCACCACGTGGCGCCAGTACGTGCTTCACGTGTCGAAGGCGAGCTTGCCCGTGACGAACCCGTTGGTGCAGAACACGTCGAGGTCGCCGTCGAGGTCGAGGTCGACGAGCGCGGGCGACCAGGCCCAGGACGCGCCGATGCCGCCGCGGTCCGCGGGCAGCCGCTCGAAGCGTGCGTCCTCCTCGCCTCGCACGAAGATCGAGTTCCCCGCCGCGAGCTTGGTCAGGAGCGCGTGCGTCTCAGCGTCGATGTCGTCGCCGAGCCGGCGCAGGATGCGGTTGCCCGCCGTCGACGACATGTTCGACACGTAGACGTCGAGCCGCCCGTCACCCGAGAGATCACCGAACGACACGCCCATGCCGTTGCCCGTGTCCGTGAGCCCGAACGTGTCCGCGCCGTCGGTGAACGTCCCGCCGCCGTCGTTGATCCACAGCCGGTTCGACCCGTAGTCGTTCGCGATGTACACGTCCATGTCTCCGTCCTCGTCGACGTCCGCTGCCGCGGCGGCATAGCTCCATCGATCGTCGGTGATCCCGGCGGTGGCCGACACGTCCGAGAAGCCGAGGAACGCGCCCTCGTCGTCCGTCCCGAGGTTGCGCAGCAGCGCGTTGGGCGAGCCGTTCGTCGCCTCGACCCACGAGTCGTTGTGCTCGACCTCGACGCGGCCGTAGCCGCAGACGTGCACGTCGAGCCACCCGTCGCCGTCGGCGTCGAACACCGTCAGCGTGTACGCGACCAGCGGCCGGTCGAGTCCAGGCACCGCGACGCGTTCGAACGAGCCCGCGCCGTCGTTCGCGTAGAGAACGAGCGTCTCTCCGGCGAGTTCGCCCGAGGCGCCCTCGCGCCACCCGACGTGCCCGACGAGCAGGTCCTGGTCGCCGTCGCGGTCGACGTCGAAGAACACCGCGCCTGTCCCGCTGTCCGGCTGCGCGAGGCCGCGCGCGTCCGCCTCCTCGCTCCAGGTGCCGTCCGGCTGCGCGACGTAGAAGAAGTTGCGCCCGTCGCTCGGCACGAAGAGGTCCCAGTCCCCGTCCGCATCGACGTCGGCCGCCGCTGCGCCGTTCCAGTGGAAGCTGTCGTTGTCCGGCGTGCCGAAGCGTGCCCAGGTGTGCGCGAGCCCCGTCGCCGCCGCGACGTCGACGAACATCGGCGCTTCGCGCGAGTCGGTCTCCATGGACTTGAGCCGGAGCCTGTCGATCGTGTACTTGCCGCGGGAGAACGTAGCGCGCGCGACCGCCTTGCCATGGACGGAAACGACGCCGCCACCCTCCGTGCGTCCGAGGAAGCGGAGCGCGATCTCCAGTCGTCCCCAGCGCGGGCGCGCGCGCTCGAACTCGGCCGCCTTGACCTTCCAGAGCACGGAGTCGACGCGCGTCCACGGCTCCAGGAGCGCCCGCAGCGACGCGACGAACCCGTCGCGGTCGACGATTCGCGCGCGGTCCGCGTCGTGGACCGCCCGCACGGAGCCGGCGGGCAGTGGCGATTCGGAGTCGACCGGGACCGCGTCGAGCGCGTGGCCCGCGAAGTCGTCCGCGAACCAGGCCTCGAGGCCGTCGAAGCGGCGCCGCTGGAGGGCATCCGACAGCTCGAGCAGGCTGTCCGCGATCGTCTCCGACTCGTCCTCGACGAACTCGACCGAGCGATGAGGGTCGGCCGGCGTACCGATCTCGATGCGATCGGGGAGCGCCGGCGCCGCCGAAGCAGCGGCGGAGGAGGCCTCCGGCGCCGCCGGTGTCGAGCCGGCGTCCTCGCCGCCGCCGCAAGAGGCGAGAGCGAGGACAGAGAGGGAGACGCAGAGAGCGCGATGTCGCGCGGTCGTTCGGACGGAGAGTCGCATGACGATGGGGAGGGCGCCGTCGCGCCGGGCAGACGATACGGGCGATCGCGGGACTCCTGATAGCCTCGGATGCCCTCCCTCCAAGGCTCCCCCCCATCGCGTCTCTCGTATGGACCGCTGCACCCTCGCTCTGCTCTCCCTCACCGTCGCGACGCTCGCCATCCCCGGCGCCCTCGCCCAGGACCGCCGCGACGCGACCAGCCGCGATGGCATGGTGGTCTCGATCTCGCCGCACGCGTCTGACGTCGGCGCCGCGGTGCTCGCGGACGGCGGCAACGCGGTCGACGCGGCGATCGCGACGGCCTTCGCCCTCGCCGTGACCCACCCGAGCGCGGGGAACATCGGCGGCGGCGGGTTCATGCTCGTGCGTCCGAGCGACGGCAGCCCGCCCGTCTTCGTCGACTACCGGGAGAAGGCGCCGCTCGCCTCGACCCTCGACATGTTCGCCGCCGGCGGGAGCCGCAAGAACCATCGCTACGTCGGCGTGCCGGGCACCGTCCGCGGCCTGTCGCTGGCGCACGAGCTCTACGGGTCGAAGGCGTGGGGCGACCTCGTCGCGCCCGCGGTCGCGCTGGCCGCCGACGGGTTCGTGATCCACGCGGGTCTCGCGCGGTCGCTCAACCGGACGCTCGCGCGCTCGACGAACGACGAGTTCAAGCGCGTCTACGGGCGCGCGGACGGCGAGGCCTGGGAGGCGGGCCAGCGCCTCGTCCTCTCGGACCTCGGCGCCACGCTGGCTCGCATTCGCGACGAGCGGAACGACGGTTTCTACGCGGGAGAGACCGCGCGCCTCCTCGCGGCCGAGATGGAGCGCGGCGGCGGGTACGTCACGACCGAGGACCTCGCGCTCTACCGCGCGCGCGTGCGCGTCCCGATCCGCTTCCCCTACCGAGGGTTCGAGGTGCTGAGCGCGCCGCCGCCGAGCTCGGGCGGCATCACGCTCGCCCAGACGATGCAGATGCTGGAGCCGCTGGAGCTCCGCAAGCTCGGGCGCTGGTCGCCCGAGGCGAACCACCTCGTCGTCGAGGCGATGCGTCGGGCGTACGCGCAGCGCGCGCTGCACCTCGGCGACGCCGACTTCGTCGACATCGACCCGAAGCTGTGGACGAAGGCGTACGCGCGCGAGCTCGGCGCGGGCATCGACCGCGAGCGCGCGACGTCGAGCCGGGAGCTCGGCCCGAGGATCACCGAGGCTCCCGAGAGCGACGAGACCACGCACTTCTCGGTCATGGACCGGACGGGGATGGCGGTGTCGAACACCTACACGCTGGAGGCGGGCTACGGCTCGGGCGTGGTGGTGCGGGGCGCGGGGTTCCTTCTGAACAACGAGATGGGCGACTTCAACCCGCGACCCGGCGTGACGGACGAGGTGGGCAGGATCGGGACGGACGCGAACCTCGTCGCGCCGCAGAAGCGGATGCTGAGCTCGATGACGCCGACGATCGTGACGAGGGACGGCCGCGTGGTGCTCGTCACGGGCAGCCCCGGCGGGCGGACGATCATCAACACGGTCCTGTGCGTGACGCTCAACGTGCTCGAGTTCGGCATGACCGCGCGCGAGGCGGTCGACGCGCCGCGCATGGACCACGAGTGGTTCCCGGACCGCGTGCGATTCGTGCGCGGGGACGAGGATCCCTACCGCTCCGCGGTCGAGGGCCTGCGCGCACGCGGGCACGAGGTCCGCGTGACGAAGGGCCAGGGCGATGCGAACACGATCCTGGTCGACGCGAACGGCGTGCTGCACGGCGCGGCGGACGACGAGCACGGGGCCGCGGTCCCGCCGCAGGACGACTGACCCGCCCGGAACGGGAGGCGCCCCGTCGCGGCCGAGGACCGCGACGGGGCGCCGAGGATTGCGGGGGATCCGCTCAGCTCACGCTGTTCGCCGGCTCAGTTGAACGTCACTTCGAGGCCGTCGGAGAAGTTCGACGTGGCGCTGCCCATGACCGAGTCCCGGTACCAGGCCTGGAAGTTCCACGTCTGACCCGCCATCGCGGCGACGAAGCCGTTCGGCTGCGGGATCATCGTCAGGTCGAGCTGAAGGTCGATCAGACCGTTCGCGCCCGCCTGCTGGATCTGGCCCGGACCGACGTAGCGGCCGATCGACCCCGCGAGGCAGATGTTCCCCTGGCTCCCGCCGGGGTTCATCGCGAAGCCCTGCGTCTGGCTCGTCAGGAAGAAGCCGAACGCGTTCGTCGGAACGTTGTCCGCCTGCAGCGTCAAGTTGTTCGCCGACGCGAGGTCGGTGCCGATACCGGACATCGAGGACGTGCTGCCCGACGAATTCGGGTTCGCCATGCAGTAGTTCGTGCCGACGCCGCCCGTGCTACAGCCCGAGCTCGACCCCATGACGACGAGCGAGTAGTTGTTGCAGTCCCACACGGGGTCGTCCGGCCAGATCTCGACGCGCACCTTCACGCTGAGGGGCGTGGTCCCGGTGTTGTCGATCGTGATCTGCTCGTTGTCGCTCGCGGAGGTGCTGTTCCCGAGCGAGGTCCCGTTGCAGGTATCGAACGAGAAGACGTCGACGTCGCCGGTCGAATGGCTGAACAGGATGTCGAGGACGAAGGTCGTGCCGGGAGCGATGCAGAAGTCGTACCAGTCCGCGTCCGCCTTGGAGCACCAGAGGCTGCCATAGCTGCCGTCGGTGAGGTTGAGCGACTCGGTGCACTCGTCGTTGTCCTCCAGGACGTCGTCGTTGGTCGACGGGCACGGCTCCTGGCGGAGGACGAACTGCCCGGGACCGCCCTGGCCGATCGAGCGGGAGCCGACGCGCAACAGGTACTGGTTGCCGGCGACGGCGTTGAACGTGAGGGAGCTCTGCGTCGCGCACCGGCCGGAGTTGCAGTCGATGAGCGAGAGGGCGCCGCAGTTGGCCCCGTCGTACGCGGCGATGCGCGTTGCGAAGCTCGTCGTCGTATTGCAGGTCTCGAACCGCGTCTCGCCGGACATGCTGGCGGTCCACAGGTACCAGAGATCCTTGCGGACGCCGAGGCCGGCGCAGTCGGAGAGGCCGCTGCCGGTGGCCGCGGTGTTGTCCCAGGCGAAGGTGCCGAAGCCGGAGATCGGCGTCGCGCCAGAGCAGTCGTCGTTCGCCTGAGCAGAGGCGGTGCCGACGGCGAGGACGAGGAGTCCGGCGCCAGAGAGGAATTGCTTCGAATTCATGGTCGAGCTGGTTGAGAACAGTGGAACGACCCGCCTCCTCGTCACCGGGCTCGGAAGCCGGTGACAACCCACGTGGAAGCCGGTCGCGCGCGACGTGGGGCCGCGCGCCCACCGATCATGTCAACCGGCGCGGATTCTGCACCCCGATGTACGCGTAGACAGTCGCCAGGGGCGCACGAGCCGCGCTCGACATCGGATCGGACACCCGCTGGCCGCCTTTGCTCGACTCAGCTGCGCTCCGCGAAGCGGTCGAGGATCGCCTGGACGATCTCCGGCGGCGCCTTGTCGACCGAACCACAGTCGAACGGCGGGTCGGGGTCGTACTCGATGCCGAGCTGAACGGTCATGGCGAGCTCCTCGCCCGCCGTCCGAGCCGCGTACCGCAGGGCCATGTCGATCCCCGACGACACGCCGGCGGCCGTCACGTACTTGTCCGACGTCACGACGCGCTCGGACGTCGGGACGGCGCCGTACTCCGCAAGGCGCTCCAGCGACGCCCAGTGCGTGGTGGCCGGGCGCTCGCGGAGGAGGCCGGCCGCGGCAAGCACCATCGAGCCCGTGCAGACGGACATCGTCGTCTGCGTCGTCGCGTCGACGGCGCGAATCCACTCGAGCACCGACTCGTCGCTCTCCAGCCGTCGGGTCCCGAACCCGCCGGGGACGAGCAGGACGTCGGCGCGGTCCACGTCGCGACGCGCGACGTCGCACGCGAGCGCGAGCGCCCCGTTGTCCGTCCGCGCCAGCCCGACCTCGTCGCCGACGAAGCGCACGCGAGCGTCGGGGAGGCGGGTGAGGACCTCGTACGGCCCGACGGCGTCGAGCGCCGTGATGCCCTCGAAGAGGTAGATGACGATGTCCATGGCGCTGATCGTGGCATCCCGGTGCGGGTTCGGCGATTCCCGTGAGGGCGTGGGCAGCAGAGCTGGAGATTTCTTCCCAGGGGATGAGCCCCAGCGGCGCGTTCCTGCGCGGGGAAGGGCGACTGCGTCGGCGGCGAGGTCGCCGACGCCCCCGTACTCACCCGAACCCACCGGAACCATGCATCCCGGACGATTCCTCCTCCCGGTCGCCCTCGCGATCGCCGCGCTCACGGGCGGCGCCCGCGCGCAGACCTGCCTGACCACCCTCTACGCCAGCGACAACGGCGGGACCGCCGGCGGCGCGATCTTCTTCGACGTCGTCGCGTCGGAGCAGATCCGGATCACCTCGCTGGAGACCAGCATCCTCGAGCCGCCGGGCACGCCGCGGTTCGAGATCTACGCGATCAGCACCTCGACGCTCGCCAGCTTCCCGACCCGTGCGGACGCGTGGCGCCTCGTCGCGACTGACGACGGCCAGTGCGTCTGGGGCGGCCTCGACCAGCCCACGCGGATCGGACTCTCCCAGCCGATCGACCTCTACCGAGGCACGTGGGGGCTCGCGATCGTCGCCGTCGACGGGCGGCATCGATACACGAACGCCGACGGGTCGAACCAGAACCACGGCGACGGGACGATCGAGATCCAGTGCGGAACGGCCCAGAACGACCCGTTCGGCGCGCAGATGTTCTTGGATCGCGTCTGGAACGGCACGCTCTGCTACGAGCCGCTGATCGGGGTCGTGTCCACGATCGCGCAGCCGCAGTTCGACTGGACCCAGAACACCATTCACCTCTTCGAGGTCGTGACGGACCGGCCCATCGCCGTCCGGAAGCTCCACGCATGGCTCGGGGCGGATGCCGGACGCAGTTTCACGGTCGACCTGTGGTCGATCGACGGGTCGTACGACGGGCACGAGCCGACGAGCCACGACTGGACCCCCCACGGCACGATCTTCGGGCTGACGACGGAGACCGCCTACTCGCCGACGCCGATCCCGCTGCCCGAGCCGATCCTCCTGCCGGCCGGACGGAGCGCGTTCCGCGTCCGCGTGAGTGGGATCAACAGCATCCGGACGCGGCATGAGGACCCGAACGACGGGCCGTACACCGACGGGTACGTGACGCTGGAGCGAGGTGCGACGTTCGCCAACGGCTCTCTCTCCCCGGGCCAGACGCAGTGCATGGCGCTGGATTACGAGGAGGTGCCGGCGACGCTCAACACGATCCTCGCGGCGAACAACGGCGGCCTGCCGGGCGGTGCGGTCTTCTTCGACCTGCGAGCCGCGGCGCCGATCTCGATCGACGGCTTCGACCTGAACCTCGACCGCCCGGGCGAACCGGTGGAGATCGACGTCCACGTCACCGCGGGATCGAGGACCGGGAACCTCAGTGCGCCCGGCGCGTGGCAGCGACGCGCGGTCGACGACGGGTCCACGACCTCGCGCGGCCTCGACGAGCGGACGCGCTTCGATCTGGAGGAGCGCCTGGAGCTCCCGGCGGGGTCGTACGGCGTCGCGATCGTCGTGCGCGGCGCGGCGCACCAGTACACGAACGGGACGGCGTCGAACCGCTCGTTCTCCGACGGGACGGTGACGCTGGAGCTCGGCGAGGCGAGCAGCACGCCCTTCCACGGCGGCGTCATCCCCGACCGGATCTGGAACGGCTCGGTGAGGTACTTCCCCACGTTCGAGATCGGCACGCGCTACTGCAGCCCGGCGGTCGTGAACTCGACCGGAGCGCCGGCGACCCTCCGCGCCTACGGCAAGACCTGGGCGTTCCTGAACGAGGTGACGCTGACGGCCGAGGGCCTGCCGCCGGGCTCGTTCGGGTTCTTCCTGGCGAGCCGCTCCGAGACGCTCGTGCCCGGCGCGGGCGGGAGCCAGGGCACGCTGTGCCTGGGCGGGTCCATCGGGCGCTATGCGGGTGACGTCTTCGCCGCCGGTCCGATCGGAGCCGGCGCGCTGCGCATCGACCTCGCGAGCATGCCGAGCCCGCACGGCACGACGAGCGTGATCGCGGGCCGGATCTGGCGGTTCCAGGCGTGGTACCGGGACGCGAACCCCGGGCTGACGTCGAACTTCACCGACGCGGTCGCGATTCGATTCGATTGAGTCTCGGGCCGAGAGGGCGTCCGCGCGGATTCCGGGGAGAGACCTCGGGTTGCGCGGGCGCCCGGCCGATGTTACCCTACGGTCACATGGTCATCGAGAAGGACAGGGCGCGCACGGAGCAGCTGGTCATCGACGCGCTGGGGCGAGTCCTGGCGTCCGAGGGGTTCCAGGGCGTCGGAGTCAACCGAGTCGCGCGCGAGGCAGGCGTCTCGAAGATGCTCATCTACCGCTACTTCGGCGGCCTGGACGGCCTGGTGCGGGAGTATGGGTTCCGCGGCACGTTCTGGCCGACGATCGAGGAGGTCACCGACGGCCTCGACCCCGACGAGCAGGACATCACGGTCTGCTTCGGGCACGTGATGGAGCGCTACATGGAGGCCATCCGGAAGCGACCCCAGACGCTCGAGATCCTCGCGTGGGAGATGTCGGAGACGAACGAGCTCGTCCGGATCCTGGAGCAGACGCGGGAGAGCCTCGGTCTGGCGCTCCTGGAGCGGTTCGAGCCCCTCTTCCGCAGCCAGACGACCGTCGACGCGAACGCCCTGACCGCGCTGTTCGCGGGCGGCATCCACTACATCGCGTGCCGGGCCCGCAACACCGAGCACTTCAACGGCGTCCCCGTCCAGCAGGACGAGGGCTGGGAGCGCTTCGCCGCCGTGATGAAGCACGTGATGTCCGCCCTTGCGCTGGAGCGCTCCGCCCAGGAGGGCGAGCCCCCGCCGGACCCCCGAGCCCCCTTTTTGGCTCCGATGTGACCGACCGGTCACATTCTTGAGCGGCCAGTGAATCCGTGGCGCGCTGCCGCGCCAAGTGTGACTGACCGGTAACACCAACGATCGAAACCTGACCTGAGCCATGAAAACCACCCACTGCCTGCTCGCCGCCCTCGCCTCGCTCCTGGCCGCCTCGTGCTCGACGATGTCGCCCCAGCCGACGCCGTTCCTGTCGGGGCTGAGCCTGATCGAGACGAACTCCGGGTCCGGGACCCAGCTCGGCTTCGCGGCCTCCGCCTGGCCCGAGGCCGCTCCCGTCCGTCGCGTCTCGGTCGAGTCCGCCTGGGCGCCGAAGAGCAGCGACTCCCTCGTCGACGGGCGCGGCGAGCGGCTCACGGACGCGTTCGACGAGGCGCTCCGCAGCGAGCTGACCGAGCGCGGCTTCGACGTCGTCGAGCCGGGGCCCGATGCGATCGCGGTCGAGGCCCGCGTGACCGACTACGACGCGAGCAGCGTCCTCCTGAACGTCGCGTCCGCCGTGGCGCTCTTCGTTCCGATCGACAACGGCGGCGCCGCCGCGGAGGTCCTCGTGAGGACGCCGGGCGGCCAGCCGCTGCTCGCGCGGAGCGCGGCGGGCAACGGCGGCCCGCTCCAGCTCCCCCGCTACTTCACGACGCTCGGCCACGCGCGGCTCTTCCTGAGTACATGGGCGGACGAGATCGCGGACGACCTGGAGGCGCGGCTCCTCACCCGGGACCCGGCGATCTGAAATGCGCTCAGCGCGCGGACGGTCCGAACGCGTACAGGGCCTCGGCCGTCCGCACGTAGAGCGTCCCGCCGGCGAGGGCCGGCGTCGCCATGATCCGCTCGCCGAAGTCCGCGCGCCCCAGCCGCTCGAAGCGCGCCGCGGCCGCGAACACGGTCAGCTCACCGCGCGCCGAGCACGCGTACACCTTTCCGTCGGCGACGACAGGCGACGCGTAGTACGGCCCGCGCGCCCCGAGCCGCTCCTGCCACAGGAGCTCGCCCGTCGCGGCGTCCAGCGTCGTCGCCAGGCCGCCGTTCTTGACGAGGTGCACGCGGCCCGATGCGACCACGGGCGAGGGGCACTCGGGCACGCCGCGCGGGAACGTCCACGCGATCTCGGCCTGGGGTGTCGGCCCGTCCGAGGCCGCCGGGGGAACCGCCGGGGGAGCCGCCGGGGGAGGCCGAAGCGCGAGCACGCCGTTGGCGTGCGCGAAGCCATCGACCCACTCGACGACCTTGTTCCACTCCCCCGCCGTGACTTCGCCGTCGCGATCGCCGTCCATCCAGCGCATGAAGATCCCGAGCGGATGATCGCCCTCCCCGTCCGCGTCGTGCCGCGACAGAACGCTCTCGTTCCGCTCGATCTCGGCCGCGTCGAGCGTGCCGCTGCCGTCAGCGTCGAGCTCCTCCAGCAGCGCGGCGAAGGTCGGGAGACCCTCGACCTCGGGGTTCGTCTTCATGTTGTACGACGTGACGAGAACGAGGTCGCCGGCGGGGACGGGCGACGTGATCGGCTCGTCCGTCAGGCCCGGGGCGCGCCAGCGCTCGGCCCCGGTCGCGAGGTCGTAGGCGACGAGCCACCAGACGCCGTAGACGAGCAGCTCGCTCACGCCATCCCGTTCGACGATCGTCGGCGTCGACCAGCCGCTCCCGAACCTAGCGCGATCGACCTTCCACGCGACCTCGCCCGTCTTCGCGTCGATCGACTCGAGGGTCGAGCCCTCCTGGGCATCGCGCACGAAGAGCAGCCGCCCGTCCCGGAGGATCGGTGACGCTGCGCTTCCGAAGGTGTTGCGCTGCGGCGTGAGCGGTCGTCGCCACAGCTCCTCGCCCTCGTGATCGTGCGCGACGAGTCCGAACGAGCCGAAGTACGACACGACGCACTCGCCGTCCGCTGCGGGCGTCGACGACGCGGGCCCGTTGATGTCGTGGTGCCGCTCGACCGACTCGACGCTGATCGACCGTCGCCACAGCTCCCGCCCCGTCGTACGGTCGAGGCAGATCGTGAGCAGCTTGCGATCCCGATGAGCCGTGACGTAGATGTGATCGCAGTGGACGCACGGTGACGAGTGTCCCGGCGGCAGCGGCGTGCGCCAGGTGGGACGATCGACGTCCACCCTCGACGGGTACACGTCGGCGCCGCGGGCGTTCGCTCCACCCTCCGGGCCGCGGAACTGCGGCCAGTTGGAGCCCTGAACGAGGGGGAGGAGCGCGACCGCGGTCAGAGCGAAGAACGGAGCGACCATCCCGCGAGGATAGGACGTGCCCCCGGAGCCGGCTGACCTCAGGGACTCTCGTCGAGATGAACCAGCGCCACGCGTCCGTCCTCGAACCAGACCTCCCAGCCCATCCCGCGGATGCCGCGCGTGTCCGCCTGGATCGGACGGCGCTTCCACGGCAGGCGCTCCTGCACGGAATCGAGCGAGTCGCCGACGCGGACCGTCCCGATCACGCCGCGCTCAATGCGCTCTCGCGACGCCTTGGACGCCAGCGTGTACACGCGGTACGGAGCCTCGCGCTCCAGGATCGGCCAGACCCAGAAGGGCAGCACCGCGCCGATGAGGACCATCGAGCCGACCCCGCGCGCGAGCATCCACGCGCTCGACCGCAGGCGATCGTCGGTGACATCGGAGGCGAGTCGAAGCGTGAGTCCGCGATGGACGCTGCCGGCGACGATCCCCGCGATCACGGTGAGCGGGGACGTCATCAGCACGAGCGACGCCATGTCCGTGAGCGTGAACGCGGTCGAAACGGCGACGACCAGCGCGAGGACGACGACGGCGATCGCGGCGACAAGCGCACCCAGCAGCGAAGCGAGCCACCTCCCCGGCAGCGGCGTCGACCCGCCGTACCGGAGCGCTGCCGGCAGCCCGACCACGAGCCAACCTGCCGTCGCGATGAGCGCGCCCTCCCAGAGCATGTTGTCGAGCGCCGCACCGTCGTACGTCGCAGCGACGGCGAGCGCGAGGAGGAGCGCCATCGACGTCGCGACCAGTGACGCGCCCACGCGCCCCATCACGGGGACTCCGGTCAAGCCGGACTGGTTGTTCGCCACATCCACGGCCGCATGATCCGTTGGAGCGCGGCATTCGTTGGGCGAATCGCCGGGAATCTCGACGACGCGAGGCCGGACGACGCGCAGTCGCCCGGCCTCACCGGGGATCACCGACGAATCACAGGAACCCGATCTGGTTCTCCCGCGGATCCGCCCCGGTCGGCGCCCAGCCGGGGAGGATGCGATTGGTCTCGATAGGGCTCAGCCCGAAGTGTTGCTCGATGATCTCCGCGTAGACGGCGCGGAACTCGGTGTTGTAGGCGATGTACCGCCCCGTGAACGGCGCTGCGCACGGCGGCGGGTTCGTCCCGGAGGAGAACATGTCGCCGTTCACCCATGTGGTCGAGTCACAGTTGTAGACCGGCTTGCCGGGGACGACGACGCCGGGCTTGCGGTTCATCTGGACGCCGCCACCCATCACGATCACCGCCCCCGCGTCTCCGTGGTCCGTGCCCTGGGTCCCGTTCTCCGCGGACGTGCGGCCGAACTCGCTGATGACCGTGACGATCGTCTCCTCGAAGAGCGCGTCGTCGGCGAGCAGGTCGACGTAGAGAGAGTTCATGATGTGCGCGAGCACCTTCAGGAGGTCGGGCTGACGTCCGGTCAGGGTGCCCTGCTTGTTGTGCGTGTCCCAGCCGCCGAGCTGGAAGCCGGCCACGCGACAGTCCGTTTCCTTGATGAGCTGGATCGCGTCCTGCGCGTTCCGCATGGCGACCTTCGTCGAGAAGGTGTCGGGGAGCCCGGCCGCCGTGAGTCCTGCCGTGGACGTGGGGTATGTGGCGCCCATCGCCGGCATGTAGGTCCCGAGCCCGGAGATCACCGACTCGCTGTCGAGCGTGAGTTCGCCCGTGGCCCGCACGAGGGGGCTGAGCGGCATCGAAGCCAGACCGGTGTTCTGGTAGTGCCCGCGAAGCCCGTCTCCGAGACCGCCGTGAGCGGTCGCACTGCCGATCAGCTTGTCGTCGATCTGGTTGCGCGGCGCCGCGAGGCCGTCCTGGAGCGTGTACTCCTTGTTGTTGTTGAAGTACTCGGTGATGCGAGGGACGACGGGGAGGGCGCGGTTCGGGTCGTTCGAGAGGAACAGCCTTTGCTGCCGCGAGCTGATCGACGCCGCCTTCAGGAGGTTGCTGGACGACGTGATGCTGGGGACCATCCGCGTGATCCAGCCCTCCTCGAACGAGAGAACGCCGGGGTTCGCGGTCTCCCAGCCCTGCTGGTCCGTGAAGTGGGAACCGGACCGGTTCTGCATCCCGATCCGGTGCAGGAAGACGACGTGCTCGTTCTGAACGGCGGTCTTGAGCGCCGCGAAAGACGGATGGAGACTCGCAAAGCGATTGCCGAGATCGAGGGTCGGCGTGGCGGTCGCGCCCGGATCCGACTCGAGCCAGAGCGTGGGCCTGCACGTCGTGCTGTAGGTGGTATCGCCGAGGTAGGCGCTGCCCTGCGCGTCCCACGTCTGCGGGACGACCATGTTCGCAGCGTCGTTCCCGCCGCGCAGGAAGACGACGATCATCTTGCGTCGGAGCGGGACGTCGGAGTCCTGCGCGACCGCCATCGCGGTGCGTGCGAGGATCCCCTGGAGCCCGAGCCCAGCGGCGCCGAGTGCGCCGTAGCGCAGGAGGTCGCGTCGATCGATGGATTGACTCATGAGACTGGCTCTACTTGGACTGGGACTGCTCGAACGACTGGATGTAGGCGAGGAAGGAGTTGAGGCGATCCGCGTACTCCTGAAGGTCCGGGATCGTCTGCGTCGCGAGCAGCGCGGCGAAGTTCGTCGCGGTCGGATTGCCCGCCGAGTCACGCAGGATGAAGTCGTGCGCGAACGCGGTATCCAGCGGCGTGAGGTTGCCCTGGAAGAAGACGAGCAAGAACCAGTCCGCCACCGCGATCTCACTCGTCTTGTCGACGCCGAAGGCGTCCAGGACGCCGATCGGGTTGTAGAACGCGGTGCCCGCGTAGATCGTCCCCATCAGGTCGAGCTGGGAGTACGCCTTCTGGTTGAAGCGGATCCGGTTCAACGTGCCGGCGGTCGAGATCTGCTCCAGGCTCGCGCCCGGGAACCCGTCGGGCGACGGGAAGCGGAAGAGTTGCTGGCCGAGCTCGTTGTCGAGGTCGTCCCGCACCCCCTGGACCTGACCCTCGGTGAGGAACGTCCCCCCGCTCCCGCGGACCATCTGGCCGACGCTCTCGAGCGGCGTCCGCGCCATCGTCCAGCGGATGTTCGTGTCGCTCTGGAACTCGGGCGAACGCAGGAGCAGGTCCACGATCCGCTTGATCTGACCGTTGTTCGCCGTCCAGTCCGCCACGCACGCCGCGATCAGCGGGTCACCCGGGGGCGGCTCCGTGTCGGAGATGAAGAGCTTGTAGAGCTTGCGGCTCACGAACTCCGCGGTCTCCGGGAGGTTCGCGATGTGCTGCAGCGCCAGCTCGCCCTCGGTGGGCGCCGCGTTGTCGTAGATCGCGGTGAACGGCGGCCCGGAGCCGAGCGTCAGGGTCTTGTTGCCCGCCGAGTGCCCGGCCGCGCTGCCGTCGAAGTCGAAGCGCCAGTCCAGTGTCGCCGGGTCCTTCACGAGCGTCCAGCCCGTGAGGATCTTCGACAGCTCGATGATGTCCGTCAGGTCGTAGTGGACCGCCTGGCCGGTGTTCGGGTCGACCCCGAGCGTGTGGAGCTCCAGGAGCTCGCGCGAGTAGTTCTCGTTCGGTCCGTTCGCCGTGTTGTCGACGTTGTCGAGGTAGATCAACATCGTCGCGCTCTTCGCGCTGAACAGCAGCAGGTCCTCGAAGTCGTGGTGCCAGTTCTCACGGAAGAACTGGTTCTCCCTCCACTCGAAGTACGCGCCGAGCTCTTCGGCGCGCGTGCGCGTTTCGTTCTGGTCCTCGAAGTAGTTCACCTCCGACCAGAAGTTGGTGCTGAAGTGCTCCTCCCAGAAGTTGACCATCACCTCCTGGAGCTGGTTCGACGACATGCACGCGCGCGCGATGTTCGTCTCGGCGAGGTCGAAGACCGACCAGGTGATCGCCGTCTGACCGGGATCGTTGGCCAGCAAGAATGGAACGGTGAACGTCGAGGTCGGACCGTTCAGGAGCGCATCGAGCTCCGGGTTCTCGACCGCTGCGTTCGGCCCGATCTGTGCGGCCAGATAGGCCGAGATGATCTGCGACTGCGGTGTCGTCAGCGGGAACGAAATGTTGACGATATCGCTGGTACTGACGCCGTAGCTCGTACGACGGAGGATGTGCCCTCCGTCCTCGAGTCGTACGTCGAGAGTCTGCGCACCGACCGGCAGCGCGCAAACGAGGGCAAGGGGAGCGGCGAGTACACGTCTTGCACTGCGCCGCGAGAAAGTCGTCGACATCGACTTGGACTCCTCGTGAGACGTGGGGAAACGACTCTGCGACGGGAACGGTCGCCGAGGCACCTGGGAAGCCGTGAGAGAGGTGCGAAGTAGGAGTCAGTCGACGCGTCGGTTCAGTCGCGCCATTCGGGCGAATTCGTCGACGTTCTCTCGGGCGCGACGCACGGTCTCCCGATGCTGGGACGAGCGCGGTTCTTGCGTGGCGGAGCTAGGAACTCGTACGGGGAACCCGGTCGGGAAATTCGGTGGTTGCCCTGACGCTCTCTCTCGACGATTCGCGCGGCGTGGTGAAGACTCATGGCGAAGGCCCCCGCCCTGACCCGAGAGCATCGATCGCCACTTCATGCGCCATCCGCTGTCCATCGCCGCCTCCGCACTCGCGCTCCTACTGACCGGCATCGCCCTCGGCGCCGCCGCCCGCGGGCCGGCCGTCGAGGCATTCACGCCGCAGGGGTTCATCGTCGAGCACGAGGTGTTCGTCGACGCCTCTCCCGCCGACGCCTTCGACGCGTTCACGGGCGACGTCCTCCCGTGGTGGGACCATCACTTCTCGAAGGAGCCGAAGACGCTGGAGATCCAGCCCAGGCCGGGTGGCTTCTTCCTGGAGGTCTTCGACGATGAGGGCAACGGCGCCGTGCACGCACACGTGATCGGCGTCCATCGCGGCCGCGAGATCCAGTTCGTCGGCCCGCTGGGCTTCGCGTCGCAGAACGTCAACCTGCGCATGACCCACCGCGTGCGCTTCGACGAGAAGAACGGACGCACGCGCGTGCGTATCGACGTCCACGGCGTCGGGGAGGCCGGGCCCGCGATCGAAGAGATGGTGCAGGGCGTCTGGAAGCACTTCCTGTCCGACCGCTTCGCGCCGTACGTCAACGGAACGCTCGACGACTGACGAGTGCGGGCATGAGAGCGGCCCGGCGCCTCGTCGGAGGCGTCGGGCCGCGTGCGCGTCAGGCTCGGTCCGCGATCAGGGGACGAAGCTGATCGTCAGCGCGCTCGAGAGGTTGAACGACGCGCCGCAGGGGCCGCCGACGTCGCGGTAGAACGTCTGGAAGTGCCAGGTCGAGAAGGCGGTGATCCAGCCCGCCGGCGGGTTCGCGCCGACCGTGTAGGCCACGAGGCCCGGGCCGATCGAGGCCGTGCCGCCGCCGGTGGGGTACGGCGGGAAGCGGTACAGCGTGCCACCGACGCAGCGCAGCCCGTTGCCGAGGACGATCGGCGGCGTCGGCGCGGTGCCCATGAAGGTCAGCGCAAAGGTGCCCGGCGTCATGCCGCTCGTCGTCAGGATCAGGTCATCGGCGCCGACGCTGCTCGAGCCCGAGCCCGTCAGGAGCGCGCCGGTGCCGGCCACGTTGATGCACCCGGTCGTCGGGGAGGCGTTGCCGCACGGCGAGAGCGGACCCGGGCAGAAGCAGTAGGGCGTCCCGACGGACGACGGCTCGCAGGGATCGGGGATGCCGTTCATGTTCACGTCGGGCACGAGCCCCATGCCGATCGCGACCGCGTCCTCGATGCCATCGCCGTCGCAATCCTTGACGAACTGCCAGATCGAGTCGGCCGCGTCGAGGTCGTCGCCGAGGAAGCCGGCACCCATCCGCGCCGTCGTGAGCCCGAGGCTCTCGGCGGTGATGAAGATCCCGGGGAACGGCGAGCCACCGCCCGCGACCGGCGGGACGAGCAGGTCCCCCTCTTCGATCGGCAGGCCGAAGATGCTGTCGGGCATCCCGATCACCGCGGAGCCGCGGCGGACCGAGAACACGAGC
Source organism: Planctomycetota bacterium (assembly GCA_038757895.1). Lineage (GTDB taxonomy): Bacteria > Planctomycetota > UBA1135 > UBA1135 > Saltatorellus. The sequence continues at coordinate 188,503 of JBCDGE010000001.1, read as the reverse complement.
ATGTCCGTGCCGCCGGTGACCCAGTCGTAGGGCTGGTTGGACGGCTGATACGTCCCGTTGCCGTTCTCGGCGAGGATGAGCGCGTCGAGGTCGTCGCTGTCGGGGCCGCCGACCAGGTCGAGGCCGAGGACGATCGAGGGCGCGTAGACGATCGGTGCGCCCACGGCGCCGATCGTCAGCACGTCGCCGCCGAAGAACCCGTTCGCCAGCGCCGAGCCGCTGTTCGGGACGCCCTCGAGCGGGTCGAAGAAGGCGGCATCGAGGCTGAAGTAGTTGCCCACGCCGCCGCCGCCGCCGAAGGGCTCGACGAGGTCGACCGCGTCCTTGTTGTCGCCGGTGTCGGGCAGGCCGCCGAAGGGCGTGTTCGGCTCGATCTCACCGACGCCCGGGTACGCGAAGCCGCTCGCGGACGGCAGCCCGTCCCCGTCGACGACGCCGATGTTGGGCGTCGGCGCGGGCGGGACCGGCCCCGGGGGCAGCGGGCCGAGGTTCGTGAACGCGTCGGGTGCCGCCTCGCGGGCCGCGGACTCGGTGGTCACGTTCGGCGCGGGGGCGCCGGGGAACGGCATGCCCATCGCGAACTCGTCGACCGAGAACAGGACGTCGCCCGGCTCGATGGGGTTGTTGGGCAGGAAGAAGCTGTCGATGCCGCGCGAGTACGCGTCGACCTCGACGATGCAGGGCGTCCCGCCGGGGTGGCCCGCGCAGCCGGGGGGCAGGCCCAGGCCGGGGGCGTGCGAGATGGCGATCGAGGGCGTCGGGAGCGGGCCGAGCGCGGGCGAGGAGGTGCCCGTCGTGGGCGTGAGGATGTCGCCCTCGGTGATCGCGACACCGCTCGGGCTGGGCATCCCCACGGTCGGGCCGTGCCAGTTGATCGAGAACAGGTAGCGGCTCTGGGCCGCGCTGGTGCCGGCGAGGAGCACTGCGCCGCCGGCGACGAGGAGGTAACGAGTGAACATGGTTGGATCGGCTGGGGGGGACGGGGCCGGGCGGCAGCAGGGACCGTCGAAGGGGCGGCGGAGGGCCCCCGGCACCCCGAACTGAGGCCAGATCGATCGAGCGGACAGGAATCCGGGGGTATCCGGCGCTCGCTCCGGCAGCGATCCGGACGCCCTGAGCCCACATTGCCCCCATCTACCGGGTGGACTCCTGCTGAACGTGCGCTAGGGTCCTGCGTCCGCGCTTCGGGTGAACCCTCACCCACCCCCGATCGAGCGACCGCTGCGAAGAGGAGAGAGCGCCCCCCCGCCCGGCATTCAAGCCGCCGGGCCGACCTTCAGAACCGACCGAGTCCACCCATGGGCAAGCGCCTCTTCGTAGGAAACCTCTCCTACGACACCGACAACGACTCCCTCCGTGCCGCCTTCGCCGAAGACGGACGGACCGTCACCGACGTCCACGTCATGATGGACCGCGACTCCGGCCAACCGCGAGGCTTCGGCTTCGTGGAGATGGGCTCGGACGACGAGGCCCAGCAAGCGATCCAGGCCCTCGACGGCCAGGTCCTCGACGGCCGCAACATCCGCGTCGACGTCGCCCAGGAGCGCCGTCCCCGCGGCGGCCCCCGCGGCTGATCCGCGCCTGATCGACGCGCGCCGGCCTCACTCCCCGAGGACGGCGCGCGTCGAGAGTTCCAGCTGCCGCGTCGCCTCCCGCACCAGCGGGTGGTCGGCGCCCAGCCCCTCCTCGGCCGCCGGGAGGAACTCCTCGAGGATCTCGCACGAGGCCTCGGGTTCGCCCATCTCGCGGTAGACGATCGCGAGGTCGACGCGCGTCTCCAAGGTAGGGACGCCGCGCGCCTCCATGCGCTCGATCACTTCTTCGAGACCCTGGATGGCGTCGTCGTAGCGGTCCGCGCGCGCGTCGATCAGCGCGACCTGCGCGCGGGTCCAGAGCGCGTCCGGGTCGTCCTCCCCGAGGACGCGGCTCTGCGTGGCGAGCACGTCGCGCATCAGCGCCTCACTCTCGTCCGCGCGGCCGACGAAGCCGAGCGTGTAGGCGCGGTTGCCCTCGGTCGCCAGCGTCGTGCGGTGCTCGGCGCCGTAGACCCGCGCGGTCTCGCGAGCGAGGTCCTCGCTCATCGCGATGGCGCGCTCGAAGTCGCCCATCTGCGCCGCGATCTGCGCGAGCGTCTCGGTGTACCGCAGCGCCCACGGGTGATCCGCGCCGCGGTGCGTCTTCACGAGCGCGAGCGCCTCGTCGAAGAGCTCCTTCGCAGGCTCGGCCCGCCGGAACGAGTAGAACTCGAGCGTGCCGAGCTCCGCGAGCGAGCTGGAGTCGGCGCGCTGCTCGTCCGTGAAGACACGCCGCTCGGTCTCGACCGCGGCCGTCAAGAGGTTGCGCGACTCGTCGAGTCGCCCCATCCGATGCAGGTGTGAACCCAGGCCTCGCATCGCCGCGAGCGTCTCGGGGTGCTCGTCGCCGTGCGCGCGGCGCAGCGCCGTCAGCACGCCGCGGTATTCGGCCTCGGCCTCGGGCACGCGCTCCATCATGCGGAGGACGTCCGCCAGCCGGCGTCGGGCATGCAGCGTCCCGGGCGCGTCGGCGCCGAGCTCCTCCGCGCGACGCTCGAACGCGCGCTCCATGTGCACATGAGCCTCGCGGAACCGCCCGAGCGCGAAGTAGCCGCCACCGATGTCCAGATCGAGGTCGGCGGCGACGAGCGGATCGGTCACCTCGCCGTCGCGAAGCCGCCGCGAGGTGTCGTCGAGGATCGCGACGAGCAGCTCGGTGTCCTTGCCGCGCGCGAGCGTCGGCGCGACCCCCGTGAGCGTGTTCGCGAGCACGCGGCGCGCCTCGGTCGCGCGCACGGCCTCACGCGCAGCGATCTCGCGCTGCTCCTCCTTCTGGACCACAGCCGCGGCGAGGTCCTCGTTCGCACGCAGGGACCGCACGAGGCCGTAGCTCGTCCCCGCCACGCCTGCGACGAGGAGCGCGAACATGCCCGCGGCCGCCGCCACCGCGCCGCGGTTGCGGCCGACGAACTTCTTGACGCGGTACGAGCGGCTCGGCGGGCGGGCGAGGATCGTGTCGCCGGCGAGGTAGCGCTCGACGTCGGACGCCAGCCCGGCGGCGCTCGGATAGCGCCGCTCACGGTCCTTCTCGAGCGCCTTGAGCGCGATCCAGTCGAGCTCGCTGGCGAGCGCGCTCCTGAGCTGGCGCGAGTCGATCCCGGGCCGCTGCACGCGGGTCGCCTGGCGGCCGCTCGGGGACGGCGTCTCGGACACGCGCGAGGAGGGCCGCTCCGGATCCTGCTCGCGGATCGCGCGCAGCAGGAGGTCCATGCTCTGCCGCCGCGCGTCCGGGAGTTCGAACGGCCGCTCGCCGGTCAGCAGCTCGTACAGCAGCACGCCGAGGCTGTACACGTCCGCGCGCGTGTCGACGTCCTGCGACCCGCCGCTCGCCTGCTCGGGCGCCATGTACTCCAGGGTACCGATCACCTCGACGCGCTCGGTCAGCCGCGTCTCCAGCGGCCGCTCGTCGTCGGTCACCCGCGCGATCCCGAAGTCGATGACCTTCGCGTGCGGGGCGCCGTCGACCTCGGTGACGAGCACGTTGGACGGCTTGATGTCCCGGTGGACGACGCCCTTCTGGTGCGCGTGCTGGAGCGCGCTGCAGACCTGGAGGAAGAGCTCGAGCCGACCCCGCAGTCCGAGCCCGCGTTCGTCGCAGTACCGCGTGATCGGCACGCCCGCGACGAGCTCCATCACGAAGTAAGGGCGTCCGAACCGCGTCGCGCCGCCGTCCAGCACGGCCGCGATGTGCGGGTGCTCCATCCGCGCGAGCGCCTGGCGCTCCGCCTCGAAGCGCGCCACGACGCGCTCGGTGTCCATGCCGAGCTTGATGACCTTCAGCGCGACGCGGCGGCGGACGGGCTCGCGCTGCTCAGCGGCCCACACGACGCCCATCCCGCCCTCGCCGATGCGCTCGACCAGCTCGTAGCGGTCGATGACGTCGCCCGCGTGCTCGGCGACGCGCGCGGCCTCGCCCTCGGAGGCGGGGAGCGCGCCCGCGCCCATCTCGTCGCGCACCGCGCGCGCGAGCGCCCCGAGGTCGATCGGGCCGTCGGTGTCGGGGTCGCCGCCCTGCCTGCCGTCGTTCATAGCGACCGGCTCAGCTCTCCCCGCCACGCATCAGGAGGTCGCGCAGGCGGTCGAGCGCGCGCGAGTGGAGCATGTGGACGGCGCCCGCGGATCGGTCGAGCAGCTCCGCCACCTCGGCGACGGGACGCTCGTCGATGTCGAGCGCGCGCACGACGCGGCGGTAGCTGTCCGGCAGCCGGGAGATCGCGTCCATGAGCGCCGCGACCGACTCCTCGTCGCCGAGCCGCGTGCCGATCGACGGCTCCTCCGCGGCCAGTCGCGCGAGGAGCGTGCGCGAGGACTCGCCCTCCGGCCCGCTCGTCACGCGGCCGTGCGCGTCGGGACGCTTGTCCCGCTCCAGCGCGCGGACCGCGTCGTTCAGGTTGTTCTCGGCGATCCGCGTGAGCCACGCCGCGAACGCCGGCCGCGAGCGATCGCGCAGCGTGCGGATGCGCAGGAACGCCTCCATGAACGTCACCTGGAGCACGTCCTCGACGGCGAGTGCGCGGGACCAGCGGGGGTTCACGCGCAGCCCGGCCTGCACCTTGCGCCCCACGTCCTCCAGGAGTTCCTGGAGCGCGCCCTCGTCGCCGTCCGCTGCGCGGAGGACGAGGGGGTCGTCGTCGGCCGGCCCGTCGTACACGCGGGCGAGGATACGGAGGGACGGGACATCCTGCGCGTCTCAACCGAAGAGCGCGCCGAGGTCGACCGCGGCGTCGGCCGCCCCCGGAGCCGCGCCGACGAGCGCGCCGCCCGTGACGCCGTTCCGTCGCATCATGCCCCACTTGAAGTCCTGCTTGAGTTCGTTGAAGACCTGGAGACGCATCGTCTGGTCGCGTCCGTCCTCGGGATCGTGGAAGAGGATGCGACCGGTCGCGTCGTCCGTCCCGACGAGGACGCTCGCGTGTCCGTAGTTCGGGCCGCCCCCCTTCGGCGTCTTCCACCAGTAGAAGAAGATGGGGCCGCTCGCTCGGAGGAGCTGCTCGAGCTGTAGCAGCGTCCAGTCGCCGGGGTGGTCCTCGACCGGGCGGAGGTTCTCGCGCTTGGCGAGCATCTGGTGGTCGTCGTCGGTGTTCCGGAACGCTTTCATCGGCCCGCCTCGATGCGAGAGCGCCTTGCGCGCGTAGGCCTGCCGCCGCATGGCCGTCGCCTCGTCGCTGCCGGTCGCGGCATGGCCGTTCGCACCGTGGATCTCGGGCACGCCGAACCGCGGGCCGCTTTCGAAGGTCTTGCCGATCATCTCGGCGCTGCAGTACCAGCAGCCGGTCGGGTCGGTCATGCCGCCGCCGTAGTTGAGCTGGTTCACATAGACGACGTTCAGGTACACGCTCATCGGGGCCTCCTCGGGCAGGGCCTCGCAGGGGAGATCGGGTTCCGGGGTGAGATCGGGCGGTCCCGCGACCGCCTCGATCACCCAGGGCGCCGTCCTCGCGGCAGACTCACGCCCGATCCCCGGAATGCGAGAGACTCGGCTACGGTCCACGGGTCGATCCCGAGACTGGATCCCGCCGCGCCGCTTCCCGCGCGCACCGGGACTCCACCAGCCCACTGGTCCCCCACACGGCCCCTCCACATGGCGCCCCCCATGGCTCGCGTGCTCGCCCGCGCGATCCTCCCGTTCGCTCTCTTCCCGCCGACGACCGCGCTCGCCCAGCGGTCGACCGACACCGCCGCCAACGAGGCCGTGACGGACGCCGTCTTGCAACAGAGCCTCGCCAAGGTCGCCGCCTCCGACGACGGCGGATTCTGGGTGAGCTGGGTGGACGGCCCCGCCAGCGGCGGGGACTTGCGTCTCCAGGTCGGGCGCGTACGTCTGGGGGGCGAACGGAGTCACGGTCACCGACGGCCTGCAAGGTGGGGGCATCAAGCCCCAGGTGTCGCGGACCGCAGGCCGTGGCGCGGTCGTCGGCTGGACCCAGGGGTCGCTCGTCCGGGTCCAGCGGCTGAACGAGTCGGGCGCACCTCAATGGGGGCCGGGCGCTGTGATCCAACCGACCACGGGCTCCTTCCTGCTCGCGGATATGGAGCCCTTCGTCGAGGACACGATTCTCTCGATCGTCGAGAGGGATGGAGTCGACCATCACCTCGTGGCGCAGCGTCTCGACCGCTTCGGCGATCCCGTCTGGGGCACGGAGCCGGTGACGGTCTTCGACGACGGCTCGCTCTTCTCCTTTGCCCGCCCTCCGGTCGTCGCGCTGCCAGACGGCGGAGCGCTCTTCAGCTGGAGCACGCAGGACCCGCTCGAGGAGCCGCTCGTCCAGCGACTCGACGCTGCGGGCGCGCCCGTCTTCCCGATGAACGGCCTGCCCGTCGTGACCATGCCGACGCCGGGCGTCTTCTCCGCCGATCCGCGCGCCTCGTTCGACACAGCGTCGGGAGACATTCTCGTGATCTGGCGGCAGCAGACCGCGTTCGTCGGGTTCATGGTCGCGATCGCCGCACAGCGCATCAACGCATCCGGCACGCGTCTGTGGACGGAAGCGGGCAAGACGGTCGCGCCCCTCGCCCCGGCCTCGGGGTCGATCAATCCGTTCCTGATCGTCCCGAGTCCTACGACCGGGGAGACTCTTGTGGCATGGGAGTCCTTCGTAACAGGCGGCACCGTGTTCTTCGGGGCGCGACTCGACGCGCAGGGCGACATCTCCCTTCCCCGATTCCCGATCGCGTCCACGCCGAGCATGAAGAACAGCGGCGGCTTCGCGAGCTCGTCGCGTGACCTCGTGCTGCTCGCCTGGGGCGATCAGCGTTCGGACGCGGGTGACATCTACGCCCAGGCGGTCGACCTCGACGGGCGCCCTGGCGGCGAGCCCTACCTCGTCGACACGACCTGCGTCGGCGAGGCCAACGTCACGGGTGTCCCGGGCAAGCTCATCGGGAGCGGGAGTGCCGTCGCGACGGACAACGACCTCACGCTCATCGCCTACGACCTGCCGCAGAACTCGTTCTCGTTCTGCCTGACGAGCCAGACGTTCGCGGTCGTCCCGATGCCGGGCGGCTCCGTCGGCACCCTGTGCCTCGGTGGCCAGATCGGTCGCTACGTCGGCCCGGGCCAGATCATGAACTCGATGGCCGGCGGCGCCTACTCGCTCGACCTCGACCTGACCCAGGTCCCGACCCCGACGGGCTTCGTGTCCGTGGCGAGGGGCGAGACGTGGTACTTCCAGGCGTGGTACCGCGACATCGTCGGCACGTCCGCGCGATCGAACTTCACCTCGGGCCTCAGGATCCTGTTCCAGTAGATCCGCCCAGGCGCGCGATCGACCGCGCGACGTTCTCGCGGGCGCGCGCCTCCAGCGCGTCGTGGAAGCGGTCGGTCGCGTAGATCCGGTCGCGGTCCAGGAACGACCGCAGGATCTCGACGCGCTTCGAGCGGAAGAGCGGCCCCGGGACCCAGCGGTACTCGCGCCGCACCTCGTCCTCGTACGCGTCGAACCTCTCGGTCGGCGCGCCGAGGATCGACAGGTCGATGTCGACCATCACCGACGCGTCACCGGGCGGCGGGACGGCGTCGTGGCAGGTCGCGAGGATCAGCGCGTGGACCCGCCCGCGGCGCGCCTCGTCCGCGCCGCCGCGCTCCAGGAGGTCCGTCGCCCAGCGGGCGCTCTCCTCCTCGCTGCCGCCGCGGCGCGTGCGATAGACAGCATCGTGCATCCAGAGCGCGAACTCGATCTCGTCCGGCTCGTCGCAGAGCGCGCGCGCCTCGTCGAGTCGACCAAGGCAGTCGTCGATGTGGACCGCGGTGTGGTAGGCGCGGTGGCGCTCGGCGTGCGCGGCCTCGATCCGGTCGAACTCTGCAGCCCCATCGAGGGCGAGCCCCATCCGCTGGACGAGCTCGGACCAGCGCGCGCGGGTGAATCGGGTCAGCGTCTCCATCTTCGGGTCCGCGCGACCGACCTTACTCCTTCGCCTCGACGAGTGGCGCGAGCTCTGCGCGCGTCCGCCCGATGAACTCCTCGTCGCCGAGCGTCTCGAAGGCGTCGAGCGCCGTCTCGAGCTGCTCGCGGGCCTGCTCCATCTGTCCCAGCGTGTAGAGCGACTGGCCGTAGTTGAGCCGGACCTTCGCGACGGCCGGGCTCCGGTTGCCGTACTTCCAGCCGAGGATCTCCAGCGCCTCGCGGTAGTCGCGCCCCGCCTCTTCCGCTCGGTCCGTCTGGCGTAGGAACACCGCCCGATCGTTCAACAGCTTCGCGAGCGGCTCCCCGCGCGGATTGAACTCGCGGGACTCGGCGATCGCTTCGTCGAAGGCCTGGTCGGCGTCCTCGGTGAGCCCCTGGTGACGAAGCACTCTCGACCACTGAACGATCGCGTCCGTGCGATGGGTCCAGCCCGGATCGAGGTTCTCGTACACGAACTCCAGGGCCTTGAACGCGGCCTCCTCACTCTCCGAGGGGGATCCGGTGAGCTCCGCGATCCGCGCGCGCATGTTGAGGACCTTCGCCACCGTCGTCGGCGGCGGTTCCTCCATGCGCCGGAGCACCTCCTCGGCCTGCTCGACGAACCTGAGGCTCTCGCCCCAGCGGTCGTCGAACGAGACGAAGATCGCCTTCTGGGCAAGGGCGGCGCTCAGGACCTCGTCCCGCACGCTGAAGTCCTCAGCCTCCTCGAGCTCCTCGATCGCGAGGTCGACCTCGCGATGTGCGCGATCGATGTCACCGTCCTCCCACCACTGGAACGCCGCGGCGAGCCTGTCGGATGCCGACACGCCGAGGTCGTCCCCCACTGCGCGCCGCCGCTCGTCCGCGTCCGCGGCGCGCCAGATCGCGACGCCCGCCAGCGCGAGGAGCAACGCCGCGATCGGCAGCAGCGGCCGGCGCCGCACGTACCGCGCGACGCGCTCCAGCGTGCGCGTACGACGGGCATGGATCGGTTCGCCATCAAGGAAGCGCTGCACGTCCGCGCAGAGCTCGCCGACCGTGGCGTAGCGCTTCGAAGGGCGCTTCTCCAGGCACTGCAGGACGATCGCATCGAGGTCACCCGAGAGGCGCCGGCGCGCCGTGCCGGCCAGTCGCCGGCTCGGCGGGAGCGGGTCGACCTCGCAGATCGTTCGCTCCAGGTCGTGCAGGCTATCGGTCCTCCCCCACGGACCCTCATCCGTCAGGAAGACGTACAGCAGCACGCCGAGCGCGAAGAGGTCGCTCTGCGGCGTCGCGGTCTCGCCGCGGACCTGCTCGGGGCTCGCGTACTCCGGCGTGAAGAGCCGGTGCCCCGTCTGCGTGAGCGGTGCCGCGTCGTCGCCGGGGAGCCCGTCCGTCTCGTCCCCGGGGCGCGCGATCCCGAAGTCCAGCAGGCGCGGATTGCCGTCGCCGCGCACGAGGACGTTCGCCGGCTTCAGGTCCCGGTGCACGACGCCGCGCGAGTGCGCGTGCTCGACGGCGAGCCCGATCCGCACGAAGAGCTCCAGGCGCTCGGCGAGGTCGAGGCGCCGGGCATAGGCGTCCGCGTGCTCCCCGTCGACGTACTCCATGACGAGGTACGGCTCGCCGTCGTCGGTGGTGCCGCCGTCGAGCAGCTTGGCGATGAACTCGTGGTCGAGGCGCGCGAGCGTCTGCCGCTCGCGCAGGAAGCGCTGGACGAGCGCGCCGCCCCGCGTCCCCGCCCGCAGCAGCTTGATCGCCACTTCGTGCTCGTACGCACCGTCGGCACGCCGCGCCACGAAGACCTCGCCCATCCCGCCGTGACCGACCGGGCGCACGACCTCGTACGGGCCGAAGCGGCGCGGCGCCTCGTCCGCGACTCCGTCCCCGGGCTCGTCGCCCTCTCCGTCGGCGAGCTCGGAGCCCGGGTCGAGGTCGAGGAGCTTCTCGACCCACGCAGCGAGCTCCGGGTCCTCCGCTGCACATCGGTCGAGCTCGAGCCGGCGCACGTCCGCCGGCTCGTCGAGGAGGCGCAGGACCATCGCCTGCGCTTGCTGCCATCGCGTGTCGTCTCTCACGTGTCGACCGCTCGCGCTCTGCATCGTACCTGGGGGTCCGGGGGACGTCAGTCGAACGTCACCTGGACGGCGTCGGCGAAGTTGCTCGTCGGTGCGCCCATCGGCGTGGCGTCGCGGAACCACGCCGAGAAGTTCCACGTGTCGCCCGGCGCGGCGGCAACAGGACCCCCGGGCTGCGGGATGGCGGTGAGGTCGATCTGTAGCTCGATGACGGCGCCGAGGCCCGAGTTGAGGATGCTCATCTGGAACCGCCCGATCGATCCGCCGAGGCAGAGGTTCCCCGCGCTCCCGCCCGGCTGGGCCGCGAAGCCCTGCGTCTGGCTGGCCAGGAAGAAGCCGAACGACTGCTGGGGCATGGCCGAGCATCGGAGCGTCAGGTCGTTCGCGACGACGTCGAGCGAGCCGTGCGCCGAGATGGACGCGGGGCCGCCGCTGAAGTTCGTCGACGCGGCGCAGTACCGGGTCCCGATCCTGCGCGGGAACCGCACGTACGCGTCGCGCGGCCCGGCGCCGGCGTCGACGCGCGCGACGATGAAGACGTCGCCGGACGACGCGATCGAAAGCGTGCCCTCGTGGAAGTCCACGAGCGTCGCCGACGGATCGAGCGCTCCGTCCCCGTCCCAGTCGACGGCATCGCCGGCGCGCGCGATCAGCTCGTCCTCGCGGAAGAGCGCCTCGATCGCCGATCCGCCGGGCCCCTCGATGCTCCAGACGTAGGCGAGCTCGCCGGATCCGTTGAGGCCCGCGGCGACGACCTCGCCGACGATCGTCTCGCCGTCGACCTCGTCCCCCGCGCGGCGCCAGATCCCGTCGTTGCGGCAGATGAAGTCGTCCTCGGTCGACGGCACTCCGAACGTGTCGCCGCAGAAGAACCACTCACCTGCCTCGTTGATCCCGCACCACGAGAAGTTGTCCCAGCGGTCGCCGAGGCCGCCGACGGACGGCGGGATGAGCGAGAACTCCTGGACGAGGGTCCCGCCGAGCACGAGGCCCTGGCTGTCGGCGATCATCGCGCCCGACGTGCTGGAGTTCGTGTTCAGCCAGACGGGGGCGATCCAGCGTCCGCGGAGCGAGGAGAAGCGCGCCGTCGGGGCGACCGCGCCCTGGGCTAGCTCCGCGGGGAAGTTCGGATAGGTCTCGCCCGTCAGGACGACCGGCACGATGTTGCCGAAGTCGTCCTCGACGAACAGGCCGCGCTGGCTGACGCTCCCGCCGGGCGCGTCCGCGAGGCTCGCGCGGAACCAGCGACGCCCGTCGAGCGTCGCGCCGACGTCCTCGATCGTGCGCCAGAACTTGCCGCCCGGAGCAGGCGTACCGGTGCGCGCGACGGCGTCGCCGTCGAGCCAGGCCGCGTGGATGCCGGTCTGCGCGGTGACAACGTCCTGCGAGATCGCGGCGTGCGCGACGCCGTCGGCCGACAGCTCGAAGAACCCGTCGTAGCTCGTCTGCAGGAGCCCGGACGCCTCCGTCTCGGCCCGCAGCAGCTCCGGTGCCCCGCCCCGCAGCGCGCCCCAGACGAGGTCGATCGCGCCCAGCGGCCCGGTGGTCCGCGCAGAGCAGGCGTGGCCGTCGGACGCGCTCGTGGCGCTGTGGCGGATCTGCGTCACCGTCTGCGGCTGACCTTCGACGTCGACCGTGTCGCCCTGGCGGAGCAGGACGGTCGGGGCCTGGGCGAGGGCGGACGGCGCCGCGAGGGTCGCGAGCGCACCGAGAACGAGAGGGGGGACGAGGGAGGGGTCGATGGAGAGCGGCTTCATGGGTGGATGCGGCTCCAGCGCGGAGCTCGTCGGGGGTCACGTCCCCCCTGCCCGTGCCGCGCGCCGTCCGGTCGCGCCACGAATCCGCGCATTCCCGGGCGCCGCCGAAAGTCCGGGCCCCGGTGGCGCGACGCGCGTCCCGCCCGCACGTCGGTCGACGGACCGGGCCCGTCGGCCCGGCCTCCTGACCACCGACCCCCTGACCCCCGCCCTCACCATGAACCTCCTCTTCCCGTCCCTCGCGATCTTCGGCGGCGTCGTCGCCGCTTCCTCCCTCGTCATCGCGCGCCGGCCCGACTCGAAGAAGGCCTTCGACAGGATCGCGCCCTACCAGGGCATCGTCGGCGTCGCGATGCTCGTCGCCGGCGGCCTGTGGCTGGCGCGGATCCTGCCGCACCTCGGCGGCCTCCTGAAGGCCGCGCCGATGTCGGGCAGCATCACGATCGCCGCCGTCGCCGGGACGATCGCCATCGGCTTCCTGCTCGGCTACGCGCTCGTCGATCGCTTCGTGCTTTCGAAGAACCCCGCCGCGGCGGCCAAGGGCGCGCAGACGGTCCGGCGACTCGCCGCGATCCAGACGCCGCTCGGCCTCGCCACGGCCGCGCTCGGCGTCGCGGCGATCGTCCTGTAGGGATTCGCGCTCGACCCGTTCCTCAGCGGAGGGACGGGTCCAGCCGGTCCTTGAGCCACGCCTGCGCGAGGCGCCAGCCGCGGTCGACGGTGCGCGGCGACACCCCCTCGATCGACGCGATCTCGGGGATCGTGAGCCCGCCGAACCAGCGCAGCTCGACGATGCGCGCGTTCTTCGGGTCCACCTTCGCGAACGCGTCCAGCAGGTCGTCGAGGGCCAGCAGCGTCTCGGGGTCGTCCTCCAGGGCGCTCTCGACCTCGAACAGCGTCACGCGCTCGACGCCGCCGCCGCGCTTGTCCGCCCGCTTCGCCCGGGCGTGCTCCAGGAGCACGCGCCGCATGGCGAGCGACGCGACCGAGAGGAAGTGCCCGCGGTCACCCCAGTCGCGGTTGCGCTGGTCGATCAGCTTCAGGTACGCCTCGTTGACGAGCGCCGTCGGCTGGAGCGTGTGGTCGCGACGCTCGCCGGCGAGGTGCCGCGAGGCGAGCCGGCGGAGCTCGCCCTGGACGGCCTCGACGAGCTCGTGGAGCGCCGAGTCGTCGCCCGAGCGGACGGAGTCGAGGAGCTGCGTGACGTGGGGGTCCATGCGCTCTCCCCATCGTGACACGACGCACCGCATCCGGACCGACTTCCCGGATTCGATGGCGCGACCGGGGGCACGGCGGCACGGGCGGGAGTGCGGAGCGGCGCGTCGGGTACGGCGCGCGCGGCGGACCGCGATCACTCCACGACCCTTCACGATCGATGCAACTTCGAGCCCACTCCCTCGGCGCCGGCGCGGCGCTCCTCACCCTCACTGCCACCGCCCCCATCGCCGACTGGCGCCCGACGCTGCGTCCCGCCGCGGCGCTGGACGGACCGGTCCACGCGCTGCACCTCCACGACGACGGCACCGGCGCGCCCGCGCTCTTCGCGGCCGGCGACTTCCACGTCGCCGGCGATGTCGCGGCGAGCGGCATCGCGCGCTGGGAAGGAACGACGTGGTCGAAGCTCGGCGGAGGGATCGACGGCGTCGTCCATGCGCTGGAGACGTTCGACGACGGCAGCGGGCCGGCGCTCTACGCGGGCGGCGAGTTCCACGATGCGGGCGGGTCGCTCGCCCACCGGATCGCGCGCTGGGACGGGGCGACCTGGAGCGCGCTCGGGACCGGGATCGAGCGCGTCGGGTACGCGCACGCCACGTACGTCGCGGACATGATCGCGTTCGACGACGGCAGCGGGCCGTCGCTCTTCGCGGCCGGCTGGTTCAACGTCGCCGGCGGCGCGCCCGCCTACAACGTCGCCCGCTGGGACGGGTCCGCCTGGCACCCGGTCGGTACGGGGACGTCCAACGGGGTCCTCGACCTCGAGATCTTCGACGACGGAACGGGCCCCGCGCTCTACGCCGGCGGCTTCTTCACGCAGGCGGGCGGCGTCGACGCGTGGGGCATCGCTCGCTGGGACGGCGCGTCGTGGAGCCCGGTCGGCGACGAGATCGTCGGGTCCGTGAGCACGCTCTGCGTCTACGACGACGGCACGGGGCCCGGCCTGTACGCCGGCGGGACCCTCGGCTCGGCGCCCTGGGCGCCCGCGGCCTTCGAGAAGCTCGCGCGCTACGACGGCGTCGCCTGGGAGCCCGTCGGAGGCCCCGTCACCGGCCCGTACGGCACCAAGGTGAACTCGCTGTGCGTGTTCGACGACGGTTCGGGCCCGGCGCTCTTCGTCGGCGGCCTGTTCTGGGACGTGGACGGCCTCCCGGCGAACCACATCGCGCGCTGGGACGGAGCGGCCTGGTCGGACCTCGGCCCGGGCGTCGACGGCCGGGTGGACGCCATGGCGGTGGCGCTGAGCCCGCTCGGCCGCCGCGCGCTCTTCGTCGGCGGCGACTTCGGACAGTCTCCGGCGGGGGACGCGTTCTTCGCCCGATGGGAGCCCTGAGGGACCAGCAGGGCGGCCCCGGGGCTCGAAAAGTGAAATCGGTGCGTCCGTTTCCGAATGCCATGGCATGAGGCAGGTAGAGCGCTGCAGGACGGCAGCCGCTCGCTCGCCACCTTGACCATGCACATCGCAGCCCTCGCCGCCCTGACCCTGCTCCTGCTCGCGCAGAGGGGCGCCGCGTCCGACCTGGACCGCGCCGAACGCCTCTTCGCGAGCGAGCGCTGGGACGCCGCCGCCCACGCGTACGAGCGGGTGACGGCGAGCGATCCCTCCCAGGCGCGGGCGTGGTTCAAGCTCGGGTACGCGTATCTCCGCCTGGGCGCCTATGGGTCGGCGAGGACCGCGTACGAGCGCGCCGCCGAGTTCGAGGACGTCCGCGACGCGGCGCTCCACAACCTCGACCGGCTCGACGCGCTGCTGGAGAGCGGCGCGATCCGGACGAGCTAGCGCAAGCGGACCGCGACGCCGTCCGTGAAGTTGGACGTCGGGATCGACACGATCGCGTCGCGGAACCAGGCCTGGAAGAACCAGGTGTCGCCCGGCACCGCGGCGACGTCCCCCGTCGGCTGCGGGATCGCCGCCAGGTCGACCGCCATTGCGAAGGTCCCGAGCGCTCCCGAGTTCAGCACGGTCGCCTGGTAGCGGCCGATCGATCCGCCGAGGCACAGGTTGCCCGCCGAACCGCCGGGCCCGGCGATGAAGCCCTGGGCGGGCGCGACGAGGAAGAAGCCGACGGTGTTGGGCGGCATCTCGTCCGCGACCAGCGTCAGGTCGGCGTCCGCGACGAACGGACTGCCGAGCGCACGGATCCGCGCGCCGGGGCCGGCGGAGTTGCCCTGCGCGGGCGAGCAGTATCGCACCCCGACGTCTCCGCTGCCGTCGATCAGGACGAGGTCCCAGATCCCGCGCCCGTACGTACCGAAGCGCACCCGGCCCGTGGCCTCGACCGTCTCGACCGTCCAGTAGTTCGTCGACGGCGCCTCGGAGCCCATCGCGTTCGACCATGCCGCCGACGCGGCGTCGAAGTGGTAGGCGCCGGCCTCGGTCGCGGCGAACAGGTCGCCGCTGCCGTCGGGCGACCACGCGAGGTCGTGCACGAGGGTGCTCGGCAGGCCGCTCGAGCGAGGCTGCCAGTTCACGCCCCCGTCGGTCGTCTCGCGCACGCCGGGGCTGCCGTAGCCCGAGCCGGCGACGAACGCGTGGTCCGGATCGGCGGGGTCGACGAGCAGGGCCGCGCCGTAGAAGTAGTGCGAGCCCGGGCCGGCGCTCGCGCTCTGCGTCCACGTCACGCCGCCGTCGTCGGAGACGTGGATCCGGCCTGCGTCGGTGATCGCGTAGGCGCGGTTCGAGTCCGATGGTGCGAAGGCCATCGCCGTCAGGTAGCGGCTGCTCCCGGCCGCGAAGTTCTCACCCGACCACAGCGAGGGCGTCCATTCCGTGCCTGATCGCGTGTACCGGTGCAGGCGGTCCGCGAGGAAGAAGAATCGCGATCGATCGTTGGGGTCCGCGACGACCGGGGGAAGCCAGAGCTGCTGTGACCCGGCAGGGAAGTCGACGAACCGGACGCTCGGGTTCGTCGAGCCCACCTGGACGAGGATGAAGCCCGGGTAGGTCGAGTAGACGTACCGATGCGTGCCGTCACCGCTCACCAGGTGGCCGTAGTCGCCGCTGATGATCTGATCGAACGGCGTCGACGGTCCTGCGCCGAACGAGGGCAGGAGATCGCCGACCTGGTAGCCCTGGTCCTGGGTCCCGCCGCTGATCCGCTGGGGATCGTCGATCGCCGTGTGCGTCGAGTAGAACTGCCCGACGCCGAGCCCGGAGAGGCTCAGATTCTGCACGGTCGCGCCGCCGTCGACGGTGACGTAGGTACCGCCGTCGGTATTGATGTAGACGCGGTCCGGCTCGCCCGGGGCGTCGAGGTCGACCAGCGGGCTGATCCCGCGGATGTCGGCGTGCAGCCGGTTCGCCGGATCACCGTAGTACGAGCCCCAGGTGTTGATGCGCGCCGAGGTCGAGCCGCCGTCCGTCGAGACCCACGCCTCGACGCCGCCGTACATCAGTCGGCTCGCGTCATGCGCGAACGCGGCCATCGAGGTCGTCGCGCCCCAGAACGCGTTGAGCGTCCGGACGAAGTTCGAAGACTGGCCCGCGTCGTCCGAGCGGTGGAGGTCCCAGTCCCCGTTCGACTGGCGGAGCGCGACGTAGAGGGTCGGTCCGCCGGCCTCCGACCCGACGAGATCGCCCTCGGTCGCACCGGTGTCGACGGCGAGCCCGGGGCCGAAGGTGTTGCCGTCGTCCGTCGAGACGAAGAGGCGGCCGCGCTGCAGCACGTAGACCGCGGAGCCGCCGAGCGCCGTCGTGCGCGGCACCCAGACGTCGCCGGGCCAGCGGCCCCCGAAGTGCGAGCGCATCACGAACGTGCGGCCTTCGTCGATCGACGCGAACAGCGCGCTCCGCTCACCGAGCGTCGACACGATCGCGGAGCCGAACAGGTAGATCGTGCGGGTCGCGTCGTTCGCGCGGACCATGCGACGGACGGAGCGAAGCGCGCCGAGACCGCTGGGCTCGGTCCAGGTCGCCCCGCCGTCGGCGCTGCGCAGGACCTGCGACCCGCGGCGCATGACGAGGATGTCGGGGTTCGCGAGATCCGCGGGCTCGAGCGCGATGACGTCGTCGACGCCTCCGTAGACGCTGTCGGACAGCGGCGTCCACTCCGTCCCGTCCTCGCGCCCGCGCCACAGGCCGCCGCCCGCGGACCCGACGTACAGGAAGCGCCCCTCGGGGCGCGTCGCGCCCAGTGCGGCGCAGCGCGTGTGACCGGCCTGGTTGCTGGAGCCGACCTCCTCCCAGATCCAGGGCGCGCTCGCGGCGCCCCGCGCGAACTCGGAGCCGGCGCCCACGGCCGCGTTGCGACGCAGACGCTCCGCGTCCTGGTTCGCACGCTCGACCGCACGCCAGTCGATCCCCGGCGCAGCGCGGTGCATCTCCTCCACCCACCGCTCGCGGAAACGGCGCCGATCGTCGTCCTCTTCGCCCTCGCCCCCGGTGCGCGGGTCGGTCGGTGCCGGAGCGACGGCGGCCAGCCCCGCGGGGCGGTCGGCGCGCCCGTCGGGGCGCCCGTCTTCCGGGCCCGAGCAGGCGAGCGCAAGGGCGGCGAACGGGGCGAGGAGCGAGGGTCGGATCGTCATGGGGAAGGGAGGATGCGGGGTCGACTCCCCGTGGGACGGCGGAAACCGCGCTCAGGTTCGGTCCGTCCCGATCCGTCGCCAGATGCGACGATCGGCCGGAAGGCCCGTCGCCCGTGCGCGTCCCTCCCCCGCCGCCCGCGGCACCGCCTACCCATCCGCTGACCCGGACCCGTAGCCATGCGCGCCCGTTCCACGGCCACCCTCCTGCTCGTCGCTTCGGCGACCTCGCCCGCCCTCGCCCAGGACCTCCAGATCGTCGAATGCAGCCTTGGCTGCGCCTCCGGCTCGGGGGGGCAGATCACCTGCTCGACCGTCGACATCCGCGAGAACGAGCAGATCGACGTGGTCTTCGACCGCCCCGTCGACCCCGCCAGCGTCGCGGCCGCGGCGTTCCAGATCGTCGACGTCGCGAACGGAGCGGTGCCCCCGGGCCAGCTCGTCGCCCACCCGGAAGACCCGAGGCGGATCAGCTTCCGGCCCGAGCTCATCGTCACCGGCACGGGCGCGGTCGCATTCGGATTCGGGCGGAACCGCGCCTACCAGATCCGCATTCCAGGAACGGCGCAGGGTGACGCGGGGCCCTTCCTGACCGGCACGGACGGGACCCCGAACACGAACCGTCTCCTCTGCACGGTCTTCACGAGCCTCGGCGTCGGACCGGGCTTCACCCGCGAGTGCGTGGCGACCGTCAACTCGACGGGCCTCCCGGCGCGGATCGACGCGACCGGCACGACGAGCCGCCTCGCGAACGACCTGACGCTGGAGGTCTCGGGCCTGCCCGCGCTCGGCGTGGGCGCGTTCGTCGTCGGATCCGAGCCCGCGCTCGCGCGCATCGGCACGGGCGCGCGCTGCGTCGCCGGGACGCTCTTCGGGCAGTCCGTGGTGACGTCGGACGCGACCGGCCGGGCGTCGTTCGCGCTCGACCTCGTCGGCGGCGATTTCGGTCCGTCGGCGCTCGTCGGCACGACGTGGTACGCCCAGTACGTCTTCAGGGACCGGCTGCCGACCGGCGCGGCGGGCGTCGGGACGAGCGACGCGCTGCGCTTCACGGTCCATCCGTGACGTCACAGGGGAGGCCGTGGGATCCCTGGCCCTTCGGGCGATCCCGGCGCCCGCGACGGATCCCGTGGGTCCACGCGGGGACATCCGGATCCGGTCTGTGCTCCCGGGAGGACGCCGCGCCGGCGGCGGCCTCCTCCTGGGCACCGCGGGCGGTCCGGCACGCCCCTTGCGCTGGTCGGGCATCTTCGCTCCCAGGCCCGTACTCGAGCCCCCGACTCGCCCCCCCGGCGTCCCCGTTCCCATGCACCTCCCCGCCCTCGCTGCTCTCGCCCTCGTCTTCCTCGCCTCCTGCGTCTCCACCTCGTCGGTGCGCCTCGGCTCGAACCACTATCCCGCCGCGGACCGCCGCGCTCCGGTGACCGTCTACGAGGCCCTGTCGGACATCGACGCGCACGTCGTCAAGGTCGGCATCGTCCAGGCCGAAGCGGGCAACGGTACGTCGTGGACCCGCATGGTCGAGTGCCTCCAGACGGAGGCCCGGAGCCTCGGCGCGAACGCGATCGTCCTCGCGCACGAGGACGATCGCGACGCCACAACGACCACGTCGTGGTTCGACTTCCTGCGCGGCCAGCAGCGCACGTTCTCGGTCGACCGGATGAGCGCGCTCGCCGTCCGCATCCACGCAGGCGCGAAGCCGGTCGCGATCTCCAGCTCGCTCGACGCCGAGTGACGTGAGGCGCGTCTCGGGCTCGATCGACCGCTACACCTCGGTGCGGCAGAAGCAGGAGCCCGGGATCTGGACGTCGGCGCGGGTCCACGCGGCGCGGAAGCGCTCGGCCATGGCGGCGGCCTCGTCCGCGCGGCCCGACGCCTTGAGGCACTCGGCGAGCCCGTGGAGCGCCCAGCCGTTCTCCGGGTAGCGACGCAGGTTCGCCTCGTAGACCTCGATGGCCTCGGCGTGACGACCCTGCTCCGTCAGTAGAGCGCCCAGCGCGTGGCGCGCCGGCTCCATCCAACCCCAGGGCTCGTCGTAGTTGAGCTGTTCGTCCAGCTCGACGGCGCGCCTCAGGCTCGCGAACGCGACGTCGTGGTTGCCCTTGCGGTACTCGATCTCGCCCTCGAGGAACGCGGTCGCGACCGCGAGCACGTCGGACACGGGGTTGTTGAAGAGGATGCGGGACGGCGGCACCGCGTCCCGCGCGGCTTCGAACGCGCGCTGCTCCTCCTCGGCCTCGTCGACGCGTCCGAGCGCGGCGAACGCGACCGCTCGCGCGTAGCGCCAGACCGCGCGCGTCGCCAGCAGACCGTCGCCGGGATCGGGCTCGTCGAGCAGCGCGTCCCACATCCCGAAGCGGACCATCACGTGGTAGTGGGTCGCGTGGAAGACGTCGTAGAGGTCCGGCTGCGAGGCGAGGAGCGACGCAGGGATCTGGTCCCGGATCGCGCGCGCGTACTCCATCGCGAGGTCGCGCTGACCGTCCCACATCGCCCCGTACGCGACGAAGTGGTAGTTGTGGATGCGGTACGCCGTGTACCCGCCGTCCATCCCGCGGACGCGCGCGAACGCATCGTCGACCTCGCACGCGAGTCGGTTCGTGCGGATCACGTCCTCGTAGCGGCCGGTCCAGACGTACGAGTGGCTCGGCATGTGCACGAGGTGTCCGAGGCCCGGCGCGAGCGACTCCAGCCGCTCGGCGGCGGGGATCGACCGCTCGACCTCGGGCCCGGCCTCCATCGCGTGGATGTAGAGGTGGCACATCGCCGGATGGTCGGGCCAGCGCTCCAGGCCGGGCTCCAGGATCGAGCGGACCTCGGGCGTCTCGGGCGCGGGCTCGCCCTCGGGCGACCACAGGCCCCAGGGCCGGAGCTGCATCACGGCCTCGCCGGTCAGCGCGCACACGTCGGCGTCGTCCGGGAAGCGCGCGCGGACGGCGCGCATCGCGTCCGCGTAGGCGCGATCGAGCCCAGTGCGACCGAACCCGGCACGTTCGGACTCGCCGACGCCGGGCGCGTCGAAGCGCGCCGTGAGAGCCTCGACGAGCGCCCGCTCGACCTCGGTCTCGTCGTCGAGCTCCGCCGCAGCGCGCACGAGAGCCTCGGCGGCGGCCTCGGTCGCCGCCTGCTCGGGCGCCGCGCTGTTGTAGTTGGGCCCGAGCGCGTACGCCTTGCCCCAGTACGCCATCGCGCAGCCGGGGTCGAGCTCGGCGGCGCGCTCGAAGCACGCCACGGCCTCGTCGTGGTTGAAGCCGAAGCACTGGGCGAGGCCCCGATCGAACCAGAGCTGCGCGTCGCTGGACGCCGCAGTGACCTCGCGGTGGATGGAGCCGATCCGGAAGTGCGGCATCTCTGCCGCGGATTCGGGTCCAGACGTGGACGAACAGGCGATCAGGGCGAGGGACGCGGCGACGAGAACGATCGAACGAGCCATCGATGACGAGGGGGAAGAGGGACCAGAACGGAGAGGACAGCCCCCTTCAGCGCAAAGTGGCGCTCCAACGTGACACGAGTTCGCGGATTTTCGTCCATCATGCGCCGCTCGATGCCCCGTCCGCCTCGATCCACCGCGTCCGGATCCGCCCCGTGCGACCTCTGCGCAGGGACACGGGCGCGCGAGGTGCTCCACAAGAACGGGTACGCGTTCCTGGAGTGCCTCGGGTGCGGCCTCGTGCGGGCTGACATGGCCCCCGAAGCGTTCTTCGCGCTGAACGAGGAGACGTTCGAGGGCTCGCTCGACCACTACGCGGCCAAGAGCTACACGCCGAAGAAGCAGCGCCGCTACGACCGTCGCCTGCGCGGCCTGGAGCGACACCGCGGCGAGGGCCGACTGTGCGAGGTCGGCGCGAACGTCGGCGGGTTCCTGGCCGCGGCGCGCCGCGCCGGCTGGGACGCCGTGGGGGTCGAACCGGTCGCCGCGTGCGCGGCGTGGGCGCGGGAACACGAGAACCTCGACGTCCGGTCCACGACGCTCCAAGACGCGGCGTTCCCCGAGGGTTCGTTCGACGTCGTCTACTCGAACGCGGTGCTGGAGCACCTCACGTCACCGCGAGCCGTCCTGGCCGAGATCCACCGCGTCCTGCGGCCTGGCGGCGTCACGCTGTGCGACACCGTCAACTGGGCGTCACAGACGCGCGAGCGGCTCGGCGGCGACTGGAAGCTCGTCGACCCGCTGATGCACTACCACCTGTTCACGCCGTCGACGCTGGCGGGGCTGTGCGAGGCGGTCGGGCTGGAGGCCCTTGAGCTCCGCTCCCACGGCGTGCGGCTGCGGCCGAACGCGGCGCCGCGACTGACCGGCGCGGCGCGCTGGATCGAGGAGCTCCGGAAGCTCCCCCGCAGCGCCCGCGCGCGCCGCGACCTCTCGGGGGAGAGCATCGCGGTCCTCGCGCGGCGACCGGGCTGAGGCCGCCGCGCGAGGACCGCTCGGCGCTCACTGGAAGGAGAGCAGCTTCATGTCGAACTTCAGATCGCCCCGCGACGGCCCGTAGGCGAGCTGCTGCGGCAGGAGGATCGTGAAGTCGTCGCCGACGCGCATCTGCGCGACCATGACGTGCCAGCCATCGATCGCGTTGCCCGTGCCGACGGTGAACGTGTACGGGCGGGTTCCCGGGTCGAGCACGGTCCCGTCGGCGGTCATCGCCTTGTAGGCGAGGGTCGCGCTCTTGCCGTTGCCGCAGACGGGGCCGGTTCCGTTCTCGCGCACCTCGAGGATCTGGATGTCGGGGACGCCGGGCCTGTCGTGCGGGATCGTGCCGCCGACGGCCCAGGTGCTCGTCTCGGCGTCGACGACCGGCTCGGGGGCGGCCTCCTCCTCGTTCGTCGCCTCCTCGGACGCGTCGGCGGCCTCGGGCGCGTTCGTGACCTCGTCGGGGAGCGCGGACTCGTTCGTCGCGTCGGCGCGCTCGGCCGCATCGACCGTGTTCGTGTTCTCCTCGCTGGCACAGGCCGCGAGGCCGACGATCGCGAGCGCGATCAGGATCTTGGGGGTGTGTCGCATGGGTGGCGGGAGGATAACGGCGCTCGCCGCAGAGTGGGGCCGTACGCCCGTATCGTGTTGCCATGGGACGCAGGACAGGACTCTCGTGGATCGCATGCCTCCTCCTCGCGGCCGCGATCGCGCCGGCGGCGCCGCGTGCGCAGGAAGCAACGACCGAGCGAGGGGAGTCCGACGAGCGGCGCCCCAACATCGTCCTGGCGATCGCGGACGACTGGGGCTGGCCCCACGCGGGTGCCTACGGCGACCCCGCCATCCGAACACCGGCGTTCGACGCGGTCGCCGCCGCGGGGGTGCTCTTCGAGAGCGCGTTCGTCTCGTCGCCCTCCTGCACGCCCAGCCGCGGCGCGATCGTCACCGGCCAGCACTTCTTCCGGCTCGGCGCGGGGGCGAACCTGTGGTGCCACTGGCCCGAGGGTCGCTTCGCCGAGTACCCCGCGCTCCTCGGCGAGGCCGGCTACCACGTCGGTACGTGGCGCAAGGCCTGGGGACCGGGCAAGGGCTCGCCCGCGGGAAAGCGCTACAAGAACGTCGACGCGTTCTTCGAGGCACGCCCCGACGGCGAGCCGTTCTGCCTGTGGTTCGGCGCGTCCGATCCGCACCGCGGCTACGACGCAGGCAGCGGCGCGCGCAGCGGGATCGACGTCGACGCGGTCCACCTCTTCCCCCACTTCCCCGACGCGCAGGAGGTGCGGAGCGACGTCGCCGACTACGGCTTCGAGGTCCAGCGCTTCGACCGCGACGTGGGGGCGCTGGTCGAACGGCTGCGCGCGATGGGCGAGCTCGACAACACGCTCTTCGTCGTCACCGGCGACCACGGCATGCCGTTTCCGCGCTGCAAGGGGAACGTGTACGACGCGGGAGCGCGCGTGCCGCTCGCGGTCTCGTGGCCGGCGCGCGTTCCGGCCGGGCGGCGCGTGACCGACCTGGTGTCGCTCACCGACCTCGCGCCGACGTTCCTGGACGCCGCGGGCGTCACCGTTCCGGCAGAGATGACGGGACGCAGCCTGCTCGCGACGCTCACGTCGGACCGCGACGGACGCGTCGAGACGTACCGTGACCACGTCCTCGTCGGCCGCGAGCGCCACGTGCCGTGCCAGGAGGCGCCGGAGCGCGAGGGGTACCCCGTGCGTGCGCTGCGCACCGACGACTTCCTGCTGATCGAGAACCTGCGCCCCGAGCGATGGCCCGCCGGCACGCCGGACCACGAGCGCTGCGCGTCGAAGGGCTCGTGGCTCGGCGACTGCGACAACGGCCCTACGAAGCTCTACCTGTGGGAGCACCGCGAGGAGCCCGACGTCCGGCCGCTCTACGCCCTCTGCTTCGCGAAGCGTCCGGCCGTGGAGCTGTACGACCTGCGGCGCGACCCCGGTCAGGTGACCGACGTCGCCGCGGAGGCGGAGTACCGGGACACCGTCGCGAAGCTCCGGCGACGTCTCGCTTCGATGCTCGGGCGCGCCGGGGACCCCCGCGCGCTGGGACGCGGGCAGGTGCTCGAGGGGCACGAGTACCTCGGCGGCGGCGGCGGCAAGTGGCCGTACCGGTGAGCGGGCGCGTGGCCGCGTAGAGTGGCGGGCATGTCGCACGTCGCCACGCTCGCCCTCGCGCTCCTGGTCCCGCTCCTCGCACTCTCCTGCGCCTCCGAGGAGCGCGCCCCGGAGCCCGACCTGCCCGGCATCGTCGGGGCGTGGACGATCGCGGAGGTCCTTGGCACGGAGGTCGCTGGCGAGGGAGTGGTCCTGACCTTGGGGTCGGACGGCTCTTTGAGCGGCCATACGGGCGTCAACTCGCTCACCGGCTCGTACGAGATGAGCGAAGGCGCACTCTCGTTCTCCCCGCTCGCCACGACGCGCATGGCCGGCCCTCCGGAGCTGATGGACCAGGAGGTCCGGTTCACCGAGGCCCTGGGCCGGACGCGTCGGGGCGACGTCGGCGAGGACGGACGCCTGGCTCTGAAGGACGACGCCGGAGAAACCCTGATCCTCGCGACACCTCGTCCGTGACCGGACGACCGCTCGCCGCCTAACACCACGCCCCACAACGTCGACCTCCCCTTCGGCACGCGCTTCCCCGCGCCCCCTGCTTCCATGTCACTCCGCCTCCCCGTCGTGTTCCGCGGCGCCCTGTGCGCCCTCTCCTTCGCCTCGATCGTCGCCTGCAGCGACGTCGGATCCGACGCCGCCGGCTCCGACGGCGCGTTCGCGCAGGCCTCGGTGCCCGTCTCGCGGCAATCGCAGCTCCCGCCCCAGGGCGACCGGCCGCCGATCGGCGTCGACCCGTTCCGCGTCGTGTCGGCGACGATCCCGGACGGCGCGACCTGGCAGCTCAACCGTCCGTTCGAGATCGAGTTCAACCGCGACGTCGACTTCGCGACGGTCTCGCTCGCGACGATCCCGATCACCGACGTCGCGGGCGCGCCGGTCATCGGCACCTTCACGGCTGCCTCGCCGCGCCGGATCCGGTTCCAGCCGCCGTGCCCGACGGACCCCGCCGACCTGGACGGCGCGCTGCAGCCTGCGAGCCAGTACCGCGTCCGCGCCTTCGCTCTCAACCCTCCCGGCATGGGCACGGGCGTCACGGTCCTCAGCACGGCGGGCGAGCAGCTCGTCTTCGGGCTCGACCGGTCGTTCATGACCCCGAACTCGACCGACCCCGCGGTCCTCTTCTTCGACACCGTGCCGGGGCCGCCGCGCGTGCGCGTTCGCGGGCTCGCCGGAGAGCCGGTCGATTCGCAGATCGCGTCCTTCGTCGAGTTCGGTGACGGGTCGATCGAGTTCCTGGAGTTCGACCCCGTCCTCCAGCTCGGGACGATCGCCCAGCTCGCGCCGCTGAACCTGTACAGCCGACCGGAGTCACAGTTCGAGTTCGTCCTGCGCTTCGACCAGGCGCTCTCGCTGAACCCTGCCAACATCGGACCGGCGTTCCTCCGGCTGGAGTACAGCTACGACCGCGTCACCTGGGAGCGCTCGCCGGCCGCCTCGGAGGCGATCGACAACTGCACCGAGATCGGAGCGACGGTGCGCCTGCGGCCGCTCGGCGTCGTTCCGCAGGGCGCGTTCCTGCGCGTGGCGCTTCGGCAGGGTTTCAGCGACATCACCGGCGATGCCCTGATCGTCGACGAGAACCGCAACGCGGTCGTGGGCACCGAGACGGCGAACCCCGGCTCCGCGACGCCGGGCGACGGCAGCGACGAGGTCCTGGAGCGCTTCGAGATCGGCGGCGACGCGCCCGGCTCGCTGGAGGACACGACGGTCCCGTCCACGCTGCCGCGCGCGAACTGGTCCAGCGGCCCGAAGGCGAACACGCTGCAGGCCGCGTTCGACTTCGGCGGCACCGGCGGACCGGGCGGCGACTTCGACTGGGTCATCCGGACGGGCGAGACGATGTTCCTGGACACCGCCTTCGACCAGATCATCGGCGGACCGAACGGCATCCCGACGACGATCCTGGACGTCGTCGGCGGAGTGGTCGACCTCGACGACTTCCTCATCGAGACGGGTGGACGGCTGATCATCACGGGGCCGAACACGGCGACGATCCTCGCGACGGGCACCGTGGTCATCGAGGGCGAGATCATCGTCGACGGCGGCGACAGCTTCGGGGTCGGAACGCTCAACACGACGAACATCCCGGAGCCGGGTGCGTCGGGACGCGCCGGCGGCGGGCGCGGCGGCACCGGCTCGTTCCTGACGAGCCAGTCGACGCCGAAGGGCGGCGACGGCAACGGCGCGTTCGACATCCCGGGACTTGGCGGCGAGGGCGGCGAGACCGGCTACGCCCCGCTGGGGTCCTGCGAGAAGGACAACCGACGAGGCGCGGGAGGCGGCGGCGGCCGGCTCGGCCGCGACGTCTTCTTCGACTGGCAGCAGGGCTCCCCGACCGGCCTGCTGCGCTGTCAGTCGCTCGTCGGCATGGACGCCGAGCCGGGCTTCACGGGCTCGCCGGACGGAACGGGAGCGATCAGCCAGGAGCTCCCCGCGCGCGGCGGAGCCATGAGTCCGTTCCCGTTCGTCGATGGACGCGACGACAACGACTTCTTCGGCACCAAGGTCACCGCCGACGGCGAGGTCGTCGTCGGCGAGCTGCCCGGCCTCATCGCGGGCGCGGGCGGCGGCGCGGGCGGTGACGCCTCGCGGACCGCGACGTTCCCGATGACTCCGTTCTCGCCGACCGGCGACGAGAAGGGCGCGGGTGGCGGCGGCGGCGCGGGCGGCCTGCTCATGCTCGCGATCGGCAACATCGAAGTCCGCGCCGGCGGGTCGGTCCACGCGGACGGCGGCCACGGCGGCGGCGGCGAGAACGTCGTCTTCTTCGACCGCGTCGGCGGCGGCTCGGGAGGCGGTTCCGGCGGACACATCGTCCTGTCGAGCGCGTCGCAGATCGTCATCGAGGCCGAGGCGACGGACGCGTCGGTCGGCGACTTCTACAACGACTACGAGCTCAGCCCCGTGCACGAGCGGCGCCCGCTGCGCGCGCTCGGCGGACAGGGCGGCGCAGGCAAGGACAGCCGCTGCGGCGCGAACGAGGACGGCATGAGCCAGTGGCGGACCGACGCGATCCCGTTCGAGGCCTTCGAGGGCAACCCGTCCGTGCCGCCGCAGAACCAGAACGTCTGGCTCCAGTGCAACCGCCTCGCGCTCTGCGCAGTGACCCAGGTGCCCGAGGGAACGGTCGTCGGCGGCGGCGGTGACGGCGGCCCCGGGATCATCCAGCTCCACGTCGCGGACCCCGCGACGCAGCTCCTGTTCCCGAATGCCTCCGGCACGTACGGCGTCGACCTCGATCCGACGCGGTCGATGGTCCCGCCGCCCTTCGGCTGGACGACGCCGACGACCCCGACGGACACGCTCGTGCCGTTCTTCTCGGCGCAGTCGGAGTCGTACTCGAAGTGGATCCCGCTCGGCCTCGCGCGCCTGCAGCCGCCGAACGGCGCGCTCGAGCAGGTCGAGCTGCTCTTCGAGGGCACCGATCCCGCGGACGGCAGCGTGCTGCGCAACGGCTCCGAGGTTGCGGAGCTCGCGCCGCAGCTCCCGTACACGTCGCTCTCGATCGGCGGCGCCGTGCCGTCCGTCGACATCCCGACCGCCACGTTCACGGTCCCGGCCGCGAGCTTCGACGATCTGTACCGCAGGAACGCGGCGCTGACGCGCGAGTTCGCCGTCCGGCTTCGCGACGCGGCGAACCCGGCGACCGAGGACGAGTTCCTCGTCCAGCTCGCGTCGTTCGATCCTGCCAGTGACACGTTCGACCTCGTCGTCGATCCGCGCGGCACGGCGCTCGCCGACCTGCTGGCCATGCTCACGAACCCCGAGGTCGAGGTCGTTCCCTTCTTCTTCCGTGTCGTGACGGCCGGCGTCCCCGACGCCTACCCCACGAGCGCGGGGATCCAGATCGCGTTCGACGCGACCACCGCGGACCCGATGACGGGCGCGCCGAGCGCCAACCCGCTCGACTCGTTCTCGGGCGGCGACCTGGAGTCGTTCGCGACGGACGCCGCCGCGCTCAACGCGCAGCCGTGGGACTTCGTCCGCTTCCGCGTGCGGTTCGACATCGACGCCGCCGGCGGGAGCTTCCTCCCGAGCGCCCCGCGGCCCGCGGTCGACTTCCTGCGCGTGCCGTACCGGTTCTGAGCGAGTGTCCTGGACCTGGGCGACGCGACAGGACGAACTCCTGGCGCGTTGCCCGACTCCGATCCCTCCCACCTCGCGCTCGCGCTCGGTTTCGCCGGCGCGTTCATGAACGTCGTCTGGCCGCTCTTCCCCGGCCGGCGCGGCATGCTGCTGGCCCAGGTCGGCGTCTCGGTCTTCTTCGGCGCGCACTACGCGCTGACCGGCGCGGTCACGGGCGCGATCATGAACACGCTCGCGATGGTCCAGGCGCTGCTCGCGATCCCGCTAGGCGAACGGCCCGGCTTCCGCATCGCGTACCTCGCGACGCTGCCCGTCATCGCCGCGTGCCTGTGGGCGTCGTGGTCGGGCCCGCCCTCGGCGTTCGCGGCCGCCGGCTTCGCGCTCGTCAGCCTCGGGCGCTACCAGCTCTCCACGATCCGCTTCCGCGTCCTGCTGCTGGCCGCCATCCCGCCCTGGATCGCACACAACGTCGCAGTCGGCTCGATCCCGGGCCTGGTGGCCGACGCGTGCGCGCTGGTGGCGGGCTCGCTCGCGCTGGGCTACGCGCTGCGCCAGCGGGGACCGCGCATCTGAGGGGACCGGGGTAGCCTCTCCTTCGTGAGCGACACCGATCCGAAGGAGCGCAAGCGCCCGACCCTCGACGTCCCCCCGTCCGTCCTCAGCGTCCTCACGGACCGGATCGGCGAGGCGCCCCGCGTCTCGCTCCGCGAGGAACCGTCGGCCCAGGGCGGCGCGCCCGTCATCGACCCGCGCGCCGACGAGCGCGCCGCGCTCCCCGAGGGCCGCGGCAGCTACCAGGTCCTGGGCGAGATCGCGCGCGGCGGGATGGGGACCGTCCTGCGAGGGCACGACAACGACCTCGGCCGCGACGTGGCGATGAAGGTCCTGAACAAGGACCTCGCGGACCGGCCGGAGGTCGTGCAGCGCTTCGTCGAAGAGGCGCAGATCGGCGGCCAGCTCCAGCACCCCGGGATCGTGCCGGTGTACGAGCTCGGCCTGATGGCGGACGACCGGCCGTACTTCACGATGAAGCTCGTGAAGGGGCGCACGCTGGCGACGCTGCTCGCCGAGCGCGAGTCGTCGAGCGCCGACCGCAGCCGCCTCGTCGACGTGTTCGAGTCGACGTGTCAGACCGTGGCGTACGCGCACTCGCGCGGCGTGATCCACCGCGACCTGAAGCCGGCGAACATCATGGTCGGCGCGTTCGGCGAGGTGCAGGTCGTCGACTGGGGGCTGGCGAAGGTGCTCGCGCGCGGCGGGAACGACGACGAGCGCCGCGCGCGCGAGGCGCAGCCCGAGCACACGATCCTGGAGACCGTGCGCAGCGATGGCTCCAGCACGGGCTCGGAGTCGCTCGTCGGCTCGGTCATCGGTACGCCTGCGTACATGCCGCCCGAGCAGGCGCGGGGCGACGTGGAGCGCCTCGACGAGCGCGCGGACGTGTTCGCACTCGGCGCGATCCTGTGCGAGATCCTGACGGGCGCGCCGCCGTACGTCGGAGAGCGCGCCGAGATCCTGATGCAGGCCGCGCAGGCGGAGCTCGACGATGCGTACGCGCGCCTCGACGCGAGCGAGGCCGACGCAGCCCTCGTCGACCTCGCGAAGAGGTGCCTCGTCGCCGCACCGCAGGCGCGCCCGCGGAGCGCGTCGATGGTCGCCGAGGCGGTCCGCGAGTACGTCGGGGGCGTCGAGGAGCGGGCGAACGAGGCGCGGGTCGAGGCCGCCGAAGCGCGCGTCCGCGTCGCCGAGGAACGCAAGGCCCGCCGCTTGACGCTCATGCTCGCGGGCTCGGTGCTGGCGCTCATCAGCGTGGGCGGCGGATCGTGGTTCTGGATCGATCGCGCGCGCGCCCGCGATGCCGCCGAGGCAAGCGCACGCGAGCGCGCGCTGGAGCGCGAGGTGGACGGCGTCCTCGCGTCGGCTCGCCTGCTCGCGTCACGCGAGGACTGGACCGCCGCGCGCGCGGCGATCGACGGAGCGCGCGCGCTCGTCGCGGCGAGCGGAGACGTTCCCAGGATCTCCGAGGAGATCACCGCGAGCGAGGAGGAGCTCGGCACTCTCCAGGACGCGGCGGACGAGCGCGACGAGCGGCAGCGCGACACCGCGCGGCTCGTCGAGGAGCTCGAGCTCGCGCTCCGCCCCTTCGACCTCGACCCGACACTCGACCCCGCGCGGCGAGAGGCGCTCACCTATGGGAGCTACGCAGGGATCTTCGCGTCCCACGGGATCGACATCGACGGGACGTCCACCGACGATCTCGCCGAGGAGTTCCGAGGCCGCGGGCTCGGCGCCGAATTCGCTCTGCTTCTCGACGGATGGGTCAGCGTCCGGCGTTCGCAGGGCGACGTGGACGGCGCGCGCCACCTCCTCGCGATCAACAGCGCGATCGATCCCGAACCCCTTCGCGCGGACCTGCGCGAGGCGATGGCGAACCAGGACCTCGACATGCTTCGCACGCTGGCGGCGGACGGGCTGTACGACCAGCCGCCCGCGACGCTCGAACTCCTCGCGGACTCGTTCATTCGTATCGGCGATCATAGCTCGGCGCTCGCGACGGCCGAGTACGCCGTCGCGCAGCACCCGGACAACGCGCGGCTCCACAACCTCCTGTCGAACCTGATCGTGGGGAACGGGCCGCGACGTCTGTCGACGCCCGAGGAGCGGCGCCTTGGACGACGTTCCCTCCCCCATTCCTGGTGTGCGGTCGCACTCGACCCGACGAACCCGCGCTACCGGTTCTACCTCGCGACGCTTCTCTATCGCATCGACGAGACGGCCGCGGGCCTGCGGGTCGCCGAGTCCGCGGTGTCGATCGGCGACGCTGTCGGCTGGTCGAAGATGATCTTCGGCGGAATGCTCGCGTTCGAGGATCCGGAGAACCCGCGAGGCCGCGAGGTCCTCGAGGATCTGATGGAGAACGCCTCGACGCCGATGCTCGCGTACTACGCGACGCTGATCGAATCCGGTCGGCGCGAGTTCCTCGGCGACCTGGAGGGCGCGCTCGCGCTCGCGGCACAGGCGGCCCGGATCGAGGGAGCGGACAGCGACGCCACGAGAACCCTCATGCAGGTCCACCTCAAGCTCGGGAACCTCGCGGGCGCCGAGCGCGTGTTCGCCGACGACAGTCTCCCCCCCGTCCGGCTGAACGACATGGCATGGCTGCTCGCAACCGTCGACCTCTCGACGGTGGATGACCCGGAGGTGCTCGCGTCGGTCGCGGACGCTGCTATCGAGTACGGAGAGCGCGCCGTCGCCGAGACCCCGGAGGTCCGCACGCGATGGAACACGCTCGGCGCCTGCTTGAACCGCGCTGGACGCTACGACGAGGCGCTCGCCGCGTACGAGGAATCGATGGCCGTGTACGAGGGCGTCGGGACCTGGGCGGACTGGTTCGGCCTCGCCATCTGTCACGCCGAGCTCGGCGACGCCGACACGGCCAGGATCTGGTTCGAGCGCGCTCGCGTGTACGTCGACGGCACGGTCGACCACGAGATCGGCGACGGCATGGAGTTCGTCGCGAAAGAGGCTGCGTCTCGGCTCGGGCTCCCCTCGCCGATTCCCGAGTGAGCCGCGCGCTCCCGGTTCGAGTCACTCGACGCCGCGATCCCGTCGAACTCTCTCAGAACGGACCGGGAGCCCGCTGGAAACCGGCACGAAACACCCGACCGATCAAGTCGAAGTTCCGGCTGATTCGAACTAGCCCGCGGGAGATCGCCGTTCTCCCGTAGCCAGCCTGCCGGACTCCGCGACGCCGCACCGTCGGAGCCCGGTCCTTCAGTCTCGAACCAGGACGCGGAACCATGCACGACGAGGAGCGAGAGCCTCGTGGGATCGTGAGGTGTCGTCGTCGCGCATCGCGCGGTGCGCGCCGACTCGGTCGTCGACCTGCCGGTCGGCCTGCGCTCGCGGGCGTGACGCTGCTGGAGGTGACAGTGGCCTTCCCCATCGTCCTCGTGTCGATCGGCATGTTCGTCCAGATGCTCACGGGCGGGACCGGCATGCGCGACGCGAGCCGCGAGGCCGGCGCCGCGATCACGGCCGCGCAGACGGCGATCGAGGAGATGCGCAACGAGCGCTTCGACCAGCTCCTCCCGCTCTTCAACGCCGACCCGCTCGACGACCCGGGCGGTCCGGGGACGGCGCCCGGGCACCGCTTCCGCGTCGACGAGCTGGTGCCGCTCGACGCGGCCGCCGACGGGATGGTGGGCGAGATCATCCTGCCCGTGCGCAACGCCGGCTCCGAGGTGGCGCCGGACTGGGAGATCCGCGAGGACCTCGTTCTGCCCGAGCTCGGCATGCCGCGCGACCTGAACGGGGACGCGGTGATCGACGACCTCGATCACTCGGACGACGTCTCGCTGCTGCCCGTCGTCGTCGTCCTGCGCTGGCAGGGCCGCCTGGGCGAGCAGGAGATGCGCGTCTTCACCGTGATGACGGAGCTCTACTGATGCGACGACGACTCGCTGCCAGCCGCGCTCGGTCGGGCTTCACGCTGATGGAGGTGATGCTCGCGTCCGCTCTCATGGCGGTCGTGACCGTCAAGGTCCACGGCGTCATGACGACCGCCAACTGCGCCAACACGGAGGCGACGCGGCGCATCGTCCTGGAGGACAAGGCGCGACGCGTGCTCCAGCAGATCGCAGTCGCGATCATGGGCGCGAACCGCGAGACGCTCATCCCCGAGATCGCCTCCCCGGCGAGCATGAGCGACGTCCGGTACCAGGTGAACCTCGGCGTCGAGAACGGCGAGGTGATCTGGGGCGACCCCGAGCGGATCGCGCTGGACGAGCCGAACGGCGCCGTGTTCTGGAGCGACAACGTCGGGACGGCCACGGAGCGGCGCGTGACGTGGACGCGGATCGCGACGCCGTTCCTGGAGGGCGAGCTCCCCAACGGGATGGACGACAACGGCAACGGGCTCATCGACGAAAAGGGCCTCTGCTTCGAGGTCGACCGGAACGCCGTGCGCATCCGGCTGACGCTGGAGAACGTCGCGGACGACGGCCAGGTGCTGACGGAGACGGTCGAGACCACCGTGACGTGCCGCAACCTCACGACGGTCGCCGAATGAAGGGCTGGTCCCGCTCCAAGGACGCGAAGCGCGGTGCCGCGCTCGTCGCTTCCCTCGTCGTCGTGACCATCGTCGCGATGCTCGGGGCGGGGTACCTGCAGATCTCGTCGTCGCTCATGCGCCGCCAGACGCACGCCGTCGACGACCAGCACGCGTTCTACCTGGCCGAAGCGGGTCTCGCGGAGGCGTTCCAGGCCGTGCGCATGGGCCGGTCCGGGCAGGTCGGCA
Source organism: Planctomycetota bacterium (assembly GCA_038757895.1). Classification (GTDB taxonomy): domain Bacteria; phylum Planctomycetota; class UBA1135; order UBA1135; genus Saltatorellus. The sequence continues at coordinate 155,071 of JBCDGE010000001.1, read as the reverse complement.
GCGAGACCGACCCCGCGCGGCACGGGAACGGGATCGTCTGGGTCGATGTCCTGGAACTGGAAGACGGCAGCGTGCGCCTCGACGCGACCGGCATGCAGGGCGGAGGACGCGCGAGCCTCTCGCTCGTCGTCGAGCCGATCGACAACGACCTGGGCTTCTTCGCGGATGAGGACCTCGTCATCGACCAGGTCATCCTCGTCGACGGATGGGACTCGGAGGAGGGGAGCTACTCCGAGCAGGCCGGCCTCGAGCAGATCACGATCGACCCGACCTACCCGTACCTGCACGTCGACGAGCTCGAGCGGATCGTCTTCTACGAGGGCACCTTCTACAGGTACAGCTCGTTCGACGGCACGGTGATGAGCGTCGAGGAGTCGGCCTCACTCTCGCGTCTCGTCAACCTCCCCGGTGCATCGACCTACGGCGTCGAACTCGACGATTTCACGGACGAGTCGTGGGAGTCGGACTACGACCCGGGCGCCGAGTACGACTTCGTCAAGGCGTACTTCCAGGGCTCGCCTGGCGCTCCCGAGTCTGGTGGAGGCGATTCCAAGCGCGACGACGACGACGACGACGAAGAAGACGACGACGACGACAAAGGGGGCTACGGCGCCGACCATGCTCCCCCTGCTCCCGGCGCCGATGGCGCGGCACCGGAAGCGGACGGCGGGTCCCCTTCCGACGGCGGAGGATCGGCCTCGCCCCAGAGCGACCTCGGCCCGACGACGGGCGGCGGCGCGCTCCTCGGCTCGAACGGCAGCATTCACTTCAACCTGCCCGAGGGGCAGTCGGCGGAGGTCTGGGGCGACGTCCGTCCTGGTCCGGGCAGATCCGTCACGGGCATGGGAACCGACGTGACGGTGACCGGCGAGACGGAACCACGCGCGATGGAGGTCGAGCTCCCGGAGGTCGACGTGCCCGTGGTCCTGCAGCAGCCGCCCGTGCGCCACGACGGCCTGCTCCCGATGCTGCTCGCGCACGGCTCGTACGGCTACGAGAGCATCGAGGTCGCGGTCGACGCCGAGCTCGTCGTCCGGGGTCCTGCGACGCTCGTGGTCGGCGGCCTGTCGCTCGAGCCCGGCGCGATCCTGACGCTCGATACGCGCGGGGGCGAGGTCGTGCTCTACGTCACGGGGACGATGGACCTCCAGCCCGGTTCGAACGTCGAGACGACGTCGGACGAGCCCGACAAGATGACCGTCCAGGTCTCGTCGGCCGAGACCGACCCGCTCGTCCCGGGCGTGAACCTGGAGGCGACGAGCCAGTTCCACGGCACGATCTACGCGCCGGACACCGGCGTCCGGATCGGAAGCGACTTCGAGATCTTCGGCGGCGTCGTGGCCAAGCGGATCGAGGTGGGAGCGGGAGCGCAGCTCCACTTCGACAGCGCCGGCTTCGAGGGTTCGGCCCTCCCCGACATCGTCGGCTGGCGCGTGATCGAGGTCCCGCCCGTTGCGCAGCAGGCCGGCGATCCGTTCCGACTGTTCGGCGTCGAACCCGACACCGTCCAGGCGCTGTCGGTCGCGCACGACCTCGGCGCGGTCGAGATGGAGCTCGAGTTCGTCGGGACGGACGGCGTAGAGCGCAGCTTCGCCGGAAGAGAGGACCAGTTCGACTGGAATCAGGTCGAGCGAGTGGTCCGCGTCGATCGCACGCCGGATCGACCGAAGGCGGAGCCCAGCGGCGGCGAAGACCCCGTGGAGCCGCCGCCGGACGAGCCTGATCCAGTCGATCCCATCGATCCGGCTCGAGTGGACGTCGCGATGGACATCGCTTCGCTGAGTGGCGTAGCGCTCAAGAACGCGCTGCAGGCCAAGACCCCTCTCACGACGGGCGACTCGATGCTCCTGATCGACAGCTGGAAGCTCGGACCGAAGGAGGTCAAGAATCTCCTCGTCGCCTCCACTCCACTCGACGACGCTCCACTCGAACGGCTCCTCGAGGCAGGTAGCAAGATCAACTCGAAAGAGCTGGAGGACGTCCTCTTGGCCTGCACGCCGCTCTCCCCCGACGTGCTCGCACTCGTCGAGTCGAACCCGGCCGGGATCCTCGAGGACGGAGAGCGCGACAAGGTCCTCCAGGCGAACCGGTAGCCCGCCTCCACCGAACCTCCCCACCCCGCGATGCACAGCCGCCCCCCAGCCTGCTCCGGACGCGGACGCCTTCGAGCGTTCGTCGTCGCTTCGGTCGCGCTCCTTGCGACCGAAGGGATGATCCTCACTCCCGTTCACGCGGCCGAAGGCGGACGCGACGACGTCGTCACGACCGAACGCAAACGGCGACGCGGCGTCACCGACCTCGACCAGGTCTTCCTCGACGGGCGGCACGACCGCGCCACGTCGGCCCGCGTCGCCGACGCGCTCGTCGCGCGCGGGCCCGAGCGCGCCGGCGAGCTGCTCGACCTCCTCGCATCCGGATCGATCCAGGTCCGCGTCGGCACGCGCGGCCGAACGCCCAAGCCGCTCCTCTCCATCGAGCGCCAGGCCATCCACCGCGCATTCGACACCTTCCCGCCTGCCGTTACCCGCGACCTGCTCGACGGGCGCCTCCAGGCGGAGCCCTCGACCGAGGTCCGCGTCGCGGCGATCGGGCTCCTCGCCGCGAACGGCGACGCGCTCACGCTGGAGCGCGTGCTGGAGTGGGCCCAGACCGAGGGCCACGAGCGCCGCGTCGCCCGGACGGTGCGCGCGGCCTTTCCGGCCGCGATCTGCCGGCTCCTGGAGTCCGACCCCGCCGTCATCGACCGGCTCCACGGCATCGCGCTGGAGGCCAATCACTCGCTGATCCCGGGCCTCATTGACGCGCTCGCCGAGGAGACGTCACCGCCGCGCCTGTTCGCGCTCTCCGAACTCCTCGGCGCCGTCCCCGAGGCCGACCCGCACATCCTCGCCGAGGTCGCGGAGATGACGCGCAAGGCGCGCTTCGTCCCCGCGCCGCGCGTCGCCGAGAGCGTCCGCTTCTACCTCGCCAGCCCGTACAACGTCGAGCGCATGGAGGCGATCGGCATCGTCGAGACGGTGGCCGACGCGGACTCGATCCCGTTCCTGCTCGACCTCGTCGGGGAGGGCGACGAGGTCGTGCGCCGGCGCGCGTGCGCGGCGCTCCGGTCGATCAGCGGCCAGCAGCTGCCCGCCATCGCGGAGTCCTGGCGCGAGTGGTACGCGGAGGTCCGCGGCCTGTGGGACAAGCAGATCCCCGAGTGGATCACGCGCGCCCGGTACGGGCCCCGCGGCGTGGCGGCCCGCGCGATCCAGGAGCTCGCGCTGCTCCGCACCTACCGGAACGAGCTCGTGGCCCCGCTGGCGCTCGTCCTGCAGCGGGAGGAGAAGGAGCTCGTCGTCCTGACGGCGGCGTCGCTCGGACACCTGGGCTCCCTGGACGCCATCCCGCACCTCCTCGGCCTCCTGGAGAGCCCCGACCTCGACGTCCGCCGGACCGCCTACCGCGCGCTGCGGCGCATGACGTCCGAGGACCACGGCGACGATCGGCTCCAGTGGGAGCGAGCCGGCTGGGGGGTTCCGGTGGAATAGCGCGGATTTCGGGGTCCGATCCGGAGCGGCCGGGCATGGGGACGGCGAACGCGCACTCCGTCCCACGAAGCCGCCATGCATCCGCTCCCCGTCGCCGCCGTCCTCGCCCTCTCTCCCACGATCGCCCCCGCCAGCAGCGAGCTGGAGGAGCTCTGGAGCGTCCCGCTCGGCCAGGGCTTCTCGTCCGTTGCGGTCGAAGCGGACCACGCGTTCGCGAGCTACCGCGTGCCGGGATCCGAGGACACGTCGGTCCTCGCCGTCGACGTCACGTCGGGCGAGGAAGCCTGGCGCGCGACGTTCGCTGACCCCGGACGTGAAGGCCAGGAGGACTACGGCGGCGGCCGCGGCCCCCACGCGACGCCACTCGTGCATGGCGACACCGTGATCGTCCTGGGCTACGGCGGCCGGCTCGTCGCTCTCGATCGGGTGTCGGGGCGCAGCGCCTGGTCGGTGGACCTCGTCGACGACCTGGGCGCGCGGCCAGTCCAGTTCGGGTTCGGCGCGAGCCCGTTGGCATACGAGGACCTCGTGCTCGTCATGTCGGGCGGCGAGGCCGGCGTGACCGCCTTCGACGCCAAGAGCGGAGAGGTCGCGTGGCGCTCGCCGTCCTTCCAGGCGAGCTACGTCACGCCGCTGCTCACGAGTATCGACGGCGCGGTTCAGCTCGTCTGCCTCTTCCAGGACGAGACCGTCGGACTCGATCCTGACGACGGCTCGGTGTTCTGGAGCGTCCCGCACGTCCGCGCCGGGCTGACGAACTACGCGATGATCACCGACGCGGGAGACGGTCGGTTCATCGTCTCCGGCCAGGGCAACGTCGGCGCGCGTCGGATCGACGTCGCGCGCGAGAACGGCGCGTGGCAGGCGAGCGTCGGCTGGCGCTGTCGGAGCGCACGGTTCTCGCACGGCCGCGTCGCGCTCCAGGACGGCCTCGTCGTCGGCAGCAACGGTTCCATGCTGTGCGCGGTGTCGGTGGACGACGGGTCGCTCGCGTTCAAGCTCCGCGGCTTCGCCGAGTCCAACCTCGTGAAGGCGAACGGGCGGACGCTCCGGCTGGACGAAGAAGGCGAGATCACGCTCCTCCGCATGGAGCCGGCGCGCATCGGCGTCCTCTCGCGCCAGAGGACGCTGGAAGGCAAGGCGTGGGCCGCGCCGACCGTCGCAGGGGATCGCGTGCTGGTGCGCGACGCGCAGAGGCTCGTGGCGCTGCGGCTGCCCCCGCCCACGGAGACGGCCGCGACCGATGAGTGGATCGACACCGGCTACGAGGGAGGGACCACGACGCTCCCGCCCGCGGTGCTCGCCTTCGCTGCCGGTCGCTACGTCACCGCGAGCGGCGACGCGCTGTCGCTCGAGATCGTTGGCCCGGGCCTGAAGCTCTCGCTGCCCGGTGCCGATGCGGCCCTGCGCCTCGCGGCGCGGAGCGAGAGCGCGTTCGAGGGTCCGAACGGCGGCCGGCTGGAGCTCGTCCGTGGCGAAACGGTCGTCCCCGAGCGCGTGATCTGGACCAGCGGTGAGCGGCGTATCGCGGCGGAGCGCGTGCCGATCGCCGGCGTCGTACTGGATCGGCCGTCGCGCGAACGGGTGATGGGACGCTGGCGCGTCGCAGGCGCGATCGACCTCGAGTTCCGGGAGGGGAAGAGCGGCCTCGAAGCGACGACGAGCCAGTACGCCGGCGTGCGCTTCCGCGTCACGCCGGAATCACCCGACCGGCTCTGGCTCGACGCGATCGACGCGCCGTACGGCATCCCGACGGTCCTCGTCGAGGTCGACGACGGCGCGCTGACGATCCACCAGGACACCGACACGGTGAGCGGCGTGCGGCCCTGACGGGTCCGATCGGATCAGAACGTGCGGAACGCCGCCGGCGCCCTCCGCGGCGATGTCTCGCGGCGCCCGGATCCGTCGGTGGCCTCGACCCAGACCTCGATCGAGGTCGGAGCTGCCGGCGCGCCCGCGAGCGTGGCGCGGAATCGGCCGTCTTCCTGGCGAACGAGCGGCGCGACGCGCCACTCCTCCTCACCGGCGACGCGCCAGTGCGCTCGCGCCTCGTCGCGCACGACGCCCGAGCCGCTGTACGGCACGATCGTCGAAGTCACGACGACACTGTCCCCACCGCGCTCGACGTCGTCGATCGTGACGAGGAGCATCTCGGGATCCCACACGGCCCGCGTCCGGCAGTGCAGCGCGTCGAACGACCGCCAGCCGATCGCGCCCGGGTACATCCGCCGCGCACGGTCCGGCAGCGCGGGCTCGTCCGCGAGACGGAACGGGAACCCCTGAACGTCGTGCCCGGGCAGCGCGGCGCGCCACTGCTCCAGCGCGACCTCGTCCTGAGCGCAGTCGAAGAGCGGCACGTACACCGACCCGTTGAGCACGAGTGAGTTCGTGTACGCGGCCAGCTCGTCGCCGCGATAGCGGGCCGTATCGATCCGGAGGATCCTGTACGGGCGCCCGCTCGGAGCGCGGAGCGCGGCGAGGTGCTCGTCCACGATCCGCTCGTAGCGCTCGTGGAGGGGATGATCCTCTGGCGGCCGCGCGACGAGGATCCGCTCGCCCTCCAAGAGCTTCAGGAGGCAGTCGACGTGCTGGATCCCCTGGTCCTCGAAGTTCGGGAGGACGAAGTAGCGCTCGATCCCGAGCTCCTCCCGCGCGAGGCCCAGGAAGGTGTCGTCGTCGAGGCCGCCCGCGCGGTTCTCGTTGGTCAGGATGCACGTCGAGAACGCGGTCCCGCGGCCGTCGACGGCGACGTTGCCGCCGGTCAGGACGGCGGGAAGCTCCAGGCTACGGACGCCGAGCGCCGCGGCGATCGCCGTCGGCGCCGCGTCGTCGTGGGTGATGTCGTAGTCCTCGAATCCGCCGCCCCAGCCGCCGTTCCAGGGCGTCATCAGCGGCGCGTCGCACGCCAGCGTGCTGTCGGGCGTCGACAGGTCGTAGCGCGCGTCGACGAGGACGAGCTCGCCCTCCTCGGTGAACACGTTGTGCGGACCGTAGTCGCGCGGCCAGGCGGCGTCGTCGCTCCCGGGTATGCGGTGGAACACGACGGAATCCGCCGCAACGCCCCACTCGTCGAGCCACCGCCGCGCGTCGTCCTTCGCGGCGTCATCCTCGACCATCAGATGGAGCCGCGAGTCCCGCGCGATCGCGACCAGGAGTCCGTGCGGCACGTACGGCGGCCACCGGACCAGCACGCCGAGCGCGGGCTCCCACTCGGCGGCGACCCGTCGGACCATCGGGCTGCCCTCGACGGTTGCGACCCGCTGATCGGAGGCTTCCGCCCGCGGCGCCGGGTCCTCCCCGCGCGTGGCCGCGCCGCAGGACGCGAGCCACGCCGCCGTCAGCAGGAGCGTGATCGAGGCCTTTCGCCGGCGCACTCCGTCAGCCCTGATCGTCCGGGGCCGCGGTCGCCTCGGGCTCGTCCGCGGTCGGTTGCCCCTGCGACATCATCATGCTGGTGCTCGGCGCGGCGACCATGACGTTCGTCACGGCGCGCGCGAGGCCCGTGAAGTCGAAGATCCGCTTCATCGCGGGGTCGGCCCCCTCCTCGACGACGACGCTCGTGTCGATCACCTCGCGCGTGAGGAGGTTGTCGATCGCGCCCTGGCGGGACTTCGAGGCGGTCTGCCCGACGACGCGGAAGGCGCGACGCACGCGGCGGCTCTCGGACATCGGCCCGCCATCGCCTTCGATCAGTTCGCCGGTCGAGATGTCGACGACGATCACGAAGGGGCGCGAGCCCTTGAAGATGTTCTTCGACGCCTCGGCGAAGGGGATCGGCGACGGGCTGACGGGTCGGTCGAGGGCCGTGCCGTCCGCGTTCTCCCATCCGGGAAGCCCGCCGCGGATGTCGGAGTCCGTCAGCTCCCCGCCGACCGCGATCTTCGCTCCGGTCGACTCGGAGCTGGTCGCGCCCGTGATCGCCGCCTCGTTGAGCGGACCGAGCGGCCCGAAGTACCGGACGAAGACCTGGCAGTGGAAGTTGACGTCCGCCCGGTTCTCGTCGTCCAGCTCGGGGACGACCTCGAATCCGACCTCCGAGAGCTGCGCCGCGATCGCGCGCGCGAGGTCGAGCCGGTGCTCGACGAGATCGGACGGCTCGATCGTGATGCTGAAGTGCACGCGGTCCCCGTTGCGCGCGTCGCGGTTGAACGACTGGCTCTTGGAGACGGTGACGTAGGTCGGCGCGTCCTCCGCGCGAACGGTGGACGCGCAGCTCGTCAGAGAGCTGGCGGCGAGGACTATCGAAGCGGCGAGGGCAGCGGTCTTGGGCATGTTGGGGTCGTCGGTCAGCGGTTCATTCGCGCCGCAGTGTCAGGGCGGGGCGGAACCCGGCGCGGTCGTCGGACCAGGTCTCCGAGCCCCGGGGCTCGGGCGGGGTGATACCCAAGATCTCCACCGACCGCGAGGCCCAAGAGCCGCCGATCTGTGTGCGGGGCTCGGCGCACCACTCCCAGAGGTTGCCGTGCAGGTCGTAGAAGCCGCCGCCGTTGGGGGTCTTCGACTTGACCGGCAGCGGATTCGACGCCCGAAAGACCGCGTGGTCCTCGATCGCGGCCGGGTCGCACCCGAGCTCGGCGCCGTCGGGGCGGCCCCGGAGGCACGCCTCCTGCCACAGCTCGATCGACGGAAGCTCGTACCCGACCGCCTCCGACACGTCTCGTGCCTGACGCCACGCGATCCAGTTCTGCGCGTGGGTCTCGGGGTCGAGCCCGCGCGGCGCGGCGCCCTTGCGGGTGACCCACGCGGCCGTCCGCTTCAAGTACTCGTCGAGCTGCGCGACGACCTGCGGTTCGCCGGGCCGTGCCGCCGCGATCTCGAGCATCTTCAGCCACTGCGCCTCGGTGCACTCGGTCTCCGCGAGGTAGGTCGCGGACGGATCGCTCGCCTCGACCCGCAGGAACCGGATGCCCGTGCGGCCGTCGACGACCACGCTCGGGAAGCCACCGTCCGGATCCTCGCCCTCCGCGGTGAACCCGTCCGGCAGCGCGATCGGCGTCAGGACGTCCCACTCGCGCAGGACAGGCGTCTCGTGGCCTGCGGCGTCGACCGCCACGAACGAGAGCGACGTGCGGCCCGCCTCGGCCGCGCGGACGCGGAACGAGAAGAACCGGTTCGTGTCGATCGGGTACGGAGCCACGAGATCGACGCTCTCGTCGAAGCGGAGCGTGCACGCTTCGTCGAGCTCCAGCCGAACCTCGTAGGTCTCGCCCGCCTGCGGGCGCGCGCTGGCCCCGGGGAAGATGTCGACCAGCCGCGGAGCATCGAGGTCGACGACGACCGTGAGCGGCAGCGTGCCGACGTTGCCGGCCTCGTCCGTCGCACGCAGGACGACGTCGTTCTCGGCGCCGGGGAGCACGCGCTCGACGAGGAATCGGCCGTCGGCGTCGAGCGACTCGAGCGCCGGCTCCGTCACTCCGTTCAGCACGACCTCGACGACGACCGCGGTCTCGTCGTTGACGCGGAAGGCCACGCTCCACGCCTCGGTCGGGCTCACGAGAACGGAGTCGCCCTCGATGACGATCTCGGGCTCCTGCGTGTCGACGACGACCTCTTCGAACGCCGACGAGACGTCGTCGAGCCGCAGCGAGACCATCCAGCGGCCGTCGTCGGGCCGCTGGTCCGGCGCAAGGTCGACGTGGAATGCGCCGTCGGCGTTGGGCTCGACGGTGACCTCGTGCGGGACCGTCTCGCCCGCCCGGGTCCACTCGACGACGAGAGCGATGGACTCCGGGAGCTCCAGACCGATCTCTGCGGGCTCGAGGTGACCGTCGAGCCCGAGCGACGCGTCGCCGCTCCAGAACCCATCGGACACTCCGTCGAGCGCCGGGATCGGCGGCGGAGGAGGCTGCGGCGGCTCGACGACCTCGGGCTCGTCGGTCTCGAGCGGCTCGTCGTCCTCGAGATCGGACGTGGTCTCCGCCTCGCCGAGGCCGGACGTCTCGAACGTCGAGTCGTCCGGAACGTCTCCGCCACCGCCCGCGTCGGGGAACGTGTCCTGCACGCCTTCGACCTGCGCGTCGTCGGTCGCGTCCAGGTCGAGCTCGAAGCGCTGCTCCGCAGGCACCTTCGTCGCGCCCGAGGCCGGTCCGCCGAGGGAGCTCGCGCCGGCGGGGCTCGCACCGACGGGGCCCGTATCGCCGAGGTTGGTGCCGGTCGGCGCCGGGACGATCGACGCCGGCGCGGTGGGCCGGTCGTCAGGGAACGGGTCCAGCTGCGGCGTGTCCGATGCGCTGGCGACCGGCGCCTCGTCCGGCGCAGGCTCGTCGCCCGGCCCCGCGTTCAACGACTCCGTGTCCGTCGTCGCCGTCTCCTCCTCAGCATCGTCGCCGTCGGCCACGTCGGACGTCGAATCCGTGACGGCCGCGACGTCCTCGTCCGCCTCGGCGTGCGCGGCGCCCCCACCGAACAGCACCCGCCCGACGAGCAGCAGCGCCAGCACGCCGATGGCGCCCGTCGCGACGAGCCCCGGCTTGCTCAGGATCCCGCGGCGCGCCAGGTCCACGACCGACGACTCGCCGTCGTGCATCTGCACCTTGATCCGTCCGAGCTTCTCGGCCGGCGGCGGCGACAGCAGCGGGGGAAGGCGGATCGCGCCCACCGTGGCACCCGCGTCCTCGGGGTCGAGCACGGTCGACGACGCGACGCGCGAGAGCGCGACGGCGAGCTCGCTGCAGTTCGGGAATCGCTCGGCCCGGTCCCGCGACACGCAGCGCATCAGGATGTCGCGGAGCTGCGGCGAGATCTGGGGGAGCTTCTCGGCGATGTCCGGGAACTCGTCGACGCAGACGCGGCGGTAGACCTGCTGCATCGTCCCGGCGGGGATCGCGTGATCACCCGTCAACAGGAAGTACAGCGTCGCCCCCATCGCCCAGACGTCGGTCTCGGGCCCCATGTCGTTCGACTCGTCCCACTGCTCGGGCGACATGTACTGGGGCGTCCCCATCACGCCGATCGTGAGCGACGGGCCGGCATCGACCTCCAGCGCCTTCGCGAGCCCGAGGTCCGACACCTTCACGCGCCCGTCGTGCGAGATGAGGATATTGTCCGGCTTGATGTCGCGGTGGACGATCTTCTGATCGTGCGCCTCCGCGAGCCCCGACGCCGCGCCGAGGAGGATGCGCGCCGCCTCGCGCTCCGACAGCGGCCCCTTGCGCGACACGCGCTCCCGCGAGGTCTCCCCGCGGACGTACTCCATGACGAGGTAGTGGACCCCGTTCTTCTCGGAGATGTCGTAGACCTGGACGAGGTTCTGGTGGTGGACGCTGGCCGCGATCTTCGCCTCGCGCTGGAAGCGCGTGATGAAGTCCGGCGACTGCTCCGCGAGGCCGGCCTTCAGGCACTTGATCGCGACGTCGACCTCCAGGTTGAGGTGCCGGCCCCGGTAGACCGCGCCCATGCCGCCCTCGCCGACCTTGGCGTAGAGCACGCAGGGCTCCAGCACCTTCTGACCCTCGACCTCGGGGATCCGGGTCAGCAGCGGGTCGGTCCGCAGATCCGCGTCGCGGTCCGAGGAGGCTGGGTTTCGGGGGTGGTCGTCGGCCATCGGGCTTCGTCCGTGGCGCGCCCCCTCCCGCTGAACGGCTCGGAATCGAGCGTAGCCGAGGATCCAGCGACGGGGAGGGGCGATCGGGGAAACGGGTCGGGCCGGGAATGAGGGGAGACTCGGGTCGAATTCACGGCCTAACCTGCGACTTTCCTGGCCGCCGCAGCGTCGCCCCTGCCCTCCCGATGAAGATCCGCCTCTTTCCCCCCGGCCAGAAGCCGATCGAGCACGACGTCACCTCGAACCCCGCAGTGATCGGTCGCGACCCCTCCTGCGACGTCGTGGTGCCCCTCCCCTTCGTCAGCAAACGCCACGTGATGATCCACAGCGGCGTCGTCGTCGAGGACCTCGACTCGTTCAACGGGACGCTGGTCGACGGCGAGCCGATCGGGCGACCGGCCCTGGCGCCGGGCGGCGTCTTCAGCCTGGCGGGTCGGATGGACGTCCAGGTGACGGGCGGTGCTGCCGCCGTCGAGACGACCGCCGAGGATCCCGAGCTGGAGGCCCTCCGGACGCGCACGGCGGTGCTGGAGCGGGAGCTGGCGACGGCCGCGGCGAAGCGGGACGAGCTCGCGGAGCGCGTCGAGGAGCTGGAGATCAAGCTCCGGGGCGGAGCGCCGGCCGCCACGGCGACACCGGCGGTCGAGGACGACGACGCGGCCCACGCCGACGACGACACGATGCGGACGATCGTCCAGACGTCGGCGCCCGAGACGATCGTCGCGGCGCGGCCGGCCGATCCGCTCCACACGATCATCGAGCCGAGGGGGGACACCGCGGGAGCCGCAGAGGGGTCCGTCGGAGTTCCCGACGACGAGACGGTCGCGCTGCCCGGAGCGAGTGGCGGCACCGAGGTCCTCGGCGCGTTCGTCGCGGACGGCCGGGCGGGCCTGGCGCCGTCGAACGAGGATCGGATCGACGAGGCCGTGCTGCGGTCGACACTGCGCTGCGCGCTGGGCGTGGAGCGTCTCGTCACCGAGCTCACCGCCGGCCGTTCGGACGTCGACGCGACGCACACCGTGGTCTCACAGTTCGACGGGGCTCTTCGTGCGCACGTCAGAACCGCGCTGGAGGATCCGATCGCGCTGGAGCACCGCGAGCGCCTGGAGGAGTACCTGGCCGGGTTCGAGCGACGGCTCGCTGCGGCCCTGCGCGCGCCGCGCGCCGCCGCGGTCGATCTCGCGCGCCAGATCGTCGCGGAGCTCTCCGAGGACGCGCTGTCGGAGGACCCACCGATGCCGCTCCTCGCGCGCGTCCCGGGCGCGCGCGAGGCCGAGCTGTGGCGCCGCGCGGTCACGCGGCTCGACGCGCTGACGGACGAGCAGCTCGGCGATCGGATGGAGCTCCTGGAGCAGCAGCGCGTCGACCGACTCCTGGCGGGCGACTGACGTGACGTGAGGGAGATCGAAGAAAGCTGAACCAGGTCGGCGCGCCCAGAACTCTGCCCGGTGGAGCGCGCGGAACGCGCCATTCCCAGAACTGGGTCGCACGCTCTCTCTGTACTGATTAGCCCGTAGGCACACCGGGAGCGCGCGGCGCGTCGCGCGCTCCCGATGGCCACTCTCCGCGATGAGGTCAGCGGGACCGCTCGACCGCTCGGACCAGGAACTGCAGGGCTCCGGGCGCCGATCGCATGTGGCGACCTGCGTCGGTGAAGGGTGAGACGTCGACCTCGAGCGAGGGCGACGTCACCGCGACGTCGATGCGCGCCGGGGGACCGTCTCCTTCGACCCAGTACAGCCCGTCCGTGTCCGTCCGACCGACCTCGACGCCGTCGACCACCACGTCGACTCCGGCGGCCGGAACGAATCCGTCGGTCCGGAAGACGCGGATCGGCGAGCGCCAACCGCGGACCAGCTCGAAGGTGACGTCGAGCCCCGTCGCCTCCGGTCGCACGACACGCGCCTGGCCCCTGTAGCCCTCCGCCGTGACGACGACCAGCGACTCGCGCTCGACGGCCACCGACCCGTGAACGGCGGTCCCGTCCTCGCGGGTCGACTCGGACCTGTCCGCCCTGACGCCGCGAAGGCCGACCGCGACGTCAGCGCCCTGGATCGGCGCCCCGGACTTCGCGTCCACCACGCGGACGCGCAGGGAGGCGAGCGGACCGGCGGACCGCAGCGTCCACGTGCCGGACGGCCGAGACGGTCCCACCCGCGCGGTCCTCGGCTCCCATGCGCCGGCGCCGCCGCTGCCGTGCAGGAAGACGGTCCAGTCGCGCGCTGGGATCCGCTCCAGCGGGATGCGCCACCAGCCGTCGCCGCGGGATTCGTCGGGAACGGGGAACTGGAAGAGGACGTGGAACGAGTCGCGCGTGTCGACGAGGACGAACAGGAAGCGCTGCACGACTTCCTCGTCGACCTCGCGGGCGTCGAGGAGGAGCTCGGCGTCGAAGGTCGGGCCGCCGAGCCAGCTCTCGCGATCGACCCGGGCGATCTCGCCCCCGACCACCTCGATCTCTCCGCGGCGCCCGCCGCGCGCCCAGCGGTACTTGCCCTGGGCGAGCGCGCGGATCTCGGCGACGGACGCGCGCTGGGACGCGGTCACCTCGACCGCATGTTGCCGGCCGGTCGCCAGCTCCGTGAGGCGGATCGATCCCCCCACCGTGGCGTCGCCGTCTCCGTGCACCGGAGCCTCGAAGTCGACGCCACCCACCGACCGAAACACGAGCGCGACGGGCTCGGGCTCGACGCCGCGGTGGCGCGACACCTCGACCTCGGCGAGCCAGCGGAGGTCGCGGGTGGTGAAGCGGACGCGCCAGGGTCCGCGCTCCTTCATCCGCGCAACGTCGCTCGAGAAGCGGACCCACGGGAGGTCGCCGCGGCGTGGGCGAGCGCCGCGAAGCGGAGCCCGCGAGAGATCCTCGTCCCCGAACCGCGCCTCGACGTCTTCCCACTCGACGCCGCTCGGGAGCGTGCACGCGAGGCGGAACGTCGGCCCGACGCGTAGCCGGAGTGGCTCGGTCAGGGGGAACTGCGCACGGACGACTCGCGGTAGGTACGACGTCGCCGAGCGGTCCTCGGGGGTCCAGATCGCCACCGGACCCGGCTCGAGGGTATCGCCGCACTCGAAGCGCCCCTCTGCATCGGTCTGGACCTGGATCGTCCGCTCGCAGTCGGAGCCGGGACCGACGTAGTACGGCGGCGCCTTCAGCGACAGGAGCGGCCCGATCGACTCGTCGAAGCCACCCGACGACTCGAGCGCCTGGACGCCCTCGAACGAGGCGACGTCGTCCGGCCCGAGGGGGCGGATCAGGACCGGCAGGTCGGGGATCGGAGCGCCCGTTCGCTCGTCGACGACCGACCCCTGGATCTTCGTGACTGCTGCGGAGACAGGTGCCGGCGCGTCTCCTTCGCCATCCTGTTCGCCGGTCTCGACCGCTGTCCGTCGCGCTTCGTTCGAACGCTCGATCGACGCCATGTCGGTGGCGCCGTGCTCACCGTCGACCGCCGAGCGCAGCGCCACTTGCTGGCCCGCCGCGGGGTCCTCTTCGAACGACCTGACCAGGACGAACGCCAGGAAGGCCGCGACGAGCGCGCCCGCGGCGACCGTCGCCACTGCGAGGCTGGAAGCCGTCAGCGCTCGGACCGGTTCGCGGTGCAACTGCCACGGAACGAGCGCCGCGGTCCACGCCGCGCGACCCTGACTCCGCCGATCGAGGCGCTCGCGAATCGTCGCGAGCCCGCGGGCGATGTGTGCGCGCACCGTTGCCGGCGCGACGCGGAGACGCTCGGCGATCTCGACCGGCCGCAGGTCGTCGACGTAGCGCAGCGTGATCGCGTCGCGCTGCGCCGCGGGCAGGCGCTCGACTTCGTCCAGGACCATTCGCATCGTCTCGACGCGAGCCGCTGCGTCATCGGCGCCCGGGGCCACCCGGTCGCGATCGCTCGAGTGCACGCTCTCGCGACGACGGCGACGTTCTTCGCGTCGCGCAACATCGTGGGACCGCCGCCGCAGCGCGCCGCCGAGGTACGAGCGCAGGTCCGCGATCGGGCGCCGGGCCGTGATCGCCGCGCCGAGCGCGTCCTGCACGAGGTCGTCCGCCGACGCTTCGTCATGGACGAGCGCACGGGCGAAGCGACGGAGCCAGGGGAGGTGAAGGGCGAGCTCGTCGCCCTCGAGCGAGAGAGGGAGCCCGGGCTGCGGGCCGCTGGCGGAGCCGAGGTTCATCATGGTCGCGGGGAAGTCGTCGACGGCCCGCGAAACGCTGTCAGCGATTCTGTGGCCCAGCGCCCGGACGTGGACTCCCGGGGCCCCGATCGGCCCTCAGGTCCGCCGGTCGGCGTGCCGATCCAGGAGTGTCCCGTCTCTCCACGGACCGACCGATGAGCCGATCCCACCTCCTGCGCGTCGCCTGGGCCTCGATCGCCCTCCTGGCCCCCGCGTGCGCTCCGAGCGACGCCTCCGAGCGCCACGAATCCACCTTCACTCTGACCGCGGAGTGGTCGCCGGTCGCGCGCTCCGAGGACGGCTTCCACCTCGAGGTCGAGAGCGGCCTCGCCGCCGCGCTCGACCCGGGCCCCGCCGCCCGGGAGCGGGTCTACGAGTGGAGCGACGTCGCCGCGCTCCTGCCCCCCGAGGACCTCGAGTTCGACCGGCCGTGGACGCCGGACGTCGGGCCGATCGTCGAGCTCCTGAAGCAGCTCCACCCCTCGGCGACGGCACGGCTCCACCGGCACTGCCAGCCGCGCCGGCTGCTCGTCCCCTCCGAGGACGGCGGCCCGCCCGTCGAGCGCGTCGAGGCGCCTCGGATGGATGGCCCGCTCGGCGCGCGCGGGACGATCCTGGCGCGCGAGCCGCACCTCGACCTCCTGATCCGCGCGCACGTCCAGTTCCGCCTCGGCGGCGGCGACGTCTTCTACACGCCCGCGCAGTTCGAGTGCCGGCTGACGGTCGACCCCGTCGCGCGCGAGGTCCTCGCGCTGCACATCGAGGTGCCTGATCGCGACACGAACGTCGACATCAACGTGCGAGAGCGGGGCGTGGCGTTCGGCCGGGTCGATATCGCCCACGTGCCGACGATTCGCCTGCGCACGGACGCGGCGCCGCCGCGCCGCGACGCCTTCGCGCTCGACCGCGCCCGCGTGACGCTGCTGTGCGCCTTCTACCCCTGGGCGGTCGTGGACTGGCACGAGCTGCCGGACGCGTTCGAGATGATGAAGGACGAGGAGGACGACAGGCCCCTCCACGCGATCGTGCTCTACGGCTCGCTGGACGACGAGTCCTGCTGAGGCACGGGACTCACGCTGAGGGCGGGTCCGCTCTCCGAACACTCCGACCTGCTGGCCGAGGGCTTCGTCAACTGCTGGATCCTCGGGAAGGACGTCGCGCGCATGGCCGACGACGACCTGCTCGACGAAGAGCTGCGCGGTATCGCGGAGACGCTGCGCGACGCCTACGACCCGCCGATCAGCTCGCACGTGATCGCGCGCGACGGGACGCTCGTGCGCACGTTCGTCGGCAACACGATCTTCGACGGCGACAGCTACCTCGAGTTCCTCGAGGGTGCGCTGGAGGCCGTGGCGCCGGACGACGAGCGCTGATCGTCCGCCCGCCGGTGCACGCGCGGTGCCGCGAACGCGAGCCGCTCCTGCATGACCGCTACGGCGTCGGGGTTGTCGTCCACGAGTACGGCGTGCCGGCCCAGCCGCGCGGCGGCCTCGCCGAGCGTGCCGCTGCCGGCGAAGAAGTCGAGCAGGCGATCACCGGGCTCGCTGTGGACCCGCACGATCCGCTCGAGCACGCCGAGCGGCTTCTGCGTCGGATAGCCGGTCTTCTCGCGGCCGGTCGGGCTCACGATCGTGTGCCACCACGTGTCGGTGGGCGTCTTGCCGCGCGCGCGCTTCTCGGGCGTCACGAGCCGGGGCGCCATGTAGGGCACGCGGTCGATCTCGTCGTAGCGGTACGTGTACTTCCGCGGGTCGCGGGCGTACCAGAGGATGTTGTCGTGCTTCGGCGACCAGCGCTTGCGCGAGCGCGCGCCGTAGTCGTACGCCCAGACGATCTCGTTGACGAACGAGTCGCGCCCGAAGATCGCGTCGGTGAGAACCTTGGCGTAGTGCACCTCGCGGTAGTCGAGGTGCAGGAAGAAACTGCCGGTCGGAGCGAGGAGCCGGTGCGCGTGCTCGATCCTCGGCTCCAGGAACGCCAGGAAGTCGTCGAAGCGGTCCGCGAAGGCGCGCGAGCCCAGGCGCACCGTCCGGTACCGCTCGCCGTGGAAGCCCAGGCGGTCCCCCTCGGCGTCGCGGATCGTCTGGACGGACCGGCGCGTCTGCGCCCGCCCCGTGTTGAAGGGCGGATCAATGTAGATGAGGTCGAACGCGCCGTCGGGGAGCGTCGGCAGGACGTCGAGGTTGTCGCCGAGGTGGATGTCCAGGTCGGTGGTCACCACCTCAGCGTAGTGAAGGTCACAGGAAGAGCACCTCGAGCCCGTCCGTGAAGTTCGACGTCGCGGTCCCACCGACCGAGTCGCGGTGCCAGCACTGGAAGTTCCAGGTCTCACCGGCGGCGATCGCGGCGAAACCGGCGCCCGTGGGCGTCATGGCGTTGTCGATCGTCAGCTGGACCTCGCCGAGCGCGCCCGAGTTCGCGATCTGCGAGGGCGCGACATAGCGCCCGATGCTCCCGATCATGCAGAGGTTGCCCGCGCTCCCTCCCGGGTTCGGGACGAAGCCCTGCGTCTGGCCGACCAGGAAGAACGCGAACGAGTTCGTCGGGAGCGACGACGCGACGAGCGTGAGGTCGTTGTCCGCGACGAACGCGGATCCGGTGGCGCTCATGACGCCGGTCGCGCCCGTGCTGTTGGCGACGGCGGAGCAGTAGTTGGTCCCGGGATCGACCGGCGACGCGCCCATGACGTTGAGCACGCCGATCCCGACGTTGCCGCTGAATCCGCCCACGCGAAGCGAGTAGACGAGGCCGGGCGTCGTCGTCGCGCTGATCTGGCTCTGCAGCCCGCCCGCGTCGTCGTTGCAGGCGACGGAGGTCAACGCATTGCAGTCTCCTTCGAAGAGCTGGAGCGCCGTGTCGTAGCCCGACCCGAAGGTGTCGATGTCGACCGTGAAACCCGACGCCGTGAACTGGTACCAGATGTCCGAGCCGCCGGCAGCGCAGGGCCAGGACGGCGAACTCGTCGTGGAACCGAGCGTCGAGAACGGGGTCTGACCGTCGACGAGCGGCAGGGCGACCGAGCACTCATCGTTCCCGGACGGGATGGACAGGGAGACGTCGATCGCCCCGGGCCCGAAGTCGCCCCCGAACCCGCCGATCCGGAAGAGGTTGCTCTGGCCGGCGGTCGCGGAGTAGCTGACGACGCTCTGGAGCCCACAGCTGTCGTCGTTGCACGTCAGGACGGAAGGGCTACCGCACGTTCCACTGAAGACCTCGATCAGCGTGTCGAAACCCGAGGCACAGGTCCGGATGACGACCGTCCCGGACACCGGAGCCGTGAACTCGTACCAGAGGTCGCGCCCGACCCCGGAGCCGCACGTCCAGACTGGCGCGCTGTCGGTGGCGGACGTGGTGTCGAAGGCCGTGGTGCCGATGCCGACGGAGATCGCGCCGGTGCACTCGTCGTTCTGGGCCAGGGCGGAGGTGGCGAGGAGGGTACCGGCGAGGGCCGTAGCAATGTGACGCAGCATGGGAAGGGAGGGCAGGGCGAGCGGGATAGGAGTTGAGCGCTCGACCGTACCACGGACCGTCGAGGGTGCCACCGGCGGCGCCTCCAGGCGCCCCGTGGCTCCTACCGTCCCGAGAACGGGTCGTTCCCGGACTTCCGGCTAGAAAAGCGCGGAGTCCCCGAACCAGTTCAACTCCGGCGACCACTGAGAAGCGACCGCGCTCTCCGCGGTCCCTGCGGCGATGTGTGTCGCAGGTCATCCTCTCGAATCCGATAGCAGATGAAAATGACCCCTTCCTCCCTCGTTGTGGCCGCCGGCCTCGCCGCGGCACCCGCTGCCGATGCGCAGTTCGCGCTGCCACAGTCCTTCACGATCGACGACGAGGCGATCGGAGATCAATTCGGCGTCGACCGGATCGTGGCGTGCGAGGTCAATGGCGACACGATGGTCGACCTGGCGACCCTCACGGTGGACGGCACACTGACCGTGGCGATCGATCCGGGGCTCGGTGAGGCATCGATCACGGCCCCTGGCACCTACCTCGACCTCGTCGCCCACGCGACGAACGAAGACGACGGAGACCTGGCGAGGGGCCTCTATGCGGTAGGGTCAGAGGGGCTCCAGTCCCTCGCCTGGAATCCGGAGACGAGGGCCCTCGAGGCAACCGACATCTTCGACGAGACGACGGCGTGGGCAGGCGCGACCAGGCTTCGCCGAGGAGACATCGATGGAGACGGTCACCAGGACTTGATCGGCGTCGCCGCAGACCGCGAGACCCTCCTCGTCGCGTTCGCGCGCCCGGCGGGGTTCGTGCCCGCGACGACGACGGAGTTCAGCGGGCTGTTCGGCGGCGACGAGGTCTTCGACTTCACCGCGGCCGACCTCGACGGGGACGGTGCGGACGAGCTGGTTGGGATCTCGACGCTCGGGATCACCATCGTCGAGTCCGACGGGGCCACGACGACTCATGTCCCACTGACGCTCTCCTCCGGCGAGGTCGAGACCATCGTCGACCAAGAGATCGGTGGCGAGCGCGTCGCGTACCTGCACCACCCGTCGCCCGGCGTCTCGTTGCTCTGGGTCATGAGCGGGACGGGCGGAACGATCGACCAGACACTGAACGTCTCGACGCTCGATCCAGCGCGCCTCACGTCCGGACCCCACGACGGAGACGACGCGTCCGACCTCCTGGTGTCGACCCGGGGAGGGGACACGATCCACGTGCTGTACCAGTCGAGCCAGAGCTACTCGCTGGGCGGAAGCCAGACGCGCGTCATTGCGGTCGATGACCCACCGGCCGGCACGTCGTTCATGCCGGCCGCGTTCGTGGACCTGGACAACGACGGCGACCACGACGTGGCTTACGCCTACCACGACACCGGCTACATCTTCGCGGCGTTCAATGACGCGATCGACGCGTCGGGGCTGGCGCCGAAGATCCTGGAGGTTCCGACTTCCGGGACGCCGTTCCAGTTCTGGGCGACTACGGACTCGACGCCTGCACAGTTCTCTCTGCGCTTCACTCCCAACTTCCTCCTCAACCCAGACCTGGACTGGGCAACGGACATCGAGGTGATCGTGTGGGACTCGATCTTCCAGCCGACAGGCGTGTACCAGACGCAACCGGTGCCCTCGGCGAGCCTTGCGGTCCCGCTCGGGCTGACGATGGCGTCCGACTGCCATGGTTCTCTCCACTCGCACGTCCGAGCCGACCTCGACGCGCTCGTGGGACTGAACCTGCTTCAGGACTTCCACTACGTGACGTGCCGAT
Organism: Planctomycetota bacterium; assembly: GCA_038757895.1. Taxonomy (GTDB): domain Bacteria; phylum Planctomycetota; class UBA1135; order UBA1135; genus Saltatorellus. Next base: position 134,608 of record JBCDGE010000001.1, on the reverse strand, counting down.
TCGTGAAGCGCGACGCCGGCGGTACGGTGGTTCGGTCCGGCCCACACACCAGCCTGTACGCCTACGCGATCGGCAACCTCCTGACACCGGCCTACATGGGCACTCTCGAGTTCACTGTCCCGGGCGAGAACATCCTCGGCAGCGACCCGATCAAGTCGGACTGCAGTAGCGGCGGGACGAGCGTCGGCGGGACCGGCGGAACGGGCTGCATCCCCGACTACCCGCCGGGCGAGGTGCCGGAGCCGCCCTCCAAACCGCCGACGCCCGTGACCTGAGCCCAGGTCGTCCACGGGGCTCTCCCGGACGAGCGGCGCGAGTTTTGGCCGAATCCTGGCCCGCTCGCGCCGCTCGTCCGTTCGCTGTCTCGAGGAGGATCGAGACACGTGCCGATGAGCCCAGAGACCGGCCGCGACGGGGCCGAGGACGCGGACGACGCGGCCGGTGACGCCGCGCTGGAGGCGGCCGATCTGCATTTGACGCAGCTCCTGGAGCGGATGTCGTCGGGCGACGAGCTCGCGCGGGATCGCGTGTGGGAGCTCCTGCACGGCGAGCTGCGGCGCTGCGCCGAGCGGGCCGAGCGCAAGGGCGGGCCGGACGCCGGCCTGCAGGCGACCGAGCTCATCGGTGTCGCCTTCATGCGGGTCAGCGCGCTCGAGGGGAAGCAGTGGGCGGACCGCGCGCACTTCGTCTCCGTCGCAGCTCTCGCCATGCGCTCCGAGATCGTCGACTTCGTCCGCCGCGCCGACCGGTGGCAGGACGATTCGACGTTCGCGCGCGTCGTCTCGGACATCGAGACCCGCGTGGACGGCGACCTGGTCGGCTTCTACGACGAGCTCGAGACCTTCGCAGAGGTCGACCCCGCCATGGCGCACGCGCTGGAGCTCAAGGCGCTCGGCTACGGCATGGGCGAGATCGCGGAGCTGCTGCGGATCCCCCCGCGCACGTTCAACCGCCACTTCGAGCGCGCCCGAGCGCACCTGAGACGGAGGATGCGATGGACGCACGACTCTGGCGGCGAGTGAACGAGATCCTCGACGAGGCCGAGCAGCTCCCGCCCGAGGAGCGCGACGCCTTCGTCCGCCGCGCCTGTGAGGGAGATCGCGAGCTGGCGCGCGAGGTCGAGGCGATCCTGTCCGGGATGCCCGACTGCCCCGACGACTTCCTGGGCAGCGCGAGCGGCACGACCGAACCGGCGGCGCCGCTCCTGCCGTCCGTCGTGCGCGGGGACGAGGTGATCGGTGACTTCGAGCTGCTGCGCAAGCTCGGGGGCGGCTCCGCAGGCACGGTGTACGAAGCGGTCCAGAACCGCTTCGGCCGCAAGGTCGCGCTCAAGATCGTCCACGTGCGGTCGGTCGACGACTACAAGCGCGTTCGCCGCGAGGCACTCACCGCCGGCCAGCTCGACCACCCCGGCCTCGCGACCGTGCACGACTTCGGGCGCGAGGGCGAGGTGTACTGGATCGCGATGGAGCTGATCCGCGGCCACGACCTCGGGGTCGAGATCGGCTGGCAGACGGACGGCGCCCTCGGCGACGCAGAGCCGCTGCTTCCCGGCACGGGCGAGCCGGACTTCGTGTCGAGCCGCGTCAGCCTCGTGCGCGAGGTCGCGCTTGCGCTGCACGCGGCGCACGCGGCGGGGATCGTGCACCGGGACGTGAAGCCCGCGAACATCGTGCTGACGCGCGAGGGCCGGCCGAAGCTCGTGGACTTCGGACTCGCGCGCGGGCCGCGCAGCGTCGCGGCGACGCTCCCCGGTGCGATCGTCGGCACCGTCCCGTACATGAGTCACGAGCAGGCGCACGGCCGCACGCTCGACGCGCGCACCGACGTTTACTCGCTGGGCGCCGTGCTGTTCCAGCTCCTGACGGGGCGGCTGCCCTTCCCCGGCACGAACCGCGACGTCGTCCTCGACGCGATCCGCAGCGGCCGGATCCCGACGCTCCGCGAGATCGACCGCGCGTTCTCGAAGGACCTGGAGGCCGTGTGCGCCCGGGCGATGGAGCCCGATCGCGACCGTCGCTATGCGAGCGCCCGCGAGTTCGCCGACGACCTCGAACGGTGCCTCGCGTGCCGCGCGGTCCGCGCGCGCCACGCGACCCCGCTCTACCGGGCCGAGCAGTGGGTCCGCCGGCACCGACGGCGACTGGTTGCGGCCGCGGCCGTGGTCGTCGCCGCGGGCGCCCTCGCGATCGTGGCGGCGACCTCGGGCTTCCGCAGCGGGAGCGACACGGCGCTCCTCGACGGCCTGAACGCCGCGCGTGCAACCGTCGACGCGTACGACGGCGGCGACGTCGACATCGTCGAGCTCGTGCCCGCGGCGCGGATGGCGCTCGAGCTGGAGAACCACTCGGACCGGAGGGTCGCGGGCGCTGCGCGCGACCTGGAGCGTCGCCTCGATGCGATCGGCGCGCAGGAGATCGAACGCGCCGACGCGTCGATCGAGGCGGCGCGCGGCGACGCGCCCCACGGGCCGATCGACGAGCGCGGACTCCTCGTGGCGCTCCAGGACCGGCGCCTCGCGCGCGCGCTGACGAGCGCGAGGGCGGGCGCGGCGGACCTCGACGCGGAGTTCCCGCGGCTCACCGTCCGTTCGGACCGCCCCGGCGACCGCGTGCGCGTGTTCGCCCTGGACGTCCTGTCTGGCACTGCCAGCGCCGAGCCCGTCGCGGAGACCACGACGCCGGCGATCGACCTCGCGGTGGCGCCCGGCCACTACCGCGTGGTGGTCGAACGGCCAGGTCACGGGTCCGCCGAACTCACTCGATCGTTCGTCGAGTGGGGCCGCGCCTACGACCTCGGCCGGGTCGAGGTCGTCGCGGACGACGTTGCGCTGCGAAAAATGGTCGAGCTCACCGCGAGCGAGCAGACGCTCGTTCTGCCGGTCTTCGTGGACGGCGACTTCATCCGGCGCACGTTCCGGCACGACCCGTTCCTCCTGGACGCATACGAGGTCACGAACGCCGAGTACCTGGAGTTCGTGCAGGCGCGCGGCGCCGAACTCGCCCCGCCTGCGTGGTCGCCCGCGCCGACCGACGACGAGTGGAACGAGCGCCCGGTCGCCGGCGTGTCGTGGGTCCAGGCGCGCGCCTACGCCGAGTGGCGCGGCAAGCGACTGCCGACGGAGCTGGAGTGGGAGCGCGCCGTGCGAGGCGTCGAGGGCAGGGCCTACCCGTGGGGCGACAACGAGGAAGCGATCGGACAGCTCGCCGTGGCATGCGCGACCCCCGCGCCCGGCACGGCGTCGGCCGAAGCGATGCAGGCGGTGTACATGCAGCACGCGCGCCGCGTGGGGACGACGCCCGCCGACGTCACGCCGGAGGGCGTGTACGACCTGGCGGGCAACGTCTCCGAGTGGACCGAGTCCATCGCTCTCGGAGAGATCGACGGGCGGCTGCACCCGCTCGTGACGCGCCGTCGGAGCAAGGGCTGGAACTGGGGCGCGCGCCACCCGTACGAGCTGTCGTCGTACGAGGAGGAGCAGATGACGGCGCCCTTCTTCACTCCCGTCCGCGGATTCCGCTGCGCGAAGAGCGCGCGGCGATAGCGGTTTGACAAGCTCTGGCATGCAACTCGAGCGCTACGCCGTCGGGCTCTACATGCATCCGTCGCTGTCGGTCTCTGCCCACCAGATCGAGAGCACGCACGAATTCAGGGGTGCGTTCCTGCAGCACCTCGCGACCCGGCTCGACGTCGCGACGGCGAGCGGGACGGTCGGGGGTGACCCGTCCTCGGTGGCCGACGGCACGCCCGCTGGCGGTGATCCGCCGCTCGGCCCCGTGTGGTCGAGCGCAGCCGAGACGCGCTTTCGCGCGGAGGTCCTCGCGAGCCTCAACGCGTCCGCGCAGACCGCGGCCGGGAACGGCGTCACCGCACCCGTGGTAGGGCTCGGCGCCGCGCTTGCAGCAGGCTGCGCTCCGAGCAACGGCGTGTGGCGCAGCTTCCGCATCTACGGGCTGACGATCGACGACGCGCCGTGGTTCTCGGACGAGGTCGTGGTCGCCTACGAGGACGTGCACGGCGCGATCAGCGAACCGGACCGGTCGCTGCTCGTCTCGATGCCGATCACGGTGACGTTCACGTACGAGATCCCCCTGCAGCGAACCTGAGCGCGCTTGCGGAGGACCTGAGCGAGTCCCGCTGCGTCGCAGGACGCCGCTCGGCGGGTATCGCCCGGCGATTCGCCCGAATCGCAAGCGCCCCGGGCTTCGATCGTGCATCCGTCGAATCGACGCAAACGGCGATTCGATGGGGCTCTAGGGCCGTAGACGCGAGTCGGCGATGGATCGACTCCCGGAAATCGTGAAGCCGTGGTAGACCAGGGTTCATGTTGGACATCGACCACCTGACGACGAAGTGCACCCGTGAGCGGCTCGTGACCAAGATGCCTGCCGGCGCTCCGCCCGTGATCTCCAAGGTGAGAGAGGGCGAATCGCTGCAGCAACTGGTCGAGCGCCACGAGGCTGCGATCAAGTCAGCGACTCGGAACTTGTAGGTCGGGGTTCCAGCCACAAGCAGGAACCTCGAACGACGGCACTCTCCGCTCCCGCGGAGTCTCGACGTGCGCGAGCACGTCGATGGCATGCGCCGTGTCGGCCTCCTGGGCCGGAACCGACCCGGAGGCGAAGGACAATGTCGACCTTTGGCTCGCACGCCTCGCGGCGCGCGGGCGCAGACAACGGAGTGCTCGCTCCGGGGCTGCGGCTGACGGAGCGGGCCTCCCGCACACTTCCTACGTAGCCGCCCGAAACCCTGAGTGGGATCCCTGCCGGGAATGCGCTCCGGTCAGACGCCGCGCCGCATGAGCGCGACTTCGACCGTCTCGAGATCGCAGCCCAGCGCGACGCGTAGACGGACGACCGTCGCGACGCGGTCCAGGCTCGCCGCCGCCACGAGGACGCGCGCATCCCGCACGAGACCCGGCCCCAGGAGCCCGACGGCGTAGGCCTCCTCGAGCACGACGACGTCCACGCGGAAGACCTCGGCCACCGTCTCCAGCGCGAGGTACGCCGTCCCGTCGACTTCGATGCGACCGCTCATGCCGCGCCTCCGCGGATCCGCGCGCCGCCGTCCACCTGCGCGCCGCCTTCCTCGCCGAGCTCCCGCAGGAGTTCGCGCTGTCGCTCGGTCAGCGACTCGGGGAGGGCGAGCTCCAGGACGACCTCCAGGTCGCCGCGCGCGCCGCCCTTCGCTGCGAGACCCTGACCGCGGAGCCGCAGCCGCTTGCCGGCGCGCGAGTCGGGGGGAACGGTGAGGGTCACGATGCCGCTGCCGGTCCGGACGTCGACCTTGCCGCCCGCGACCGCCTCCCAGGGCGTGACGGGAACGCGCGCCTCCAGCACGCCATCCCGGAGCCGGTAGACGTCGTCGTCCTCCAGCCGCAGGACGAGGTGCAGGTCCCCCGGTTCCCCGCCGCCGACCCCGGGCTCCCCGAGCCCCGCGAGCCGCAGCGTCATGCCGTCGCGCACGGCCTCCGGGATCGCCAGCTCGACCTCGCGCTGCCGGCCGACCTGCCCGACCCCGCCGCACGTCGGACAGACGTGCTCGCCGAGGAATCCCGTGCCGCCACACGTCGGACACGCGACGCGCGTGGGGACCGAGAATGACCGCTTGCCGCCGCGCAGCGCGTGGCCGAGACCGAGGCGCAGCTCGGCGCGTGCGTCCGCACCGCGGTGCTCGTAGCGCGCGTGCGTGCCAGGCCGGCCGCCGAAGTCGCTCCGGAACTGGTCCCCGAACATCGACTGGAAGAAGTCCGAGAACCCGCCCCCGCCGCCGAACGCCGCCTCGAACTCCTCGCGGGTCATCGTCCGCTCGCCCGCGCCCGGATCGAAGTCCTGGCCGTGCTCCCAGTGTTCGCCGAACCGGTCATAGCGCGCGCGCTTGTCGGGGTCGGAGAGCACCTCGTAGGCCTCGCTGATCGACTTGAAGCGATGCTCGGCCTCCTCCCGCTCGCCGCCCGCGTGCTGGTCCGGATGCCACTTCAGGGCGAGCTTGCGGTACGCCTTCTTGATGTCGTCCGCGGACGCGTCGCGCGCGACGCCGAGGACTTCGTAGTAGTCCTGGAACTGCATCGAGGAGCTGAGTCTAGACTCAGCTCCTCGATGGGTGGTGAAGCGTCCCAACGCCTGGCCGAAGAGGTCGCGCGCGAGTTCCGGCGCCGCATGCTGGACGACTACGTCGCGCGGATCGGCCGGTGCCTCGAGCTCCTGTCCGAGGATGAGGTCTGGCGCAAGCCGAGCCCGAGCAGCAACTCGATCGGAAACCTGCTCCGGCACCTCGAGGGCAACGTGCGGCAGTGGATCCTCTGCGGCGTCGCCGGGCAGCCCGACGTGCGCGACCGTGACGGCGAGTTCGCGGCCACGGGCGAGAGCGAGTCGCGGAGCGCGGCCGACCTCCTCGCGGCGCTACGCGCGACGGTGACCGAGGCGGTGGAGGTCGTGGACGGCCTCGGCCCCGACGAGCTCCTGCGCACGAAGCGCTACCAGGACCTGTTCGATGAGACCGGCCTTGGCGCCGTGCTCCACGTGATGGAGCACTTCTCTGGACACGCAGGGCAGATCTACGCCTTCACGAAGCAGGTGAAGGACGTAGATCTGCGCTTCTACGACATCTGAGCCCTGGGGGCTCGGGGCTCAGCGGTTCTCGACCGCTTCGAGCCGCTCCAGGACCGCGTCGAGCGTCGTGCGCAGGTCGTCGACCTCAGCGCGCACCGCCTCCAGGGCCAGCGCCGCGATCCGGTCGCGCTCCAGGCCGATCGCGCAGTTCACGCGGTGCACGCCCGCGCCCGAGGCGCTCTCCCACGCGCGACCGATGACGTCACCGACATGGTCGGGACGCAGCGTCGTCGGCGCGATCGCGACGGCGGTCCCGTCCTCGTCGCCCGACGGCACGATCAGGTCGCCGACCGCCACGGCGCCGCGGACGCGGACCGGAACCTGGCCGAGGAACGCGACGATCTCGTGCCCCTCGTGACGGTCGTCCTCGGCACCCGAGCCGTTGCCGATCAGGCACGGGTTCGTGCTGATGACGAGGAGCGACTCCGCGCCCTCGAGCCGGTGCGAGATCTGGCCGCCGTGCACACCGACGACGTCGCCCTTGCGGAACGTCTCCGCCGGATCGAGCCTCGGAAGCCACTCGGCGTAGTCCGCGCCACCGCCCGTGAAGGCGAGGTCGCAGAAGACGTCGCCGGAGCTCGAGACGCGGAACTCGGCGTCCCCGCTGTTCCGCGCGACGAGGATGTCGCCCGAGTTGACGGTGTGGTTGACATCGAGCGTCACGCCGGACGACGACTCGACCTCCAGGCCAACGCCGCTGCCGTTGTTGTCGATCTCGACCGCGGTTCCGGTCGACGACGTGCTGCTCAGCTCGAAGCGCGCAGAGGCTCCTGCGGCCGCGCCGGTCTTGTTGCATCGCAGGCCGATGTGGCTCGCCCCCGTCCCGAACGTGCGCAGATCGACGCCGGGCAGCGAAGCGTTGGGGTTCGACTGGATGGCCAGGAGCGCCGCGCCGCGGTTCTGCGTGTTGGCGGTCACGCAGGGGTCGACGCTGGTCGCGCCGACCGTGGACGAGATGAAGCGCGCTGCCGGACCACCGTCCGGGTTCGTCACGCGGATCGCGTCGCCGGTGGACGATCCCGCCTCGACGTCGAGGCCCATGCTGAAGTGCTCGATGTCGACCAGGCCGAGGAACTCGGCAGCCGCTGCGACGCCGTCAGCGCGCAGGCCGACCCCGTCGAGCCCGAGCTCCGCGTAGTTCAGCGAGGGCGCGCCCGAGTGCTCACCGCGCACGCCGACGAAGTTGGAGTGGCCCAGTACGCCGAAGTTGTCGTTCGCGGTCGTGCCCGTCGAGAGGCCGGCGACACCGATCTCGAGCCCACTCCAGTCCGCGGACGTGACGGTGTCGTAGTCCGTGCCACCCTGCACGCCGAGGTACCCCGCGGTCTTCGAGATGGACGGCGTTTCCCCTCGGATGGCGGAGGTCCCGGGCAAGGCCGAGGCTGATCCAGCGTCGACCCGCGCGGCCGTCACCGCCTGGCTCCCGAAGTCGGGGTTGATCTTGAGGCCGCTGATGGCCGCCGTGGGCGACACGTCGGCGTCAATGATCGTTCCGTCCAGGATCCCCGAGGTCCGCACGGCCCCCACGGCGATGTTCGGACTGGAGACGCCTCCGACCGCGATCTTGGTCCCCGACACGGAGCCCGTGGCGAGGTCGACGTTCTGGATCGTCCCGTCGACGATGTCGGTCGTGGAGATCGAGTTGTTCGTGATGTCGCTCCCCGAGATCGTGCCGTCGGCGATATCGGCGCCCGTGATGGTCGAGTTCGCGATGTCCGCGCTCGTGATCGGATCGGACTCCAGGCGGAAGGCGCTCGCTTCCAGCCCGTCGAGGAAGTCCGAGTTCAGGTTGTCGACGAGCGTCCGGGAGTTGACGAGCAGCGGCGCGGTGCCGTTTCCGACCGTCGACTGGAGACGCGACGAGCGCACGGTCCCGTTGACCGTCAGCCGCGTCGACGGCGAGGTCGTGCCGAGGCCGACCTGGCCTGTCGCGTCGATGAAGAAGTCGGTCGAGAGCGGATAGAGCATCCCGGTCATCGGCACGCTCGACGCCTGGATGCAGTTGCCGGTCGCGATGTCCTCGATCGAGCCCGCGCAGATGCCGCTGGTCGCGCCCGCCGCCGCAGCGTTGGTGCGGGTCGCCGTGAATCCGGGGGCGCCCCCGAACGTGGACGAGGACGACCCGGTCGGCGACGTGGATCCGGGCGCCACGCCGTCCGCCGGGATCTCGCCGATGGGCAGCCCGCCGATCGACGTGAGGCCGGGCAGCGCGGCGCGCGGGACGAGGCCGAGGTCGACCTCCTCGACGCGCGCGCGGCCGAGCCCGCGGTAGACGACGTCGCCTCGCGCGGTCACGAGGTGCAGGTCGACGGCGCCGTCGGCGTCGTAGTCCATCCACGTGGCGCGGATCGGACGCGCGTGCGGCGAGAGGCCGCTCGGCTGCGTCACGTCCAGGAACGCGCCGGGAGCCGGCTGGACGAAGAGACGGCTCGAGCCGTTCCACGACGCCAGGTACAGGTCGAGGCGACCGTCGCCGTCGACGTCGGACCACGCCGCCTGGTGGGCGTCGACGACTCCGTCGAGGCCCGCGGCCGCGGTGCGATCTGCGAACGTGCCGTCGCCGAGATTCTCCAGGAGCGCGCCGCTGCCGTCCGGCTGCCACGCCCACGCGTCGACGAGGCCGTCGCCCGACCAGTCGGCCCAGGAGATCGCCGCGGGGACGTCGACCTCCTCGGACGGGGCCGGAGTCTGCGGCGGCGCGGTCCGATCGCGCTCCGCCTCCTCGGAAACGGGCGCCTGCGCGAACGCGCTCGGAAGGGACAGCAGGATCAGCGACGATGCGCCGCGGACGAGGAATCGATGTGTAGTGACCATGACGAGGGGGAACGGGCCCGCTGGCGGGCAGGGATCGGGCCTCCGGATCGGAGGCGCGGTTGGGCCGCGGCGCGGTCGCGCTCGGGCGGATACGTGTTCACCCCTTCCGGCGCGGTCCCTTACGCTCGCCCCTCAGCACGAACACGGATTTCCTGCGCTTGAGAGACGAGACCGAAGCTTCGAGACTCCTCGCCCGCGTCGAGGCCGGAGACGGCGCCGCCGCCAGCGAGCTGTTCCCCCTGCTCTACGACGAGCTCCGACGCATCGCGCGCGAGAACATGGCGCGCGAGCGCGCCGGGCACACCCTGCAGCCGACCGCGCTCGTGCACGAGGCGTGGGTGAGGCTGCTCTCCGGCGACGCCGACCGTGCCTCGTTCCAGGGCCGCGAGCACTTCCTGCGGACGGCGGCGCAGATCATGCGTCGCGCGCTCGTCGATCACGCCCGCGCGCGCAACACGGAGAAGCGCGGAGGCGGGGCCCACTCGGTCGAGCTCGAAGAGGTCGTCGAGCGCTTCGCGACGGAGGGAACGAACCTCGTCGAGCTCGACGACGCCCTCCAGCAGCTCGAGAGCACGGACGCCGAGCTCGCGCGCGTCGTCGAGCTGCGCACCTTCGGCGGCCTCTCGATGGAGGAGGTCGCGGGCGCGCTCGGCGTGTCCCGCGCCACCGCGGAGCGCCGCGCGCGCGTCGCTCGCATGTGGCTCGCGCGCACGATGGGCTTCGGCTCGGACGACTGACGGTATCAGTCGTTGCCCGCGACGATCGCCTCGCGGCGCTCGATGAGCTGCTCGATGGTCTGCCGGCGCTCCTCCATCGCGAGCGCGTGAAGTGCGTCGCCGGTGCCGCGCGCGTGCCATTCGGCGGCCTTCCGGGTCCACTCCAGCGAGCGGGCGAAGAGCGCGTCGCGGCGCGGTCCGTCGGCGTCGCCGGCCAACCGCTCGTCGATCAGCGCCTGGACGAGCGCGGCCTCGACCTGCGCCCGGCTGTGGTGGATCAGCTCGGCGCACCCGTCCGTGGCCTCGTCGAGGCGCGTGAGCGCGCGCTCGCAGAGGCGGACCGCGTCGACGAGCTCCCCTCGCGAGAGAGCCTCGCGAGCCAGGAGCGCCATGCCCTCCGCGACGGCGTCGGAGTCGCTCACCGCCTCTTCGCTGGCCTCCATGAGCGAGCGATAGGGCGCCGGGTCGCTGGCGATCTGATCGCGAGCGACCCGCGTCCTGATCACGCCGAGCGTGACTCCCGCAGCGTTCCAGTTCCCGCCGGCCTCGATCCGCGGCGCCACGATCTCCTCGGCGTAGACGAGCACGTCCAGCGCTTCACCGGGCTCATCGAGTCGCTCGTGCCAGTCGGCGAGAGCGAAGGCGGCGCGCTGCAGGGAGGCGACGAAGTTCGTCGCTCTCGGGTACCGATTGGCGATCTCGGCGATCTCCTCGAATCGAGTTCGCGCATCCTCGATGCCGTCGGTCAGCGTATCGGTCGCGAGCGCGCTCAGCGACGCGCACTCGATCGACGACGCGAGCAAGCCGATCTCGACGTAGGCGGGCGCGTGGTCGTTGAGCTCCAGCACCTCGGCGTAGGCCTCGGCGCGGTCGCACGCGGCCGCGCGCCAGTCCTCCCAGCGCCCCGTGTTCCCTCCGAGCGAGCTCGCGGACAGGCCGATGCTCGCGCGGGCGTTCGCGCGGCTGACGAGGCCCCGCCGATCGTCGGGCGCGGGCTGGAATCCCTCGACGATCGCGCGGGCACGCACGAGCGCCGCCCGGGCCTCGTCGTTGCGACAGATGTCCGCGAGGATGACCGAACGCGCGAGCTCGGCCGTCCACGCGACGCGTGACGGTGCCTCGAACGCTGGGTGCGCGGTGCGCTCGGGCTCGATGAGCTCGACCGCGCGATCGATGTCGGCGAGCGCGGCGTCCATCGTTCGGACGTCGCTCCGGGCCGCGTCCGCCGACTGGAGGGACCGCTTGACGAGCGCGTCCCCGAGCCAGAGCGAGAGCTCGGGATCGGTCTGTCCCTCGGAGATCTCGATCCCCGCGGCGACGATCTGGTCCAGCAGGTGGCGCGTGCCGGCCTGCGGCTGGAGCGACTCGTAGACGTCGACCACGAGGAGGCGCGCGGCGGCGCGGAGCGAGTCGAGGCTGCGCTCGGCGGCCGCCTCGAGCTGCTGCTCCCTGGCCTCGGCGGCTCGCGCGCGATCGGCCGCCGAGAAGAGCGCGATCGACCCGCCGAGCAGCGCCACGACGGCGGCGACCACCGCAAGGGTCGCGCCCGGACGACGTCGCGCCAGACGCGCAACGCGCTGGGTCGTCGACTCGCGGCGCGCGTGCACGGGCTCGCCGTCGAGCCAGCGCCGCAGGTCGTCCGCGAACGCGGCGGCGGTCTGCGTGCGCTGCGCGGGCTCCTTCGCGAGCGCGGCCAGGGCCACCGCGTCGAGCCCGCCACGCCGGATGGAGCGCGCCAGGGCCCGCGGCGTGGTCCCCCTCGCGGCCGCGACCTCGACGGTGGCCCTGTCCGCGGCGCGCGCCGGGGACGGCGGCTCGTCCCATCGCACGCGCCGCTTCGCCTCGGCGATCGAGACGCCCTCGACCTCGAAGGGCGGGCGCCCGGTGAGCGACGCGAAGAGCAGCGCTCCGAGGGCGTGGACGTCCGCCGCGGGGCCGAGGTCACGCCCGTCCCACTGCTCGGGAGCGGCGAAGGCGGGGGTCACGGGACCGGGCGCCCCTTCGGCACCCGGTTCGCCCCCGTCGAGGGAGCGCGCGCTCCCGAAGTCGATCAGCTTGACGTGGCCGTCGGCGGTCGCGACCGCGTTCCCGGGAGCGACGTCGAGGTGCAGCACCGACGCGCGATGGCACGCCTCGACGGCGTCCGCGAGCGCCGCGATCTGGCGGACACGCTCCTCGATCCCCTGACCGAGACGGTCCGAGCGATCGAGCATCGGCTCGCACTCGAGGTGCTCCATCGCGATCCACTCGACGTCGCCCTCCAGATCGCCGGCGTCGACGATCCGCACGACGCCGGGATGGTCGACGCGCGCGAGCAGGCCTCGCTCGTGGCCGCGCGCCGCGTCGAGGTCCATGCCGAGCTCCTGGGCGACCGCCTCGGTGTCGATGAGCTTGATCGCCACGTCCTGGACGAACGCCCCGTCCGCGCGCTCGGCGATCCAGATCGTGCTCGTGCGGCCGGTCGCGAGACGACGGATGAGCTGGAACGGCCCGATCCGGCGCCGCTCGGCGCCATCGGCCTCCCCCAGGTGGCCCGCCGTTCCGTCGACCGGGAGGAACGACTCCGCCGCCGCCTCGTTGGCGTCGAGGAGCTCGAGGACGAGATCCGCGAGCGCCTCGTCCTCCAGGCGCACCGCCTCCACCCGATCGCGCCGCTCGTCGTCGCCGAGATCGAGGAGGTCCTCGAGGACCGAGCGCGCCCGCTGCCAGAGGTCGTCCATCATGGATTCGACGCGGGTTGGACCCCGCTCGAAGGGACGAAGCGAGAATCGGCAGGTCCACCCATCACGGAACCTCCGGAGTCTCGTCGGATCGTGCCTCGGCCACCGACTCGACCTCACGGCGGAGGACGGCGACGGCGCTCGCGACCCCTGCGTCGTCGATCGTGTCCAGGATGCGGGACGCGTGGGCGAGGTGACGGGCGGCGGCGCCGGGGGCGGTGTCCACCCTCGCGAGACCGATCCGCCCTCGGGCCGCCTCGACGCGCAGGGCATCGTCGTCGTGCTCCTCGGCGATCACTCCAGCGAGCTGAACGATGCGCTCGCGTGCGCTCTCCGTGCCCGGGACGTCGACGAGCCCCGACAGGGTCCCGGTCACGACGGAGAGCACCGTCGAGCGGAGAGCATCGAGCCGCGCGGTCGCGTCGTCCGCGAGCGCCGCGGCCCGCGTGCGGGACGCATCGGCCTCGCCGTGGGCCGACCAGGCGGCGAGGAGCAGAGCCGCGAGCGCGAGCAGGACGACAGCGCCCGCGGCGAGCGCGCCTGCGTGCCGGCGTGCCGACCGGACGAGGCGATCCAGCGGCCTGAGCTGCCTCGCGCGCACGGGCACCCCGTCCAGGGCGCGCTCCAGGTCGTCGGCGAACTCCGCGCCTGTCGGATAGCGCCGCGTGGGCTCGGACTGGAGCGCGACGGAGAGGACGAGGGCCACATCGCCGGGGGACCGCCGGAGGGCGCCGCGGAGCTGGCGCTCGGCGGCATCGGTTGGCTTCGACGGCAGGTCACCGGTGACGAGCATGTGCGCCACGACACCGATGGAGTACACGTCCGAGGCGGGATCGGCGGTGCGCCCCTCCTTCTGCTCCGGGCTGGCGTACTCCTCGGTCATGAAGCGCGACGGCCCGACGGTGCGGAACGCGTCGCGGCCGAGGGCGCGCTCGGTCCAGCGCGCGATCCCGAAGTCGAGCACGCGCACACGCCCGGACGGATCGACGAGGAGGTTGGCCGGCTTGACGTCGCGGTGGACCACGTTGCGCGCGTGCGCGGCGCCGAGCGTCCGGGCCGCGTCCACCACGAGGCGCAGTCGCTCTTCGGGCGCGAGGCCGCGCTCCTCGCAGAACCGGTAGATCCCGGTGCCCGCGATCGCCTCCATCACGAGGTACTGCCGCCCGCCGTCGGTCGCGCCCCCGTCGAGGATCCGCGCGATCCCCGGGTGGTCGAGCGCGCTCAGGATCTCGCGCTCGCGCAGGAAGCGCCCGACGGGCTCGGACCCGTGCAGGTCGGCGTGGAGGACCTTGACCGCGACCTCTCGATCGAGCGACCCGTCCGTGCGGACGGCCGACCACACCTCCCCCATCCCACCGCGACCGAGCTCGTCGACGAGGCGATAGGGACCGACTCGGTCCCCGCTCCGGAGGGTGTCGGGCGACGCCATGGGCCCATGCTACGGGGCGCGGGCAGCGACGTACGGTCGTGTCACCCGGGTCGTCCGAGTCTGGTCCGAGACGAGATTCGAGGTGTGCGACGATGGGGGCGATTCAGTCGGTGGGTAGCGTCGCCGGGTCGATCCGGATCATCCGGACGATCGCCGCGCGCTTCCGCGGGCCGAGTTCGTGGGGGCAGTAGTAGTCCCACACGACCTCGCCCTCGCGCGTGACCTCGAACGCGCGGCCGCGGTCGGACTCGGCGATGAGCGTGTTGCCGTTCGGCAGCCGCTGGCTCGATCCCTTGCTGAGCGTGTAGAAGGACTCGGGCGGGTCCGCGCGGTACTCCCACACGATCTCGCTCGAGGCGGGCTCGACCTCGACGACGCGCGACCATCCGCGCCCCAGGCCATTGTCGAACACGAGCACGTTGCCGTTCTCCAGCAGCCGGGCGTCGTGCGGCCCCTGGAGTTCGCCCTTGCCCCACGCCCAGACGATCCGTCGCTCGCTCCAGTCGAGCGAGAAGACCGCGTTCTGGTGCCGCGAGCTGATCAGGACGTTTCCGTCCGCGTGCACCGCGTGCGCGCCGAACAGCCCGGGACGTCGCGCCCACTCCAGTGAGTTGGTGTGGAAGAGATCGATCCAGGGCTCGACGCCGATCCGATCCGGCGCGACGGGCGTGATAGCCATCACGTCGGGTGAACGACGGAACCCGGCGAGGAGCGAACGGCGCTCCAGCTCGTCGCCCTCTTCGCTCAGCGCCACGACGAGGTCGTCGCGCACGTCGAGCGTCGGGTGGAGCGCCGCGACCTTCCGGCGCCGGAACGTCAGCGCGTAGAGCCGTCCGTCGGGCCCGCGCGTCACGTCGTGGTGCGCCGTCATCGGGCGCTTCCAGAGCAGCTCGCCGTCCCAGTCGAAGCGCACGAGGTAGCGGCTGCCGTCCGGGATGCCGCGCGTCCCCTGTGGCGCGGGGTCGGCGCCGATGGCAAGCAGGTCGCCGTTCTCCAGCAGCTCGACGCGCTCCCACCGGTCGCTGTCCGGCATGCGCCAGCTCCGCAGCAGCGCACCCGACGCATCGATGAGCTCGGCCCGCGAGAGCATCTGGATCGTGACGAGGTTGACGCCGGGCCAGGAGCGCTCCTCGTCGACCAGGACCACGCCGCGGGCAGCGCCCTCGTCGACCTCGGACGAGCCGGCGTAGGGGAGGCCGCGGAGGCGGTCGACGCGGGACGGCTCGTCGCCTTCGTCGACCGGCACCGACGCGTCACCGATCGTCCGGGGAGTCGCGTCGCCGCCGTCACCGCCGCAGCCCGGAAGGATGACGAGGGCGGACGCCGCGACCGCGCGCGCGACGGCACTGGTGGATCTGGTCGCCCCCATCACACGCGAACGATACCCGGGCGGCCGGAGGGGTGATTCTCGCACTGCGACGTAACGGACGTCGGCGGCTTCGGATCGGGGACGGGCCCGAGATCCCGAACCCCATCGAGTCATGTCTACACGCCACCAGAACCCGTCCCAGGGGCCGCGTACGACCCATCCGCTCTGCTCCTCGCTCATCGGCGCCGGCCTCGCCCTTGCCCTGACGGCCACCGCGCTCGGCCAGGACAACGCCGTCGAGCTGCGCAACGCCACCGGCTCGTCGGGGTACCTGCGCATCGCGGACGACGCGAGCCTCGAGCCGCAGACGTTCACCCTCGAGGCGTGGGTGCGCCCTGGCGGCGCGGGCGTCGGGAACACGCTCGACCAGGGCGGCGCGACGGTCCTCGCGAAGCCGATCGAAGGCGGCGCCGGCAGCTTCATCGCGTCGTACGCGCTCCAGTGGCGTCCGAACGACGGCCGATTCCGCGGCATCGTCTCGCACGCGTTCGGCAGCAGCGGGACGACGGTCACCGGGCAGTCCGTGGTTCTCGCCGGAACACCCGTGCACGTCGCGCTCACGTTCGACGGCTCCCACGTGCGGCTGTACGTCGGCGGGGCCCTCGACGCGGTGAACTCGGCGAACGGCTCGGGCGTCGCGTACGGTTCGAACGACGTCCTTGTCGGGGCGGCGAACTACTGCTGTGGCTTCCTGCGGCGCTTCGACGGCCGCGTCGACGAGGTGCGCCTGTGGGACCACGCGCGGGACGACGTCTCGATCGCCGCCGAGGCCACGTGCGCGCCCGCCGCAGGCACGCCCGGGCTCGTCGGCCGCTGGAGCTTCGACGGTGGCTCGCTCGCGGACGAGAGCGGACACGGCAACGACGCGACCGCGGTCGGGGGCGGCGTCTCGACCGTCGATCCGCTCCTGACGCGCACGGCGAGCTGTGCGCCGGTCGGGACGCGGTACTGCTCGCCGGGCGTCCCGAACTCGACGGGGGCAGCGGGCATGCTCAGCGTCTTCGGCTCGACGGCGCCCGCGGACGACGCGCTCGTGCTGGTGGCGTCGTCGCTGCCCTCGTCGTCGTTCGGCTTCTTCCTGACGAGCCAGACGCAGGGCTTCGTCGCGAACCCTGCGGGGAGCCAGGGGAACCTGTGCCTCGGCGGCAGTATCGGACGGTACGTCGGCAACGGACAGATCCGAAGCACGGGACGCGGCGGCTCGTTCGTGCTCCGGCCGTCGCTCTCGACGACGCCGACGCCGAACGGCCTGGTCCAGGTCGTGGCCGGAGAGAGCTGGTCGTTCCAGGCCTGGCACCGCGACGCGGTCGGTGGTCAGGCGACGTCGAACTTCACGGACGGCGTGCGGGTCGACTACCTCTGAGAGCGAGAGACGGCGACGAGATCGAGCTCGGACGGGCCGTCCGAAGCACCGCCGTCGTCGACTCCGTCCGGCCCGACGGACCAGACGCGGAGCCCGCCCTCGGAGTCGATCGTGGCTCGGTACGGCGCGTCCGCGTACGGATCCACGCGAGCGACGATCCAGTCCCGGGCCGCAGGAACGCCCTCGCGCCGGGCGAGCAGCACCGCGCGCGCGAGCGTCGTCTGCGCCTCGACTTCGGTGGCCGCGCGCAAGAGGTTCGATGCGCTGGGGACGATGAGCTGCGAGCGCAGCGCGAACGTCTCGTCCGCGAGGCCTGCCATCGCTTGATCGAAGGCGTCCGACGCCTCACCGATCGGACGCTGCGCCGCGTCGATGAGGGCCGCGTACGTGCGCAAGTAGACCCGCGTGTCGTTGCGCTCGAACAGCCGCAGGGCGAGCGTCCGGAGAGGTGAGGTCCAGCCTCCGACCGCATCTCCATCGAGATCGAGGCCCTGCTGGAACACGGCGTACCCGATCGCGCGTTCCTCCTCGAGTGCGCGAACGGCCCGCGCCCGGGCGTCGATGCGCGCGAGCTCCTCGTCGAACTCCGAAAGGTCGGCTCCGGGCAGGAGGCCCGCCACGCCCATGAGCGCGCGCGTCGCCAGAGTGGTCTGGAGGAACCGGATCAGCGTCGCACTGGCGCCGGGAGTGGATTCGAATCCGCGGGCCGCGCAGAAGCCGAGGCGGAGGGACCGCCGGGCCGCGTCCTCGTCGCCGTCGAGCGCAGCCAGCCAGGCCCGCCGTCCCAGCGCGTGCTGGAGGCACATCGGGACGATCACCCGCACGGGCTGCGGGAGCGGCTCGTCGCTCGCGAGCCAGCCGTCGATCCACGCCTTCGCGTCGTGGTCCGGTCCGCTGCAGGCTCCCTCGGCCGCGTACAGGAGCTCGCCCGAAGCGGCGTCCAGGAGGCGCGCGACGATCACCGTGGTCCTGGAGGGCGGCCCGTCGTTCGGGGGCGGAGGGACGCGGAGCATCATCGCGAACATGTTGTAGTCCGCGAGCAGAGGATCACCTTCGATCGGTGCGTCGTAGAGCGCTTCGAGCTGCTCCAGGAGCTCGCGCCCGTACGGCTCGAGCTCCTCGTCCGGACGCTGCAGTAAGGCGTCGAGGGTCTCGGGATTCCACAGGCCGGCGTCGTCGGTCGGATCGGACCAGGACGGGATCGAGGCCCACCAGGCAGGCCCGGCCGACGGCGCAAGCGTCAGGTCGCGCGGGTCCAAGGGCGCGCCCGACGCTTCGATCGCGGCGATCTCACGCTCGATCTCTGCGTCCCACCGCGCGAGCGCCAGGTAGACGAGGACCGCGGCGCCGGCGAGCGCGAGAACGAGCGCGATGAGCGTCCAGCGCAGCACACCCCGGAGCCTCCCCTTGCGATTCACGCTCATGGGGGGAGGGTACCGCGGCCTCCTGCGGCTATTCGAAGTTCACGGAGATGCCATTCGTCAGGTTCGACGTCACGGCACCGCCGGCCGCGTCACGGAACCACGCCTGGAACGACCACTGCTCGCCGGGCAGGACCGCCACAGCGCCCGTCGGCTGCGGGATCGCGTTCAGGTCGATCGCGAGTTCGAACACGCCGCCCTGGCCGGCGCTCTGCACCTGGCCGGGTCCGTCGAAGCGGCCCACCGGGGCGCCCAGGCAGAGGTTGCCGGCACTGCCGCCGGGATTCGCCACGAAGTCCTGTGTGCGGCTGGCCAGGAAGAAGCCGAACGAATTGCGCGGCAGGTCGCGCGCGATCAGCGTCACGTCGTTCGCGGAGACGGCACTGTCTCCGGACGCGAGGACCTCGGCGCGCTGGCCGGTGGAGTTCGGCTCGGCCTCGCAGAACGTGCGGCCGATGAAGCCGCTGGGCGTGAAGCCGAACGCCTCGGACGCGGTCCATCCGCTGAGCCACGTCTCGCTCGTGAAGGGCGAGAACGCGCCGCGGTACGTGACGCTGGTGAAGAAGCCGTCGCTCGGCGCCGGCGTGGCCGGCGTGAGCGCGTCGTTCGCCGCGCGGGGGTCCAGGTCGATGACCCGCAGCATGCGGCGGCCGCCGCGGAAGACCTCGGGCGCGCGACCGATCCCGAAGATCGGCGACGCGGTCGCGAGCACGTTGGCGTTCCCTGGCGCGAAGACGCCGCGCGCCATCGCTTCGGTGTAGGCGTTCCCCACGTCGTTGCCGAAGAGGACGTTCCCGGTGAACTCGATCAGCCGGCCGCTGGTCTGCGACCTGTAGAAGCGCGCCGGATCGGCGGGCGCGTTGACCGCGGAAAACGACGAGAACGGCGTCTGCCACGTCGTCGCCCAGTCGAGCGTTCCCATCAGCCCGTACCCCGGCGTGAAGGCGTCATTGTCGAGCCGAACCACCTGCTCGCCGCCGTCCATGAAGATCGAGTTGCGGAACTGAACGCGCGCGTTGTCCCGCCACGCGGTCAGCCCGTCACCGTCGAGCGGCTGGCCGATCACGGTGAGGTTGTAGATCGTCGACGTCGTCACCGGCTGGTAGAACGGCGCCTCGGCGCCGTCCATCTCGATCGCGTTGTCGCCGACGCCCGATCCCTGCGACGCGTCCAGGCTGTACCCCTGCACGATCAGCCCGAACTGTGCCCTGCCCCGCCAGCCCAGGTCGATGTCGAGGCTGTCGTCGCCGACGTTCCAGATGCTGAAGTGCTTGACGTCGACGGTGCCGCCGAGGAGGTCGATCCCGTCGTCGACGTTGTTCATCACCTCGACGTGATCGACGTCCGTCCCGCGACCGACGCCGGCGAGCGTGAGCGCGCTGAGCTCGTTGTTCAACCCGACGACCCGCCCGCCGTAGCGAATGGAGAGGAACCGCAGGACGCCCGAGTCGTCTTCGTCGTTCCCCCCGCCGTACCGGGCAATCGTGCTTCCGGGCGGCGGCACCGTCCCTGCCAGGTTTCCGTAGTTCCCCGGGCTCGGGAACGGTGTGTTCGTCGGGATGCTGTCGGTCGAGATGTACGCCTCGCCGAGAACCGCGAGGCTGCCCCACTCGTTGGCGGCCTCGCGCCAGACGCCGGTCCGCGGGTCGCAGCCGGTCCACGTCGCGCGGTCCGCCTGGGAGGTCATGATCACGGGCGCCCCGCGCTCTCCGAGCACGAAGATCTGGGCGCCCCGTGAGACCGCGAGGGAGCCGCCCGCGTTCGTCGTGCTCGCGATGACGGTGCCTGGCTCGATCGTGAGCGTCGCGCCCGGCAGGACGAAGATCTGGGCCTGCAGGTCGTAGACGTTGTCCGCGGTCCAGGTCGTGGACGTCGCGATGTCGGACGTGACCGGGACGGTCTGGGCGAGCGCGGACGGAGCAAGAACGAGGACGGCGACGGTCGGGACGAGCCAGCGCATGGTGAGCCTCCGAGGGGGCGAGGGAAGCCACCATCGCAACACCTGCGGCACGGCTCGTGCGATGCAGATGGGATCAAGATTCGCCTGGGCGGCGAGTGGCTCGGCCGTCAGCGACCCAGCCTGACGTAGCCCGCCGGGTCCGCGCGGAGCAGCTCGAGCCCGCCGAGGTCCGACAGGGCTCCCGTGATCTCCACCGGCTCCGCGACCATGTCGAGCACGCGATCGTTCACGGCGCCACCCTGCTCGTCCACGAGCAGCACGTAGCGCGCGGTGCCGTCTTCCTGGCGCACGAGCAGCACCGGGGGCACGCCACCGCTGATACACCGCGCCGCGCACGCCCGGTGGGTCTTGAGGTTGCCCGGCTTCATCACGCCGAGGTAGCACTTCGAGTCGACGATCTCGCCCCGCAGCGTCACCTCGCGCGTCGGCGCCGCGAAGGCGACGGTCGGTGCCTCGGCGCCATCGTCCTCGACCGTCGCGGGCAGCACCTCGACCATCGTCACACCGTCGCGGTCGATGAGCGAACCGTCGAAGCGAACGCGGTGCCCGTCCATGCCCTCGAACGCGTCGTCCGCGCCGAACTTGCCGAAGACCGTCAGCAGCCACCGAGACTCGGACTCGACGTCGCCGCGCGCCTCGCCGGGGCGACGTACCACGAGCGTCGGGTACGGAACGAACTCGATCCGCCCCTCGAAGCTCCGCACCACGCCGAACTCGAAGCGTGAGCCCGCGAACGGCTGCTGGGTCGCCGCGACGAGCGCCGCGACCACGAACCCGACGGCGAGGAGCGCAAGGACCTTCGCGCGCGTGAAGCGGGCGAGCTCCGGCGCGGCGTGACCCTCCCAGCCGATGTAGAAGTCGTCGCCGCTCACGCCGTGCCTCCCGCGGGAATCTGGACGGGCTCGGTCTCGGTGCCGAGCGGGAGCGGCTTCGGGTCGACCAGGACGCGGCCGGACTCGATCCGGACGCGGAACGTCGGCACGCGCTCGTCGAACGGCTCGGGCGAGCAGCCGCAGCTCGGCCGGTACTGGTAGCCGTGCCACGGACAGACGACGAGGCCGTCGACGACGCGGCCCTCGCCGAGCGGACCGTTCTGGTGCTGGCAGACGCTGGAGAGCGCCGAGAGGCGATCGCCGTCGCGGAACACGGCGACGCGATCGCCGCCGGCGACGACGACGCGCGCGCGCCCGTCGGGGATCTCGTCGACGCCGCACGCGTCGACCCAGGCGTCGTCGGCACCGCTCGGCGACGCCACGTCGCTATCCAGGGTCGCCTCGCGTCCGCTCGCGGTCAGGTGCAGCCAACCCAGCCAGCCGGCGCCGAAGCCGAGCAGCACCAGCGGAACCGGACTGGTCCCCGCCTGGAGAGAGCCGAGCGCGACGTGCAGCACGAGCAGCGCGTACGCGACGTACACGAGCATGTGCAGCGCCTTCCACACCGGCGCGGTCAGGTTGCGCAGCCAGAAGTCGTGGCTCGTCGCCGCCATCAGCACGAGGATCACCAGCGCGAAGGCGCCGAGCGTCTGGAACGGAAACTGCGCGATGCTGTCGTAGCGCGTGTTCGCCGTGAACAGGCTCACGATCGGGTTCGTGTCGCCGAACGCGTGGAACTGGAGCGTCGAGAACGCGCCGTGCAGAAACGCGACCGTCGCCATCGTCACGCCGAGGTGGCGACGGTTGTAGAGCAGCGGTAGCCACCGCGGGTCGCGGCGCGCGAGCGGGCCGATGCTGAGGATCACGTGCAGCATCACGAACGCCGCCGCGCCGAGCCCGCGAATCAGGAGCGTCTCCGCCGTCGCCAGCGGGTGCAGCGCCGCCGAGACGCCGATGAACGCGGCGAGGAACAGAACGACCGCGCCGACGATCACGAGGTCGTAGCGACGCTTGTGCGGGTTCCACTGGACCGCGCGGTAGGTGTGCCCCATCTCAGTCGCCTCCCTGCGCGAGGTCGTCCGCGGAGATCGTGCGAAGGACCCGCTTCTGCCCGAGGCTGTACAGGACGACGCGATCGCCGCCCGCGAGCGAAACGGCGCCGAGGTCCGTCCTGCCGAGCGGCGCGACGGGGCTCACGAGCACCGCGTCGGGCGGCAGGTCTCCCTCCCACTCCGCCTGGGCGGTCGTGTACGCGAGGACGTCCGACGCCTCGATCCGTTCGGCGGCGACGAGCGCGCTCCCGCGCGACTCCGAGGGCTCGACGAACCAGAGCGCCGGCGCGCCGCGGAGCTCCGTCGCGCCCACGAGCGCGGACCGATCGACGGCCGGCCCGCGGTCGCCCAGCGCGGCGTCCGCAACGAACGACCTCGGACGCGCCGCGACGGCAACGACGAGCCCGACCGCCGCGAGCGCGAACGCACAGGGCGCGAGCCAGCGATGACGGCGCCGCAGCGGCGCGATCACCGGGCGCCTCCCTCGAGCGCTCGCTTGTGCGGTGTGCGCTCCTCGCGCGGCTGCGTGCCCGTCGCCCAGCGCCGGAGCAGCACGGGCCAGAGCAGCGCGGCCCCCGGCATCACGAGTAAGCGGAAACCCCATGTGGCGTCGCGCGCGTCGGGGTCGATCTTCCCCGCGCCGGCGAACGCGAAGGCGGGGGCGAAGAGCGCGCCGACCGCGAGGTAGACGCCGGCGATGGCGACGAGGATCTCGGGGAGGGTCTCAGGAAGTGTCATCGGCGAGCGGGGGTTGCCGTAGACGTCACGGGCAGCACGGGCAGCACGGGCGATCGTAGTGGTTCACGGCGCGCGCATGGCCCTCCGTACGGACGGGTGCCGACGCCGTGACCCGAGAGCAGTCCCCGCTCCCCTCGCCTCCCCGCCCCGATGCGCAAGACCGAAGTGGCCCGCTGGGCCGACCTCGGCGAGTACGCGGACATCCACGGCACGCCCGAGGAGCCCTCGACGAAGCTCATCCATGCGCTCGCGAAGGGTGGCATCGAAGGCGTCGGACACCACGGACCGATGGGCGCGATGGGCGTCGCGCTGACCGACCTGCCGCGCTGGGACGACCTCCAGCTCCTGACCGGGCAGCTCCATTGCTTCCCGCTGCTCGACATCCCGCTCTTCGTGAGCGACATGAGCTTCGGCGCGCTGTCGGAGGAGGCGAAGGTCGCGCTCGCGACGGGCGCCGAGAAGGCCGGCACCGGAATCTGCTCGGGCGAGGGCGGGATGCTGCCCGACGAACAGCAGGCGAACGCGCGCTACTTCTACGAGCTCGCGTCCGCGCGCTTCGGGTTCGACATCGACCGCGTCGCACCGCTCATGCAGGCGTTCCACTTCAAGGGCGGGCAGGGTGCAAAGACCGGCACCGGCGGGCACCTGCCGGGGAACAAGGTGAACGGCCGTATCGCCGAGGTGCGCGGCCTGGAGCCGGGCACGCCCGCCATCTCGCCGGCGCGCTTCCCCGAGATGACGTCGCTCGACGACTTCCGCGTCCTGGCGGACGAGGTGCGCGAGCTGTCGGGCGGCATCCCGATCGGCTTCAAGCTGTCGGCCCAGCACATCGAGAAGGACCTCGACGCCGCGCTGGAGATCGGCGTCGACTACGTGATCCTCGACGGCCGCGGCGGCGGGACCGGCGCCGCACCGCTCCTCTTCCGCGACCACATCTCGGTCCCGACGCTGCCCGCGCTGGCGCGCGCGCGCCGCCACCTGGACGCGACCGGCAACGGCGACGTGACGCTGATCGCGACGGGCGGACTGCGCACGCCGGCGGATTTCGTGAAGGCGATGGCGCTGGGCGCTGACGCCATGGCGCTCTCGAACGCCGCGCTCCAGGCGATCGGCTGCCTCGCGATGCGCGCGTGCAACACGAATAACCGTGCGGTCGGCATCGCGACCCAGCGCGAGGAGCTCCGCGCCCGCCTGGAGATCGCGAAGAGCGCCCACCGCCTGGCGAACTTCTTCGAGGGCGCGACGGAGCTGATGAAGGTCCTCGCGCGCGCGTGCGGCCACGACCACCTGTCGGGCTTCGACGCCGACGACCTCGTGTCGTGGAAACGCGAGGTCGCCGACCTCACGGGCGTGGCGTACGCGGGGGTGGCGCGCTGAGGGGTGCCCCGGAATCGCGGTTCGGCGGTCACGGATCCGGTCGCCATGCGATCGTGTCCCCGTGACCCCCCGCAGGCCCGCTCCCCGCCGCGGCGCGCGCCACGGCCACGGCCCGATGTCGATCCCCGCGATCGCCGTCGGCCTCGCCGCGTGCTCCGCCGTCCCCGCGTCGTCCCTCCAGGAGGAGGAGGCGCCGTGGATCGACGAGCCCCACCACCTCTCGGTGGTGGCCGCAGGCACGCACGCGGCGGACGAGGACGCGCCAACCGCGGGGATCGACTACGAGTACCGGCTCAACCGGATCCTGGGCGTCGGCGCGGTCGCCGAGTACGCGTTCGAACCGTTCAACGCGACGACCGTGCTGGCGGTGGCCGATATCCACATCTGGCGGGGACTCGGGATCCAGACGGGGCCGGGCGTCGTGCTCTTCGACAGTGAGCAGCTCTTCGTCTACCGCATCGGCGGCCTCTACGAGTTCGAGCTGGGCGGGGGCATGACGATCTCGCCCCAGCTCCACTACGAGATCACCGACAGCGAAGCGGACGCGTTCGTGTACGCGATCGCGCTGGGCGTGGGGTTCTGAGGGTCGCGCGACGACGAGGGGTAGCATCCGTGCCATGCAGGACCCCCGCGACTTCGACCGGGACGGCCGCTCGAAGCCGGATTTCGTGGAGGACGACGTGATCCTTGCAGCGCTCCAGTCGCTGAAGGCGCCCCGGGTCCCCCGCAGCCCGATCCGCGCCAGCGCATCGTCACTTCCCTCGCCAACGAGAATCAGGGACGTCCTACCCGGCGGCCATACCGGCGGTGAGCTACCTGATGGCCGTCGCCAGGAAGTCGGAGCGCGACGTGCCCACCGAGGCTGAGCGCCCTCTGCAACGCCCTGCTGGAGCGGCTGGACGACTTCCGCCTTCGCTGACGTGAGTCGCCTCGAGTTGCACGTCGAGAAGGAGGCGTGGATGGCCTTGGTCCTGCACGACCTCTCGCTCGCGACCGGGCCGTTCGGCGAGGAGTGACGAAAGCCGAGCCACCGTTTCAGCTTTCCAAGAAGGAGCGCACCTCCCGCCCCACGATGCGGGAACGGGAGGCGCGCGCGATTCAGCGTGGGATCAGAGGAAGTCGATCTCCAGGCCGTCCGCGAAGTTCGACGTGGCGCTGCCGCCCATGGAGTCGCGGAACCACGCCGTGAAGTTCCAGGTCTCACCGCTCATGATGCTCACGAAGCCCATCGGCTGCGGGTGCATCGTCAGGTCGACCGTGAGCTCGATCTCGCCCACGAGGCCGGAGTTCTGGATCTGTCCGGGGCCGACGTAGCGGCCGATCGATCCGCTGAGGCAGAGGTTGCCAGAGCTCCCGCCGGGGTTCGGCGTGAAGCCCTGGGCCTGGCTGGTCAGGAAGAAGCCGAAGGCGTTGTTCGGGAGGTCCGTCGCCACGAGCGTCAGGTCGTTGACCGACGCGACCGGCGAGCCGGAGGCGGACATCATCGCCGGGTTCCCCGTCGAGTTGTCGTTCGCCATGCAGTAGTTCGTGCCGACGCCGACGGAGCCGCCGGCCGCGAACACGAGCGAGTTCGCGATGAGGGTGTCGCCGTCGCCCGCGAAGTCCCAGAAGGACCCCGAGCAGTTGTTGGACGGCGGGTAGAGGCCGAGGTCGACGCGCTTGTTCGTGGCGCCGACCGCGACGAGGATCGCTCCGTCGTCCCACTCGGACACGACCGAGCCCTGGAGGGTCGTCGCGGCGAGGGTGGGGCGGAAGGCGCTCGTCGCGCTCAGGGAGTTCACCCCGACCATCGTCGGGTGACCCGGCTGGAGGACGGTGCCGAGCTGCGCGAAGCCGCTCATGTTGCCGAGCCTCGGCTCGATCACCTCGTAACCGCCGGTGATCCAGCGGCCGTCCAGCGATCGGTTGACCGTGGTGGTGGTCGTCGCGAAGACGCCGACGACGACCGCGCCGCCTGCGTCCACGTAGTCCGCGAAGACGTCGCCGAGGGCGACGGCGTCGATGTAGCTCACGTTCGTCCACGTGAGGATCGCGTCGTACGGCGTCAGATCGCCGAGCGTCGGCGTCTGGGTGATGCAGTCGATGATGTCGACGTTGCCAAAGCGGCCGTCGGCGTTCAGGTACGACTGCACGTCGGTGTAACGGCAGTTCGCGAGGTCGCCGCTCGCAGCGGCCACGATCGCGACGTCAGGGTTCTGAGCGGCAGCGCTGGCCGCGAGGGACATGCATGCGAAGGCGGGAAGGAATCGGCCGGTTTTCATGGGAGAGGTTCGAAGTTGACACGGAGCAGGACGCGCCCACGTCGTGACACCTCCGCCGCACCGGGCAGGAGGTGCGTATCGCGGGACGCGCCCGCGGGAGTGAAGTCGCTCCGGGAGCGACCGTCGCAACGTAGCACGATCCTCGAAACCTGCCGTTCGACCGCACCGCGCCCTCGCACAACGGGCGAACGCGCCACCGCCGGAGAGCCGGCAGCAGCGCGTTCGTCGCGGAGCTCTGGAGAACGCGGAACGCGTTCAACGCGTCCCGCGGACGGGACGCTTCAGGAGCCACCCTCGCGGATGCAGTACAGCGACTCCGCGCTGCGGATCAGGAGGTTGCCGTCGACGACGGACGGCGTGCCCCAGAACGTCCCCTCGATCTGGTTCGTCGCGATCACCTCGAACTCCGGCGAGACAGGAACGACGTAGCACTGCCCCTCCTCGGAGAGGATGAACACGTGATCTCCGTCGGTCCAGAGCGACGCCACGATGTTGCGCGCGTCGGGGAGGCGCTCGTCGTAGATCTCCTCGCCCGTCGCCGCGTCGCGGCAGTTCAGGATGCCCTGCGAGTCCACGACCCACACGAGGCCGTCGACGAGGATGGGGGACGAGAACCCGGGGCCCGCGCGGTCGACGTTCCACTCGATCGCCGACGCTTCGTCGGACCTGGCGCTGATCGTGCCCTCCGCGCTCGGGCGCAGGGAGAGCAGCGGGCCCCGACGCATCGGTCCGCTGTTCCCGAAGACGAGGCGCTCTTCGTTCGACCCGGGGGTGGCGCTGAAGGAACCACCCATGCCCGCAACTCGCCAGCGCTGCTCGCCGGACGCGGGGTCGTAGCCGGTGACGGTGTCGGGCCCGCAGAGCACGAGGTCGGTGACCTCCCCGTGCTTCCACAGGATCGGACTCGCCCACGCGCTGCCCTTGGGACGCTCGGCGCTCCATGCCTCCTCGCCGCTCTCCACCGAGAAAGCGGTCACGAAGCTGGCGCTCGCGTTGTCGCTCTGGACGAAGACGAGGCCGTCGTGGATCGCGAGCGAGCTGCCGGTGCCGAAGTCGGCGGTCATCGGGAACATGCCGATGTCCTTGGTCCACTGCGTCTCGCCCTTCGCGTCGAGGCACGCGACGAGCCCGACCATCCCGAAGTAGACGACGATCCGCTCGCCGTCGGTCGCGGGGGTCTCGGTCGCGAACGTGTTGCAGGGGTGGACACCGTGGTCGGGGACGCGGCGGCCGATCTCCTTCTCGAACGCGAGCTCGCCGGACTCGAGGTCGTACGCGAGGACCTGGAAGATCATCTCGTCCTCCGGCTTCGGCGCACCGGCGCCCATCGACTGCGGTGTCCGGAGGCCGCCGGCGTACCCGACCGGGCGCCCGCCGCCCTCGACGCCTGGCTGGACCGCGGTCGTGACGAAGACCTTGCCGTCGAGGACGATCGGCGACGACCAGCCGCCGCCGGGCACGTTCACCTTCCAGGCGACGTTGCTCTCCTCGCTCCACTTCGTCGGGTGGGCCGCGGCGTTGCCTGCGCCGCCGGCTCCACGGAACGAGGGCCATCCGGTCTCGGCTGCGTGGGGAGCAAGAGCGGGCGACGTGAGCGCGTGGGCGGCGAAGGCGATCGGGATCAGCATGGCGTTCTTCGGAAGAGAATCGATCCGTCGGTACTCCGCGGAGCAGGGGGCGGTGGATGCAGCGCACGCGTAAATGCCGGGTCGACGGGGCCGCACAGCGGAATCTCCGCTTCCAGGACCGGCGAACGACGCGGTATGGGACCCGCGCTCGTGCTACCGATCCTCGCTGCGCTCCCGCTCTCCGGGACCGACTGGAGGCAGTGGGGCGGCCCCGAACGCAGCTTCGCCGCGGACGCGCCGCCGCTGGCTGACGCCTGGGCCGACTTCGGGGCAGACTCCTCGGCTCGCGGCGGTCCGCGCGAGCTCTGGTCGCGTCCGCTGGGGAGCGGCCACTCCGCGCTCGTCGTCGCCGGGAACCGCGCCTTCACGATGTTCGGCGACGGAGAGCGCGAGACCGTCGTCGCGCTGGATGCCCGCAACGGCGAGACCCTCTGGTCGTTCGCCTACACGGTGCGCTACGCGACGCGCAGCTCTGCATACGGCGGTCCCCACGCGACTCCGCTCGTCGACGACGAGGGCCGGGTCATCACCGTCGGCATCGACGCGAAGGCCCACGCGTTCGACGGGGCGACCGGCGAGCTCCTCTGGAGCCGTGACCTCGTCGTCACGCACGGCGTGGACCTCCCCCAGTCGGGCTACGCGGCGAGCCCCGTCGCCTGGGGCGAGACGATCGTGTTCGCGGGCACGGGCGGCCCCGGTCCGTCGGCGATCGCGCTTCGACGCGACGACGGGAGCACGGCCTGGGCGCGCCACAGCTTCCTGGGCAGCCACGCGTCCCCGCGAGTGATCGAGCACGGCGGTGCAGAGCACCTCGTCCTGCACGGCACGAACCTGCTCGTCGGCCTCGACCCTGCGACCGGCGACCTGCGCTGGCGCGGGCGGGTGCGCACCGATGCGATCGACAACGTGTCGTTCAGTCCGGCGTGGGATCCCGATACCGCCCAGCTCTTCGTCTCGCACGCGTACGACGGCAAGGGCGTTCAGGCCTGGCGGCTCACGGGGAACGAGCGCCAGGGCTGGGCGCTCGACCGGACGTGGACGAACCGCCGCCTCAAGGTCCAGCACGGCAACGGCGTCCTGCTCGACGGCGCGCTGCACGCCGCCGACGGAGAGTCCTTCCTCGTCGGCGTCGATGTCGCGTCGGGCGAGACGCGGTACAAGCGTCGCGGCGTGCCGAAGTCGACGCTGCTCGCCGCGGACGGGAAGCTCATCGCGCTCGACGGCGACGGCACGCTGCGGCTCGTCGCGCCGGGTGGTGAGGAGCTCGCGCGCGCGAAGGTCCTCGGGTCCGAAGCCTGGACGGCCCCGACGCTCGTGGGGCGAACGCTGTATCTGCGGGACGGAGAGCGCGCGATCGCGCTGGAGCTTCCGTGATGCTGGCGTGGATCGTCCTCCCGCTCGGCGCGCTCGCCGCGACCCCGGATGCCCCCGCGCCGCGCGAGATCGTGTTCACGTCCGACCGGACAGGAACGCACCAGCTCTACGTCATGGACGTGAGCAGCGGCGCTGCGACCCGCCTGCTGGAGACCGACCGCGAGGACCGCCATCCGCGCTGGTCGCCGGACGGCGCCCGCATCGCGTTCGAGTCGGCGGGCGGCGGGACGCGCGACGTGTGGATCGTCGGCGCGGACGGCGCCGACCTCCAGCGCGTCTCGACCGACGGCCGCTCAGGCCAGCCCGCATGGTCCCCGGACGGACAGAAGCTCGTGTTCGTGTCGACGCGCGGCGGCGACCCGGCCCTCTGGACCGTCGAGCTGGAGAGCGGCGTGGAGACGCCGCTGCCGACCGAACAGCAGTTCTGCAGGTGGCCGGACTGGTCGCCGGACGGGGAGCGGATCGTGTTCTCGTCGCTGGAGGACGGCGACGAGGAGGTCTTTTGCACCAAGATCGACGGCAGCGGCGCCGTCCGCCTCACCCGTCGTGCTGGCGAGGACGCGCGCCCTCGCTGGTCGCCCGACGCGACCGAGATCGTCTTCTCGCGCGCGTCGCCGCGCACCGGAGCGAGCGACGTCGTCGTGCGCATGGCGGCGAGCGGTGCCGACGCCGCGCCGCTGGAGGACGCGGACGCGCTGCGGCGGGCATTCGTCGACCGCAGCGTCGCGTCGTGGGGCGGCGCGCCGGACGCCGACGGCACCGTCGTCTTCGCGTCGGTGCGCGGCGGCAACGCCGACCTCTACGTGATCGAGCGAGGATCGACCCGGCCGCGCCGGATCACCGACGATCCTGGGATGGACCAGGATCCGGACTGGCGACCGCGGCGCTGAGTCGGGGTCCCTTCAGTCGGCCCTTCCCGACAGAACGAACGCGCCCCACGTGAACGGCATTCCGCGGCCGTAGCGCCCGCGGTTGCGAGCGAGCATCCAGAGCTGAGCCTGACGCAGCGCATCTCCCTTGCTGAGGCCCCCGACCCACATCTCCGCGTAGAAGCGCTTCATCAGTCTCACGGTCTCGTCGTCGCGGACCTTCCACATCGAGCTCACGACCGTGCGGGCACCCGCCTGGTGGAAGCTGCGGCGCAGGCTCATGAGACCCTCTCCGCTCCGGGCCGAACCGAGTCCGGTCTGACACGCCGACAGAACGACGAGATCGCAGCCACGGAGGTCGATCCACGAGACCTCCTCGCCCGTGAGAAGCCCGTTGTCGTTCGCGGAACCGCCGACGTTGGCGGCTGCGCACACGACGCCTGCGAGCAGCCCGGGCAGGTAGCCGGCCACGAGGCGCTCACTGAATCGCGCGTCGCTCGCGTGGAGCGCCGGACCGTCGGCACCGGTGCTCGCGAGCGAGGGCACGTCCTCTCCCGCGAAGAAGCCGTGCGTCGCGAGGTGCACGATGTCGTACGCACCCAGCTCCTCCTTCAGACGCTCCTCCGTGGGAACGGCCTCGCGGAGGACGGTTCGCCCCCCACCCTCGAACGTGCGCTCGTGCAGCGATTCGAGCTCGTCGACCTCGCGACGCGTCTCCGTGAGATTCACCCAGGGCCCGAGATCCGCCATGCCACGGGTCCGCGGTGTGACGGGGTCGGACTCCTCGTCGTCCTCGTTCCAGTATTCGATCGCGCCCACGGCGAGGAAGCTCGGAGCATCGTCGGCGCCGTCCTCGTCGTCGGGTGCCGCGGGACGGACGAGCGAGAGCGCGCTCTGGAGATAGACGAACGCGCGATCCTCGATGAGGTAGCGGTCCCCGGCGAGAACGGTCTCGAAGGGGAGGTTCGCGAGGAAGCTGTCGGGCGAGACGTAGACGGTGCGCGCTTCGCCGACGTGGGGCACGAGGGGCTTCCAGACGAGATCGTGGACGCGCGGATCGGCCTCATCGACCTCTTCCTCACTGGCGGACCCGAGGCCACGATCGGACGACACCACCGTCAGGTGGGCCGACACCGCGTCTCGGATCGGCCCGCTCGGCCCGAGGTCGATCCGGACCGCGGCCTCCGCACCCGGCCGCAGGACCCAGGCGGTGACACGCTGCCCCACCGGCCGGACCGGGTTCCTGCCGAGCCCCTCCGAGATCGCGGACACCTCGAACGAGTCGTGGACGAAGAAGTCCACGAGCACGGCGTCCGCCGGGAGGCGCCGGGCGAGCTCTCGCGGCCGCACCTCGCGCTCTTCGCCCGTCGACTCGACGGACCGCATGACGCGAGTCTCCAGCCGATCTCGGCGCTTGCGCAGGTCGTCGAGCGCTTCCTGATGGGCGTCGGGGTGCGGGACGTCACGGACGGTCAGCATCGTCGAGAGCGCCGTCTGGACGGAACGCAGCTCGTCGAGCTTCGCCCGTACGTCGGGCTCCAGCGAGGCGGCGAGCTGCTCTCGCCGCGCGGCGCCGCCGCGGAAGACGTGCCCCTTCCAGCGGAGGAACCAGGCGTACGCCGCTTCCTCGCGCGCGGGCGACGGCGCCGCGTCGAGGATCAGCAGCATCTCCTGGAGCGCGTGACGCTCCTCGGTCGCGTGGAGGATCGCGTCCACCTCCGAGGTCCAGGAGAGCAGTCGGCGGAGACGGACCTCGCTGGCTCCCAGCGCGCGTGCGATGAGATCCCAGGCCGAGTCGATGTCCCCCGCAGCGAGATGGAAGGTCGCGTGGTTGCGCGTTGCCTTGACCGCAGTCGAGTTCTCGGGACCGAAGATCCGCTCGACGATCGGTTGCGCGCGAGCGAACGTCTCTCGCGCAAGGTCCTCGTCGCCCTTCCACATGTGGATCTGCGCCTGCTTGACGAGAGCGAGCACCCGTTCCGGATGATAGAAGTCGAAGGCGTCCTCCAGCGCCGCATCGATGACCTCGACCTCGGCGATCGCTTCGTCGAATCGGCCGCGATACGCGAGCACGGAGGCGGCGTTGGAGCGTACTACCAGCGTGTCGAGGCTCCTTGGCGAGTAACGCAGCCGGACGTCCCTGGCGCGCGTGAAGTACGACTCTGCTCGATCGAGACGGCCGCGCTCGATGGCGACGCGACCGAGTAGATCGAGCGAGTAGGTGGTCGCATATCCGTCGGGTCCGTCGGCCGCGAGATGAATCTCGAGGGCGCGCTCGCCGTCGCGCTCGGCCTCCTCCGTCTTCCCTCGCGCGAGCAGGATGTATCCGCGTACGAGGTAGGCCTCGGCAACACGGGGCGC
This sequence comes from Planctomycetota bacterium, assembly GCA_038757895.1. Lineage (GTDB taxonomy): Bacteria > Planctomycetota > UBA1135 > UBA1135 > Saltatorellus. Next base: position 101,673 of record JBCDGE010000001.1, on the reverse strand, counting down.
GTCGGGCCCGAAGAAGCTCTCCCTCAGGGCGATCGCCTGCGTCGCGTCATCGAACGCTCCGACGAGATCGCCCATGTGCCGCCGGATCATCGCGCTGGAGATGTCGATGCGTGCGTAGTCCGGGTGTCCCAGCTCGCGCGCCGCCTCGAGGAGGGTTCGCGCGCTCTCGCAGTGCTGCAGGGCCTCGTCGTACCGCCCGGCGATCGTGGCGAGGTTCGCGAGCACGAGCCAGTTGTCGAAGATCTGCATGTTCTTCGCGCCCATACGCGCGACGCGCGCGTGCGTCGCCTCCCGAGCCGCAGCGTGCGCCGCGTCGTACTCACCGAGACTGAGCAGAGCCCACGACATGTTCGTGAGGACGGTCGCGCAGTTCGGGTGGTCTTCCGGGAGCGACTGCTCCAGGTAGAACTCGAGCGCCTGCTCGTACAGTTCGAGCGCCGTCCGAGAGTTGCCGAGACGCTGCTCGAGCAGAGCGAGATCGTTGAGGCTGTTCGCCGCGGCGACGGATGCCTCGCCGAAGACGGCGCTCCGGATCTCGAAGACCTGCGCGATGAGCGGGCGCGCGTCCTCGTTGCGGCCGACGTTCTGGTAGAGCGCCGCAAGCGTGCTGAGCGCGTTCGCCGTCCAGATGGACTCCGAGCCCCAGCACTCCTCTCGCATCGCCACGCAGCGCTTCGCGACGTCGATCGCAGCGCCGAAGCGCGCTCGACTCCGGAGAAGCTGCGCGCGCGTCTGGAGCAGGTCGCAGAGCATCTCGCTCGACGGCCCGAGCTGTTCTGCGAGCACCAGCTCGGCGTCATCGAGGGCCGCACCCGCCTCGTCGAGCCGGTCCGTGAGGATCCGCAGCTCGGCGAGATCGACGAGCAGTGCTGCGCGATGGATGTTCTTCTGCAGCCCACGTGACGCGAAGACCGAGTCCGCCTTCTCGAGGATCGCTGACGCCTCCGCGTAGCGGGCCTGCTGGACGCGCTCCATCCCGACCGTCCACAGGCTGATGGCGACGTCCGGATGGTCCGGGCCGAAGATCCTCTCGCGCGTCTCCCGGATCTCGCCGCGCAGCTCGATCGCACGCGCCGTTTCGCCTGCGAGAACCTCCCGCTGGGTCGCGGCCGAGCGCGCCCAGAGGACGCTCGGGTGGTCCGCCCCGATCGCTCTGGCGAGCACCTCGATGTGCTCGTCCAGCCCTGCGGCCTCCTCGGCGCGCGCCTCGTACAGCGCCGCGAGCGCGATCACGATGTGCGCCATCGCGCGCTCTCCGGCCACGTCCGGCTCTTCTGGATCGAGCGCGTCGAGCGCTTGCCGGGCCGCCGACCGGGCCTTCGAGACCCGGTACGCGCGCGCGTACGCGCGAGCGAGGGCGACCCCCGCGCGTCCAGTTCGCGGCGAATTCGGTCCGTACGTCGACCGGGCTTCCTCGATCAGCCCATCGATCTCCTCGAATCCCTCGAGCGGCCGATGCTCGGCCAGGATGCTCGCCGCGACGAGCCGCGCGTCGAACGCATCGCCCGCGAGCGCGGCCGTGGCGAACCGCTCCGCCGACCGACGCGCGAAGCGCTCGCCTTCGTCGAGCCGGTAGTCGTGCCAGAGAAGGGTCGCGAGATGAACCTCGGCGTGGGCGAGGTCAACGGCCGCGCCGCCATTCTGCTCGAGCGAGACGACGAGATCACGAGCCTCGCGGATCGACCCGTCGAGGCCCGGTGCAGGACTCTGCGCGAGTCCCCCGGCGTAGACATGAGCGCAGATGAGCGCGCAGAGCAGAGCGGTCGAGGTGAGGCGCAAGAACCTGCGCATGATGAGAAGACCTCCGTGCCGTCCGGTGGAACGGCGCGGAGGTCCAGGAATGGCCAGAAACTCGCGGAAACCGGGGGAGCCCGCTCAAAGACCCAGCTCGGCCAGCCCCGGGTGGCGCTCGGGCCGCGGCCCGGGCGCGTCCCAGCGGAACTTGCGATCTGCTTCGAGGATCGGCACGTCGTTGATGCTCGCCTGGCGCCACGACATCAGTCCCTCCGCGTCGAACTCCCAGTTCTCGTTCCCGTAGGAGCGGAACCACTGGCCGTCGGCGTCGAGCCACTCGTACTGGAAGCGGACCGCGATGCGCTCGTCGCCGTGGGCCCAGAGCGACTTGATGAGCCGGTGGTCGCGCTCTCGCTCCCACTTGCCGCGGAGGAAGGCGCGGATCTCGTCACGCCCCTGGAGGAACGTGTCCCGGTTGCGCCAGCGGCTGTCCGGGCTGCAGGCGAGCGCGATACGCTCCGGGTCGCGGGAGTTCCAGGCGTCCTCCGCGAGGCGGACCTTGCGGAGCGCAACGTCGAGGTCGAAGGGCGGCGCGAGCTGTGCTTTCGGCGTCGTGAGTTGCATCGGATCGAGTGGGTTGGGCGTTGGTGCGATGGGATGAAGGGGCGGCGGAACCGGCTAGCGCTGGACGTTCTCGGCCAGGAAGCTGCGGATGGCCGCCGCGATGCGCTCCCCGTCCTCCTCGAGCGCGAAGTGCCCCGTGTCGAGCACGTGAAGCTCCGCGCTCGGCAGGTCGCGCAGGTACGGGTGGGCGCCCTCCGCGGGGAAGATGTGGTCGTTCTTGCCCCAGACGATCAGCGTGGGCGGCTGGTGCTCGCGGAAGTAGCGCTGCCAGTCGGGGTAGAGCGGCACGTTCGAGCGGTAGTCGAGGAACAGCGCGAGCTGGATCTCCTGGTTCCCGGGACGGTCGAGCAGCGGCTGAGCGACCATCCAGTTGTCAGGGCTGATCGACTCGGGGTGGCGCGTTCCGTGCTGGTACTGCCACTTCTTTCCTTCGAGCGAGAGAAAGGGCCGGAGCGCGTCCGCGTCCTCGGCGGACTCCGACTCCCAGTACTTCTTCAGCGGGTCCCAGAACTCGCGCAGCCCTTCGACGTACGCGTTGCCGTTCTGGACGAGCAGCGCCGTCACGCGCTCGGGGTGCGCCGCCGCGATCCGATAGCCGACCGGCGCGCCATAGTCCATCAGGTAGAGCGCGTAGCTGTCGAAGCCGCGCCGCTCGAGCAGCTCGTCGATGATCCCGGAGAGGTGGTCGAACGTGTACTCGAACTCGTCGACCGACGGCGCCGCGCTCAGGCCGTAGCCCGGGAAGTCGGGTGCGATCACGTGGTAGTCGTCCGCGAGCTCGGGGATGAGGTTGCGGAACATGTGCGAGGACGTCGGGAAGCCGTGGAGAAGCACGACCTGCGGGTCGCTCTTCGCGCCAGCCTCACGGAAGAAGACGTCGACGCCGCTGACCGCAAACCACTGCTCACCAGAGGCTTGCGTCGATTGACCCATCTGCCCTGCGCGACGACATTTCGCGCTCTCACGACATCTCGTCCCGCGCTCACGAGATTCCGTCACACCGACTTCCCCCCCATGAATCCCGAGACCCTCCAAGCCGCCGCGCTCGACGTCGCGCAGGCGCTCGATCCCAAGCGCGCGCTCCGGACGATCGTCGAGGGCCTCGCGCAGGAGCCTTGTGTCGCGCTCGCTCGCATCTGGCTCCGCGGGCCCGGGGACGTCTGCGACTCGTGCACGTTCCAGGCCGAGTGCCCCGACCGGACCGAGTGCCTTCACCTGCGCGCCAGCGCGGGCGCGTCCGTCGTCGATCCCGCCCTCGACTGGACCCGCATCGACGGGTCGTTCCGCCGCTTCCCGCTCGGCGTCCGCCAGGTCGGGGCGATCGGAGCGTCGGGCGAGCCGCGCCTCCATCGCTGCGAGGACGGGCTGAAGTGGCTGGCGCGCCCTGCCTGGGCCGCCGACGAGGGCATCGGCTGCTTCGCGGGCCACCCGCTGGCGTTCCGCGGCGAGGTCCTCGGCGCCCTCGCGGTCTTCTCGCGCGAGCCCGTCACCGACGAGGCGTTCGGCTGGCTCCACACCTTCGCGCACCAGGCCGCGGTCGCGAACGCGCGCGCGTTCGCCGAGGTCACCGGGCTCAAGCGTCAGCTCAAGCTGGAGCGCGACTACCTGCGCGAGGAGATCGAGACCGTCCGCGCCGGCAGCTCGATCGTCGGGACGAGCGCCGCGATCCGACGCGTCCTCGAACAGGTCGACGTCGTGGCTCCGACCGACGCGTCCGTCCTGATCGAGGGCGAGTCGGGGACGGGCAAGGAGCTCGTCGCGACGGCGGTCCACGACGCGAGCCCGCGCGCCGAGCGAACCCTGGTGCGCGTCAACTGCGCGTCGATCCCGCACGAGCTGTTCGAGAGCGAGTTCTTCGGCCACGTGAAGGGCTCGTTCACCGGCGCCGTCCGCGACCGCGCCGGCCGCTTCCAGGTCGCCGACGGCGGGACGCTCTTCCTCGACGAGGTCGGCGAGATCCCGCTCGACCTCCAGGGCAAGCTCCTCCGCGCGCTCCAGGAGGGCCGCTTCTCGCGCATCGGTGAGGAGCGCGAGCGCGCCGTCGACGTCCGCGTGGTCGCGGCGACGAACCGCGACCTCGCCGCCGAGGTAGCGGCCGGCCGGTTCCGCGAGGACCTCTTCTACCGGCTCTCGGTCTTCCCGATCCGCGTCCCGCCGCTGCGCGAGCGCAGCGGCGACATCGCCGCGCTCGCCCAGCGCTTCGTCGAGACCGGCTCGTGGGCGCGCAGCGGGCCACGGCCGGAGCTCCGCGCGCGCGATGTCGAGGCGCTCGCGTCCTACGACTGGCCGGGCAACGTGCGCGAGCTGCAGAACGTGATCGAGCGCGCGCTGATCGGCGCGCGCGGGGGTCGACTCGCGCTCGAGCTCCCGATCGCGGCGAAGCGCGCGGAACCCACCGACACAGCTGCGAATGGCCCGGCTCTACTCACGTTCGACGAAGTCCAGCAGCTGGAGCGGAGGAACCTCCTCGCAGTACTGGATGAGCACCGCTGGAAGATCGCCGGGCCCGGCAGCGCCGCCGAGTTCCTCGGCGTGCGCCCGACGACCCTCACATCGCGGATGAAGGCGATGGGCATCCACCGCCCGGGCAAGGAGCCGCGCGGTTGACCGCACGGCGCTTTCACTGGAGACGGTCAGCCTACGGCAGCGGCACGACGCGCCACGCGCTCGTCGTGTTGAGGCCGGTGCCGCCCGGGCCGGTCGGGTCCAGGTAGATCGCCTGTACGGCCCACGTGCTTCCCGGCGTCCATGCGGTCGGGCCGGGCACCGTGTGGGCGCCGCTCGACCAGCCGATACGGATGTTCGCCGCGCCCTGCGCGTCTAGCGCGATCGGTGGCGTCAGGCGGAACGCGGGCCGCGCGAGGCAGAGCGTCCCGTCGAACGCCGGCTGCGGCGTCTGGGGCGCACCGTAGAAGACGAGCGCCGTCTCACCCGGTGGGCCGTCCTCCAGGCGGAGCGACATGCGCTCATCGCCGACCCGCGTCGGGCCGTTCCAGATCAGGCGCGCCGGGACGCCGGTCGAGTTCGGCTCGCCAGCGCAGATCTGCTCGGCGTCGCCGGCGGCGCCGCGGTAGATCCAGATGCGGCCGGAGCCGAAGTGGGGCTCGTCGTTGATCTCGTCGCCGAAGCCCCACTCCGACAGACCGTCTCCGTCCAGATCGCCGTAGAAGCGCGGGAACTCGAGTCGCTGGAACGCGTCCGTCCGGCGCCGTCGTGAGTACAGGAGTGTCCCGGTGCGTAGCGAATAGACGTTGATGTAGCCCCGACTCCCTATCGTGTTGTACGGCTTCGGAGCCCCCGCGATCAGGTCCGGCACGCCGTCACCGTTGACGTCGAATCCGCCGTCGATGCCCTCCCCGAAGTTGGCTGGTCCTGGTGAGAAGGGATCCTCGCCTTGGAATCGGTAGGCGATCTCGCCAGTGCTACCGCGGAAGACCAGGACCTCTCCCGCGATCGCACCAGAGTTCGGGCCGAGCGCGGCACCAGCCGCGAAGTCCGGCACGCCGTCACCATCGAAATCCCCGACTCCGCAGACGTCGATCCCAAGCGCAGGTGGACCAACGCCGCTGATGTCGTGCAGAACGGCTCCCGTCGCGCCCGAGTAGACGCGTACTCGGCTCTGGGCAGGCGTGCCGATCGCGTAGTCCGGCACGCAGTCTCCGTCCAGATCGCCGATCGATCGCACGGCACAGAACCAGGACCCCATGTCAGCGTGCGCCCGGATCAGATGGCCGTCCGGGCCGCCGTAGATGAAGAGGTTGTCCCCGAAGTCCTCGCCGAGGATCACGTCGTCGAATCCGTCCTGGTCGATGTCGCCCAGCGGCGAGCAGACTCCGCCCCAGTCGTCGACACCGGGATCCGGGAAGACGCGGAGCGTCGAGCCATCGGCGCCGCTGTAGAGGCGGAACTCGGGCATCGAACCGGGGAGACCCCCGTCCACTCCTCCACGCATCGCATCGGGCACCCCGTCCCCGTTGAAGTCACCCGCGAGATTGAAGCCAGCGATGAAGCCAATGCCGCCATCGCCGAAGAATGGACCCGAGATCAGCGCGAGCGTTCGACCCGAGACGAAGGCCACTCCGCCCTCTCCGGTACCCGTCCGTCGGGCGGTCTTGAGGGAGACGAGGAGGTCCGGAGTCCCGTCTCCGTCGACGTCACTGGCGCGCTCCGCGCGGTTGACCTGATCCTGGAGACGCCCATCGAAGACGCCGTGGAGTTCCTGGGCCCCTGCCGGAAGGCAAGCCCCTCCCACGACGACGGATGCCATTATGAGCCGCTTCATTCAGTCCTCCTCCACGTAGAGCCGAAGTCCTCCGATTCCATCGGACACGATCAGCGCCTTCTCGACCCCAGGTGACGCGGGTCGCAGGCGAAGCGCGAACGGGTTGCCCGCCGTCTCGACCCGAACCGGGTCGGGAAGGAACCCGAGGTCCTCGCCCGGCCCAGCGAGCCTGTCCTTGAACACGAGCGGTACGATCCCGTAGTCGTGCACGCCGGCATAGATCGCGACCTCACTCGAAGACTCGTCATCGACCGCGATCGACCACACGATGCCGACCTGTCGCCCGGGGCTGGAGCTTCCCGGAAGGAAGTGCCGAGCCTCGTCGTAGAACCGCTCGGGCGCGGACCATTGGGCGACGAGAGTGGCAGGCACCATGTCAGGTACGTCGGTGATGTCATAGACGAGTACGCTGCCGCCGAAGTCTGCACACGCGAGCATGACGCGCGGACCCACCTCGGTGTCGAAGACGAACGACTCGAGCTCGAAGGCCGAGCTACCGGCATCGGGGAAGATGATCCAGGGCATTCTCGAAGACCCCCTCGGGTACCCGAACTGTAGCTCGGTGTACTCATCGATGGGCTGGAAGCCGACTGCGGGATCGAGCGCATCTGTGGCCTCGAGGTCTTCCGGATTCGAGATGTCCCAGAACTGGATGAACCCATGGTCGAAGTTGTCCATGAGCTCCTGATGACGAGGAGACGTCGAGAGCTCGCTCGTGCTGAACCAGGCAGCGAAGTCGTTGTCGAGATCCATGTCGCCCATCGGATTCTTCGGAGCGAGCGCTGACGAGTTCGAGAGGTAGAAGCACGGGCTCACGAAAACCCATCGTCCGTCCGGCGCGGCAGTCGTCGGAGGGAAGAACACGCACTCACCTCCCCACGCGAGCGTGTTCGCTGCCTCGTTGATCACCGGATCCCTCGCCGCCCACCAGTCCTGCGCCGCTTCGAACTCATCGGTCGGTCCGGACGGCGCCTGCATTCCGTCGACGAGGTCGCGGTCGGTATTCGGCATCGGGTCGTACTCCGGGTGACCGTTGAAGGACACGAGTGACCAGGTCGGGTCCCACAACTCGGGACTTCCGCTTCCGTCTGGCTCCCCCGCGAGCGTGTCGACAAGCCGCTGCCGATTCACGACTTCGATCGAGTCCGGCGTCCCTGCCCGGCAGTAGAACGCGAGCGATCGCGGTGCCGTTCCGCCCACTTGCTCTTCGATCCAATCCGAGTACTCCGCCGGCGTCGTGGTCGCCGTGTCGTAGCCGCCGCCTCGGCCCGTGCGTCCCCATCGATCCTGGGCGTATCCGATGAACCACGTCTTGTCCTGGACCACCGACGGAATGCCAAGGTCGATCTCCACCTTGAACAAGCCCCAGAGGATGAGGGACTGACCTGGCGCGTCGACGTCTTCCGCCCTTCCGACGAACCAGCTCGTGGTCGAGCTATCCGGGTCGATCCACTGACAATCGTCCTTGGGCGCGAGCCCCATCACCATCCGCAGGTCCCCCGTCGACCCGCTCGGGAACACGCCCGCGGGGGGCGCTGGACCGACGGGCTCGATCACCAGATCACCGGACGAATCCACGACGGTCCGCAGCGCCCCGTCGTGCTGGATCTGCTTGTTGTCGTTGATGCCCGTGTAGATGACGTTCGGATCGAGCTCGCTCCACCCGACAGAGAACGTGTAACGACCGGGAACGTCGAGTTCGTTGCGGAGGAAGAAGTCCTGGGGTTCGTCCTGGAACCAGGCGCCGAACTCGAACGTGCTCAGGCAAACGCCCTGGGTCTCCATCGGCGGGATCAGGATGGAGTTGATGGCCGCCGTGCCGTCGTGAAGGATCTGGACCTCGTCGGGGTTGGGGTAGCCGGACTGGTCCTTGGGCGCCCAGAGCACGCCGCCTCCTACCTCGTGGTACCCGATCTCGCTGTGCACCGCCTCGGTCGGATAGGTCAAGGAGTTGATCGTCGCGGTGTCGTAGACGATGACCGCGACACGTTTGGACCCGATCGCCTGCGAGATCTGCAAGGGAACGCCGCCGACGCCGTAGAATGAGTGGGTGTACGCCGAGCGCGGCGCAAAGACGTCGCTGAGAACGAAGAAGGGTGAGCCCGCGCAAGTCGACACCAGGAGTGGACCTTCGACCGAGGCACTGCCGGCGGGCGGCTCGATCAGGCACAGTCTCCGCGCATACAGGAACCCGGTGAACGGGATCTCCATGCCGCTCGAGTTGAAGGTCGACGGCATGTTGATCGGGCGGACGTGCTCCCTTCCCCCCCCGTCGAAGGTCACGTTCGACGTCCCACCGGTCGGGATCCTCCAGTCGACGGTCGACCGGACGGGTTGGGGGGCGCCCTCATGGTGATCGATCAACATGTTCGGCCCCCACGCGTGCAAGTCCAAGTCGAATCGCACCCAGTTCAGATGATCGACCGCCGCGTACAGGTAGTGCTGGCGCTCACCAGCGGAGTTGATCGTGTCCTGCACGACCGAGTCGACGAATGCAGGAGCATCGTCCCGCGCCAGGTCATTGAAGCGCGCGGTTCGCGTCGGGTCATACACCTTGAGATTCTCGTACCACGCGGCGGGATACCCCGAGCTGTTCTTGACCGTGCCCAGGACTGGCGTCGAGTAGCTGGTGCCATCTCCGAAGACCGGACCCCAGGTCTTCGTGAAGTCGATCGAATCCACGATCGTGAGCGGCGGCCCGGGAGGCAACCACGGCGGCCGGGGGGCCGACGTCAGCGTCCCGGCGTCGAGCGACACCTTCACGAGCCCCCCGGTGTTCATCGCGACGTAGAGGTCGGCCGATTCGCCGTTCACGTCCGCTGCCTCCTCCTGGTCGACGGTCATCCCGAGCGCGTACGAGCGGCCGAACGACTTCTCTGACTGCCCCGGCGGTACATCGGTGCGCTTGCCGATGTGCACCTGGAGGAACGGATTGAGCTCGCTACCGGTCTCGCTCGCGGCGGCGTGGAAGAGCGCGTGGATGTCCGACAGTCGATACAGCCTGAGCACCGACCTTTCCTTCCGCGCGAACGTCGCCGCAAGGAAGCGCTCGGGCCCGATCTGCACGATCTCCAGCTGGTTGCAGAAGCGTCGGCTGCGCTGCAGCGTCGTCGGCCCCGACGCGTTCCCGCGATCGTCGATCCGGATCACGCGATTCTGCACCAGAGGGTCCGGGTTCGCCTCCATCGCCCACAGGCCCATCTGTCCCGCGGCGATGTAGATCAGGTCGTCCGTGTCGTCGAGGAAGTCGCCGTTCCCGTCGAGGTCCACGTGCTGCCCTGGGTCGAGCAGGAGCTCCGCGGGGAGCGCGCCCAGCGCGCCGATCTGGATCACCTTGGTGGCGTCCGGCATGAGCTGCGCTCCGCCGCCGGTCGGCGCCGCAGCCATGTCGATGAAGGCGATCTGTCCGCCTTCACCGAGGAACAGGTGCTGGAGGTCATCGGTGCCGACGAACGCATTCGGGAGCGATCCCGGGTGCACGTCGGAGAGCTTCGTCACCAGCCCCTGACGGGCGACGGCGAGGGACGGAAGCGAGAGTGCGAGCGCAAGAGCGGCAAAGGTACGCCGATTGCGGGGGGGGTCGCGGCAAGCGTCATGACAAGGAAGGGCAAGGGCAGCGAGCAGCGCGAGCGGAGTGCATCGCGCACGTCTCGACCGTACTGCGGTTCCCGGAACCCGCAAGACGCCAGGCGCACGCGGCATCGACGCGAGTCTCGCCTGGTGCCCACGACGCGTCCCGCAGCCGGGACGGTTCCGAGCCGAAACCGCACCGACGACCCCGTCCAGCGCGCGGACCTCTACGCCTGACCGCGCGGCGCCCTCACTGCAGCCGGATCGACGTCGCCACCAGGCTCAGGTTGTCGGCCTCGTCGATCGACAGCTCGCCGGTCACGACGACCTCGCTGAGGCGCTCGATGCCGTGGAAGCCCTCGACCGCCCACTCGCCGGGGCGGCCGTCGTCGTGGAACTCTACGAACGCCGTCCCGCGCGCGAGCTCGTCCGGGTCCGTGCAGCAGTAGTCCCACGGCGTCGGGCAGCTGTCGCCCGGGATCTCGTCGCACGAGAGGAGCGAGTCCTCCACGAGCACGAACGCGGCGAGTCCCTCGACGAAGTCCTTGACGGTCCCGCGCACGGTGATCGTCTGACCGGCGAGGTCTTCCTCGCGCAGGGTGAAGACGTCCTTCGCATCCGCGGTGGTGTTGGACGACCAGAACGACTCGGGCAGGGTCGTCGGCGCGCCGACCGCCGCCTCGCCCGCGTCGGACGTGTTCGCATCGGCAGCACCGCCGGAGCAGCCCACCGCACAGGGGAGGAGGAACAGCGCGACGAGCGCCGGAGAGAAGAGGAGCTGTCTCATGGTTCGATTCGCTTCGAGTGATGGAAGAGCCCGCGACGTCAGTCCTCCTTGAGGGCGACGGCGACGGGAAGACGGAGGGCGCGCCAGGCCGCGGGAACGACCCCCAGCACGCCGAGGACGAGGGAGCCGGCAAAGCCGACGACGATCGCGACGGCGTCGACGTCGAGGGCGAACGCGCTCATGGCGAGGCTGACGGCGCCGCCGGACAGGGTCAGGCGCGCGAGCACGAGCCCGAGCACGCCGCCGCTCGCGCAGAGCAGGAGCGACTCCAGCGCCAGCGACCGCGCGACCGCGCCCCCGTCGTAGCCGAGGGCGCGCAGCGTGCCGAGCTCGCGCACGCGGTCCTGCACCGCGGCCGCCATGGTGTTCGCGCCGCCGAAGAGCGCCGCAGCCGCGATCAGCGCCGCGAGGACCCACGCCATGGCGCGGATCTTCTGGAAGTACGCGGAGAGCTGGCGGTAGTACTCGACGCTCGACAGCGCGACGACCTCCAGGTCGACGCGGCGCGTCGCGTAGTAGTCGAGGTCGCGGAAGGTCCGCGGCGCGTCGAGCTTGACGAAGACCACCGAGTCGTCGTCGCGCTGCACGATCCCGCGCAGCGGCGCGAGCGGCGTCCAGACCTCGCCCTCCAGCGTCGTGCCCGGCGCAACGAAGCGCCCGACGATGTCGAACTCGGCGCCCTCGAAGCGCAGCGTCCTGCCCACGGCGACGTCCGACGGCGAGGCGCCCATCTGGGCCGCGGCGAGGCTCCCGACGATGACCTCTCCCGGCTCGGGCAGCCGGCCCTCCACGAGGGTCAGCGCGTCGTGCACCGCGTACGCGCGCTCGGTGACCCCGCGTACGAATCCCGGGAGCACCGTGTCGTCTCCCTCCACGCGCATGTTCGTCGCCATGTGCACTTCGCCGGACGCGACGAGCACGCCGGCCACGTCCGCCTGCACGAGCTGCGCGAGGTCCGCGCGCACGGCCGAGCGCACGATGTCGCCCTCGGCGGCGCTCGACAGGAGCAGCGCAACGTCGTCGCGCGCCGCGCCCGCGAACGTCCCCGACATCCCGCGCACGAAGGCCGTCGTCCCGACGAGCAGCGCCGCGACGAGCGCGGCCGAGCTCGCGGTCAGCACGGTGCGCAGGCGCCGGCGGCCCAGGTTGCGGGCGGCGTAGTCGAACGGGAGCCCCATGGTCAGACGCGGAGGCTGGGGACGATGGCGCGGCGCGCGCTGGTCACGGCGGGGACGATCCCCGCGAGGAGTCCGGTCACCAGTCCGACGGACGCGCCGCGCAGGAGCAGCGCCGGCGGCGCGTCGATCGTGATCGTGACGCCCTCGGTCCCGATCGCGACCGGCGCGAGCGTCAGCCACGCGAACGCGAGCCCGAGTCCGAGCAGCGCGCCGATGCCCGCGAGCGCGATCGACTCCAGGAGCACCATCGCGCCGACGTGCTCCTCTCGGAACCCGACGGCGCGCAGCACGCCGAACTCCCGCACGCGGTCCTGCGCGCTCATCACGACGGTGTTCGCGACGAGCGCGAGCACGACGATCACGCACGCGAGCCCGAGCCAGCGGCCGAAGCGCAGGATCTCCTTCAGGTCCCGCGTCGCGCCCTGCAGGAACGCGGCGCGCAGCCGCGTATCGGTCGGCTCCTCGGCGTGCGCGAAGATCTCGTCGATCTCGCGCGACACCTCCTCGGCGCGGCCCCCGTCGGTGATCCGGACCTCCAGCTGGGTGACGGTACCCAGCCGATTCACCGGTCCTGCCCGCTGGAGGAACTCGAGGTGCGTGAGGATCAGGCTCTCGTCGACGCGCGCGTCCGCGGCGAAGATTCCGGTGACCTTCACGTCGACGTCGCCGAAGCGGAACCGGTCGCCGACGTCGAGCCCCTTGCGCGTCGCGAACGCCCGTCCCACGAGCGCGGCATCGGCCTCGCTCCGGAACGCGCCGAGATCGCCAGCGACGAGGTCGATCCCCCGCTGCTCCAGCATCGTGTCGACCGGCGCGCCCTGGAACGTGATCAGGTCGAGGCTGGCACGGCAGTTGTTCAGGTAGACCTTGACCGGCAGGACCGACTCGACGCCATCGACGTCCTCGATCCGCCCCGCGTAGGACTCCGGCAGGATCGACGTCTGCGGGCAGAAGCGGTTCTTGCGGTACACGACCAGCGTGCGCGCGGACTCGCCGCTCGTCAGCGCGGTCTCCAGCCCGAGCGCGAGGCTCTCGACGAGCACGAAGAGCAGGATCGCGCTGCCGATCCCGAACACCGTCAGAGCGGTGCGACCGGGGCGCCGCAGCAGATTGCGGAGCGCGAATCGGAGGAGCCTCATCGCGCTTCCTCCGGAGCGAACAGCCGCCCCTTGTCGAGATGCAGCGTGCGCGTGCCGTACGCCGCCGCCTTCGGGTCGTGCGTGACCATCACGAGCGTCTTGCCGAACTCGCGGTTCAGCCGCTGGAGCAGGGCGAGGACGCCCTCGGCGGACTCGGCGTCGAGGCTGCCAGTCGGCTCGTCCGCGATGATGAGCTCGGGGTCGGCGACGATCGCGCGCGCGATCGCGACGCGCTGCTCCTGGCCCCCCGAGAGCTGCTTCGGTTGGTGGTGAGCGCGGTCCGTGAGGCCCACGGCCTCCAGCGCGATCGAGACGCGACGGTGGCGCTCCTTGCGCGAGAGTCGCTGGAGCCAGAGCGGCAGCTCCACGTTCTCGTACGCCGTCAGGACGGGCACGAGGTTCGCCTGCTGGAACACGTAGCCGACGTGCTCGGCGCGCCACCGCGCGAGGCGCGACGAGCGCGCGCCGCCCAGCTCCAGGTCGGCGACGGTCACCGTGCCCGCGTCGGGACGATCGATACCGGCGAGCAGGTTCAGCAGCGTCGTCTTGCCCGAGCCCGACGGCCCGAGCAGGACGAAGAACTCGCCCGACTCGATGGTGAGGTCGACGTCGTCGAGCGGCAGGACGGTCTGCCCGCCCTTCTCGTAGCGCCGCGTGACGCTGCTCAAGGTGATGAAGCTCATCGCACGCCTCCGCGAATTCGCACGCGCGCGCCCTCTTCGAGCGCGCTGGAACCAGGGTCGAGGACCTTCGTCGTTGCGTCGAGATGCGCGAGGACCTCGACGTCGCCGCCGCGCTCGGCGCCGAGTTCGATCTCGCGTCGCTGCGCGACGTTCGTGGTCGGATCGAGCACCCAGACGGCGCCGTCCTCGACCAGCCGGTTCGGGATCAGGAAGACACGCCCACGCCCGCCGCTCGGCGCGGATTCGCTCCCGGTGTCGCTCGCGGCACCGCTCCCGAAGAATCGCACCTGCGCGAGCATGTCCGGCCGCAACAGCGCGTCGCCGTCCGTGATCCGCACCTGCGCCTCCAGCGTCACCTTCTGGATGTCAGCGAGCTGCACGAGCCGGATGACCTCGCCCGCGTACGGACGGTCCGAACGCGCGTTCGTGACGATCTCGGCGCGCTGTCCGACGAAGAGCCGGTCGACATCGTCCTGGGGCACGTCGACTCGTACACGGAGGGACCCCGGATCGTAGAGCGAGCAGACCTCGTGCCCTTCCTTGAGGAGGCCCAGGACCATGCCGGGCACGGTGAGCCGCTCCAGCACGACGCCGCCGACGGGCGTCCGCACGACCATGCGATCGAGCTCCAGCTGCGCCTCGGCGAGCCGCGCCTCGACGAGCTGCACGGCCGCGTCCGCCGCATCGACCGCCGCCTCGGCCCGGTCACGCTCCAGCCGATCGTCGAAGCGCAGGCGAAGCTCCTCCCGGGCGCGCTCGTGATGCGCGAGCGCCGCGGCGGCCTCCGCGTCGGCGCGCAGGGCGTCCGCGCGCACGCCCGCGAGCTTCGCCTCGGCCGTCGCCAGCGCTGCTTCGGCGATCTCGACCTTCCGCGTACCTGCTGCGCCCTCCGCGGCGAGCTCCTTCTGGACCGTGACCTCGTCGGCCGCGAGCCGGACCTCAGCCTCCGCACCGTCGATCTCGGCGTGCCGATGGACCGCCTCGGCCGCCTTGCCCTCCGCGTCTGCACGCGCGATGGCCTCCGTCTCCTTCACCTCGAGCGCCGCGTCGAAGCGCTCGCGCGCGATCTGGCACCGAGCCTTCGCGTCGACGAGCTGGGCCTGGCTCTGCGCGAGCTCGGCGGTGATCCGCGCGACCGCGAGCCGGGCCTCGTCGTCGACCAGCCGGGCGACGACCTGGTCGGCCTCGACGACGTCCGATTCCTGGACGAGCACCTCCTCGACGATCCCGCCGGCGAGCGCGGTCACGTGGACGAGGAACGGATCGGGCTCGATCCAGCCCGCGGCCTGGACGAGGACGCGATCGCGCGGCGCCGCGGTCGCCGCGCCGTCGGGCGCCGGCCGCGGCGTGACGACGCTCACCTCGACGCCGCGCTCGAAGAGGTCGCCGACGCTGGAGACGAGCACCGCGCCGAACACGGCGAGGATGCCGACGGGCAGCGCGATGCGCAGCCACGAGCGCCGGGGCGGCTCCAGCTCGGACCGCTCCCGCGCCAGGCTTGCGAGGTCGAGATCGGGGCGAACGTCGGTCACGGCCGGGCCTCCTCGAGGACGCTGAAAGACTCACCAACGGCGGCGGGACCGCGCGCGTCGAGGAGGTCGAGCCAGGCCAAGGCGATCGCCTCGGCGTCGTCGACCGGGAGGAGCAGCGCGTTCGTCCGCATCTCGAGGACGTCGATCCAGCGCATCAGCGGCATCGCGCCGTTGCGGTACCTCGCGCGCGCCGCAAGCCACATGGACTGCATTGCGTCGTCCACGTTGCGCGTGGCGTCGGCCGCGCGCTCCCGCGCCAGCTCGAGACGCCGCAGCGCCGCGTCGTCGCGCTGGTGCAGGTCGATCCACGCGTCCTCGAAGGCGAGCCGCGCGCCCTCGCGGCGCTCCTCGGCGCCGGCGAGGCGGCCCTTCCACGCCGACGGCCACGGGAGCGAGAGCTGGAGGACCCCGCCGATGTTCGTGCCCGGGCCGAAGGCCAGGTGCGGGCCGAGGCGGATCCCGGGCCACGCCTCGGCGGCGATCTGACGGATATTGGCTTCGGCGAGCGCGAAGTCGAGGCGCGCTCGACGGAGCGTCGGGTGCGTGAGCGCGCGGGCGTCCTCGTCGCCCGCGAGCGTCGGCGCTTCCCGCTCGCGGAAGCCCGCCACGTGCGCGGCGTCGACGAGGTCGATCGCGGGGTGCCCCGCCGGGAGCCCCGCCGCGGCCTGCAGGCGGCGGCTCGCCTCGGCGACGGCGTCGCCGTGGATCGATCGAAGTCGCTCCAGGACGTCGATCCGCGCGCGCGCCGCGTCGACGTCGGACGGTGCCTCGCGTCCGTTCCGCTCCAGGATCGTGATGCGGACGTCGTCCGCGCGCGCCTCCGCCTGGAGCTCGTCGATGCGCACGAGCCGCGCGCGGGCCGCGGAGAGCTGCACGCGCGCCCGCTCGACCTCCATGCGCGCGGCCCACAGCGCCTCCTCGTGCTGCGACAGCGCCTGGATCACCTGCGCGTCGGCAAGTTCCTTCGCAGCCTCCGCGGGGCCCAGCCCGAGCAGACCGATCAGGTCGAACGTCGCGATCGTCTCGAAGAGCGAGTCCTCGCCTCCGAACTGGTGGTCGACGGCGCGCACCCACACAGGGCCGGGAGCGCCGGCAGAGCGCAGGTCCTGGCGAAGCGCGAGCACTTCGTTACGCGTCGCGCGGACGCGCGGATTCCACGCGAGCGCGGACGCCTGCCAGAACGCGTCGCTGGCCTGATCGCGTCGCGCCTCGGGGTCCGGATCGACGATCGCGGTGGCGGCGACGTCGGCGCCGGCGAGCGCGACCTCGAGCGACTCGACGTCGACGCGGTCCGTCCAGGCGAGCTCGCTCGCCTCCAGGTCGAGCGGCTTCACCGACGGCGTCGCGCAGGCGACGACGAGGATCAGTGTCCCCAGAAGTGAGGCGCAGCTGCGGTGCGCCGGAGGTTGTGCGTACATTGCGAGAGCGGTCGAGACGACGAGTCAGAAGACGCGTCCCGCGGGTGGTCCACGGAGGCGTCACGAGTCGGCGAATCGACGGCTCAGCGCAATTGAGGCAACGTACCGGGCAATAGCCCGGCGGGTCGGACCGCTCCGGGTGGAGCGCGGCCCGCGACGAAGCGGAAGGCACGCGACAGAGTCACGACGCGTGACTCGGCCAGGCGCACGAACACGGCGAGCGGCGCCGCGTCGAGAGACGCGGTCGTCGACTCCAGCCCGAGCTCGACGTCACCCGCTTCGAGCGAGTGGCACGAGGGGCACGAAGTGCGCTGCGCGACGTCGTCCTCCTCGGGTTCGTCCGTTGGGACCGCCGGTGCGCCACCGCAGCAGGACGCGTCCCCGAGATGCTCTCGGCAGGGCGCGGCGTCGAGCGGTGCTTCCTCGTGGTCGTCGCAGCAGCACTCCGCGGTCCAGCACAGGCACCACTCCAGCGTCACCCCCGGTGGGAGGGCGGTCGCTGGCAGCGCGAGTAGCACGACCAGAAGGGTGCGGACGAACGAGGTCATCAATTGCGAGCCTATCGAAGTGTCGCGGGGCCCTGTGGAACGACTCTGGTTCTTCTCCGCCCACGGGCTCCTGACCCGACATGTAGGGCCGCGGGGGCCGAGAGTCGATGGTCGGCGACCCAATCCCACCGGGCTCGTGGCGTGCGGTGCCCCTCTCGCTTTGGGTCAAGCCTGCCGCCGACCCTGTCGATGGGACGCTCGGGCCGGTCTCCCGAGACCGGCCCGGGCCTGCCCGTCTGTCCTGGGGCCGGCCTCCCCACCAACCCTCTACGGAGTCCCTCGGATGAGGTTCGCCCTCCCCTTCCTGGCCCTGGTCCCCCTCCTCACCCTCGCCTGCGCGAGCGCCGGCTCGCAGTACGACCGCGGCGAGGCGGCGTACCTGCGCGAGGACTACGAGTCCGCTCTGCGCTTCTATCAGTCTGCGCAGCGCAAGGACCCCGAGTTCGAGGGCATCGACGAGAAGATCCGGATCACCGAGATCCGCCTCTACATGCGCCGCGGGGACCTCGCGGTGGAGCAGGCGGACTGGGACGGCGCGAAGCGGGCGTACGAGGAGGTGCTGTACCGCGACCCGCAGAACCCGGACGTGCAGGCGCGACTCGACGGGCTGACCGAGGCGCGCGCGAACCACCACTACCGCGTCGGGCAGGACCTGCTCGCGCAGGAGAACCCGTTCGACGCGATCGGTGAGTTCGAGGAGGCGCTCAACCTCGTGCCCGGCCACGAGCGCGCCGCCGCGTCGCTGGAGCGCGCGCGCGCCGAGAAGGCCGACCGCGAGGAGCGCTCCGCGAAGGCGTTCACGGACGGGCGCGAGGCGTGGAGCGAAGGCCGCCACGAAGAGGCGCTCACGCTCCTCGCGCAGGCCGTCGAGCTCGACCCGCGCTCGATCGAGGCGCGTCGGACGCTGGAGAGTGCCCGGCACCAGATGGCGGAGGTGCTCGTCGCCGAGGCGGACCAGCTCGTCGCGGACGGGCGATTCGACGAGGCCGTCGACACGTACATGCAGGCGAGGGAGTACGACCCCGAGTTCCTCGGCCTCGACGAGCGCATCCTGCGCGCCCAGCAGGAAGCGCGCGCCGTCGTGCTCGTCCAGGAGGGCGACCTCGCGTTCGAGGGCGGCGACTGGCAGGCCGCGTTCGAGGCGTACGACGAGGCGTGGTACCTGACGTCCAACCGCGCTCCGTTCCGCGAGCGCTGGGAGACGAGCCGCGAGCAGTACGCGCTGCTCGTGTACACGTCCGCGCAGTCGGCCGAGCTGAACGGCGACGTGCTGGCCGCGCTCGCCGACCTCGAGGTGCTCACGCAGATCTACGGCGAGTACCGCGACTCGCGGACGATGCGCCGCCGGATGGAGGAGCGTCTCGACGGCGCGCGTCGCGCTTACGAGGCCGGCTGCCGCGCCCAGCAGGAGCGTGATCTCGCGAGCGCTGTCGAGCACTTCCGCTCCTGCAACCGCGCGCTGGCGAACTTCCGCGATACCGCGCAGCGCCTGCGCGACGTCGAGCACGACATCGAGACGGCGGGTGAGCTCTACCACCGCGCTTCGATGGCGGAGATCGCGAACGAGACCGACCGCGCGCGCTCGCTGTACGAGGAGTGCCTCGCGGTCTCGACGCCGTACCGCGATGCGGCCAAGAGGCTGACGCGGCTCCAGACGGCGGATGCCGGGGTGGAGGCCGCGCTCTACCAGCAGGCCCGCGTCGCGCACACCGGTCGCGACCTCGTCCAAGCGCGTGAGCACTACCAGGGCGTGCAGGCGAGCCAGCCCGACGGGTACCGCGACGTCGACGCCCAGATTGCGGACCTCGACGCTCAGCTCGAGGAGGCGCAGGGCCTTCGCACCCAGGCCGCCGCGGCCTACGCCGCGGGCGACCTCGACCGCGCGGAGGAGCTCTACGCGGCCTGCTTCGCGAAGTGCACGTCGTTCGAGGAGGTCACGGACCGCCTGACGACCATCGAGGACGCGCGCCGCGCGCTCGAGCACGGCCAGCGGCTGGAGGGCGAGAAGCGCCTCGTCGCCGCCCAGGAGGAGTACGCGAACGTGCTCGCGACGTTCGCGAAGCACGCCGACGCGAAGCGTCGCTCGGACGAGCTCGGGGTGACCCTCCAGGGGATCGAGACCGAGTACACGAGCATGATGGACGCGCACGGCGCCGAGCAGCACCGCACCGCGCTCGCCCACGCGCGCGCGATCCGGAGCCGCTGCCGCGACTACCGCGACGTCGACGAGCTCCTCCCGTGGCTCGAGTCCGAGGTCGACTACCTCGAGGCGACCGAGATGCAGGCGCGCTCCGAGCACGCGGCCGCGCGCGTCCTGTTCCGCCGCTGCGCGGATCGCACCCCGGGCTTCCGGGACGCGGAGGAGCGGGCGAAGGGCCTGTAGAGGCCTGATCCGGCGAGGTCGAGCCCGGTTCGACCCGGCGAGGGGGACCGGGGTCCGGAGATTCCGGGATCAGAGCGCTCTTCGCAACCGCGGCCTCCGCCGTCGGTCATGAGAGTCGCTCGCGCCTCCCCGCTCACCCCATGCGCCGATCCACCTCCGCCCGCTTCCTCTCCCCCCGTCCGTTCACCCCCGTTCTCTTCGCGCTCCTCGCCTGCGACGCCGCGTCCGGGCAGTCCGCACTCTTGCGCGAGGGGGACCCGGCTCCGAACGCGGTGCCCGGCCAGTTCGTCGCCGTCCCATCCCGGCCGTCGGTGAACGACTCCGCGGGCTACGCGTGCTACTACTACGCGTACGACGGCGTCAGCGAGTTCAGCGACGGGCTCTACGGGGCGTTCGACGGAGGCGCTCCGACCTCGCTGCGCGCCGCCCCCGGGACCGTCGGCGGCTACGAGCAGCTCTTCCTGTCGCCCGACTTCGGGCTCGGCTCCAACTCGATCGCGTACCAGGCGCGGGTCCGGCCGATCGGCAGCAGCAGCGAATTCGGGAGCGTCTGGCTCGACGATGCGATCGTGGCGATCGCCGGAGACCCGGTGCCGGGGAGCACCAACGTCTGGAACGGGGCGTTCCGCAAGGTCTCGATCACCAACGACAGAGATCCAGTCTTCGTCGGCGACTTCGCCGACCCGCAGAGCGCGTCGATCGTGGGCAGCGGCCTCTACCGCGGATCGCCTCCGGTGGTGCTCTACCAGACAGGGGTCGTCTACCCCAACATGCCGTCGCCCATCGACGCGCAGCTCATGCCGTCGTTCTCGGTGTATCGATTCTCGCAGGACGGCAACCACAGCATCGTCCCGCTGATCATCGAGAGCCCGATCGGCGGCTCGTTCGTGACGGTCGCAGTCGACGGCGCAGGGCTGGTCCTTGACGGCGCGCTGGTGGTGACCGGCACACCGGTCCCCGCGTCGCTCGGCGGAGCCGGTGAGAGCTGGTCCACCGTCGACGTCTGCGGGATCAACGGACACGGCGAGTACTTCTTCACCGGTCGCTGGAGCGGGGGTAGCGCCGACAGTTTCATCGTCCGCGACGGTGTGGTCTGGCACCGGGACGGCGACGTCGTCGATGGCGCAGAGCTCAGCGGCGAGGTCGTCGACGGATTCCTCTCCGAGGACGGCGAGCTCGCGTACGTGTGGAACGTACTGCGCCCTTCGATCGGGGTCGAACACGCGCTGTTCCTGGAGGACGAGCTCCTTCTGAGGCGGGGCGACGCCGTCGACTGGGACGGCGACGGGACGCTCGATGCCGTGACGCTCCAGCGATTCCGGCTCAGCTCGTCGCTCCGGATCGCCACGGACCGAGCGATCTACTTCGTGGCGGATTGCGACGTGAACGGGACGAACCGGATCGCCATGCTCCGCATCCCGCCCGAGAACCTCGGGACGAACTACTGCCAGGCCGTCCCGAACTCGTCGGGGTTCGCAGCGTCGATGCGCGCGACGGGGACGCTCGACGTCGCGCAAAACGACTTCCGCCTGCTGGCGACCGACCTTCCGCGGAACGCGTTCGGGTACTTCCTCAACTCGGACCAGGCGGGCTTCGTCGCGAACCCCGGCGGGAGCACGGGCAACCTGTGCCTCGGCGGCAGCATCGGGCGCTTCCTCCAGCAGGTCCAGAACTCCGGCGCGTCCGGCGTCATCGAGATCCAGGTCGACCTGACCGCGGTCCCTCGCTCGTCGGGCACGGTCGCCGTCGCGCCGGGACAGCGCCTGCACTTCAGCGCGTGGTTCCGAGACGTCGCCCCGGCGGGCGGGGTGACGAGCAACTTCGCGGACGGCCTGGAGGTCGTGTTCGAGTAGACGCGCTCGGGCTGGCTCCTCGCGACGGCGCTCTTGGCGATCGCGCTGCCGTGCGACGCGGCCCAGGACGGTGAGCAACGGCCGGGCGGGAGCGAGGTCTCGACCACCAGCCTGGAGGTCCCGATCGTCGATTCGAGCGCGGTCCCGACGACCGCGCCGGACGACTGGTCGCTCGCCATTCCGATCTTCGAGTGGTCGGGCTCCGACGAAGGCACGGACCGCTGGCATCGGCAGAGTCTCGACTCGACTCCCGCCCCGCTGCCCCCGGACCTCACCGGCCTGGCCGAACGTGCGCGCGTGCGCGCGGCCGTGACGTGTCCGCTGCCCCGCCTGCGACGCGCTGGTGCTGACGGGGTCCTCCTCGTAGCGAGTTGGACGGCGGACGAGCGTCACCGACCGAACTCGTTGGAGCTGGTACCAGTCTCGGAAGCCTCACGGCTGCTCCAGGGAGAACGCGCCCGAGCGGACGGCGACCTGCGCTTCGAGGTCGTCGCGCTGATCCGCATCTCCAATCGCTGACAGGAGAGGGCGCGGGTGATCCGTACACCGCGCCCCGCAACGCGTGCTTGGCCGGGTAGCCTGCGTCGCCCGATCACCGCCCCGACGCCCCCACGGACAGACCTCCAGATGCTCCTTCGATCGATCCTCCCCGCTCTCGCCCTCGGCCTCGTCTCCTGCGTCAGCTCCACCAAGCTCGTCGTGCCCATGAAGCGCACGGCGGTCAACCTGCCGGGGACGTCGCTGAGCGCCGTCTACAGCAACGCGGTCTGGGCCGGCAGCACGCTGTACCTGAGCGGCAAGCTCGGCATCGACCCGGAGACGGGTCAGATCCCGAGCGACGTCGGCCAGGAGATCCGCCTGATCCTCGATGGGCTGCAGGAAGTGCTCGCCGAGGCGGAACTCACGATGGACGACCTCGTCTCGGTGACCGTGTTCTGCACGGACCCGGCGCTGTACGACCAGTTCAACTCGATCTACGCGGAGTACTTCACGGGCACGTTCCCCGCCCGCGCGTTCATCGGATCCGGGCCGCTGCTGCGCGGCGCGCACTTCGAGGTGAAGGGCATCGCGGTGCGCCAGAGCTGACGGATCGGCGGGGGCAGGGCATCATCCGTGCCATGCATCCCTTCCCCCTCCTTCTCCCACTCCTCTCCGCTCCGCAGGACGGCGGCTGGAACCAGTTCCGCGGCCCGGGCGGGCTCGCGGTGGCGGCGGCCGACGCGTCGGTTCCGGCCGACCTGAGCCTCGAGAGCCACCTCGCGTGGAAGACGGTCGTCCCCAGCGGGAGCTCGTCGCCGTGCTTCGCCGGCGACGTGATGGTGCTCACGGGCGCGGAAAGCGCGCGGCTGTTCGTGCTCGCGCTGGACCGCTCGACGGGCACGCTGCTGCGGAGGAGGCCGCGGCGCTCGCGCTCGATCCCGAGACCGGCGAGGACGTCTACCGCATCGACCGGTTCGGCTTCGGCGACTCGTACTCGACGCCGTTCCTGTGGCGCAACGCCGACCGCGACGAGCTGATCATCACGGGTTCGACCCGTATCTCCGCCTACGACCCGGCGGGCGGCGATCCGCTGTGGAGCGTCCAGGGCGTCACGGTCTTCACGTGCACGACGCCGACCGCGGACGACGGCCACCTCTACTTCGCCGGCTGGAGCAGCCCGAACGCGACGGCGAAGGGCCTGCTCGACACGGCGTTCCCGCCGCCGTTCGAGCTGAAGGAATCGGACTACACGGAGATCCGCCCGCTGTTCGATCGCCTCGACGCCAACGACGACGACAAGCTGTCGATCGATGAGCTTCCCCCTGGTCGCGGCAAGGACGCGTTCGGCGGACTCGACCAGAACAAGAACGGTACGTGGGAGTGGAACGAGTTCAGCTTCCTCGGCGGCGTGGGCGGCGCGCCCGGCCAGAACATCGCGCTCTCGATCCGCGCGGGCGGCTCGGGCGACGTCACGGACACCCACGTCGAATGGCGCTGGAAGCGCGGGATCCCCTACGTCTCGTCGCCGCTCCTCTACCGCGACCGGTTGTGGCTCGTGAAGGCTGGCGGCATCATGACGACGCTCGACGCGGCGACCGGCGAACGCCGGATGGACCGCGAACGGCTGCCCGTCGGCGGCGAGTACTACATGTCACCCGTCGGGATCGGCGAGCACGTGCTCGTCGGCGCCGCGTCCGGCGAGCTGTACGTGCTGGAGGCGAAGGACGAGCTGTCGATCACGTCGACGGTCGCGTTCGGCGAGCCGCTGCTGGCGACGCCCGCAGCGGTCGACGGACGCCTGTACGTGCGGACCGAGCGGGCCGTCTGGGCCTTCTGAGCGGCGCGCAGGCTACTTCCAGCGGAACGCGTGCAGAGACGTCTGCCCGCGCACGAACACGTCGGCTCCCTCGTCGCCTTCGACGGGAGCGGTCACGACGAGGTGCGCCCAGCTCGGACCCTCGACGAGCGGCACCTCGCTGGCGACGTCGTACTTCGCGGGCGTCGCGTTGATGAGGCGCAGGATCCCCGTGTTGGCCAGCGCGAGGATCTTGTCGCCCTGTGCGACGAGCGACCAGTACTCGTCACCGGTCGGCTCGGAGACCCAGCCGTCGGTGCCCTCCTCGAGCCCGACGCAGGTGAAGCGGTTGCTGCGCAGGAACAGGAACGCGTGGTCGTTCACGACGACCGGCGAGCTCATATACGCCTGCGCGCGGGCCGTCCAAGCCTCCTCGACGGCCATGCCCCCGTCGTCTGCGGAGACCGAGAACATGTGCGCGCGGCCGCCGTACGCCGACGTGAACACGGCGTCGCCGTAGAGCTGGGGCGTCAGGATGTTCATGCCGCGGAACGCCTTGACGGGCGTCGACCAGAGCTCTTTGCCGGACTCCGGGTCGATCCCTGCGAGATGCGTGCGCGACTGCACGACGAGCTGCTCGCGGCCCGCGAGCGTCGCCATCATCGGCGAGCTGAACGCGCTGCCCATCCCGCCGTCGTTCGCGCCCGCCTTCGAACGCCACTGGATCTCGCCGGATTCCTTGTCGATTCGCGCGAGCGACTCGCCCGCCTGGATGAAGAGCGACCCGTCGACGATCAGGGGCGAGCACACGCAGCCGAACTTGGGGAGAGCGGCGCCCATCTCGTCGGAGAAGTCCACGCGCCAGCGCACCGTTCCGTCGTTCCCGTCCAAGCACACGACGACGTCGCGGATGCCGGCGACGTAGAGGTTCTCGCCGTCGTACGCGGGGCTGCTGCGGATCCACGAACCGTTCTTGGCGGCGAAGACCGGGACCTCCATGGCGCCCTTCCACCGCGACTCCCACGCGAGCTCGCCGGTGGCGCGGTCGTAGGCCTGGACGACCTCCTCGGCCTTGTCCTCGGTGGCGACCGTGTACACGAACTCGCGCGTCACGATCGGCGTCGCGTAGCTCTCGCCCAGGTCGGGGACCGACCAGCTCTCCTCGATCGAGTCCAGCGAGGCCGGCCACGCGGGGCCGCCTACGACGCCGGTCCGCTCGGGCCCGCGCCACTGGAGCCAGGTCGCGGCGTCGGTGGGCTCCTCGCCACCGACGGAGGCCGTCGATGGGGCAGAGGGAGCGGCGAAGATCAGCGGAAGGGCGGCCGGGAGGAGGTGCAGCATCGCGCGTGAGGGGCGTGGGCGGGGGTCGTGGGCCTCCGGGAGTCGCGCGGCAGAACGTCCCGGATGCGGCCGGAGGCGGTATCGTCCGCGCCCGTGCGCCTCCTCGTCCTCGACGCCGCCTCCTTGCGCGAGGCGCTCCCGATGCCGGACGCGATCCAGGCGATGAAGGACGGCTTCGGAGCGCTGGCGGCCGGGGAGGCCGTCGCGCCCCAGCGGGCCGCGATCGGGATGGAGGACCTGGGTGCGACGACGCTCCTGATGGGCGCCCACGTCCCGACGATGGGCCTGGCGACCAAGATCGTCTCGGTCTTCCCGAGCAACGCCGCCGCCGGCCGGCCGGTCGTGACCGGGCTGGCGCTCGTCCTGGACCCCGCCACCGGCGAGCCGGCGGCGCTCGTCGAGGGCGCCGCGCTGACGGCCTGGCGGACCGGTGCCGCGAGCGGGGCTGCGACCGACCTGCTGGCGCGCGAGGACGCGCGGATCGGCGCGATCATCGGCTGCGGCACGCAGGGGGTGACGCAGCTCCGCGCGATCGACGCCGCGCGGGAGCTCGACGAGGTCCGCGTCTTCGCGCGGAACGCCGAGAGCGTACGCGCGTTCTGCGACGCCGAGGCGCCGCACGTACGCGCGCGGCTCGTGCCCGCCCCGAGCGCCACCGAGGCGGTACGGGGCGCGGACGTCGTGTGCGCTGCGACGACGTCGCACGTGCCCGTGCTCGACGGCGCGGATCTCGCCGAGGGTGCTCACGTGAACGGCGTGGGCAGCTTCACGCTGGAGATGCGCGAGGTCGACGAGCGGACGATCGAGCGCGCGACGATCTACATCGACGAGCTGGAGGCGGCGTTGACCGAGGCCGGCGAGCTCGTCGCGGCCGAGGCCGCGGGGATCACCGCCCGTGACGAGTGGACACCGATCGGACTCATCGCGCGCGGGGCGGCTCCGGGGCGGACCTCGCCGGACGAGATCACGTTCTTCAAGTCGGTCGGTCACGCGGTCCAGGACGTCGCGGCGACGGCGCGCGCGCTGGAGGCGGCTCGGGCGCGCGGACTGGGCACCGCGATCGAGCTCTGACCCCCACTCTCCCCCTTCCTCGGACTGGCCACGGACCAGCTCCGGATTCCGGGCTCTCCGGCACGTTCTTCGCGTACATTCCTCGTCCGCCGAACGGACCCTCCGGCCGAGGGTCGACCCCAGAACGTCCGGCGTGAACGCGTGTCGACTCCCCGCGAATCAGAACGACAACTGGACCGGCGTCAGCTCCTCGGGACCTCCCTGGGCCTGGCGGCCGGCGCGACCTGGCTGCACGGCTGCGCGCCCGAGGCCGTCCCCACCGAAGCAGCGCCCGCCGCGGACGACGTGCTCCCCGACGGCGTCGATCCCGGAGCGTTCGTCGTCCACGGCACCAACCCGTGGACGATGGAGACCAAGCGCGAGCAGCTGCGCGGGCTCATCACTCCCACCGACAAGATCTTCGTGCGCGGCAACCTGCCGTTCCCGGATGCGAGCGTGCTCGAGGACCGCGACGCGTGGAAGCTCGAGATCGGCGGCGTGGGATCGCCGCGGACGATGACGCTGGCCGACCTCAAGGGACTCGGGCGGACCACGATCGCGGCCGTGCTGCAGTGCTCCGGCAACGGGCGCGTGTTCTACGAGCACGGACCGTCCGGCTCGCCGTGGGGCGTCGGCGCCGCGGCCAACGTGGTGTGGACCGGCGTTCCGCTGCGCACCGTCCTGGAGGCCGTCGGCGGACCGAGCGCTGACGCGAAGTTCCTCACAGCGACCGGCGGCGAGGCGATCCCCGCAGGCCTCGACGAGCGACAGATCGTGGTCGAGCGGTCGGTCCCGCTCGACAAGGCGCTGGCCGACGCGATCCTCGCGTGGGACCTGAACTCGGAGCCGATCAACCTCTCCCACGGCGGCCCCCTGCGGCTGATCGTGCCGGGCTACTACGGCGTCAACAACGTCAAGTACCTGAAGCGGCTGACGGTCGCCGCCGAGGAGTCGGACGCGAAGATCCAGCGAACGAGCTACCGCGTCCGTCCGATCGGCGAGAAGGGGTCGGCCGACCAGCCCTCGATGTGGGCGATGAACGTCAAGTCGTGGATCGAGTCTCCGCTCGGCGCCGCGCACGGGGACGGACCGGTCGCGGCGGGCCAGCGCCAGATCACCGGCGTCGCGTTCTCCGGCGAAGCCCCGATCGAATCGGTCGAGGTCTCGACCGACGGCGGCGCGTCGTGGAGCGCGGCGACGCTCGTGGGCCCGGACCTCGGCCGCTACGCGTGGCGCCAGTTCGCCCTGCCGTGGAGCGCGACCCCTGGCACGCACACGCTTTGCTCGCGCGCGAAGGACGCAAGCGGCAAGGTGCAGCCCGAGAACCGAATGGAGAACGAGCGCGGGTACGCCCACAACGGCTGGCGCGACCCCGGCGTCACGGTCGAAGTCGTCTGACGGAAGCGATGCGCAAGTCTCTCCTCGTCCTCGTGCTGGCTTCGCTCGCCGGCTCGCTCCTCTCGTGCGGAGCCGGCGGCGGCGCCGGCAAGCCGCTCAGCTCCTCGGCCCAGCGCGGCCGCAAGGTGTACCTGGAGTCGTCGAACCCGACGTGCGGGTCGTGCCACCGCCTCAACGAGGCCGGATCGGTCGGAACGCTCGGCCCGGACCTCGACAAGATGCAGCTCACCCGCGACCGCATCGTGCGCTCGGTCACCCAGGGTGTCGGCGTGATGCCGACCCAGCGCGGCGTGCTCAAGCCGGGCGAGATCGAGGACGTCGCCGACTACGTGATGGAAGCGCGCGGTCGGCGGGCGAACTGACGGGCAGTGATTCCCGGACTCCTCCTCGTCGCGTCGCTGATCGCCGCACAGGAGGTCGCGCCGCCCGCGCAGGCTCCCGAGGCGAAGAGCAAGAAAGGCCTGCAGGTCCAGATGGTCGACGACGCGATCGCGCTGGGCATCGCCCACGCGACGCTGAACGTCCAGCTCGGGCACGTCCTGCGCCCCGTCACCGAGGCCGCGCCGCTACGGCCTGAGAGCGGCGAGGTACTCGTCGCACCGGGTCGCGCGGTGTCGGCGGGCGCGCTGGCGTCTCTCGACGCGCAGATCCGCCCGCTGGCGGCCGCGGACGTCGAGCTGACGTTCATCCTGCTCGGACGCGCGACCGGAGACCCCGAGATCGACGCGCTGCTGCTCGATCCACGCTACGACCCGTCGGCGCCGAACCGCCTCGGCGCGTTCCGCGTGCTCGACGGGGAGGGCCGCGCGTTCCTCGGTGCGATCGTCGGTGCGCTCGCGACACGGTACGGGCCGGAGAGCGACGTCGGGCACGTGCGCGGCTGGATCGTCGGCAACGAGGTGAACTCGCACTGGTGGTGGTACAACCTCGGCCGCGCGAGCCTCGACGAGGTCGTCCGCGCGTACGAACCCGCGGTCCGGCTCGTGCACGACGTCGTCTCGACGACCGATCCGACGGCGCGGGTGTACGTCTCTCTGGAGCACCACTGGAACGCGCGCTTCGCGGCCGGCGGCGCGGACCAGTCCTGTGGCGGAAGCCCGCTGCTCTCCGCGTTCGCCGAACGCGCGCGGGTGGGCGGCGACTTCCCCTGGCACGTGGCGTTCCACCCCTATCCGGAGGACCTCTTCGACTGCCGCTTCTGGGAGGACACGACGGCGCCGCACGACCCGGACGCGCCGCGGGTGACGTTCCGGAATCTGGACGTGCTGACCGGCTGGCTCGCTCGCGACGGGGTGCTCTGGAAGGGCCAACCACGCCGCGTGATCCTGAGCGAGCAGGGCTTCCACTGTCGCGACGACGCGACCGGCCCGCGCGACCAGGCGGCCGCGTTCGCGCTCGCCTGGCGCAACGTCGCCGCTCTCGACGGGATCGACGCGTTCATCTACCACCGCCACGTCGACCACGCCCACGAGGGCGGCCTGCGCTTCGGCCTGTGGACGCGCGAGCCCGACTCGGTCGCGACGGCCGCCACGCGCCGCCCGATCTGGGAGCTGCTGCGCGTCTGCGACACGCCCGACGGCGACGCTGCGCTGGACGCGGCGCTCGAGGCCGCAGGCATCTTCGCCGACTAGCTCCGCCGCCAGATCGACGCGATGGGAGCCGCGATGAGATCGTCGTCGAACGCGAGGCTCTCGGTCCCGGTGTAGAGCACGACGCCCCGAACGAACCGACCTCCGACCGCGCTCCGGAGATGACGGAGGCCATCGAAGTCACCGTCTCGCACCGCTTCGCCCGCCTTGACCTCGATGCCGACGATCCGCGCATCCGGCGCCTCGAGGACGACGTCGACCTCCTTGCTGTCGTGCGTGCGGTAGTGGTACATGCCGGCCGCGGTGTCGCTCCATGCCAGCTGCTTCGCGATCTCGACGACCGCGAAGTTCTCCAGCAGTGCGCCCCGATACGCAGCGAGCGAGAGATCGGACGCTCCAGGCCGACCGATGAGCGACGCGACGAGGCCGGTGTCGATCAGATAGGTCTTCGGTGACTTGACCAGCCGCTTCCCGAGGTTGCTCGACCAGGGTCGCAGCCGATGCACGAGGAACGTCGCCTCCAGGAGGTCGACGTAGCGCCGAAGCGTCGAGTTCGCGATGGAGAGGCTGCGCGAGAGTTCGGAGAGGTTCGAAAGAGAGCCGGTCCGCGCGGCGAGCAGCTCGAGCAGACGCTGGAGCGCCGTGGGATCGTCGATGTTCGCGAAGCTCCGGACGTCCCTGTGGAGGATCGTGGCGACGTACGAGGTGAACCAGGCCGTCCTCCGTCGGGGCGCGCTTCGACCCGTGACCTCGGGGAATCCGCCGCACGCGACGCGACCTCAGGGATCTAGGCCAGCAGCCGCTCCTCCACGACCCCGTGCACGTCGGTCAGGCGGTACCGGCGGCCCTGGTGCCGGACCGTCAGCCGCTCGTGGTCGATGCCGAGGAGGTGCAGCAGCGTCGCGTTCAGGTCGTGCACGTGCAGCGGGTCCTGGGTGACGTTGTAGCCGAACTCGTCGGTCGCTCCGTGGATCGCGCCGGCGCGGACGCCCCCGCCCGCCATCCACATCGTCGTACAGCGCGGATGGTGATCGCGGCCGTAGTCGGTCGCCGTGAGGGCGCCCTGGCTGTAGCAGGTGCGGCCGAACTCACCGCCCCACAGGACGAGCGTGTCGTCGAGGAGCCCTCGGCGCTTCAGGTCCGTAACGAGCGCCGCGGACGCGCGGTCGGTCTCGGAGCACTGGACGCGAATCGCCTTCGGCAGCCCGGCGTGCTGGTCCCAGCCCTGGTGGAAGAGCTGCACGAAGCGGACATCGCGCTCCAGCAGGCGCCGCGCGAGGAGGCAGTTCGCCGCGAACGTCCCGGGCTTGCGCGCTTCGGGGCCGTACAGGTCGAACGTGGAGTCGGGCTCGTCGGACATGTCCGCGACCTCGGGCACCGACGCCTGCATGCGGAACGCAAGCTCGGCCTGGGCCATGCGCGCCAGCGCTGCACCGTCGGCCGCGCCGTCGGAGTCCGACCGTGCGGCCCGCAGCGCGTCGAGCATCCGGCGTCGCGTCGCCCGGTCGATCCCCGGCGGGTCGTTCATGAACAGCACCGGATCACTGCCGGCGCGGAGCTGCACGCCGGCGTGCCGCGCGCTCAGGAAGCCGGAGCCCCACAGCCGCTGGTAGAGCGGCTGACCGCCCTTCGCGCGCGTGAGCAGCACGCAGAACTCCGGCAGGTCGCGGTTCATCGACCCGAGGCCGTAGCTCAGCCATGCGCCCAGCGAGGGACGACCCGCGATCTCGGAGCCCGTCAGCAGGAACGTCGACGCCGGATCGTGGTTGATCGCGTCGGTCTCCAGCGACCGCACGATGCAGAGGTCGTCGACGATCTTGGCGGTGTACGGGAGGAGCTCGCTGACCCAGGCTCCGCTCTGGCCGTACTGCGCGAAGTCGAAGTGCGATCCCGCGAGCGGCAGCGTCGACTGGTTCCCGGACATTCCGGTCAACCGCTGGCCGCGGCGGACCGAGTCGGGCAGCTCCTCTCCGTTGCGTTCGCGCAGCAGCGGTTTGGGGTCCCACAGGTCGAGCTGGGACGGACCGCCGCTCATGAACAGGTGCACGACGCGCTTCGCACGGGCCGTCGGGGACGGCGGCACGCCCTCCCCATCGTCGGCGCGCGCGATGCGCGACAGCGCCGCGCCCGCGAGCCCGAGCGTGGCGCCGCGAAGGAGGCTCCTGCGACCGAGATTCCGGAGCCCGTGGTCGATCCTCTCGTCCGTCATCGCCTCGCCACCACCTCGTCCAGTCCGAAGAGCGCGCTGGCCACGACCGCCGTCGCCGCCACCTCGACCGCTGTCGCGTCGTCGAGGACCTGGTCGTCCTTCGCCGCGGCCTCGGACTCCCCAGCTGCCTTCCCAGGGTGCGCGACGCGCTCGATGTCGTACTCCGCGAGCATCCTCGCCTCGCCTGGATCCTGAGCGTAGATCCCGCGCTGCGCCTGAAGGAGCGCGGACATGGCCTCCAGCTCGGCCTCGCTCGGATCGCGCGACGCGAGCGCCTCCACCAGGTAGCGAACGCGCGCGGCGTCGTCCGCACCGGCCGACTCGATCGCCACGCGCGCGAGGGCGACAGCGGCGTCGACGAACTGCGGGTCGTTCCACAGCGCGAGCGCCTGCAGCGGGGTCGTCGTCGCGGGGCGCGCCACACGGCACACCTCGCGCGACGGCGCGTCGAACAGCGTCATCGTCGGCGGCGGAAGCGTGCGTCGCCAGAAGGTGTAGACGCTGCGCCGGCGGAGACCCTCCCCCTCGCTCGGCGTGTACGTCTTGGAAGCCGTCTCGGCCCACAGCCCGGGCGGCTGGTACGGCAGGACGGGCGGCCCGCCGGTGGTCCTCGAGAGCCGGCCAGCCGCACGCAGGAGCGCGTCACGGATCGTCTCGGCGACGTGCCGGGTCCGCAGTGCGCGCGAGAGGTGCTCGCCGTCCGGGTCCATCCGCCGGGATTCCTCGCTCGCCGCGCTGGACTGGCGGTACGTCGCCGACAGGACCAGGCGACGCAGCAGCGCCCGACCGTCCCAGCCCGACTCGATCAGGTCACGCGCGAGTGTGTCGAGCAGCTCCTGGTGCCTCGGCGGTCGACTCTGACTGCCGAGGTCGTCGGCGCTCGGCACCAGGCCGCGTCCGAACGCGACGCGCCACAGCCGGTCGACGTGCACGCGCGCGGTCAGCGGGTGATCGGGATGCGTGAGCCAGCGCGCGAGGTCGAGGCGGGACGCCGGCGCCTCGTCGGTGAAGGCGGGAAGGGACGCGGGCGTCGCGGGCTCGACCGGCTCGAGCCGCTCGGAGTACAGGCCGCGACCGAGCAGGTACGCCACGCGCTCGGGCACCGGCGGACCGGCCTCACGCATCGTCATGATCTGCGGGATCCGCTGGCGCAGGTAGTCACGGTTCTTGCGCGCCCTCTGCAGGTCGACGTGGACGCCCGTGGCCGTCTGCGAGAGGCCACGCACGACGAGAGACCGCACCTCGCCGCCGGGGAAGCCCCGGTCGCGGAAGCGCGACCCGATCGTGAGCTGCTCGCCCATGCCGCTCTGGATCGTCCGCGTGAGCTCGTCGCGCACGACCTCGGTCGCGATGCGCTCGCCGTCGACGGTGAGGGACAGCCCCTCCACGCGGCTCGAGCCGTCGTAGCCCATCACCACATCGATCCATCGACCGACGGCGACCGGCTCGACGGCGTGGATCGCGATCGCGTCGCCCGGCCAGAAATTCACGAGCGCGAAGGACAGTCGACCGTCCTCGATCAGGAGCTGGTATCCGCGGCTCCCGGCGTCCGTCCACGCTCGCGACCGATGCAGGACGACCGCGCGTTCGAACGTACGCGGCACGCGTATCGAGAGCTCGATCTCGAACGGCTGGCCGCGCCGGAATTCGCCGACGCTGTGCGCCGCGACGCCGTTCTCGCCGTCCAGCCGGACGAACGGGACGTCCTCCTCGTCCTCAACGATCTCGGGATCCGCGATCGCGCGGAGCACGGCTCCCTTGGTGCCGATCGAGGTGAAGTCCGCCTCGAAGAGCGTCGAGAGCGGCGCCGGCTCGTCGCCGATCTGGGCCTCCAGCGCGTCGACCTTGGCCTGGGCCTCTGCGAGCTTCGCGGCCTGCTCCTCGGTCGGCAGATCGAGCGCGGGCGTCGGCACGGACGTCGTGAAGTGAGAGTAGAGCCCGGACTCGTCGATGCCGTCGAAGAACGCGAAGAGACCGAAGTAGTCGCGCTGGCTGATCGGGTCGAACTTGTGATCGTGGCATCGCGCGCAGCCGACGGTCAGGCCGAGGAATGCGCCCGCCATCGTCTCGACCCGATCGGCGACCGACTCGACGCGGAACTCCTCCTCGACGCTGCCGCCCTCGTTCGTCATCCGATGCAGCCGGTTGAACGCGGTCGCGAGACGGGTGTCGTGGGTGGCGTCGGGCAGGAGGTCGCCTGCGAGCTGCTGCGTCAGGAACTCGTCGTACCGCAGATCACGCTCGAACGCGCCGATCACCCAGTCCCGCCAGGGCCAGACGTTCATGTCGACGTCGGCCTGATATCCGAAGGTGTCCGCGTAGCGCGCCACGTCGAGCCAGAGCGCCGTCATGTGCTCGGCGTGCGCGGTCGAGGCGAGCATCCGGTCCACGGCGCGCTCGAAGCGATCGGGCGTCTCGTCGGCGAGGAACGAGCGCAGCTCGTCGACCGTCGGCGGGAGCCCGGTCAGGTCCAGGGACGCGCGGCGCAGGAGCGTCGCCGGGTCGGCTTCGGGCGCGGGCGCGATCCCGAGCGACTCCAGGCGCGCCAGCACGAAGCGGTCGAGGTCGTCGCGCACCCAGCCGTCCACCCCCACGTCCGGCGGCGCGCTGCGCTCGGGACGGACGAACGACCAGTGCTCGCCGTAGGTCGCGCCCTGGTCGATCCACCGTCGCAGCAGGTCCTTCTCTTCGTCGGTGAGCTCCAGCTTGGAGCGCGCAGGCGGCATGCGACGCTCCGGATCCTCGTGGGCGAGCCTGCGCACGAGTTCGCTCGCATCGGAGTCGCCTGGCACGATCGCCGAGAAGCCGTCGGGATCCACGGCCTCGTCGGCGAGGTCGAGACGCAGGCCGCCCGCGGGGTCCGCGACGCCCGGCCCGTGGCACGTGAAGCACCGTTCGGACAGCAGCGGACGGACGTCCGCGGCGAAGTCGACGGTCGCGTCGCGGTCGGGCAGGGCCCCGCCGGCGACGGTTCCGATCGAGAGCCACGCGAGGAGTCGCACGCCCCCATTGTGCACGCGACGTCGGCGCCGCGCAGCGCCCGATCGGCTGCGGGTCAGCCGCGCTCCTTCTCGATCCGGCGCACGCGGGCCCGAACCGAAGCGGCCGGATCGCGGCTCGCCCGGCCGAGGGCCTGGAGCGCTTCGCCGCGGTAGCGCTCGTGCTGGCGCGCGAGGCGGTGCAGGCCGTCGACCGCCCAGGCGCGCACCAGCTTGTGGTCGCCCGCGAGGCCGGCGCGCAGGAACCGAGCGAGCTGCTCGGCGTTCCGCGCGGGGACGTCGAGCGAAGCGACGGTCTGGCACAGGTGGAGCCTCGCGTCGTCGTCGTCGACGCGATCGAGCGCGCGGAGGAGCGCGGCCGTCCGGGCGCGCCCGAGCTCCTCGCCCGCCTCCACGTGCGCGCGGAGGAGCCAGGTCGCCGCGACGCTCGCGCGCGGATCGGCGCAGCCCGCGACGACCTCGTCGAGCCACGACTCGCCGGCGGGCGACGCGACGAAGGCGCGCAGCCCTCCGACCCCGTCACGCTCGTACGCTCGCACCGCGTCCTCCATGCGTCCGTCGGACATGGCGCCATCATGGGGCCGGCGCCGATCCGCGGACGCTTCTATGATCATGGAAGTGCCGAGCTCCGGCGCATCCACCGCTCCCCCACCTCCACTCGATGCTGCGCCTCATCTCCGTCGCCTCTCTCGCCCTCCTCCTCGTTGCCGCGTCGGTCGCGCTCCAGCAGACCCCGGCGGCCGACCTCGTGCTGACCAACGGACGCGTCGTCACCGTCGACGCGGAGGGCACCGAGGCCGAGGCGATCGCGATGAAGGACGGGCGGGTCCTCGCCGTCGGGACCGCGGAGGAGATCGCGCGCTACCGGAACGACGCGACGCGCGTCGTCGACCTGAAGGGCCGGCTGGCGATCCCCGGGTTCATCGAGGGGCACGGACACTTCCTCGGAGTCGGCGACTCGGCCATGCAGCTCGACCTGCGCAAGGCCACGACCTGGGACGACATCGTCGCCCAGGTCGCAGCGGCGGCGAAGGAGCTGGAGCCCGGCACGCTGATCCGCGGTCGCGGGTGGCACCAGGAGAAGTGGAAGACCGAGCCGGCGAACGCGATCGAGGGGCTCCCGCGGCACGACAGCCTGTCCGCCGTCTCGCCCGAGCATCCGGTGATCCTGACGCACGCGAGCGGCCACGCGACGTTCGCGAACGGGCTCGCCATGGAGCTGTCGGGGATCGACGCGGAGACCGAGGATCCCGAGGGCGGCACGATCGTGCGCGACGAGAAGGGCGCGCCGATCGGCGCGTTCCGCGAGACCGCGTCGGGGCTGCTCGGGCCGGCCTACATGCGGTCGAAGCGCGTCGACCCGCGGCGCATGGCCGAGTACGCGGTTCGCGAGTGCCTGAAGAAGGGCGTGACGAGCTTCCAGGACGCCGGCAGCTCGTTCGAGGACGCCGAGATGCTGCGCCGGATGGCGGACAAGGGCGAGCTGAGCGTGCGCGTGTGGATGATGCTCCGCGAGCCCGTGTCCGAGCTGAAGACGCGGCTCGCCGATGCGCGCGTCATCGGATACGGCGACAACCACCTGAGCGTGCGCGGGATCAAGCGCTCGATCGACGGTGCCCTCGGCTCGCACGGCGCGTGGCTCCTGCGGCCCTACGCCGACCTGCCCGAGAGCGCCGGCCTCAACACGGTGACCGTCGAGGACGTCGCCGCGTGCGCCGAGCTCGCGCTGGAGCACGACGTGCAGCTCTGCGTGCACGCGATCGGCGACCGCGCGAACCGCGAGACGCTCGACATCTACGAGCGCTTCCTGACCGCGAAGGAGGGCCGCGAGGGGCTCCGCTGGCGCGTCGAGCACGCCCAGCACCTGCACCCCGACGACGTGCCGCGCTTCGCGGAGCTCGGCGTGATCGCAGCGATGCAGGGCGTGCACTGCACGTCGGACGCGCCGTGGGTGCTGCGGCGGCTCGGGCCCCAGCGGGCCAAGAACGGCGCCTACCTCTGGCGTCAGCTGATCGACTCCGGCGCCGTCGTCACGAACGGAACGGACGCGCCGGTCGAGGACCTCGATCCGATCGCGAGCTACTTCTCGACGGTCACGCGCGAGCTCGCGGACGGGACGACGTTCTTCCCGGAGCAGCGCATGACGCGGATGGAGGCGCTGCACTCGTACACGATGGCGAACGCCTACGCGGCCTTCGAGGAGGACCTCAAGGGCTCGCTCGAGCCCGGCAAGCTGGCCGACGTCGTCGTCCTGTCGAAGGACATCCTCGAGTGCGAGGACGCGGAGATCATGGACGCGCGCGTCGACCTGACGATCGTCGGCGGCCGCGTCCTTTACCAGCGCTGACCCACCGGCGCTGACGTCGACGGCGGCTCAGGCGTCCTCGCCTTCGTCGTCGCCGGTACCGGGCTCCTCGTACGGGACGAGCCCGATCTCCCAGGTCCAGCCGTCGCGGCGGTGCAGGCCCTTCGTGGGCACGTCGATCCACGCCGTGTAGGACGTGCCGGTCGCGTAGCGGATGCCGTAGGTCGACGAGAGCGACTTCACCGACGCCTGCGACTCGCCGGTCGCCGGGTCCATGACCTGCAGCACGACCCGCGGCGCGTTGCGCGTCTCGGGCCCCGTGTTGACCCAGGTGAAGTCGACGCGGAGGAGCGCGGAGCCGGACCAGCCGACGAGGTCGACCTCTCTGAGCTGGATCTGGCCGAGCTCGCCGTACTCCAGGGGCGTCTCCAGGTCGACCGTCTCGGTGAAGCGCCGGCGCTGCTCCTCGAACGCCTCCTTCTTCCGCTCGTACTGCTGTTCGATCTCGTCGATCTGCTCGGCTTGGGTCGGGGAGCCCGAGCACGCGCACAGGAGCGCGAGAGCGGCGAGGGCGATGGGTTTCGTCATGGGGCAGTGGAGCGCGGTGGGGGCGCCCGGGAGCGGGCTGCGCGGGCCATGGTCCGCGAAGTGGGCATGGCCCGCGAAGGGGGAATCGTCCTCGAAACGGGACGCCGTGTCGCGTGGTCGGCGGCCGAATCGACGCCCGACGCCGCCTGGCCTTCCCGACCGGTCGCACGCGGCGATCGCGAACGGCCCTGCGGGCATTCCCGTGCCTGACCTGGGAGGGATCTGTTCGCGCGCGAGACACCGCCGAAGAAGCGCTCCAGGGCGGCCGAGATGCTCCAGAACGGATCGCCGCTACGTCGATTCCAGGACAGCGGAAGAGCGGTTCTCGGCCACGGGAACGCCGTTCACTGCGTCGCACAGAGACGAATGAGAGCCGGATCGAGCAAGCGTCGGACCGTCGACCAGATCGACGACAACGACCCCGTCGAGCTGGACATCGATTCCGTGCTGTCGACGGTCCGCCGCGCGCTGGACGACTTCGTCGCTCCGAACGTCGCCCGGACCGGGAAGACGGGCGTGAACGCGGGCGAGGACACCGCGCGACTCTCGCCGCAGATGCGCAGCGTGCTGGAGATGGTCCAGGAGACCGACGTGCGCGAGCTCGCCGCCCAGCGCGGCCTCACGAGCGCGCTCGAGTCGCTGGTGTCGGAGCTCGAGCGGCGGGTCCTCCCGTACGCGCCCCAGGAACCGGGTCCCGGCGTCGGAAGCGGCGTCGGGAGCGACCTCGGGGGAGGCACGAGCGGGTTCGCGTCCTCGACCAAGCGCTCGATCCAGCTCCTGCACGACGCGATGCAGCTCAACCCGCCGCGGATCGCGCCCGAGCTCGACCCGGCGGCGCCGCTCGGCCATTCGTATCCGTTCGCGTCGGAGCGACTGGAGGCGGACGTCGAGACCACGCTCGCGACGCTGGAGGACCTCGCCGACCTCGGCCTGCTCCAGCGCACGCTCGCCAACCGCGTCCACCTCTGCCCGAGCTGCGAGCGGTGCCAGATCAACTTCCGCGAGCAGTGCACGCGCTGCTCGTCCATCGACCTCTCGATCGAGCGCGTGCTGCACCACTTCCGGTGCGGCTACATCGGGATCGAGTCGGAGTTCCGCAGCGGCCGCGACCTCGTCTGTCCGAAGTGCCGCCGGGACCTGCATCAGCTCGGGCAGGACTTCGACCGGCCGCACGAGACGTACGTCTGCCGCGACTGCAGCACGCTCATGGAGGAGCCGGTGCTGTCCGGCCAGTGCCTGTCGTGCTCGCACGAGTTCCCCGCGCACGAGGCCGAGCAGCGGGCCATCCACGCGTACGTGCCGACACCGCTCGCGATGCGCGCTATCGAGCTCGGCCGCCTGACCGGCCTCGACGTCGACGCGATCCTTTACGACGCCGAGCTGAAGATCGCGACGCGCGACTTCCTCGACTTCGAGATCAAGCGCGAGCTGATCCGCCTCAAGCGCAACACGTCGGCGTTCAGCACCGCGCTGCTGTCGTTCGAGCGCCGCGGGCGCCACGTGCCCATCTTCCGGCACTGGTCCGCCGCGGCCCTGCGCGACCTGTGCTCGACCCTCGCCGGATCGCTGCGCGTCCTCGACCTCGTGACGCGGCTCGACGCCGGCCGCATCGGCATCCTGATGCCCGAAGCGGACCAGGCCGGGGCCGAGGTCGTCCGGGAGCGCCTGTTCCGGCTCCTCCAGGAGATCGAGTTCGTCGACCACGGCGGGAACCGCCTCATCCCCGTCTGGACCGTGGCCACGTGGGACCACGAGGATGTCGCATTCGACCACGTTCAGGAATTCCTGGGTCCTGCCGATCCCTGAGCGGACCCATGCGGAGCCTCCAGCGCATCCAGCATGCTCGACCGCGGGAGGAGGCTCCCGCGGAGCAGCAGGCGACGATCCACAAGCTCGACCGCCGCGCCGCGCGGCGGCGCGAGCGGAGGATCTGGCTTCGTCGCGCGCTGACCCTCGTCAAGCTCGCGGTGATCGCTGGAGCCCTTACCGCGGGTTTCGTCGCCATGACCGGCTCGCGCATCGTCGCCGACGGCGTCGTCCGCGCCGGCGTCACGAACGTCACGGCACCGCGCCGGATGCGCGTCGCCGAGTGGCTGACGGAGGTCGGCAAGACGATCGATCCCGGCGATCCGATCGTGCGACTGGAGCCGGTCGAGATCGACACGGATCGCGTCGTGCTGCTCGCGCGCGTCGAGGCGGCGAAGGCGCGGCTCGGGTGGTTCGACGCCGGCGGCGAGCAAGAGCTGCTCGGCGTCGACCAGCGCATCGACCGCGTCGTCGAGGCGGAGCGCAACGCGGCGCTCGCGCGCGCCGACCTCGTCGCGCTGCGCTCGACCCTCGACGTGCGCGCCGAGAGCGTCGCGCTCGCGACGGCCGCGCTGGAGCAGGTGCGCGCGGACAACGCCGGGCTGACGGCGTCGGTCGAGGCGCGCCGCCGCAGCGCGGTCGCCGACGTCGAGCGCGCCGAGGTCGTCCACGAGCTCGCGCGACGCAATGCGGATCGAGCGGCCCAGCTCCAGCGGGACGGGATCCGGTCGATCGCCGCCGTCGAGACCGCGGTCACCGACCGCGATGCGGCCCGGAAGACCACCGAGAGCCTCCAGGCGACCGTCCTGGAGATCGAGGTCGAGGGCTCCAACGTGCGGCGCTCGGCAACGGCGTCCGAAGCCGCAGCCACGCGGGAGCTCGACGTGGCGCTCGCACGCCAGCGCGAGGCCGCCGCCTCCGTCGAGGCCGCCGAGGCCCGCGCGCAGGCGTTCGATCGCGAGGCCGAGCACCACCGCGGGATGGCGCCCGACGGCCCCATCGTGCCGACAGAGCTCCGCGCCGCGCGCCGCGACCAGCTCGTGGCCGACCTCGCCGTTGCCGCGGCCGCGCTGGTCGCGCACGACGAGGCGATGGCCGAGCGCGTGCTCGCCGCGCGTACGCACGGCGTCGTCGACGAGCTGCTGGCGGTCGTGGGCGAGGTCGTCGACGTCGAGCAGCCGCTGGTCCGCCACCGCGACACGTCGGGCGCGCACGTCGTGGCCTACGTGAGCCCCGCCACCGCCGCCGACCTGATGGTCGGCGCGACGTGCGAAGTCCGCTGCCTGCCGGAGAGGACCTCCGCCGAGGCGACCGTCGTCGCCGTCGGGGGCGTGTGGATCCAGGCTCCGAACGTGCCGGCGCGTCGCCGGGACGAGCGACGCGTGGCGGTGACGCTGGCGCTCGCCGAGGGCTCGCACCACTTCCGCGCGGACGCGCGCGTCAAGGCGGTCTTCCGCGCGGACCCCTGGACGGCGGCGCGTCGACGCGTTCAGAACTGGTTCGGCGGGTGATCCGATGTCGGAGCTCTTCGACCTGCTCGTCGCCGCGACGTCGGACTGGGCCGACACCGTCGCGGTGCGCCTGGACACGACCGGGCCGATGGAGTGGGCGCTCTTCTTCGCGCCCTTCCTGTTCCTGGAGGTGCCGCAGTACTACGTGCCCCTCATCGCGAACGTGTTCGTCCGGTTCTGGCAGGTCCTGGAGGGTCGCGACCGCGCCACGGTCGAGCTGGGGAAGCGTGAGAAGGTCTGGCCCTCGGTGACGGTCGTCGTCGCGGGCCGGAACGAGGGCGGGTCGATCGAGGCGTGCATCAAGTCGCTCGTCGACCAGCACTATCCGAACCTCGAGATCATCGTCATCGACGACAACAGCACGGACGCGACCGAGGAGATCTGTCGGCGCTACGAGCGGAAGGGTGTCATCCGCTTCATCCGGAACAACAGTCTGAACGGGCGTACGGGACGGCCGACGGCGACGAACCTCGGCATCCGCATGGCGCGCGGAGAGTTCATCGTCTCTCTCGACGCCGACACGACGTTCGACCAGGGCCTGATCGAGGCGCTCATCGAGCCGTTCGAGGACCCGGAGATCGGCGTCGTCGCGGGCAACGTGCTCGTCCGGAACCGCACGAAGAACCTCCTCACGCGCCTGCAGACCATCGAGTACGCGACGAGCATCGACCTGCACAAGCGCTGGTCCAAGATGACCGGCAGCACGCTCCAGGCGAGCGGCGCGATCGGCGCGTTCCGCCGCCAGGCGGTCGTCGAGATCGGCGGCTGGGACCCGGAGCTCGCCGAGGACGGCGACATCTGCCTGCGACTCGTGAAGGCGGGCTGGCGTACGACCTTCGTCGCCGAGGCCGTCGCGCTCACCGACGTCCCCGAGAAGTGGGGCGTGATCATCAAGCAGCGCACGCGCTGGGACCGGGGCGGGTACCGCGCGTACATCTCGAAGCACGGCCGCCTGCTGCGCCCGTCGGCCAGCACATGGGGCTACGCGTACGGCATGTGGGGCGAGTTCATCTTCGCGACGCTCCTGCCGATCGTCTACCCGATCTACGCGCTGTGGCTGCTGAGCCAGGGCTTCGCCGTCTGGTCGTTCGTCCAGCTGTCGTCGCTGGCGCTCTACACGATGCTGGCGCCGATCCCGCTCATCGCCATCGCGATCGTGTCCGACCGGACGCGCGACGTGCACCGGCTGGTCGGACCGGCGCTGGTGATGCCGTTCTACCGCGTGCTGATGCGATGGGTGAAGATCCGCGCGCTGGCGATGGAGCTCCTGCGCGTGAACATCCGCGACACGTTCCTGCCCGACACGGCGTGGAACAACGCGCCGCGGTACTGAGAACTGCGCGTCCCCGGGTTCAGCGTTCGGAGTCGTGGCGCAGCAGCGCGATCTCGAAGGGTGGCGCGCTCGCGAGGAGGCGCTCCGCGCCGGCCCCTTCCTCGGCGTCCGTCACGGGCGGCGCGTCGCCGAGCGCAGCCCGATGACCGTCGGCCCGCACGGCTGCCATGAGCGTCACGGCGCACAGCGCCGCCACCGTCAGCGTCGGGCCGTACGCGCGCACGAGCCAGGGTTCGTTCCCCCACAGCGCGTCCTCGAAGAAGCGCACGGCGGGAAGTGCGACGAGCGCGAGCGGGACCAGCACGAGCGGCACGGTGAGCATCAGCGTCCGACGCCTGCGGTCCGACCTCACGCGACGACCGACGAACGCGAGCGCTGTGAAGCAGATCACCGTGATCGCTGCGATCAGCGTCGTTCCCATCGGCACCGTCACGAAGCGCGGCGGGGCGCCGAGTCCGCGCTCGAACTGCGCACGGTGCAGCGGCTCCATCAGGTCCGGGACGGGACCGCCGAATCCGTAGATCGCCGCCTGGACGAGCGCCGGCAGCGGTGCGCCCGCGACGCGTCCGGGCGGGAAGGCGTCCGGCAACAGCGACACGATGAGCACGGGCAGACTGCCGAGCGCGACCGCGCCGACGACAGCGAGCGTCGCGCCGTTCCAGCGTGCGAGGAGCCCTGGCGACGTCGCGCGACGGTCCTCTTCCCACGTCCGCAAGAGGAGAAGCCCGGCGCCGAGGAACAGGCCGAGCATCGGGAACTGGACGCTCCAGAACAGGTGCACCCAGTTGGTCGAGCACGCCAACATCCCCACGACCGTGACGGCCGCGGACACCAGGAGCGTCACGTGACCGACCTGCACGGCCGCGCTCGACTCGCCCTTCGTGGCGACGACGAGGACGACCGTGACAGCGAGCAGCAGGGTGAGGAAGAAAAGGAGAGTGAGTGTCCCGGGCATGGCGAGGGGGCGGGGGTGCGTCCGGGGGGCGACGGCAATACCGCCGGGCCCGCGCAGAGGCGACGCTCAAAGTCCAGGGAATCTGGCCCGGCCCTTTCGTCCGGCCGGGACGGTCAGCGATGGAACGCTAGCGTCCCGCTCTCCGTCACGAACTCGCAGCCGGGGTACTGCTCGGCGATCTCGCGCAGCCCGTTGCTGGAGATCTGCGTGTTGCGGACTTCGACGCG
The DNA here is from genome assembly GCA_038757895.1 of Planctomycetota bacterium. Taxonomy (GTDB): domain Bacteria; phylum Planctomycetota; class UBA1135; order UBA1135; genus Saltatorellus. The sequence continues at coordinate 58,356 of JBCDGE010000001.1, read as the reverse complement.
CTCCAGGCCCGGGTTGAGCTGCATGAGTCGCTGCAAACCGGCGTCGGTCATCCGGCTCTGGTCCAGCTCGACGTGCCGGAGCGACGGATAGACCGACAGCAGGTCGACCGCCGTGTCCTCCAGCTCCAGGAAATTGAGCTTGAGCTGCTCCAGGCTCGGCATCGGCGGCGTGTAGCGCAGGTCGTTCGCGGTGATCTTGCTGCCGCAGAGGTGCAGCGACACGAGCGTCTCCGTCGGCAGGTGGCGCAGCCCGGTGCCGGTCACCTGCGTGCCGCGCAGCACGAGGCTCTCCAGGTCGTGCAGCCCGGCGAGGTGCTCCAGGCCGGCGTCCGTGACCGGCGTTCCGTAGAGCGAGAGCGTCTTGAGGTGCGTGAGCTGCCCGATGAGGCGCAGGTCCTCGTCCGTGATCTCCTTGCCGCGCAGGTCGAGCTCCTCCAGCGCGATGATCTCGTCCGCGGAGAGCCCCTCCAGTACCTCGGGCCGTACGCGGCGCAGGAGCGAGGCGAGGTCGTCCTTGCGCGGCAACTCCGCCGCGGGCTCGGCGTCCGTCGTGCCGTCGACGCTCGTCGCCGACTCGTCCGTCCGACGCTCGGGCGCTTCGACGAGGACCACGGGCGACTCCACCGGCACCTCTGGCGCGGCGCGCTGCGCGTGTTCGACCTCGGCCGCAGACACGGACCGACCGCCCGAGAGAGCGAGCACGGAGGCGAGCGCGCCCACGGCGGCGGCTCCGCCGACGACGAGGACGAGATCTCGAGAGTTCATTCCCGGATCCTAGCCAGGTCGGTCCAGGCGTGCGTTCCGACCCGCCTCAGCGGTCCCGCGCAGGCCGCAGCGTCGCGTGCTGCCAGCCGCGCGCGGGGTACGTCTTCACGTCGAGGCCCGTCTCCTTGCTCTTCGAAGACACGACCAGGATCTGGTGCTCGATCCGGCCCTGGAGGAAGCGCTGGTGGGTGACGAGGATCTGCTCGCCCACCGAGAAGCCACCGATGAGCGCGTCCCCCATCCGGCGACCCGGCAGCACGATGCCGTTCTGCTCGTCGATCGCCCACCGGCCGCGCTTCGCATCGACCTCGACGAGCCGGTAGTCGCGCGTCGGCGCGTCGCCGTACGTGATCCGCCACGGTCGCCGGCCGTCCTCCGGCGCGCCGATCTCGAGCCGGAAGAGGACCGGCTCGATGCGCCCGTCGCCCTCGACGACGAGCTCTCCCTCCCAAGTCCCCGATCAGTTGTCCGGCCAGTCGTCCGGCCAGACGGCGCGCGCAGAGGTGTTCGTCGCCCGCCCGGACGGAGCCACGCAGGAGACGAGGGCGAGAGCGGCGAGGAGGAGGATGCGCATCCGGCGAGCGTATCCGGGTCGCCTCGCGTCAGTCCCCTCCGGACTCGCCCCAGGCGCGCGCCTCCTCCCGGAACGCCTCCGCCTCGTCCTCCCGCCCGGACGCGTCGTACAGCTTGGCGATGCCCTCGGGAACCCACACGTCCTTGCGCTCGTCCTCGATGCAGCGGTCGAACAGCTCCAGGTAGATCTCCTCGGCCTCGTCGAACTTCCGCTGGGCGACGAGGCTCGCCGCCAGCCAGCGGTCGACCTCGAACCACCAGCGGTTCGAGTCGTCCAGCACTCCGACGCGATCGACGCGCGCCTCGAGCAGGTACGGCTCCGCCTCGGCCGCCCGTCCGGCGCCGACGAGCCCGCGGCCGAGCATCGCCTTGTCGATGAGGACGTAGCGGTTCTTCGCGCCGCCCTCCAGCTCCCGCACGTTCGTGGCGAGGACGCGCTCCAGCGCGACGACCGCCTCGTCGAAACGGCCGAGGTCGAGCAGGACGCCCGCGTGGTTCGAGAGCGGTCCGGAGAGACCCGGGTGATCCTCGCCCTTCGCGCGCTCCAGGATCGCGATCGCGCGGCCGAGGTTCTCGTCCGCGGCAACCAGTCCGCCCGTGCGCGCCTGCACCATCCCGAGCGCCTCGTAGCTCTGGGCCGCCGCGAGGGAATCGTCGCCGTGCACGGCGCGGCGGCGTGCGAGGTTCTCGGTGAGGACCTCGATGCTCTCCTGCTCCCGCCCGTCGATCCGCATGAGCGCCACGCCGATCGAGTTCATCAGGTCGAGCACGGTGTCGTTCTCGGCGCCGAGGGTCGGCTTCAGCACGTCGCGCGCCGCCTCGAGCTCGACGAGCGCCTCTCGCGCCTGGTACCTGTTCCTGAGCGCGTGACCGAGCTGCATCCTCGCCAGGGCGACCTGCGTGCTGCCCGGACCGTAGGCGCTCGTGAGCCCCGGAAGAATCTCGCGAATCATGTCCTCCGCGCGCTGCCACTCGTACCGATCCGCGAGGAGCTGTGCACGCGTGAGGCGGACGAGCAGCACCTCGGGATGGAGCTCGTCGAAGTCCCGGAGCAGCTCCTGCGCCTCGTCGAGTCGAGCCCGCGCCTCGTCGCGCTTCCCGGACTGGATCAGAGAGACCGCCAGGGCCCTCACGTCGGACGCCCGTCGCGCCGCATCGTCGCGGGCCTCCAGGACCTGGCGCGCCTCCTCCTCGGCCGCCGCGCTGTCGCCCTGCAGCACGAGCACCAGGCTGAGCGTCACCTTCGCGTCGAGCGCGAGCGTGCTCTCTGGCCCTGCGACGCGCGCGGCGATCGGGCCGAGCTCCTCGAGCGCGGCGCGCGCCTCGTCTAGGCGCCTGGTGTCCATGTCGAGCTGCGCCAGCGCGAGGCTCGCCTCCAGCGTCTCGACGTGCTCGGGGCCGCGGAGGCGCGCCAGCGTGCGGGAGGACGACTCGAAGAGAGGACGCGCGTCCCCCCACTCGCCGAGCATGTCGTAGATCTGGCCGAGTTCCAGCTGGACCGCGGCCAGAACGAGCGGATCGTCGGCGAAGCGCGCATCGATCTCGTCGCGCGCACGGTTCAGTGCGTCGAGCACCCGGACGTCCTTCCCGGAGGCGTCCGGCCGCGCCTCGGCCATCATGTCCTCCAGCAGGAACGCCTTGATCGCGAGCGCGCGCCGCTCCTCCAGCTCGGCCTCGGCCTTCTCCGCCAGCGCGAGGCGCGCGCTGTCCTCCGCGCGGCGGTACTGCACGAACGTGGCGACGGTCCCGACGAGGATCGCGGTCAGGACGAGCGCCACGGTCACGACCTGCGCACGGTGCCGGCGCAGGAGCTTGCGCAGGCGGTACGTCGCGCTCGGCGGCCCCGCCACGAGCGGCTCGTGTTCGAGGAAGCGACCGAGGTCGGCGCTCATCGCACTCGCGGTCTCGTAGCGGCGGTTGCGGTCCTTGTCGAGCGCCTTGAGCACGACCCAGTCGAGGTCGTCACGCATCGCGCGACGCAGCGTGCTCACGGTACAGCGTCGACGCGCGGCGACGCTCGAGCCCTGATCGGGACTGGAGTCGAGGCGGCTGCTCGGCTTGGGGGGCTCGACCTCGCGCAGGATGCGCTGGGCCTCGACGAATCCCGCCTCGCGGAGCTCCTCACCGGAGAAGGGCAGGTCGCCGACGAGGATCTCGTAGAGGATGACGCCGATCGCGTAGATGTCCGCGCGCGTATCGACGTCCAGGTTGGTCGGGTCCGCCTGCTCCGGCGCCATGTAGGTCGGCGTCCCCAGGATCTGACCGACCTCGGTGAAGAGCGACGCCTCGACGAGCTTCGCGCCCATCGCCTTCGCGAGGCCGAAGTCGATGACCTTGACCTGCGGCTCCTCGCCATCCTCGGTCACGAGCACGTTCGTCGGCTTCAGGTCGCGGTGCACGACCCCCTTCTGGTGCGCGTGCTGGACGGCGGCGCAGACCTGGCGCACGAGGCCGAGACGCGCCTCCAGCGAGAGCCGGTGCGTCTCCGCGTATTCGGTGATCGGCACGCCCTTGACGAGCTCCATCACGAAGTACGGCTGCCCGCGCTCGGTGGTGCCACAGTCGTAGACGCGCGCGATGCCGTCGTGGTCCATCAGCGCGAGCGCCTGACGCTCCTGCTCGAAGCGCGCGACGATCTCGCGGCTGTCCATGCCGAGCTTGATCAGCTTGAGCGCGACGCGACGCCGGATCGGCTCGTGCTGCTCGGCGAGGAAGACCTCACCCATGCCCCCGGCGCCGAGCCGTTCGAGAACGGAATAGGGGCCGATGCGGCGCGTGCCGCCGCCTCCGGTGTCGGTCTCGGTCGAAGCCATGCGGATCGACCGACGATAGCGCGGTTCCGTCTGCCGGCAAGCGCCCCACTATCATCGCTCGCATGGGTCCGCTCGCGCTTCTGACCGTCGTCACCGCTGCCGCGCTCGCGCAGGACGGGTCGTCCAACTGGAATGGCTACCGCCGCGTCGATCTGGAGATCGCGGGCAGGGCGGCACGGCTCGTGATCCCCGAACACGCCGCGCCGGGGAACCCGTGGGTCTGGCGCGCACGCTTCCCGGACTTCCACGCGGATTCGGACCTGATCCTCCTGGAGCGCGGCTTCCACGTCGCGCACGTCGACACGGGCGGGATGTTCGGCGGGCCGCGTTCGATGGCGGTCTGGGACGCGTTCTACGACCGTCTGCGCAAGGAGCATGGACTCTCCGAGCACGTCGCGCTGGAGGGCGTCAGCCGCGGCGGACTGTTCGTCTTTCGCTGGGCCGCGCTCCACCCCGAACGCGTCGCGTGCATCTACGTCGACACGCCGGTCTGCGACATCACGAGCTGGCCGCTCGGGCAGGGGCGGGGACGCGGCCACGCAGCGACGTGGGAGCAGCTCCTGGGAGAGCTGGAGCTGACCGAGGAGGATGCTCTCGCCTACGAGTTCGACCCGGTCGATCTGCTCGAGCCGATCGCCGCGGCAGACGTCCCCATCCTCGGCATCATCAGCCTGAACGACCGGATCGTGCCGCCCGAGGAGAACGCGTACGTGCTCGCGAAGCGCTACCGCGAGCTCGGCGGCGACGTGCAGCTCATCGAGGTCGAGGAGGGAACCAAAGCCTCGAACGGACACCACTTCGAGCACCCCGACCCGCTCCGACCGGCCGACTTCATCGAGCGCCACGCGTCCCTCTCGCCCGCTCCCGGCGGCTACGCCTCACTTCGTCGCGGCCTCGCGAACAGCCGAACGCGCTTCGAGACGTCGAAGCGCGGCCGCGTCGCGTTCCTCGGCGGCTCGATCACGCACAACCCGGGCTGGCGCGACGGGGTGTGCGCGTACCTCACCGCCCGGTTCCCGGACACCGAGTTCGACTTCGTCGCGGCAGGGATCCCGTCCATGGGCAGCACGCCGGGCGCCTTCCGCATCGCGCGCGACATCTCCGCGCGCGGGCCGGTCGACCTCCTGTTCCAGGAAGCTGCGGTCAACGACTCGACGAACGGCCGGAGCGCGACCGAGATGACCCGCGGCACCGAGGGCATCGTCCGTCACGTCCGGGCGCGCGATGCCGGGGCCGACGTCGTCCTGATGCACTTCGTCGACCCCGCGAAGATGGCGTCGTACCGCGCGGGCGAGGTGCCCGTCGTCGTCACGCAGCACGAAGCGGTCGCCGCGCACTACGGTGCGCCGTCGCTCGACCTCGCGCGCGAGGTCACCGAGCGCATCGACGCGGGGCAGTTCACCTGGGAGGGCGACTTCAAGAACCTCCATCCCTCCCCCTACGGCCAGCGCCTCTACGCGGCGAGCATCCGACGGCTGCTCTCTGCAGCGTGGGACGACTCCGACGCTTCCGCCGGCCCCCGAAAGATCGTGCAGCACCCGGTTCCAGAACCGCTCGACGCGTTCAGCTACGACGCAGGCGAGGTCGTCGCCCCGAGCGCGGCGCGCGAGCTCGAGGGGTTCGCGCTCGATCCGCGATGCGACCCGCGCGCGGGCGGCATCGGCGGCGGCGTGCGCGCGGGCTTCGTCGACGTCCCGATGCTCGTCGGGACGTCGCCGGGCGCGACGGCGATTCTCGATTTCGACGGCCGCGCGGTCGGCGTCTGGGTCGCTGCCGGGCCGGACGCCGGGACGCTGGAGCACCGCATCGACGACGGCCCCTGGCGCACGACCGACCTCTTCACGCGCTGGAGCGGCTGGCTCCACCTGCCCTGGGTGCACGTCCTCGCATCGGAGCTGGACGGCGGCGCGCACACGCTGGAGATCCGCATCGCGGCGACGAAGAACGCCCGCAGCAAGGGCCACGCCGCGAGGATCGCCGCGTTCGTCGTGAACGGTGGCTAGCGTTCCCGAGGGGCGCCGAAGCTGACGTCCTCGAACCCGATGGCCAGGACCATGTCGTAGACCGTCACGACGTCCTGGTGCGTCGTGTCCACGCGTGGGTCGATGATCACGCGGCGCTCGGGTGTCCTCTCGAAGTGGCGCCGTAGCTCGCGGTCCACGTCGACGAGGGACGCGAGCCTCCGCGGGCCGACCCGGTAGCTCATCGCCCGCGGCGTGTCGGTGCTGCTGTAGGACGGCGCCTCGCAGTCGGCAGGAGTCGAACCGGGCGGCCCGAAGGACGCGACCATGACGACGACGTCGAGCGGCCCGATGACCGCTGGCTCGAGGAAGCCGACGCCCTTGGGGAGGTCGGCCGCGAGCCGACTCTCGAGCGTCCGGAACTGCGTCGTGCACATCGTGAAGATGAGCACGAGGAACGTGACGTCGACGAGCGCCGTCGTGCCAGCGCCGAACGGGCGCTCCGATCTCTGCGTGTTCGCGGGTCTCGGTGATCGCATGGGGTCTTCCTGGCGTGGGGTCGTGACGCTCCGGACTACGCGTCCGAGGAGGCCCGGTCACCCATCGGATTCGAGTCCCAGGTACTCCTCGGCACGCCTCAATGCCTCGCGCACTCCGCTGTCCTCGGTCACCCGCTCGTCCCCGTTCGCCTCCAAGCCAGCGAGCGCCTCGCGCAGCAGGGGGAGCGCCTCCGCGTGCCGGTCGGTCTCGATCAGCGCGGCGCCGAGCGTCGTCAGCGTACGCATCAGGTTCGCTGCCGTCGGCTCGAGCACGCGGCGCTGATCCGCCAGCACCGGCAGGAGCTCCTCGACCGCTTCCGCGTAGCGCCGCTGCCGCACGAGCATGCGGCCGACGTGGTAGCGATCGGTCAGGGTGAAGGGGTGGTCGGCGCCGTAGATGGCAGCTTCGGCCTCGGCGAGCTCCCGGTACATCCGCTCGGCCTCGACGACGTCGTCCTGGTTGGAGCGCAGCGCCGCGAGGCTGTAGAGGATCCCCGCAACCTCGGGCGACCGTTCGCCGAGCGCCGTGCGCGCGATGGCCAGGGCCTCCTCGAGCGCCGCCTCGGCCTCGTCGAACTCGTCGCGCTGCAGGTGGATGACCCCGAGCACGTCGTAGCTGATCGCAACGTCCGCGTGTTCGGGTCCGAGCGCGTCGATCCGATCCTCCAGGACCGCCAGCGCGAGCTCCAGCGCCTCGTCGAGCCGGTAGAGCTTGCGGAGTACGATCGCGTGGTTGCTCCGCACGCGCAACGTGGATGCGTGGCTCGGTCCGAAGACGCGTCCGTACGCGTCGATGACCTCGAGGCTGACGGCGAGGGCCTCCTCGGTGTCGCCGATCTCGCTGAGCAGGCTCGCCAGTGTCGCGAGCGTGAAGAGCGTCGTCGGGTGGTCGGCGCCCAGCCCGTCACGCGCCGCGTCGACGGCCTCGCGAGAGAGCTCCAGTGCCCCGGTGGTGTCCCCGCTGCTCGCGCGGTCCCACGCGAGCTGGCCGAACGCGAGGACCACCCGCGGGTCGCTGCGCCCGTGCCTGGCGCTCATCTCATCGATGTAGCGCTGGACCATCCGCTGGCTCTCCGCGACGTCGCCGACGGTCGAGACCATGACGCCGGCGCCGTACAGGATCTCCAGCGACGAGTCTCCGACCCCGAGCGCGGCCTCCGCGTCGGCGAGAGTGGCCCGCGCGTCGACGAGCGCGGCCTCGCGGTCGCCCGACTCGAAGCGCGACCGCGCGACGTCCATCCGCAGCTCGAGCGTCAGCGGATGGAGAGGGCCGAGCGTCGTCTGCGCGGCCTGCAGCGCCGGTGTCAGGAGCGCGAGGGCGGCCTCGTCGTCGCCGAGCCGTGCGATCGCTCGGCCTGCACTGCCAGCCGCATCGATCGTGTCCTCGTGCTCGGCGCCCAGCAGGTCGACCAGCGCCGCGTGCGCGGGCAAGAGGATCGCGCGTGCCTCCTCGTACAGCCCGAGCTGATAGTACGACCGCCCGAGCGTGATCCGCACCGCAGCACCGGTCACGGGGTCGTCCGCGAAGGACTGGTCGATCTGGGGCGCGGCGAGCGCGAGGACGTCCACGACCTTGACGTCCCGCCCCATGCCGAGCGGACTGAACGACGACAGGATCCGGTCGAGCACGTACTCGTTGATCGCGGCGGCGCGCCTCGCCTGGCGGCTCGATTCGGCGGCAGAAGCCCGCGCCTCGGACGTCTGCACGAGCGCGACGACGAGGCCGATGGCGAGGCTCACGAACGCGAGCGCGACCCCGACGGCGGCGGCCCGATTGCGCCGCACCAGCCGCTCGAAGCGGTAGAACGCGGACGGCGGGCGCGCGCGAACCGGCTCGTCCGCCAGGAACCGGCGCAGCTCGTCGGCGAGCGCCAGCGCCGACTCGTACCGGCGCGCGAGATCGGGCGCGATCGCGGCGTCGACGATCCATGCGACGTCGGCCGGCACCTGGGGCGCGACGCGGCGCAGCGGCGGCGCGGCCTCGTCGGCCACGACGCGTGCGGCTGCGACGAGCGAGCTGCCGGCGAGATCGTGCGGCGTGCGACCGGACAGGAGCTCGTACAGGATCGCGCCGAGCGCGTACACGTCGACGGCGGGTGTGCGCGCGGCGTCGCCGCCGAGGACCTGCTCAGGCGCCATGTAGTCGAGCGTGCCGAGAACGTCGCCGTCGGCGGTCTGGAGCGACGCCTCAACCCCGTCGTCGGCGACCGCGTGCGCGATGCCGAAGTCGAGGATGCGCGCGCGCCCGCCCCCTTCCACGAGCACGTTGTCAGGCTTGAGGTCGCGGTGGACGATGCCCTGGGTGTGCGCATGGTGGACCGCGTCGCACACGTCGGCGACGAGCGCGACGCGAGCGCGCGCGTCGAGCCCCGCGGCCTCCGCGTGGTCGGTGAGCGGCCGCCCCTCGACGAGCTCCATCGCGAAGTACGGCTGCGGGCCGTCGCCGAGGTCGCAGGTGCCCGTCTCGTAGACCTGCGCGATGCCCGGGTGGCTCAGGCGCCCGAGGATCTCCGCCTCGCGCTCGAAGCGGCGTTGGACCGACGGGACGACGAGCGTGGGGCGCAGCAGCTTGACCGCCACCGAGCGCTTCGGTCGCTCCTGGAGCGCCTCGTAGACGACGCCCATCCCGCCCGCGCCGAGGCGGCGTACGACCGTGAATGGTCCGATCCTCTCGGGGACGCGCGCGCCGTCGGCCCTCGCTGCGTCGACGGAGACGCGGGACATCCTGCGGCGCACGTCCGCCAGCGCTGTCTCCGCGAGCGCGTCGTCGGCCGCGTCGTGCCCGAGCAGGTCCTCGACCTCGCCCCGCAGCGCGTCGTCGCCTGCGCACGCCTCGTCGAGGAACACCGCGCGCTCGTCGCCGCTCAGCCCTCGCGCGCCCTCGAAGACCTCCGCGACCCGCTCGAAGTCGGCGCTCATGACGCGTCGTCGTCGGCCAGTCGCCTGCGCAGCCACGCGCGCGCGAGCGCCCAGTCGGCCTCGACGGTGCTCGTCGCGATGCCGAGCGCGGCGGCGGTCTCGTCGATCGTCATGCCGGAGAAGAAGCGGAGCTGCGCGACCTCGGCGCGGCGCGGCGCGGTCTCCTCCAGCTCGCACAGCGCCTCGTGCAGCGTCTCCAGGTCGACGTCGCCCCGCGCCCACGCGACCGCCTCGTCGTGCAGCGAGACCCGCTGCCACGCGCCGCCGCGCTTCTGTGCGCCGCTGTCGCGCACGTGGTTCGCGAGCACCTGGCGCATCGCCTTCGCGGCGACGGCGAGGAAGTGCTGCTTGTCCGTCAGGCCCTGCGCCGCGCCGGCGAGGCGCAGGTAGGCCTCGTGGACCAGGATCGTCGGCTGGATCGTCACGGGTGACTGCCGTCGGAAGACGCCGTCGGCGAGGCGGCGGAGCTCGTCGTAGATCCGCGGCATCAGCTCGTCGAGCGCGTCGCGGTCGCCGCCCGCGTAGCGCTGCAGGCAAAGGGTGAAGCGTTGCTGTTCGTCGGACGTCATCGCGCGCCGTCCCCGGGATCGAGAGGGAACGGCGCGCACAAGACTGCCATCTCAAGCCTGCGGGTGCAGGGCGGACGGCGCGGGGATCACTGCCAGATCGCCTGATCGGGACCGGTCGAGCCGTCGGCCGCCGCGAACCCGCCCGAGCCGGCGGCGCCGCCGGCGCCCGTCACGAACGTGTTGCTGGAGAGGAGCGAGGGCGGCGCGCTGGTGCCCGCCATGTAGACGCCCGAGCTCGGACCGCCGTGCCCGCCGGCGCCGCCGCCGCCGTGGCCGCCGAGGCCACCGAAGCCGCCGCTCCCGCCGCCGCCGAGGCCGAGCGTGATTGACGCGCCGAGCGCGCCGAACGACCCGGTGAAGTTGTCGCCGCCCTGGCCGCCGACGCCGCCGACTCCGCCGATCCAGCCCTGGCCACCGGCGCCGCCGTTCCCGCCCTGACCCGGGGCGAAGGTGCAAGCCGTGAAGATCGGGGACGAGTCCCGGAGATCCGCCGCGAACGAGGCGCCGCCGTTCGAGCCGGCCGTGCCCGGGCCGCCGCCGCGGCCGCCCGCGCCACCGCCGCCACCGGCGCCGCCGTTCCACTCGTAGTAGAAGGGCGGGAAGGGCGTCGACCAGAAGAGCCCGGTGCCGCCGCCGCCACCGGCGCCGCCGCAGCCCGGCCCGCCGGTCGATCCGTCCGTACCGACGCCCGAGACCCACGCGCCGCTGCCGAGACGACGGCCGCCGTAGTACCGCGTGCTCCCGCCATCGCCGGGCGCGCCGGCCGAGCCGGAGCCGCCGTTCTCACCCGTCTTCGTCGCGACCGTTCCGACGAACGCGCCGGCCGCACCGGGCACGGCGCAGAACTGGAAGTCGAAGAAGGGGAAGCCGCCGTTGTACCAGAAGGGAAGGACGCCGCCGTTGCCGTCGATCACGGCACCGTCGCCGCCGAAGCCGCCCCACATGCTCTCGCGGTCCAGCCCGGGCGCCGATCCGACGCCGCCGCCGCCTCCGTCACGGTCGACGTACGGCGTGACGGTCGCGTTCGCGCCCCTCTGCCCGTTGCTCGCCGCGGGGGGGATGCTGCCCGGCGTGGTGCCGTCGACGCCGCGTGCGCCGCGACCGGAGGCGAACGTGCAGTCCTCGAAGACGAGCGCCGTCGTCGAGTCCAGCACGAGCAGGGAGCGCGACAGGTTCGACGTTCCCACCACGCCGCTGTACGGCGCGTCCTGGGAGCGGAACTCGATGTCCTGGATCGTCACCGGGGCGTCGATGCCGTCGAAGCGGGTGCCGGAGTGATCGGCGACGAGGATCGTCGGGTTCGCGGGATCCGCCGCCCACGTCGTGCCGTCGAGACCGCCGCGCATGGAGACCGGAACGTCGATGTCGAGGTCCTCGGAGTACGTACCGCCTGCGATCAGGATCTCGGGGTAGCCGCCCGCGGCGCTCCAGAGCGACGTGGAGAGCGCAACGGCCTCCTCGATCGTCGCGACGGGCGCGGTTTGCGTCCCGGCTGCGCCCGGGATGCCCGTGGACGCCGAGACGTACACCTCGGATTGCTGCGGCTGGACGCCGGTCGCGTTCGTCGAGGGCGGGAGGCTGCCCGCGCCGGTCGAGCTCATCGCGAAGCCCTGCACGACGATGCTGGCGTTCGCCATCCCGGGGACGTTCGGGACGGGCATCGTCCACTGCGTGCCGTCCTTCGAGAGCACGAACGTCTGCAGGCGCCCGGCCGCGGCGCGCGGGTCGACCGCGATCAGGCCGCGCGAGAGCACCGCGTCGTCGTCCGCGGCGAGATCGAACAGCAGGACGCCGACCTCGCCGTCGTGGCGGCCGCTCGGCGTCGCGACGCGCAGCGTCATCGTCCCGTCGGGCTCGACGGTCGTGCGGGCGCGCTTGCGCGGCGCGCCGCCGTCGGCGACGAGCAGGACGAGGTCCTCAGGCGCCGCGTCGCGCGCGGCCCGCGGCGCGGGCGCGAGCGTCGGCTCCAGCGTGATCGGGTAGAGCGCGTTCGCGGCGTCGATGCGGACGCCGAGTCCGTCGCGGCCGTCGACGAGGCGCGTCGGCAGGACGGTCCCCGCCGCGTCGCGGGCCTCGACGCCGTCGAGCGCGAGCCGCGCGATGCCGTTCCTGTCGTCGAACGTCGCACCGTTCTCATCCGCTTCGACCGTGACCTCGAGGCCGCGGACGCGCAGGCCGAGCCACAGCTCGTCTGCGAGGAAGCCGCGGGCGTCGGCGGTCGGCTCGATCGTCCACGCGAGATGCGCGCTGCTGCCCGCGACGCGGATCGTCTCGGAGAAGCCATCGCGCTGGACCTCGATCCCTTCGAAGCCCTGGCGCGGGGCACCAGCGGCGGACTCGGTGGCTTCGCCGAACGCGGCCACGTCGTATGCGTAGAGCGAGAAGGCCCACGCACCGCCGACCGGCGCGACCGCGAGGCCGCGCGGCGAGACCTCGACCTCCAGGCCGCCGGTGGTGGTCGAGAGGGCGCAGACCCCGGTCGCGTCGAACGAAAAAGGGGTCGCGTCGAAGGAGAACGGGGTCGCAGCGGGGGTCTCGCCCGCGATCGGCGCGGCGACCTGGGCCCCGGCGAGGGTGGCAAGGAGGGCGCTGGAAGCGCCGAGAGGGAGCAGACGTTGCATGGTTCCGTAGGGGTGAGGGGCTGGCCGATCGGCCTTCACCCCCGTCCACACGGACCCCGAACGGGCTCCCCGACGAATTCGGAGAATCCAGCAGAGCGACGCCGCCGGCGCCGCCGCATCTCGTTTTGGAGAGAGCTCCTGCGCCCTCTTGTCCGGGACGCGGAACTATCCACCTGGGGCGGCGAGGATGAGCGGCGCGCTTTTCGGGTGAATCTCGACGGGCTCGCACGTGCCGTGCGTTGTGCCCATCGCCGCCTATCTTGGCCACGCCCCTCGTGTCCGACCGCGCTCGAACAGAGCATCTACGATTCCCCCCAGGAGCCTCCCAAGTGCACGATCGATTCTCTGTAGTCGTTGCGATTGCTCTTCTAGTTGCCTCCCTTCTCTCTGGCTGCGCCTCTGTCAGGTCGCTTGACCAGGACGGCAACAGGCGCGGATTCGAGTACTTCCCTGCGAAGCCATACCTGTTGGTCGAGACGACCAAGGAGGGACCACGCGCCCGGGTGATCACGCTTCCCGACGTCACGCGACCGCGGTACATCCGCCACAAGGGCGGGTGGGGCTCGGTGGAGTTCTCCTTCGAGATGGCCGGCGGGATGCTCACGAGCTTCAACCAGGCCCAGGACTCAAAGGGGCCGGAAACGATCGCGGCGGTCGGGGCCGTCGCGAGCGGGACCGGTTCGGTCGTGGGCGCCGCCGGTGTGACCGGAACGACTGTCGTTCGTAAGAACATCCAGGAGCTGGCGACCGAGTTAAACACGAAAGTCGTTCAGCCCCTGTCCGGTCATCCCGACGACGCGGTGCAGCGGCTCGCCGCAGGAATTGGGACGGCCCTCGGCGTCGTGCAGACCGAGGCGACTCTCACTCTGCAAGGCGACGAAGACATCGCGAAGACGATCGCCGAGAGCGACAAGAAGATCCGCGTCGCACTCTCCAAGATCTCGCCGGAGACGAAGGCTCTGGCCGACCTTGCAGCCAAGGAGAACGCGGACGCGGTCCTCGTCATGGCCCATCGTGATCTCGAGCGAATCCTTGCCAGTCTTCGGGCCGCGACGACAGCGACACAGGACGTGCGCATGTACGAGATCGTGCCGAGCGCGATCCCGGGCAAGATCGAGTTCAATCCCGTGGGGCTCTCGACGCCGAAGTGACGCGCTCCAGGATCGCGCGCCTGCTCCATCTTGGGGATGGACGGTACGCCACAAAGCCCATCACCGAGACCCTCCGGGGCTACGGTCCAACCACCAAGCGCTTCTCGCTCGTCGGAGAGGGGATGACGATCGAGGACGTGGGTGAGCTCGCAGGGCGCCGCGCGGACCCGGAGGATCGCCGGGCCCGCGCGCTCCACACCCTCGCGGTCTCGGTCCACGCGGATCGGCGGTTCCAGAGTGCACTCGGGCGCCCCCTCGCTTGGCCGGGCTATCTGCTCCTAGAGCTGCTGCCCCACGGTCGGACGCTTCCGAGGCTGGATCCTGACCGGAATCAGTTCGCCCACTACAGCTCGACCGCGAACAGCGGAGTGATCCGCTTCGAGTCGAGCGAGGACGGGATCCACGCGTGCCTCTCCTCCGATATCTGCGTCCACGAGGTCGTTCACGCTCTCCTACACGCAGCACGCGGCTGGATCGATGCCGACAGGGAAACGCGCGCCGTCGCCGAGTGCATCGGCGATACGTTCTCGATGCTACTCGCAGCAGACCACCAGGAGATTCGCAAGGCTGCACTCGCATCGTCACCCGACCTCACCAACAGCAACCTCTTGTCGTTGTTCGCAGACCTTCCCGATGGCCGGTTCCTGCGCGACGCGTCCAGAGCCCTCCACTGGGACGACGTCGACAGGCAGGATTCCTATGCGATGGCGAAGGTCGTAGGGTCGGCCCTGTACGGGGCCTTGCGCCGCACGTTCGCGATCCTCGCTCCCGACATGGGGCCCGAGAAAGCGCTGTCGGAGGCCGTATTGCGGCTCTCGCGCGCCGTCCTCGGAGCGATCGACTCGCTACCTCCGGAGCGAGTCCGGATTCGTGCTCTGGCTCGCGAGGTGACCCGTCGCGCAGAACCGGACCTTGCGGAGGCCCTGGGCCGGGCATGGGAAGAGGCAGGCATCGACGCGTCGCCCGCGGAGGAGGCAGCGGTCCTGCGGTCTTTGGCGTCCGTCGGCGTGGACCCCGAGGAGGTCGTCGGGGGCCTCGAACGTGAGCTGGGCGGCGTGATCGAGCTCTGTGGCCTCCACGAGCAGCAGCCCCGTGCGCGCGCCATGTTCCCCCTGGCGGGGCAACGGACGCACGAATTCGTCTGGCGGTCCGCGGGCTCCACGCGGACGGGCTGCTTGACGACGGACCTCCGCGGGAACGCCACCGCGCTGTCTTTCTCGTGAACGGGCTACGCCCTCGCGGAGGCCGCGACGAGCGCCGGAGACTCGCGCCTCAGACGCCCGCGATCTCCTTCACGTACTCGTTCCAGCGCTCTTCGATCTCGTCGAGCTTCTTCACGCCGAGCGCCTTGGCCAGGTGCGTCGCCGCGAACTTGCCGTTGATCGAGCTCTGCAGGTACGCCGTGAGGCCGTCCTGGTACTTGCCTTTGTCCTCGTAGGCGAGGAAGTGGATGAGCGTGTACGCCTGGGCGCGGAAGAGCTCGGCCGCCGGCGGGTTGCGGAACTCCATCCGGCCCGCGCCGAGGAGCTGCTTGATCGTCAGCGGCTTGTCGTGCTTCGCGTGGTACTCGAAGTAGTCCATCAGCGGCTCGCCGAACTCCCACTCGGCGATGCCGTCCTCGACCTTGACCGCGCCCGCGAAGGCGTCCGAGATCGCGCGTTCCGCCCACGGCGCGATCTGGCCGATACCGCCGGCGTTCGGGCGGCGGAACGAGTTGTCGACGAGGAGCTGCGTCAGGTGGAAGACCGCCTCGCGCGCGATGTTCTGCTTCGACCCGTCGACGAAGAGCGTGTTCTGGCCAGGGTCGAACCACGCGTTGTCGCCCTGGATCCTCGGGCGCGAGTAGTTCTTCTCGTCCTTCGGGATGTGGACCTCGGGGATGAAGTCGAACTGCTGCAGGTCGACTGACTGCGTGAGGATGCTGTAGTAGGCGAGGTAGGACCGCTCGAGGTTGAAGCACAGGTCGAGGACCGCGACGGGATCGAGGTCGGACTTCACGACGAAGTGCGCGGTCGGGAAGAACATCGCGTTCTTCCAGTCCGCCGCCCGCTCCTTGAGCTGCTCCAGCGTGTAGAAGCGCCCGCGCACCTTCAGGCGCCAGCCGCGTCGCTTGTTGTAGACGCCGCCGAGCTTGGTCCACGCCTGCTCGTTCTCCGGATCCTCGAGGATGATCCGGACCCACAGGTTCTGGGCCTCGCCGTTGAGGCTGCGCTCCTCGCAGAACTTCGCGAGGTCCGCGAGCGCCTCCACGCCGTTCTTGCGCTCCACGTCGTAGCGCGCGAAGAACTCGCGGAGGCTCCGCTCGATCGTGTAGATCTCCTTGATGTCGGAGCGCTTGTACTCCTTCGTCTTGCGGCTCTTGCCGACCCGAGCGAGGACGATGTCCTTGCCGTCCAGCGTGACGCGGCACTCGATCTCCTTGCCGTCGTTCAGGACGATGAGGTCCGAGCGCTCGCTGATGAGCGCCAGCCGATTCCGCTGCTGCGCAGCGGCCGACGGCGGGTCGAACGGGGTGGCCGCAGTGGATGCCGACGGGGAGAGCGGCGCGGCCGGAGCGAGGAGGAGCGGGGCGAGGAGGCCGAGGGCTTGGAAGATCATCGTCGTCTCGTCGTGGGGCGGGGCGCAACAGCGCGGCGCGAGCCTACCCTGGAGCGCCGCGGACGGGCGGTCGTACGGAGCGAAGTCGCACTCCCCTGGCCGCGATGCCCCTTTTCTTGCTTCTTGCGCGACGAACCCGTGGCACGACCTCTCGCACTCCTCGCCCTGCTGGCCATCGCGGTGATCGGTCTCCTCTGGTCGTCGCGGGCGAACCGCGAGACCTCGCCCACGGCTCCCGTCGCTCGATCCGGAACGGACGACGAGCACCGCGACGACGTGGAGGGGAGCGCCCCCGCGACGGACGGCGTTCGCAGCTCGCTCGCGGCGCCGCTCTCCGATGAACCCGTGGCGGCGACTCCGCCAGCTCTTCGCGACCCGGTCCGGCTGCAGTTCGTCGACTGGTGGACCCGCCGCCCGGACTTCGCGGGGAGCCAGTGGATTGCGACGCGTGACGGTGCGAGTGTCCCGTTCGAGGTCAGCGAGGACTCAACGGCGAGCGTGGACCTTGCGGCCGGCGCGTGGAGCCTCGAGTCGACCGACGGCGAACTCGCCGCGGTCGGGGATCGAGTGGACGCCGTCCCGGGCGGAAACACGCTCGTCATGGCGATGCGGCGGACCACGCTCCGCGTGCTCGTCACGGACCGCGGCGGCCGGCCGATCGAGGGTGCCCGTGTCCGCTGGTGGCCGCCGTACGCGCTCGACGAGACCGGGAACGCGGAGAGCGCTCCGCCAGTGGAGGCGACCGGCGGCGACGGCGTGGCGACGATCGAAGGAGTGACGGAACCGCGCTCGGGCACGCTCCGCGTGACGGCGAGCGGCTTCTATCCGGCGGAGGTCTCCTCGGCTGCAGCCTGCGCGCTGGAGCCGACCGGGGACGACTTCATCGCCGAGGTGCAACTCGACGATCACGGCGCGACCGGCGTGACGCAGCTCACGCTGAACGCGCCGCCGGAAGGCGGCTGGGTCCGATCGAGCGACGCCCTGTGGTACGCGCACGGGTTCTACGACGGCGAGCCGCGCTGGGGCGGCGCCGACACCGTGATCCTGGGGCACGCGCGCCTCGGCGCGCCGGTCTCGATCCCCCCCTCGATGCACTTGCTGCGTCGCTGCCAGTTCGTGCTGGGCGAGCACGAGGTCGACTGGTGGACGGAGGACAACCTCCCGCTCGCGCCCGGAGATCGCCGGACGATCGACCTCCCGCCGCTCGTCGAGATCGAGGTGCGCGTGCAGGAGCGGAACGGAGAGCCGGCGACCCTGTCGATCCACGCGACGATCCCCGCCGCGGGCGCGCGGCCCCGGCTGACCTGGAGCCTCTGGGACGCGGACTTCCCCGCGGAGGAAGGCGCGCCGTTCCGCGTCCCGCAGGGCGCGTCGCTGGAGGTTCGCGTCCGGACCGAGAGCGGGCGGACGGGCTCGGTGCCGGTGGAGACCGCCCGCGAGGGAGCGAGCGTCGACGTGCCGCTCGCAGCACCTGCGCTCACGAAGGAGCTCGTGATCGACGCTCCGGGCCTCGATCTCGTGCGCGCTTCGGTGTACGACGCGACGGACCTGCGGCCGCACCCGTCGCTGCGCAGGGGGAGCGACGGCCTCTTCCGGATCCCGCTCCCGTTGAAGACGTACTCCCTCGACGTGTTCCCGGCGCGGGGGCCCGGTCTACGGATCCGACTCGCGGACCAGAACCAGCGACCGCTGCCGAGGCTCGCGCTCACGGAGCACTCGATCGCGGAAGCGAGGGTCGCCCTGGCGGACATCGACGGGGAGCCGGTCGTCGGCGCCCACCTGATCCTCAGTCCGGAGGCATCGATGTCGAAGGGCGACGGCCCCTACGTCACGCGGCGGACGGCGGATGGTGCGTTTCAGGTGACCTGGAACAACAGGATCCACGCGACGTCCGACGCATCCGGCGTCGCGGTCGTGCATGCGCCGCCGGGGGACTACGTCGTCGATCTGGAGAGCAACGCGGCGCTCATGGCCCTCGACGTGAGGGCGATCCTCCGACCCGCCGACGGGACGATCTCGATCCAAGAGGGGGAAGCCGCCAGCGTGACGCTGGACGCCCGCCGCACGCTGACCCTGGAGGTCCGAACGCACGACCACCCGCCCGGCGAGCCGCGCCGCTTCGACGTGACGCTCGAGGGCGAGCACTTCGGCGAGCAGCTCAGCGGCGAGAGGGTTCGGCTGGAGATCGGGACGACGGCGTTACGTATCGTCGTCCACTCCCCCATCGTGGAACGCGAGTCGATCGTCGAGATCCCGGCGGGTCGCGACGACTTGACGATCGCGGTCGATCTCTAGCCTCGCACGACCCATCACCATGTCCGCCCGCCTTCCCGTCGTCTTCGCACTCGTCCTCGGCCTCGGGCTCGGCTTCGGCCTGGGTTCGACGCTCTCGACTCGATCCGCACCCACGCATGCGGCGAGTGAGACGCTCGTGCAGCGGGCCGCTCCTGCCGACGAGGAGGAAACGACGGCCGCCGTCCCCCTCGAACCTCTGACTGCGCTCGCCCCGACCGCCGCGTCGAGCGCGGCGGACGAACGGTTGCAGGAGCGCGCGAGCGAGGCGTCGTCGGGCGTCGGAGCCCGCGTCCGCGCGACGATCGACTCGTCCGTGACGCTCGGTACACAGCGGATCAGCGGGACCGTCGTCGACGCGGAGGGACGGCCGCTCGCCGGAGCGACCGTCCTCGCCAGTCCGACGAACCGAGGCAGCGCGAGGCCACTGACCGGCACCGACACGGAGAACGTGGGGCGCGCCTGGTCCGGCCGCTCGATCGACGACGTGCTGGAGCAGCACGCGCGCTCGGTCCTGGAGCGCTGGGACAGGACGACGACAGCGAAGGCCGGCGCCGGAGGCTCCTTCGCGCTCACGGGACTCGCCGATGGGCAGCACTCCCTCACAGCATTCCACGAGGGCTACACGTTCGAGTCCGTCCTCGTCACCGGTGCTTCGGACGCGAAGATCGTGGGCCGCCGGGTCGGCGCCTTCCGTCTCGACGTTCGACTTCCGGACGGGACGGCTCCCGAGAGCGCGGTCGTCACGGTCGAGCGCCCGCAGGGTCGCTCGGAGGTCCTGCAGTGGTCGGGGCTCGAGCGCCCGGTCCGCGTCTCGGGGCGCAGCATGACCTTTCGTGTCCTCGCTGGGAACGTGCGCTCGACCGGTCGAGCCGGGCTTTCGTCCGATCTCGTCTCCAGGGAGATCCAGATCGACCTCGATCGCGACGGCGACGGTCCGCACGCGGTCGAGCTCGCGCCGCGGAGTCACCTGCGCGTCACCCTGGAGAACGCGGGTGGCACGGTGAACAGGGCAGCTCGCCCGTGGGTCAAGGTGATACCCGCGGTGCACATCGGTGCGCAGCGCGAGCGCGCGCTCCGCCGCGCGGAGTCGCTCCGCTCCGGATTTGACGGCGTCTTCCACACCATGGACCTCGCGCCGGGGGACTATCTCGTCGCCGCTGGACGCGGCGGAGAGAAGGTCGAGGCGAGCGAGATCGTCGTGGTCGACCAAGGCCTGAACGATGTCCTGCTGCGCTTCGAGGAGCGGGACGCGTCGAAGGTCCTGATCGTCCGGTGCGCGGGCCCCGACGGCTCCCCTCCGAAGCGCGTCCAGTTCCGCGGATCGATCAAGAACGCCGGCTTCCCCCGGCCGACGTTCCTTCGCCCCTCCGAACGAGGCGCGGGTGAGTACTGGATCGACCGGTCGGAGCTCGTCAGCGACGAGCCGTGGGTCGAAACCTCCGAGGTGAAGCTCACCGCGACCGCGACTGGCCTCGGGAGCGTGGCGGTTCCGGTCGCTCTGGGGCAGGAGTCGGTCGACATCCGGTTCCAACCGACGTGCTCGATCGACGTCCGCGTCGTCGGCGACGTCAGCGGCGGGTTCACCGTCGCGGTGTCACCGGTCTCGGACGACGCCAGCCCTGCGTCGGCCCTCCGCGGGACGCAGGCCGTTTACGCCGACGTGGACCCTGATGGGACGGCCCGGGTCGAAGGCCTCCAGCCGGGCCGGGTGCGAGTCGGGCTCAAGAGAGTCGGGAAGCGAACGCGCCTCGACGCGGCCCTCACAACCGTCGACGCGTCACTGACCTCCGGCACGACGTCGCTGACGCTCACACTGCCCTCGCTCCACGAGGTGGCGATCCACGCGCCCGACCTCGACGTCGGGACGCGGATCTACCTGCAAGACGCAAAAGAGGCCGACACCCCCACGTCGTTCGTCCGAGCGCGGAACGGCTCGTTGGGCGCGGACCGGCGGCTCGTCTTCGAGGACGTCCCGGCAGGCGACTACGTGATCCGCCCGCTGGGCCCCCGCATGGAGACGATGCGCATCACCGTGCCTTGCGGCGAGGTCGAGTTCACCGCCGACGTCGTCGACGCATTCAGGGTCGGCACGGTGACACCGGACGGACTCGGCGCGGCCTCGGGGCTCCGCGAGGGCGACATCGTGGACGAACTCGCGGGACGACTCGTGGAGGGCCACAACTTCCACCAGCGGCTGGCGGTCGCGCTGGAGTCGTCCGCCGTGACGCTCACGATCGAACGTGGCGGCTCGACGATCGAGGTCTCCGTCGGCCCGACCGCGGCCGGATCGTCGGCCACGGCCCAGCTCGGCGTGATGTTCCTGCCGCGGTCGCGCCCGAGGTAGCGCCCGCGTCAGGCGCGCGCAGGATCGACCCGCTGCACCGTGTAGCGGCTCCTCGAGGCCAGGAGCGGGAACAGGATCGCCGCGTGGCTCTCCGCGAGCGTGACCGCGGTCTCGCCGCTGTTGTCGCTCGTCAGGCGGAGCCGGTAGAAGGTCCCGGCGCGCGTCACGCTCTCCTCCAGGAGGACGCTGCGGGCGCTGCGGAGCGGCAGCGCGAGAGGGGCGGCGCCCGCGCGGTTCCCGCCGAGCACCGCCGCGCGCTGCGAGGTGGCGACGAGGGTCGTGTCGCCGGCTGTGCTTGGGCCTTCGAGCCGAACGCCCTCGATCAGATCGGTCACGAATTCCTCCGCGTCGAGCCAGGTCCGCAGGGACCGCACGGTGGCGCTCGCCAGGCGATCGATGCGACCGAAGAGCCGCTCCGGCTCGCTCGCCGTGTGCACGAAGTCGATCGGGACGTCGTCCCGGCGGAGCGCCGCGCAGAGACGCGCCATGGCGCCGAGCCCGGTCACGCAGACGTCGCGCTCCGCGGCGCGGAGGAGCAGTCCGGTGCGGCCGCTCTTCCCCTTCACGAGCGCGGCGGCGGCGATGTCCCGGGACATGGGTGCGTCGTCGCCCGACTCGACCACCGTCAGACGGGCACCTGGGTGCAGGACGAGATAGCTCGTCTCGCGCCCGCTCCGGAACGGCGCGACGATCGCGTCCGCTGTACCGTCACCCCGCGCGAGGGTCCGCGCGCGTCGCCGAAGCTCGAGGCTGCGGGTCCTGGCGACGTCCCGCACGGCTTCCGCGAGACGCCGGAGGCCCTGCGGAGCGCCGTCGACAGGCTCCGGGATCTCCAGATACTCGAGGTCGTCGGCCGTGATCCGGCCGGCGCGGCGGTCCACGGCCCCGCTCGGCGCGGGCTCGTCGATCGGCATCCGCGTGCGGGAGGCAGGCGTCGGGGCGAGGGCGAGGGTGGAAGGACGGTGGGGATCGCGCATGGCAGGTCGTGCAGTTCGAGGGCGTCGACGCGCTGCAGAGCAGCGCCGATACGTCCCTCCTGCGCGCTTCCGCGCGGCGCCACCGGGAATCCCGGACTTCATGGGACCTGGCCCTCGGACGGTGACCCGACCGTTTTGCGGAGGCGAGGGGGGACGACGGGTCACGGCCAGGACACCTCGACGGTTTTCCAAGAATCGGCTTCGGACCCCTCGCGCGCAGCCCGTGTCCCCGACGCGCACCGCGCTCGAACCGTCCGATCACCCCAGGAGCCACCCGATGTCCGACGACGCCCACCTCGCCATCGTCAACGCGCCCCAGATGGCGCTGAACAAGGATTTCTACGACAGCGTCATCGCCCAGAAGGCCAGCCGCAAGCCGGTCTACAAGGAGTACCTCCAGCCGCATACCGGCGACGCCTTCCTGGTCGAGGCGGGCCAGGTCATCCGCGCCGAGCAGGTCGGTGAGATGGCGCAGATCCTCGACTGGTTCATGGTCTCCCCCGACCTGACCGAGTGCCTGAACTACGGCCACAGCGCCCCGATGGAGGGCCCGTACCTCTCGACCTACACGCGCTGCTGGTCCAACTCCGGGTACCTGCACCCGATGGCGACGATGGTGGCCGACGAGGTGCCGGACGAATTCGCCCCCAACAAGGAGTGGTCGAAGCACTTCTGGATGTTCCACTGCAACCCGGAGTGGAACCAGGCGGCG
This sequence comes from Planctomycetota bacterium, assembly GCA_038757895.1. Lineage (GTDB taxonomy): Bacteria > Planctomycetota > UBA1135 > UBA1135 > Saltatorellus. The sequence goes on along the minus strand of JBCDGE010000001.1, from coordinate 35,519 downwards.
AACCCCGACCTGCACGTCGGCCACAGCTCGTGCCACACGAATTTCATGCACGGCATGGCGCGCATCCCCGCGATCCACGCCATGCCCGAGGACGAGCGGCGCAAGACGATCGAGTTCCTCTCGAACATGTGCAACTTCATGACGTTCCAGGTCTTCCGGACCGGCTGGGACGAGGCGTCGGAGAAGGTCATCATGGACCTCTTGCCCGGCCCGCACGTCCCCAAGGGCACGGGCGTCGAGTTCTACGCCGAACAGGACATCTACTGCGTCATCTCCAGCTGCCCCTGGGGCGACATGCAGGCGGGCAAGCTCGGCGAGAACGACATCGCGCCGGTCGAGATCTCCGTCTGGGAGACGGGGATCAAGCCCCAGCCGCGCCCCGAGTGGCGCGAGTGGAAGTCCGAGTTCTACCGCCAGCTCAACAGCGGCGACCGGGCGAACACGCCGCGGACCGAGGACAGCTACAACTACCTGTAGCGAGCGGGCCCGGCGTTGAGCCGGCGCCGTGGTTCGCCCATGAAGGAAGCCCCGTGCATGCGGGGCTTCTCTCGTTCCCCCCTTCAGCCGCGCGTTCTTGACCGACCCGACGCCCGACTCCCGGCCACTCTGGTCGTTCGACGACGCTGGCGCTGCTGGGGCGTGGCGTCCGCTGCACGACGGCGTCATGGGCGGCGTTTCGAGCGGCTCCGTGGCGACCTTGGACGGCACGGTGCGATTCGAGGGCGACGTCCGTCCCGAGAACGGCGGTGGGTTCGCGTCCTTCCGGATCGCTCTGAACGGAGACCGGATCGCCGGGGCCACCGGCCTGCGGCTCCGCGTGCGCGGCGATGGGCAGGTCTACAAGCTCGCGCTCCGCGCCGGACAGCATGCTGTGAGCTGGCAGGCACCGTTCCAGACCGTGGCGAGCGAGTGGACGGTCGCGGATCTGCCCTTCGACGCCCTCGCACCGACCTGGCGCGGCCGCTCCGTTCCCGACGCGCCGCCGTTCGAGCCCGCCGAGGTCGACGAGCTCGGGATCATCATCGCGAACGAGCAGTACGGCCCGTTCACGGTCGCGGTCGCCTGGATCGACGCGTTGTTCGCGTCGGAAGAAAGCTGACGACCTACTTCGCCGCCGGCTCGGGCTCGGTCTGCCAGATGACGTGGTGGATCCGCCAGCGCCCGTCGTCCTCCTTGACGAGGTGGACGTAGTCGATCCCCCAGAACGCGGTGACCTTGCCCGCGGCGGTCTTGTCGGCGACCTCGAAGAGCTCGACGCTCGACCGCGACGTGTCGACCTCTTCGCCGGACTCTCCGCGACGAGCCGCGAGGGCGAGCGCGTCCTCGTAGCTCAGCGGCACGGCGTCACCGTACGGCTCTGCGGCATTGGCGCGGCGGTAGCCCTTCTTCGCGAGCGTCGAGGAGAGGCTGCGTTCCAGGAGCTCGGGCTTGCCGAGCGTGAAGCCGTCGACGTAGTCCTGCAGCGCGGCGAGGACCGCGTCGCCGTCGCCGGGTTCCACGGCGTAGATCGCGTCGGGTGCCGCGCGCTCGTCCGTGGAGGCGCAGCTGACGAGGACGAGCGTGGCGACGAGGAGGCCGAGGGGAGACTTCATGGAGCGATGCGTGGGAGAGCGCCGGATCGAGAGCGAAGAACGGTACGCGATCCGAGCAATCGGCGTGCGCGTACGATGTTCCACGCGCATCGCGGCCCATTCCCGGGGACGCGGCGCCGCCATGCTCAGAAGACGACGTCCCTTCCTCCTGCGCGCCGCGAGGATCTCGCTCCTCGGCTTCGCGGTCGCCGCGTGCGGCGCTGCCGCGAGCGGCGGCTGCTTCCGGCCGCCCGTCGTCTTCCCGCTGGCCGAAGGGCTGCGCGGGGATGTCCGGCGGGACTCTCTGGAGCTCATCGAGTTCGAGCTCGACGACGGCACTATCCTCGGCGGCGTGCGGGAGTCCGCTGGCGAGGGCGCACCGCTGGTGCTCCACCTCATGGAGGCCGACGGCGGCGTCGGATGGGACCTCGATCTGGGCGGTCGCTACGCCCGTCTCGCCGACCTCGGCCTCTCGTCCATGGCGTTCGACTACCGCGGCGTCGGTCTCTCCGGTGGCTCCCGCAGCTCACGGCAGATGCTGGACGACACGCGGCGCGTCTACCGGCACGCGGTCGCGTCCGTCGGCGGTGACGAGAGCCGGCTGATCGTCCGCGCGTCGAGCATCGGAACGACCATGCTCGCGGCGCTCCTCGCCGAGGGCGCGCGGCCGCGCGCCGTCGTGGCGTTCGGGCCCGTGGAGTCCGCGACTCTCGCTCGGCGCTACTCGGCGCAGTTCTGGTGGGGTTTGGTGTACTGGCCCGCCGCGCCATTCCTGAGACGCCTGGTCGACGTGTCGACGCTGGAGCAGCTCGTCGCCGCGCCCTGCCCGGTCCTCGTGGTGACCGATCCCGAGGACTGCTTCCTGAGCGCGAGCGAGGTCGCAGGACTCGAGGCGGACGCGGCGGCGCGCGAGACCCTGCGCTGCGTGATCCCCGAGGGGATGGTCTCGAGAGCGCAGGTCAACGCCCCCGGCTTCCTCCAACACGTGTCCGTCGTCCGCAACGCGAACGGGCTCCGTCCGTATGAGGAGCGCTTCCTCCTCGATCACGGCGTCGACCGAGCGGTGGTCGACGCGCGCGTGCAGTCACTTCTCGCCGCCGCTCCTGCCGCGGCGCGCGAACGGATCGAGGCGGACGAGAGCGCGCTCGCCCGCCTGCGCGTGCTCGCGCTCGCCGACCGCCGCATCTTCCCCGACGCGGCGGCGGCCGCCGCCCTGCAGCTACGCGACGACGAGATCGAGGCCGCGAAGGAGTGGGTCTCCAGCCGTTGGTTCCGCGCCGGCGGCGCGATGCGCAACGAGTCCTTCGACCCCTACGCCGTCGGCGCACCGCGATCGTTCGAGGAGTACCTGGCCGTGTTCGACCTCGACGACGGAAACGGCGGCCGCTGGCCGGTCGAGGATCTCCTCCGCGCGCGCACTCTCCTGAAGTTCCCGAGCGCGAAGAACGACGTCTGGGTGTGGAGCGAGGCGAATCTCCTCGCGCTGTCGCTGGCCCTCGACGGAGAGCTCGACGAGGCAGAGGCGGTGGCGGCCGTCGCCCGCGAGGAGGCCGAGGGCGCTTCCGACGGCAGCCCGGTGCCATGGGTCGAGCTGGAGGAGCGCGACGGTGGGTTCTTGATGGTCAAGATGGTCGCGGACGGAGCCATCTACGGTCGGACCGTCCTGCCGGTGGTGTTCAAGACCGACCTCGCGTCCGGCCTCGCGCTCCACCGTCGCGGTGAGGGAGTCCTCCCGCTCCTTCGCAAGGCGGCCTGGCGGCCGTAGCGCGTCCACTCGGTGAATCGGACGCGCCGCGCATACACTGCCGACGTGCCTCCCAAGCACCCCGCTCGCCCCCGCCTCGCATTCCTCGGCTACGCTGCCGCCGCGCTCGTCACGGCTGCGATGCTGTGGATCCTCACGGGATCGCCGCGGACACCAGACAGCGGCCCGGCCGTCGTCGCCGCGCAACAAGAGCGCGAGCACGACCTCGACGAGCGCCCTGTCGCCGACCTCCTCGCGCCGACGGGCGAGAAGGACGCCGACGCGCCTGCCAGCTCGGACTCGCGCGCAGAGATCGAGATGGCTTCGACGCTCGTGCTGCGCGCCAAGGTCGCGCGTGGAGTGCTGTCGGACGCCACGGTTCGCGTGCTGGAGCACGACGTCGCCGTCGGGATTCCGGACGCGGGACGGACGGACCGACGCGGCCGCGCGCGATTCCGCGTTCCGCCCGATACGGATGTGACGGTCGAGGTGACGCACGAGCGGATGAAGGAGCCCTTCCGCAAGGAGCTGCGCACCGCGCCCTCCGAAGGCTCGAAGACCGTCGTCCTGCGCCTGGGCGATCTGATCGCGCCCGCGCCGGTCGAGCTGCTCGTCGTGACCGATCACTCGGGCGAACCGATCGCCGGAGCGACGGTCGAGATCCTGGGTCCGCGGAACGACGGGGATCGTGAGGTGCTCGGGGAGGTCGAAACCGACGAGGACGGCCGCGTCGTGGTCCCGTGGAACGAGGGTGGAAGAGTGAGAGCCAACGCTCCCGGCCACTCGCGCCGATCGCTGGACATGCGCGGGGGGGCCGCCGATCTGGAGCTTCGCCTGCACGCGCACGCCTGGATCCGCGGCACGCTGAGCGAAGCGCAGCGCATCCTGGCCCGCGGCGCGCCACCGGAGCTCGAGTTCGGTCTCGGACGACTCCCCGACACGCGCAACACGAGCCGGCCGATCCGGGTGGAAGACATCGACACGATCGACCGGTACGACCCGGCGCGCGAGGCCATGCGCGTGGCCACCGGCCTGCCGTGGTTCGACGCGAAGGGCCGCTGGCTCGTCGGTCCCATCAAGTTCACGAGGCCCGAACCGGAGCCGAAGGAATACGACGTCGTGGTCGAGATCGACGGAATGACGCGCACCCTCGCGAAGGATGTCGTCGTACGGCCCGGCGACGAGCTGGTGGTCGAGGATCTCTTCGCCGCGGCGGCACCGCTCGATCTGCAGCTCCTCTACGACGGAGACTTCGACCCGCCGGGCGCCTGGGGGGTGTTCCTCGGGCCCGCGGGGAGCGGGCGCTGGGGCGTCTCCGTCATGACGACTTCCACGGACGAGGGGCGAGTCCGGCTCGACGCGCTCCCGAAAGGCAAGTGGGACGTCTACCTGAAGCCCGAGTACCGGACAGATCGACTCGAGCTCCTCGCGACGTTCGAGCACCTCGGCGAGCCCGACTGCATCGCCGTCATGCGCGATCATGTGCCGCTCAAGGGTGTCATGAAGGGCCTGCCGAGCACCGAGGGGATCAACGCGACCGCCTGGGGCCTGGGCCGGATGCGCAAGGTCGAGTGCGATGCGTCGGGCGCGTTCGACCTCTCGCCTGCCCGCCGCGGCGCCGCGCTGACGCTGACGTTCGACTCCTTCGTGTTCCTCGGCGGATCGGAGGAGATGGTCGAGGTGGACGGCAAGATCCAGATTGGCAGCGCGAGCCAGGCCAAGACCGAGTCCCGGCGGTTCGAGGTTGTCGCAGACGGCGCCGATCTGACGCTCGAGTACTGACGGGCGAACGAAGATTCTCGACCGAGCTGTCCGGTCCGCTCCGCGAGAGGCGAGGTTGAGGAGTAGGTCAGCCTCCGCGACGATCCCCCACTGCCGCCCCACGCGCCGCTCCATGCCGTCCGACACGATCCCGAGCCGCCTCTTCGATCGCGCCGCGTCGTACCCCGACCGCGCCGCGTACCACGTCCGCACGGACTCCGGCTGGCAGCCGACGACGTGGCGCGAGTACGCGGACGACGTGCTACGGGCGGGCAAGGCGCTCGTCGCGCTCGGGCTCCAGCCGGGCGACGTCTGCTGCATCCTCGGCTTCAACCGGCCGGAGTGGATCGTGCTTGACGTCGCGTGCATGGCCGTCGGCGGGATCCCGACGGGCATCTACCCGACGTGCTCGCCCGAGGAGATCCGCTACATCCTCGAGCACACCGGCGCTCCGCTACTCCTGCTGGAGACCGACGAGCACTGGCGCCGCGTCGAGGCGGGCCTCGCCGAGGGCGAGCCGTCCAGCGCCGACCTGCGGCACGTCGTCAGCATGCGCGGCGGTCCCACGATCGACGACGGGCGCTCGCTCTCGTGGGAGGCGTTCCTCGCGCTCGGCGATGGGCTCGACGACGACGTCGTGCACGAGCGCACCGCGGCGCTCCGCTCCGACGCGCTCGGCACGCTCATCTACACGTCCGGGACGACCGGCCCGCCCAAGGGCGTGATGCTGTCGCACGAGAACCTGACGTGGACCAGCGAGGCGATGCAGCGCAGCCTCGACGCGACCGAGAGCGACCAGATGGTGTCGTACCTGCCGCTCTCGCACGTCGCCGAGCAGATGTTCACGATCCACTCGCCGATCACGGTCGGGTACCCGGTGTACTTCGCCGAGTCCGTCAAGACGATCGCGCGCGACATCCAGGAGGTGCGGCCTACGCTCCTGTTCGGCGTCCCGCGCATCTGGGAGAAGTTCCACGCCGGGATCCTCGGGAAGCTCGGCGAGGCGAAGGGCGTCAAGAAGCGGCTCGTGTCGTGGGCGCGCGGCGCCAAGCGCCGGGCGGACGGCGCGCGCGCGAGCGGTCGCACGCCCGGCGGGCTCCAGCGGATGCAGGTCGGCCTCGCCGAGCGGCTGGTGTTCTCGAAGCTGCGCGGCGCGCTCGGGCTCGACCGGACGCGCATCTGCGTCAGCGGCGCGGCGCCGCTCGCGGCCGACGTGATGGACGACCTCGCGAGCCTCGGCATCACCGTGCTGGAGGTCTACGGCCAGTCCGAGGCGAGCGGCCCGACGAGCTTCAACTTCCCGCGCGAGTTCCTCGTCGGCAGCGTTGGCCGGCCGCTGGAGGGCGTCGAGGTGAGGATCGCGGACGACGGGGAGATCCTCGTCCGCGGATCCAACGTCTTCATGGGCTACTACCGCGACGACACGAGCACGACGTCGACCCTCGACGACGGCTGGCTGAGCTCGGGCGATCTCGGGCGGATCGACGACCGCGGCTTCCTGCACATCGTCGGGCGGAAGAAGGACATCATCATCACGGCGGGCGGCAAGAACGTCGCGCCGCAGAACATCGAGAACGCCCTGAAGCAGTCGCCGATCATCGAGGAGGCGGTCGTGATCGGCGACCGCAGGCGCTTCCTCTCCGCGCTCGTCACGCTCGACGCCGACCAGTCGGCGGCGTGGGCAGAACGGGAGGGCGTAGACGCGCCCGAGCCGCACCGGCACCCACGGTTCGTCGAAGAGGTCGAGCGCGCCGTCGCGGCGGCCAACGAGCGCTTCGCCCAGGTCGAGCAGATCAAGCGCTTCACGATCCTGGAGCACGGCTTCACGATCGAGAGCGGCGAGCTCACACCGACGATGAAGATCAAGCGCCAGGTGATCGAGACCCGCCGCGCGGACGCGATCGACGCGATGTACGAGACGGGCACGTCGTGACGCGCGCGAGCACCTTCCTCGCTGCCGCCGCCCTCGCGATCGCGGCCGTCCTCTGGAGCGCGTCGCCGCTCCCGGTCGGGGCCGTGGCGCTCTGGCTCGGCCTCTTCAGCGCCATCGCCTGCGTCCGAGCGCGGCGCGCTCGCCGCACCCCGCGCTTCATCGCGACGTACGCGCTCGCCCTCGTGCTGATCGGGATCGGCGCGACCGAGGCGGTGCTGTACGCGACGACGCCGCCCGAATCGAAGCTCGACGTGCCGGACATCATCGCGCCCGACGAGACTCTCGGATACGCGGCCGTTCCCGGTGTCCGCGACCGCGGCACCCATCGCATCGGAGAGGAGGTCGTCTACTCCGTCGAGTACACCTTCGACGACGAGCGCATGCGCGTCGCGCCGCCGCCCGCCGATCCACCGCCGACGACGAGCGTCCTGTGCTTCGGCTGCTCCTACATGTACGGGACGGGCGTCGAGGACGAGGAGGCCGTGCCGTACCGGCTGCAGGACGAGCTCGACGGGCGATCCCGCGTCTACAACCTCGCGCTCGGCGGATGGGGCGCGCACCAGATGCTCGCGCGGCTCACGTCCGGCCAGGTCGAGGCAATCGTCGACGAGCCTCCGCTCGTCGCGGTGTACTGGGCGCTCCCGGACCACGTCTGGAGGGCGGCAGGCGAGCGAGTCTGGGACCGGGAAGGACCGCTCTACGGCGTGAACGACGAGGGGCTCGCCGAGCGGCTCGGCACGTTCGCGGACCTCCCCGGCGCCGCGTCGAAGTTCGCGCCGCGCGGCGAGCTGGAGAAGCGCTCATGGATCCTCCAGCGCATCGCCGCGCACCGGAAGGCGGCGCGGAATCGAGTGCCGTTGCCGGCCGACGTCGCGCGCTGGAGAGCGATCGTCCGCACCGCCCGCGCCGAGGTCGAGGCGCGCTTCCCGGGCTGCGCGTTCGTCGTGCTCTTCGACGACCGGCGACCGGACGGGGCCGAGGAGGCGATGGCCGCGCTCGACGAGATCGGCGTCACGTGGAAGCGCGTGACCGAGGCCCTTCCCCACGAACCCGAGGACCCGTACCGCTGGCGACAGCACCCGCGGGAGCTGCACCCGACGCCGGAAGCTGCGAGCCGCGTCGCACGCTACCTCGCGGACGAGGTCGTGCGCCCCGTTGCGACCAGCGGCGAGCGCTAGGGCTTTCCGATCGCGTACAGCGTCGTGTCAGTGCGCAGGTAGAGCGCGCCGCCGATCGCGACCGGCGACGCGTCGATCGCCTCCCCCATGTCGTTGCGCGCGATCACGTTCAGCCCGTCGTCGTGCTCCAGCACGAGCACGACCCCGTCGCGATCCGCCACGTACAGGCGACCGCCGGCTGCGAGCGGTGACGCGTAGACGTTCCCGAGATCCAGTCGCTCACGATCGAGCAGCACCTCGCCCGTCGCCAGGTCGAGGCACGAGAGCATCCCCGAGTTCTTGCTGAACATGTAGACGCGCCCGTCGACGAGCACCGGCGAGGGCACGTACGGCGTGCCGTTCGTCCGGCTCCAGAGGATCCCTCCCTCGGTCTTGCGCAGATCCCCCTTTCCGTCGAGCGGCAGCACCACCGCCAGGGATCCGCGGTACCCGCTGGTGATCAGGACGCGCTCGCCGTCCGACACGGGCGCCGGGATCGCGTTCGTGGTCTGGCCGTCGCACGACCAGAGCACTTCCCCCGTCTCCAGGTCGTACGACCGCGCGGCGGTCGTGCCGTTGACGATCGCCTGGGTCTTGCCCGCGGCCTCGACGACGAGCGGCGTCGTCCACGTGCTGACCTCGGGCCGCTCACGCCGCCAGCGCTCCTCGCCGGTGGTCTTGTCGAGCGCGACGATGTAGGACCCGACCTCCTGGTCGGCGACGACGAGCAGCGTGTCCCCGTGCACGGCCGGCGAGCCGCCCTCGCCCCAGCCACGCCGCGTGATCTGCGGGCCGAGGTCGAACTCCCACAGCACGTCGCCCGTCCCCTGGTCGACGCCATACACGCCGTAGCTGCCGAGCGAGACGTACAGCCCGTCCGCGTCCGCGACCGGCGAGTACGACGCGTAGCCGTTCGTAGAGTGGTTGCCCGCGACGGGGAGCTGCTCGGTCAGGAGGCTCTCCCACAGCGCCTCGCCTGTCGTCCGATCGAACGCCATCGCGAGGAACGCGTACTTCGTGGTCGGCGTTTCGGTGCGCAGCTCCTCGTGCACCTTGCGCGCTGCGAGCTCCTCGGCCGTGCCCTCCTCGGTCGGGACGGCGGCGAGGACGAAGAGCCGATCCCCCCACACGATCGGCGTCGACTTGCCGTGCCCGGGGAGCGCCACCTTCCACGCGACGTTCTCCTCGGTCGTCCACTTGACCGGCGGGTCGGCTTCGACGGCCCCGGTCGCGTTCGGGCCGCGCCAGCGGGGCCAGTGGGCCTCGTCCTGGATGGTGGCGAGGGCAGGAGCGAGAAGCGGAGCGGCGCTGAGGATCGAGAGCATGCGCTGCACGATAGGGCGCGCGGCGCGATCCGTCAGCGGGCGCCTCGTCGCGGCGGATCGGGCGCGTCGCGCGGGGAGCCGATGCCGGCGAATCCGCCGAGCGCGGCGAGTGCGAGCGCAGCCATGTAGGCGATCGAACGGTGCCAGCTCTCGACGACGACCACCTCAAAGAAGAGACGCATGGCGATACTGACACCAGTCGAGATCATCATGGCGACGAGTCCGGCGGCTGCGAACACGATCGCCCTACGGTGGTGCCCGAGGCTCGTGCGCCCGCGGTCGCGGGGGAACGCCGCGTAGATCCCGACGATCAGGAAGAGAAGCAGGAAGGCGGACTGACCCCAGAGGAACGGATCGGTCCACGCGGGGCTCGAGTTCACGGCGCCGAAGGCGCAGAGGCCCACGCCCGCCCAGCGGATCGTCCCCTGCATCCACGGCCCCCATCGAAGTCGGCGCGCGACGCGCGTACCCAGCGCCGCGGTCAGGAACGGCGCGATCATGAAGAACAAGGTCGCCTCGGACAGGATCGAAAGCCGTCGGATCATCCACCCGTCCGGCTCGACCTCGTTCGGATCGAACGATCGAGCGAAGAGCATCGCGGCGCCGAGCATCAAGAACGGCGTAATGAAGCGCACAGCCGACGTCGGGACCGTGCCGAGGCGGGGCCCTCGAACGAACGCGAACGCGAGCGGTAGAGAGAGGAGGACGAGGAACGCTGCCCCCAGCAGCGCGAACGGCTCGACAGCGTCGAACTCACTTGCGGTCCTCGGGCCGATGAGGGTCGCGACCAGGAGGAACGCGAACACCAGAGCGGCGTCGTTGCGTACCCCGGCCAAGAACTCGGCACGGACCTGGTCCATCGTGGGCTCGTCGTGCTGGCGCGGTGCGTCTCCCTTCCGGATCGCTTCCACGCGCTCCGCCAGATCGGCAACCCGCTGGTACCGCTGCTCTGGCTCGCGCTCCAGCGAGCGCAGCACCACCTCGTCGATCCGCACGTCGACCTCCACGCGCTTCGACGGCGGCGCGATCACGCCCTGGGGCACGACGCCGGTCAACATCTCGTACAGCAGGACGCCGAGCGCGTAGATGTCCGCGCGGTGGTCGACGCTCTGCGGCGCGTCGAGCTGCTCGGGCGCCATGTAGCGCAGCGTGCCCATCGCCTGGTGCGTGCGCGTCAGGCGCGTCTCGGCGTCGTCGCCGGCGAGCTTCGCGATCCCGAAATCCACGAGCTTCACGCGTCCGGTGCCGTCGACGAGCACGTTCTCGGGCTTCACGTCCCGGTGCACGATCCCCCGCTCGTGCGCGTACTCCAGGGCCGCGCAGAGCTGGGGCGCGATCGACAGCGCCTCGTCCGGCGTCAGCGCGTCCGCGTCCATGAGCGCCCGCAGACTCGCGCCGTCGACGAGCTCCATCACGATCCACGCGACGTCGTCCGCCTCGCCGAAGCCGTGGATCGCGACGATGCCCGGATGCTCGAGCGCCGTGAGCGCGCGCGCCTCGCGCTCGAAGCGCTCGCTCCACTCCGCACGGTCGCCGGGCGGCGGCGCGATCACCTTGACCGCGACGTCTCGGTCGAGGTCGACCTGGCGCGCCCGGAACACGACCCCCATGCCACCCTGCCCGAGTCGCTCGCCCAGCTCCAGGCTCGCGAGCTGCGGCGCGACCCGCTCGCGCAGGTCGCGCGCCCATGCGTCGTCGGTCTGGTCCGCGGCGGCCCGCAGGTGGTCGGCGGTCACGTTCGGATCGGTCGTTTCGGTCATGGGCGAGCGGGCCGGCCCGAGTTCATATCAGGGCCGGCCACCCCATCACGGCGTTCCACGGGGACCGTTACCGACTTCCGTGCGATTCCTCGGACACCGCAGAGAGGAGCGCGTCCAGCTCGCTCGCAGGATCCTCGTTCGTCGACAGCGTCTCGCGCACCACGGCGAGGATCAGCGCGCGGTAGCGCTCCCGCATCCGGTGGATCGCGACCCGCAACGCGACCGGAGAGAGCCCGAGTCGCTCGGCCAGCGCTGCGCGTTCCTCTCGGTCGGGCGCTGCGTCGAGCGTCGGCTCCAGGCAGCGGAAGAGGTCGCCGTTCCCCTTCGCGATCGACTCCTCCAGCAGCGCAGATCGGGCCTGGTCGAGCACGCCGCGCACCCAGGCGCGCTCGAACACGACCACGGGATCGGCATCGCTGGACGCCGCGACCTGGTAGGCGCGCTCGCCGGCTGCGGCATCGATCGGCACGGCGTCGATCGGCACGGCGGGCACACCGCTCCCGCGTCGCTGCGCGTGCGCGTGGTCGCGCACGTCCCGCTCGTGGTTCCGCAGCGCCGTGAGCAGCCAGCTACGAAATCGCCCGGTCCGGGCCTCGATGCGCGCGAGCCCGTCACGCTCCAGCAGCACGTGGAACAGCCCCTGCACGAGGTCGGACGCCTCGTCCGGAGCGCGGCCGCGCCGGCGCAGGTACGCGTACAGCGGCGGCCAGTACGCGGCGCAGAGTTCCTCGAGCGCACGGCTCCGCTCGCCGTCGTCGACGCTTGTGGCGCCAGAGACGAGCGTCCAGCGCGTGGTACGGAAGCGGACGTCGGTCACGGGGCAGAGGCTAGCCGCGACCTGTACGCTCGTAACGATGCGACGCGCGCTTCTCGGTCCTCTCGCGATCACGACGCTCCTGGCGTGGGGATGCGGAGGGGATCCAAGTCCGTCCACCGCGGACGGCGTTGCGACGTGGCTGCGCGGCCAGGCGATCGAGACCGAGCACGGACTCGTCTGGCCGTCCGACGCGGACGCCAAGGACTCGGTCTCGCTGAACCTGTACGACGGTACGCCCGGCGTCGTGCTGTTCTTCCTGCACCGGCACCGCGTCACGCGCGGCGCCGATCCGCGCGATCTCGAGCATGCGCTCGACGGCGCGGACCACATCCTGGCGACGCTGCCCGACGAAGCGAAGACGCCCGGGTTCTACGTCGGCGTCGCGGGCGTCGGCTTCACGCTCGACGAGGCCCATCGGATCACGGGCGAGGAGCGGTTCGCCGCCGGCGCCGCGCGGTGCGTCGCCCTCATGGAGGAGAGCGCGACGCGGACGGAGCACGGCGTCACGTGGAACGGCACGAGCGACATCATCTCGGGCAGCGCGGGAGCGGGCCTGTGGCTCCTCGATCGCTGGCGCCATTCCGGCGACGAACGCGCCCTCGCGCTGGCAGGCGATGTCGGTGACGAGCTCCTCGCGACCGCCGAGACAACGGACGCTGGCGCGCGCTGGCCGATGGCACCCGGGTACGAGCGCTGGATGCCGAACTTCTCCCACGGCACGGCGGGGGTCGCCTACTTCCTGCTGGAGCTCTCCGAGGCGATCGAGAGCACCGATCCCGAACGCGCCGTTGCTCTCGGTGATGCAGCCGTTGCAGGCGCCGCGCACCTCCGTGCGATCCGCGACGCGAGCGGCCTCGTCATGCACCACGCGCCGGGCGGGGAGGACCTCTTCTACCTCGGCTGGTGCCACGGTCCGCCGGGCACGGCGCGGCTCTTCTGGCGCCTCTGGGAGGTCACGGGCGACCCGTCGTACCGCGAGGACGTCGAGCGCCTGGCCGACGTGCTCCGCACGTGCGGCCTGCCCGACGCGCGCACGCCGGGGTACTGGAACAACGTCGGCGTGTGCTGCGGCGCGGCGGGCGTCGCCGCGTTCCTCGACGACCTCGGCCGCGCGACCGGCGACCCGCGCGACGCGGATCTCGTCCAGAGCCTCACGGACGACCTCGTCGCGCGCGGGACGAGCGACGCGGAGGGGCTCCGCTGGGTCCAGGCCGAGCACCGTGTCCGCCCGGAGCTGCTCGTGGCCCAAACGGGCCTCATGCAGGGCGCCGCCGGGATCGGCCTTTGGCTCCTTCGAGCTCACGACGGTGACGACGATCGCCTCCGCTGGCCGGACTCGCCATTATGAGCGCGAGCTCGCCCAGAGGTTGCAGCGAACACACGATCGAGAGACCATGCACGCATGACCGAGCAAGCACGCAAGATGGCTCCGGACGAGCTACTCGGTCCACTCGATGAGGTCGAGCAGAAGCACTCGCCCGAGCTGGTCTATGTCGCTGGAGACACGACCCTCATCACGTCGGGTGCTCGAGTCGCGATCGTTGGCTCCCGGAAGGCAAGTGACCTCGGGCTCCGTCGCGCTCGCAAGCTCGCGAGAATGCTGGTCGCGAACGACGTGGTGGTCGTGAGTGGGCTGGCGGAGGGCATTGACACAGCCGCCCACGTCGCGGCGATCGAAGCAGGTGGTCGCACCGTTGCCGTACTGGGAACGCCCCTAGAGAAGGCATATCCGGCGGCGAATCGAGAGCTTCAAAACCGGATCATGGCGGAGCACCTCGCGATTTCGCAGTTCGCCCCTGGCAGTTCGTGGGACCAACGGAGCTTTCCCATGCGTAATCGCACCATGGCCCTTTTCTCGGACGCGACCGTGATCGTCGAGGCGGGGCCCAAGAGCGGAACGATCCACCAGGGATGGGAAGCGATACGGCTTGGCCGATCGCTCTACGTCTTGGATTCGCTGGCGCGCGAGGGTCACCCCTGGCTGAAAGAGATGCTCGGGTACGGAGCTCAGGTGCTCTCGGACGCGAATGCCCAGCACTTCCTCGAGGACCTTCCGGAGGAGAGTCGTGTCGAACGAATCGCTACTTCCTTCTGAAGTCGCATTCGCTTCGTTCCTCGTCTACAACCCCGACCGTCGAAGGTTCCCGTCAGAGCTATCGGGCAAGTCGCGTGAGGTCATGCGGGCTGTGAAGCGAGACACGGCCCCATGGGCGAGACGTCACGACCTCGGACGGAGGCTGGCCGAGGAGATCGGGGACGAGATTCGAGGTGAGTTCCTGGGGACAGACGCGACCCTCGTTCCTATGCCCGGCCACGCACCGATGAAGGCCAAGCTCGCACACTGGGCCTCACGAGAGCTCTGCGAGGTCTTCCTTGACGCAGGACTCGGATCACAGTGGCTTCCGCTGCTCCAACGGACCGAGGCCGTCCCGAAGTCCTCCACGAGCGCGAACGAGGGTCGACCATCTGCACAGCGTCACTTCGAGTCTCTCAAAGCGAGGCCAGATCTGGGCGCCGCGATGGTCCTGACCGTTGTCGATGACGTCATAACGCGCGGCGCGACGATGCTCGCTGCGGTCGCGCGCCTCGAAGAGACGTTCCCGAGCGCCGAGGTCCGTGGATTCGCTCTGATCCGGACGATCAGCGACAGGCCGATCGCAGCGGTCAAGGAACCGGCACGAGGGACGGTTCGCGTCGTGCCCTGGGGAACGCGGCGCGAGCCCTGACAGCAACGCCTACAGCATCGGAACGTCCAGCAGCGCACGGTCGAGGTGCGCGCCGCTGCCGCTCTTGAGCGTGAGGCGTCGCGCCACCGCGCGCCCGTAGAAGTGCGCGCCACCGTCGAGCCGCACGTTGGCGCGCGGCGCCAGCACGTCGGCGTGCATCGTCGCGCCCGAGCGCAGGCGGAGGTTCTTGCCCGCGTAGACGATGCGCACGTCGGCAGGTGAGCCGACGACGGTCTCCATGCGCGCCGCGTCGCGGAGCTGCAGCGTCCGGATCGCGACGAGCTCGACCGGTCCGCGGCTGACGTCGACCAGGAACGACCCGCCCCGGCCGACGTTGAGGCGGTTCACCCGCACGACGGCGGGCCCCTCGATGACGAGCGTCGCGTCGCGCTGGACGATCATGCGATCGAAGGTCTGGTCACCGACGAGGCGCTGCGACTGGCCGCGCTTGACCCGGTAGCGCACCGTCGAGTCGACCGGCGTGGTATCGACGCCGGGGAGCTCCACCAGCGGCGACAGCTCGCGGACCTCACCGGTGACCGTCGCGCCCGCGTCGATGCGCAGGCGCCGCATCTCTCCCAGATCGACGTCGCCGTGCACGACGGACGTCCCGCGAAGCTGCACGCGCTTGTTGCTGAGCACGCGGCCCTCGCCGCCTCCCAGGAAGCGATCGAGGAGCGGGTCGTAGCCGACCTGATCGTCGTACGCGCCGACGCGTGAGTCGTACGAGTCGACCAGCGCGGTTCCGTCGAGGCGCACGCGATCGACGCCGACGAGGCCGAACACGGCCTCGCGCTCACTCGCGCTCGCGAGCAGCCGCAGCGGCTCGTAGTGGTGCACGCTCGCGCCGCGGTAGCCGGGCGTCCCCGCGAGCTCGGACGCAACGCGCTCGAGGTCGGCCGCGAGCACGTCGTAGCCCTCCTCGAAGTACGTCAGGAAGTCGAGGGCGCTGCCCAGGTCCGAGGTCTCGACCGAAACGATCATCGGGCCGCGATCGGCCTCGCCGGACACGAGCTCCAGGATCCCGTTCGGCCCGTCGAGCGTGTCGCGGTACGCCATGACGAGCGTCAGGTCGACCTGGGCCGCGACCACGTCCGCGAACGTGCCGAGCGGCTCACCAGCGGCGTCGCGCACGTCGAGGAGCCGCGCGTCGGAGTCGTACCAGAAGGGGCACGTCTTCACGAGCTCCAGGTCGCCGAGCAGCACGCGCGCCCCGCCGAGGTACGCCGTCATGTCGGCGGCGGCGCGGTCGGGCTCGTCGAAGAGCCAGTTCTGGAGCTCGCGGTCGACGTAGTACTGGACGCCGTACGGCTGCGAGTCGTCGACGACGCCGTCGAAGAGCCCGGTCGCGACGATCGTCTCGATCATCGCGAGCCCCTCGTCGTACGAGGTCGGCTGGCCGGGCAGGCCCGCGCCGGGACCGACGGTGAACCAGGGGTAGCCGATCAGCGCGTGGACGCGGAGCCCCGCCGCCCGCGCCTCGGTCGAGAACGCGGACTGGACGTCGAGCGCGTCGGGGAGACCGTAGCCGACCGCCGTCGCGTCGAGCGCGAGCGTGTCGATGCCCTCGTCGAGGGCGAAGTCGATCAGCGCGGTCCGTTCGGCCGGGTCGGCGAGGTCGGCGCTGTTCCAGACGAAGAGGAGCGACCGCCCGACCGGCGGGAGGCCGCCCGAGGCGACTGCCGCCGGGGTCGAGAGGATCGCGTCGCTGGCGTCGGCGAGCGGAGCTGTCGACGAGAGCGGCGTCGCCACGCTCCCGGAGGTCGCGCCGACCTCTGCGATCCGCACGAGCTCGCGCGCCGCGGTGGCGTGACCGATCGAACGCGCCCGGACGTTGAGCGCCCCCGTGCGTCCGCGGGTCACGACGCGCGCGTCCGAGACGCCGGCAGGACGGTACGGGTTCGAGACGACGAGCCCCGCGCTGGCCTCGTCCTCGCGCTCGAACTCGCGCGTACCGCCCTGCACCCCGGCTTGCGGATCGAAGCCAGCTCGCGGATCGAACGTCGAGGAACCGCTCCGGTCCCACTCCTGCTCGGCACGCGCCATCTCGGTCGCGATGCCGCAGAGCCGCTCGATCGCATCGCGGGACAGGCTGCTCGTCCCGGCGACCGCAGGCCCGTCGAGATCGACCTCGGACGGGACGACGACGTCGGCCAGCTCGACGGCCGCCGCGCTCGCACGCAGCGGCGCAGCGACAGGCGCCGGAGCGAGCCGCGCGACGGACGTCTCCGCCGGCGGTGCCTCCTCCGCACGCGCAAGAAGCAGCGCCGCCGCCGCGGCCACGGCGCCGGTCCCCATGAGCCCGGCCACGCGCACGACCCGCTTCGTTCCCCCCTCGACCATCGGGAGAGTGATCGGCACCGCGCGACCGGTGTCCGAAGTGCGTCTCAACTCGCCGCACGGTCGCGGCAGCGCCGGTCTCAGCCTGAAAGCGGGCTCAGCGTGATCGCGCCGCCTCGATCTCGGCGATCGGTGCGCTGTCCCGCCAGACGATGCCCCCGAGTGGCTCCCGGGTGACGGGCCACGACGTGTAGTACGTCTCGATCGGGATCTCGGCGTTCTCCAGGATCGCGGCCAGCCCCGCGGTGCGCGGCGAGCGCCTGCGGATCTCGGGGTCCTCCGGGATCCAGAGGATGTCGCCCCCGAACCCGATCCCGAGGTCGGGCAGGACGAAGGCGAGGAACGCCTCCGTGTGCGCGCTCCTGCCGTCCGCCTCGATCGCGACGAGACGGTCGTCGTGGCCGGGGATCGACCAGAGCTCACCCGGGTCGATGCCGATGAATTCCGGGCGCTCGTGCGAGGCCGTCAGCGCGTCGGGGACGAGGGTGCGCGGCCGCAGCACGAGGTACTCGACGTACGCCTCGATGTCCGACGGGCACACGATCGTCGCGCCGCGCGCGACGAAGGGCCGGAGCCCGGCGATGTAGTGCGGGTGGTGGTGCGAGACGGCGACGTACCGCACGCGAAGACCCGGCCGCTCCTCCTCGAGCGCGGCGAGGACCGCCTCGCCGACCTCGGAGGACACGGGCGCCTCCAGCACGACCCAGCCGACATCCAGCGCGAGCGCAAGCACACGCGCGTTCTGGTCGGGGAGGAGGACCTCGAACGCATCGCCGCCGAGCGGCTCGACGCGCACCGTGACCTCCTGCAGACGAGTGTGGAACGGAGTGGGAGGGATCGGCGCGACGCGCTCCCAGGTCTCGGACACGTCGACGACGGTCGCCTCCTCTCCGGTTCCGATCGGTCCTTCGATCCGCCACCCGGCGGCGATGCCGGGAGCGGGCGACGGCTCGGGCACGTAGGTGAGCGACTCGACGACGTCACCGAGCAGGTCGTCGTGGATCCACCAGTCGAATCCGACGAGCCCCGGGACCTCGACGCCGCCGTGGTCCAGCGCGATCGTGCGCGCGAG
This sequence comes from Planctomycetota bacterium, assembly GCA_038757895.1. Lineage (GTDB taxonomy): Bacteria > Planctomycetota > UBA1135 > UBA1135 > Saltatorellus. Next base: position 17,313 of record JBCDGE010000001.1, on the reverse strand, counting down.
CACGCGCCCGCCCGGCACCTCGACGAGCACGGCCGGCCCGTACTGACCCTCGATGAGGTCGACGACGCGTCCGTTGCGCTGGACCCAGTCGAGCACGACGTACGGATAGGGCGCGGTTCGGGTGAGGCGCGCGCGCAGGTGGATGCCCGCCGAGTTCCCGTCCGCACCCCTCACGTCGGCGGGCGCCACGTCGATCGTCCGCAGCTCTCCGTTCTCGCGCGCGGGGTCGCGCTCCGTCGAGCGGACCTGCCACTCGCTGCGCTGCTCGTCCCCGACGTCGTGCAGGCTGACCCCGCGGAGTTCGTCGACCGTTCGCCGCACGTCGGGCCGCGCGCCGTGCACGAGCGAGACGACCCGCGCCTCGACCTCGACGTGCGCCCGATGGCGCGGCGGAACGAGGTGGTCCCGCAGCTCGGCCAGCAGCAGCGTCCCGCGCGCACAGGCGTCGGTACGAGCCAGGAGGGGCGAGGAAGCCGCGTCCTGAGGCAGCGCGGCGACGACCAGGCAGACGGCCGGAAGGAGGGGCATGGGGGCGGCTACGGGCCCGCGCGCGAACGGTTGGGCGCGAGCCCGGAGAATCACGGCGCCGCCCCAGCGTCCTTTCCCGGCCCTATTCCACGTCGAGCTGCGCGACGATCGAGCGGGCCTCCTCGAGGTCCTCGGCGCGGCACGTCACGAGCAGCGCGTTGAGGCGCCTGCTCGCCTGGACGCGGACCTGGGAGACGCGAGCCTCCTGCGGGGGCGTGTGGCCACCCGGCGGGTAGGTCCGCAGCTCGCGCGAGGTACGGAGCGCCGCCTCGACCAGCCGCGACGTGGCCTCCGCGTTCGCGAAGCGGAGCCGGATCACCTCGTGAGTGATGGCGACCTTCGCCTCCTCGCTCGCGGAGTCGACCTGGCGCAGGTGCTCGACCATGTCGGCGACGAAGTCCCCGTAGCCGATGATCACCATCGAGTTCGAGTTCCCGGCCGGCAGCATCTGCTGGACGTTGGAGTCGACGATCATCGTGCGCATCGAGTTGCTGACCTGCCGCACGTCCGTGTTCGGGAGGTCGATCACCGTCGTGAAGAGCACCGCGGGGTGTGCGCGCAGGAGTTCGATCCGGTCGCTCGTCACGCGGCGGGCGCGGAGCCGGATCTGGTTCCTCGCCGGCGTGCGCATCGAGTGGACGCCAGCGATCCGCACGCCGTCGGCGCGGTCGAGGGTGAGGACGCAGTCGGCCGCTCGCAGCAGCGCTTCGAAGGTCCCCTGGACGTCGGCCGCAGGGATCGAGGTCGAACGGTCGAGCGGCGCCTTCGTGTTGCGTAGCTCCCCGATCGTGACGTCGAGCATTGCGATCCGCTGGCCCGTCGCGGCGCCGTAGGCGAGCACGACGTCGTACATCGAGAGACCGTCCGAGCCTTCGGGCCAGGAGAGGGCGAGGTCCTCGACCGCGTCCGGAAAGAGGCCCTGATCGGGCGCGGATGCGACGACCACGGCGGACGCGTCGTCCTGGAGAAGCGCGGTCGGCGCCGGCGTAGCGGGCACGAGCAGACCCGCGATGGCGAGGGAGAACATGTGGAGCCGGCGCCGACGAAGCGGTGGATGGGGACCGCGGGCGCCCGGTCGCCATGGACTCCCAGGGCGGCTCGTTCTTCCCCGATTCCCCCCGAGTGCTCTTCAGCGAGCGACCGCGACGAGCGTCTCTCGGGACGACGACACGGCTCGCGTTCGACGGCGAGGCACGCGAACGCACCACAGCCAGGCGAGGGTCGGCAGGACGATCAGCAGGCTGAACAGGAGGATCCCCAGCCGGGTCCAGAGGGGAATGCCGGGCGGAGCCGAGATCGTGCGGCCCGAGGCCTCCGGCGCCGCGAACGCGACGTCGAACGCCTCGCCGCTCCGCGTCGTCCCGGAGAGACGGAGCGAACGCGGGTCGGCCGACGCGATCGCAGGTGTCGCCCTCACTCGGGTCGCACCGAAGACGAGGCCGACGTCGACCGGATCTTCGCCCCCGGCGGTCACGAGTCCGAGCGACTCGCACCCCGGCAGGCTCCGGTCGTCGAAGCGAACGTAGAGCGCCGGCGGCCTCTCGCCGCGATCCTCGCGGAAGAGGTGCACGGACGATCCTGCGACCTCGGCCGTGCCGACCGCCTCCAGCGTGCGCTCGCTGCTCGGCCCCTGCAGCCTCGGAAGGATGAGGTAGCCGGTGCCGGAGAGTGCCGAGAGCAGGAGGAGCAGCGACGTCACGAGCCCCGACGCACTCCACAGGGAGCGCTTGAGCGCTCCCGCTCGCGCCGCCTTCTGCGTGCGACTCGCGTGCAGGACCGTGCCGAACGCGATCCCGACGCAGAGCGCGAGGCCCGAGAGGAAGAAGAGCCACCTCGTCCAGATCCCCCCGAACGTCCCGAAGTGAACGGGGTCCATCGTGTGGTTGAGGCGTGCGACGAGGCCGAGGTCGGTCCCACGCTGCATGCCGACGACGTTGCCGGTGAAGGGATCGAGCGCGATCGCGTTCGCGGCGTCGCGGACGAGGACCGTATCGGCCGAACCGACGAACCCGATCGGGTCGCCGGGCGCGCTCGGGATCGAGATCGCGGTCACCTGGAGCTCGGGATACTCGGCCTGAGCGCGGCCGATGAGCTCGTCGATCGAGAGCGGCGTCAGGCGGTCGCCGAGGCCCTCGAACTCCGCCGTCTTGACGCGGCGGAGCGGGTCGTGCTCGACGAGGTCGAAGGTCGTTGCGATCTGCTCACCGAGGTACCAGATCCCCGTGAGCGAGAGCACGATCGACACGACGAGGGACCAGCTCCCGACGAGCCGGTGGAGGTCGGACGTGAACGTGCGTCGACCGCGACCGAGCCGTAGCCGGAAGAACGCGCGCCGCCAGTGCGGGAGCGCAAGGAGTCCCGTGATACCGGCGAGGAGCAGCGCGAAGGAGAGCGCGCCCACGATCAGGGTGCCGTGGAACCCGATCGTGCTCGGGACGAGGAAGAGCTGCTTGTGGAAGATCCGGACGAAGCTCTTGAGGTTCAGCCCGGTTCGCTCGGCGAGGATCTCCCCGCCGTACGGATCGACGCGCACCTCGCGCACGTCTCGGCCGCTGTAGGCGACCGTCACGGTGTCAGGCTCGTCCGCGGACGCACCTCGGCGGGCGAAGCGCACCCTGGCCAGCGGGTACGCGGCACGGACCCCGTCGATGACGGAGCCGAGCGACTCCTTTCTCGCGTCCGCCGTCGGCGGCTCCACGGTCGTCGCCGGGTCCAGCCAGTCGTCGAGTTCGGGCGTGAAGACCGCGACCGTGCCGGACACGCAGATCGCGACCAGGATCAGCCCGAGGTGCATGCCCACCCACGAGTGCCACGAGTACAGACGCTTGCGGGTGAAGACCTTGCCCATGGATCGACGGAGACGCCCGACGCCGGCGACTCCGCTCGGGACGCCGACGGTGTGCGCGGTTTGCGTCCGCGCAGGCGGGCGCATAGCCTACTGCGATTGAGTCGCACTTGCAGGCATCACGATCGCACAGGAGCCCTCGCCGCATGCCCTTCTTCGCGTCCCTTCCCACCCTCGGCCTTTCCCTGACGCTGGCGAGCGCGTCGCCCTCTCCCGCCGGCGTGGACGTCGAGCTCGACGACGCGTCGCTCGATCGCTGGCTCGCCTACGTCCGTCCCTCCGCACCGGAGCCGTGGCGCGCGCTTCCCTGGCACTCCACCTTCCTCGGCGGCGTCGAAGTCGCGCGAGATGCCGGTCGACCGGTGCTGTTCTGGGCCATGAGCGGGCATCCGCTCGGGAGCACGTGAAGCAACGGCATCGACGGCCGACAGTTGGTCTGGTCGAACGAGTCCGTGCGTGAGCTGGCGCTGCAGCACTTCGTCCTCGCTGCGGACAACACCTACCTCCTGCGCTCCGGCGAGGGCCCCGAGGGCGAGCTCTTCCTGAACGTCGTCCGCCAAGGACACTACGGCGACAGCGAAGAGCGCATCGCGGCCACCTGGCAGGGCGTCTACGCGTTCACGCCGGACGGCGACCTCCTCGCCTCGACGAGCGTCTACACCGCTGAAGCCGTCGAGGCGACGCTGACAGATGCCGTCGCCGCGTGGAACGAGCGGTCGGCGGCCGACGAGACGATCGCGACCGCGGAGGCCTCGACCCAGCGGGACCAACGCGCGCATGCGGGGACGCGCTGGCAGAACTTCTACCCCGAGGACGGCCTCGTCCTGCACTCGTGGGCGCGCTACCTGCCCCACGAGACCGAGAGCGCGCCCGGCCAGGAGCCCCTCGACCCCGAGCGCCGCAGCATGGACTACGCGTGGTTCACGGCGGACGAGATGAGCGGCCTGGTGCCCGCGCGACTGGAGGAAGGTGCGACGCGCGAGGTCGACCCGGCCGTCGTCGAACGACTCGCGCGCTTCCACGTCGTGGACAGCGTCCCGTGCCTGCCGCAGTGCTTCGACGCCGAGGACGTGGAGACCGCCGAGATGACGGCCCGGATCGAGCGCGTCGACGGCGCGCGCATCCACGTTCGCATGGAGGGCAGGACGCGCGCCGCGTCGACGTCTCGGATGGAGCGGGCGGCGACCTGGATGCGCGTCGAGGGACCCGGACCGTTCGTGAGCGAGCACGGCGTCACGGGCCGCATCCTCGGCCGCGCGGTGTACGACACGGCGAGCGAGCGGTTCGTCGCCTTCGACATGCTCGCGGTCGGCGAGACGTGGCGCGCCCCCTGGCGCGCGGCGGACGCAGCCCCCTCTCCAGAGAATCGCCAGGTGATCCCTCTCGGCATCGGGTTCTCGCTCGCGGCGGACACGCCGAGCGCACGGATCCCGCCCGGGTTCGTCGAACTGTACGGCTGGGACAGGCCGAACACCGTGCGCCGGACGCAGCGCGAGAGTGTCCGTCGTCGCACGGACACTGAGCCCGTCGACTGAGCCCGTCGACTGAGCCCGTCGACTGAGCCCATCGAGTGGGCCCATCGAGTGGGCCCATCGAGTGGGCCCATCGACTGAGATCGACGGGTTCCTCGGGCGGACCGACGGGCCGATCGGCGACCCTCTGCGGCTGCCGATCGGCCCACGAGCCGCCCGCCCATGAACGAGATCCGTCTGAGAGGAGCCACCGCCCACAACCTGCGGTCGGTCAACCTCGACCTGCCGCACGGGCAATGGATCGCCGTCACCGGACCGTCGGGGTCCGGCAAGACCTCGCTCGTCTTCGATACGCTCGTACGCGAGGGCCAGCACCGTTACTTCGGCGCGCTCTCCGCGCGCGGGAGGCAGTTCTTCGGAAAGCTCGGGCGCGCCGAGGCCGAGTCGATCGACGGGCTGCCGCCCGCGGTCGCGGTCGGCCAGGGCGACGCGCGCGCCGACGCGCGCTCGACCGTCGGCACGCTCACCGGTGCGCTCGATCTCCTACGGCTCCTGTTCGCGCGCGGTGCGACCGACCCCGGCGGCGTCGCGCTGACCCGCAGCCACTTCAGCTTCAACCACCCCGTCGGCGCGTGCGAGGCGTGCGGTGGCGCGGGCGTCGAGGACTCGGTCGCCGAGGATCTGATCGTCGCAGATCCGAGCAAGAGCATCCGCGACGGCGCGCTGCGGCCGACGCTCAAGAACGGCTACACCGTCTACTCGCAGGTGACGCTGGAGGTGATGGACACGATCTGCCGCGCGCACGGCTTCGACGTCCACACGCCGTGGCGGGACCTGACGGACGAGCAGCGCGACGTCGTCCTGTACGGCACGACCGCGCTGGAGGTGCCCTTCGGCAAGCACAGCATCGAGTCGCGGATGAAGTGGGAGGGCATCACCGCCCGCCCGCGCGAGACCGGCCACTACAAGGGGATCATCCCGGTCATCGAGGAGACGCTGAAGCGCAACCGCAACCCGAACGTGCTGCGCTTCGTGCGTTCCGTGCCGTGCGCGGCGTGCGGCGGGACGCGGCTCGCGCGCGCGGGTCGCGAGGCGCGGATCGGCGACCGAACTCTGCCGGAACTCCTGGAGCTCCCGGCCCGCGACGTGCCGGCGGCGCTCGACGCGCTGCCGCGCTCGGACGTGCTGGACGCGCTCGCGCCCGAGCTCGGCCGCCGCCTCGAACGGCTGCGCCAGCTCGACCTCGGTCATCTCGCGCTCGCCCGCCCGAGCGCGACGCTCTCGGCGGGCGAGGCGCAGCGCATCCGGCTCGCCGCTCAGCTCGCCGCGCCGCTGGGCGGGATGCTCGTCGCACTCGACGAGCCGACGCTCGGACTGCATCCGAGCGGCCAGGCCGGCATGCGCGAGGTGCTCGACGACCTGCGCGCCGAGGGCAACACGCTGCTCGTCGTCGAGCACGACCCTGACATGGTGCGCAGCGCCGATCGGCATGTCGCCGTCGGTCCGGGCGCGGGACCGAACGGTGGCCGGATCGTCGCGAGCGGCGCGCTGCCCGACGACCCGCTCGGCCGCACGCCCGCGCCGAAGGCAGCGCCGCGCGTCGCGCGCGGTTGGCTTCGCCTGCGGGGCGCGACGCTGCACAACCTGCGCGAGGCGGACCTCGACGTGCACCTCGGTACGTTCCAGGTCGTGCGCGGTCCGTCGGGCGCGGGGAAGTCGTCGCTGGTCTTCGGAACGCTCGTGCCGGCACTCGCGGGCGACGAAGGCGGACCGTTCGAGTCCCTGGAGGGCGCCGAGGAGCACCGCGTCCGCGCGCTCGACGCGCGACCGATCGGACGTACATCGCGCAGCACGCCCGCGACGTGGTCGGGGCTCATGGACATCATTCGCAAGCGCTTCGCCGCGATCGACGCAGCGCAGGAGCGAGGGATGGGCGCGGGCTGGTTCTCGTTCAACGGGAAGAAGGGGCGTTGCCCCGTGTGCGAAGGTCTCGGGACCCAGCGCGTCGGGCTGCACCTCCTGGAGGACGTCGAGCTGCCGTGCCCCGCGTGCGGCGGATCACGCTACGAGCCGGAGACGCTCGAGGTGACGCACCGCGGGCGCACGATCGCGGACGTCCTCGCGATGACCGTCACCGAGGCACGCGCGTTCTTCGCGGACGACCCGCCGGCGCTCGCGCTCTGCACGGCGATGGACGAGCTCGGGCTCGGCTACCTGCCGCTCGGTTTCCCGTCGAACCGCCTCAGCCGCGGTGAGGGGCAGCGCGTCAAGCTCGCGACGATCCTCGCCGACCCGAGCGCGGAGCCCACGCTGCTGGCGCTCGACGAGCCCGATCGCGGACTGCATCCCGTCGACGTCGAGCGACTGCTCGCGTGCATCGACGCGCTCGTCGACGCGGGACACACGGTGCTCGCGATCTCACACCACAGGAGCGTCTGGGCCGCGGCGGACGTGCTGGTCACCGTCGAAGATGGAGTGGCGAGAGCGGTCGCCGAGGTCGAGGTCTCGACGCCGGCGGAGCACCGCGCGCCGCGCCCGGCTGCGCGACCGCCCGACACGATCGAGCTGCGCGGCGTCCGCACGCACAACCTCGACGGGATCGACGTATCGATTCCGCGCGGTGCGCTGACGGTGCTCTGCGGAGTGTCCGGCAGCGGCAAGAGCTCGCTCGCCTTCGACACGCTCGCGAGCGAGGGCTGGCATCGATTTGCGGAGAGCCTGCCATTCCAGGTCCGGCGGCACATGAAGCGTCTGCCGCGCGCCGAGCTCGACGGGGCGACCGGCCTCGGACCGGTGCTCGCGCTGCGCCAGGGGGGAGCCCGGGCGGGCTCGCGCTCGACCGTGGCCACGCAGACCGAGATCGGGCCGACGCTGCGGCTGCTCTGGTCGCGCGCGGGCACGATCGACGGTGAGCCTTGTGGCCTCAGCGCCGAGCACTTCAGCGCCGACCGCGCGGCCGGTGCGTGCGACGCCTGCGCGGGAGCGGGGCACGTGCTGCGCTGTGATCCCGCGCGGCTCGTCACGCGTCGGGACCTGCCGCTGACCGCGGGCGCGATGGACGGCACGCGCGTCGGCCGGTATCTCGCGGAGCCGGACGGTCAGTTCATCGCGACGCTGCGGGCGGCGGCTCCCGAAGTCGACTGGGATCGGCCGTGGGAATCGCTCTCGGAGGCCGAGCGCGCGCTCGCTCTCGAGGGCGGCGACGGCGCAACGCTCACGGTCCGGTGGCAGCTCGCGGGTGCGAAGCGGACCGGCGAGGGCAAGGACGCGCACGAGTTCGAGGCGAAGTGGGACGGCTTCCTTGCGCTCGCGGAGCGAGAGGCGGCACGCCGCGCACGCCAGAAGAGCGCCGCGCAGTGGGCGGAGCCGCTCGTCGACGTGCCGTGCGAGGCGTGCGGCGGCGCGCGGTTGAACGCGACGTCGCGCACGGTCCGCGTCGGCGACCTGACGCTCCCGGCTGCGCTCGACCTGCCGCTCGACGGGCTGGTCGTTGCGCTGGAGTCGCTCACGGTCGACGGCGCCGCGGCGGCCGCGATGGAAGCGCTGCTGCCGGAGATCCGCGAACGCGTCGACGGCCTGCGCGCGCTCGGACTCGGGCACCTGACGCTCGCACGTGCGAGCCGGACGCTGTCCGCGGGAGAGCTGCAGCGCGTGCGACTCGCGAGCGTCCTGCGGTCGGGATTGACCGGCGTCACGCTCGTCCTCGACGAGCCGACGCTCGGGCTGCATGCTCGCGACGTCGATGGGCTAGTGGTGCTGCTGCGCGGCTACCGCGACCGGGGCAACACGGTCGTCGTGGTCGAGCACGAGCCACGCGTGCTGCGCGCGGCGGACCACCTGGTCGAGCTCGGTCCCCGCGCGGGCGCAGAGGGTGGCCGGATCGTGGACGCGGGCGCGCCGCTCGACGTACTCGCGGGCGACGGCCCGACGGCCATGGCGCTGCGCACGGCGCCGCCGCCGAGCCACCGCCCCCCGTCCGACGCGCGCCTGGTCCTGCGCGGCTGTCGCGCGCACCACCTGAAGGGGATCGACGTCGACCTCCCTCTATCGGGCGTGGTCGCTGTCACCGGCGTGTCGGGGAGCGGCAAGAGCAGCCTGCTGTTCGACGTCCTGGAGGCCTCGGTGCGTGCGCAGCGTCCCGTCGAGTGCGACGCGATCGAGGTCGACGGAGGGCCGGAGCGCTTCAAGGACGTGCGCACGACGCGCTGGATCACGGGCGCGACCACGGTCCTCACCGCGCTCGACGGCATGGCCGCGATGCAGAAGCTCTTCCACGCCGAGGCGAAGGGCACGGGGCTCGCACGCAGCGCGTTCTCGTTCGCGAGCCCGGCGGGCCGCTGCCCGGCGTGCGGCGGGACGGGTCGCGAGCGCGTCGCGATGGACTTCATGGCCGACCTGGAGCTCGTCTGCAGCGTGTGCGAGGGCCGGCGCTACCGCCACGAGGTGCTCGCGGTCATCTGGAACGGGATGAACGTCGCGGAGTCTCTCGAACGCCCGGTTTCCGACCTCGTCCCGCTGCTGCCGAAGGGCAAGCTGCGCGCCGCGTTCGAGGCGCTGGAACGCGTCGGCCTGGGCGCGCTGACGCCGGGCCGACGGACCCATGACCTGAGCGGCGGCGAGGTGCAGCGCGTCACGCTTGCCGCGAGCCTCGCCTCCTCGGCGTCACCGACCCTGCACCTCTACGACGAGCCCGCCACGGGCCTCCACGAGGCCGACGTCGCGCGGCTGGCCGACGTCCTGCACGCGCTCGCCGACCGCGGCGACCTCGTCGTGGTCGCCGAGCACCGCCTGTCGCTGATCGCCCGCGCCGACCACGTCGTCGACCTCGGTCCGGAGAGCGGCGCGTCCGGCGGCACGGTCGTCGACTCCGGCGCACCGGCACAGCTGACGCGCGGCGCGACGGCGCGGGAGCTCGCGCGACGGCCGACGGTGTCCCGAACGGCCGACGGCGCGTGATAGCATGTTCGCCCGCGCGGAGCCCTGCGCGCACCGACTCGCTCTCCACAGCGCACAGACGACCATGACCGCGCACACCGCAAGCCTCCTGAACGCGATCCTCCTCGTCTCCCTTTCGGGGTGGGGCTACTTCACCTCGGAGACGCCGTCGCCGACCGCGCTCATTCCGGCGGGCATCGGAGTCCTGCTGCTCCTGATGAACCCGGGCGTGAAGAGCCACAACAAGGTGATCGCTCACATCGCGGTCCTGCTGACCCTGATCGTCCTCCTCGGTCTCGTGATGCCGCTGCGCGGTGCGCTGAAGCGCGACGACACGATGGCACTCGTGCGAGTCGCCGTGATGATGGTCAGCACGGTCGTCGCGATGGTCTACTTCGTGAAGAGCTTCATCGACGCCCGCAAGGCGCGCGAGGCCGGCGAGCAGGCCGCGTAGAACGAGGGCGGAGGCCGTCGGCCCCCGCGGCCGGGTGCAGAGCATCGATCGCCACGGCGACGTGCAGGCCGTGATCGATGTGCGCAACGACGCTCAGTAGATCCGGACCGTCACGGAGTCGGTGAAGTTCGAGGTCGCCGCGGGCTGGGCGTCGCGGTGCCAGGCCTGGAAGTACCAGGTCTCACCGAACGATGGGAGGACCGGGCCGGTCGGCGAGGGAAGCGTGGCCGGGTCGATCGTGATCGACAGACGCCCACTCGTGTCCGCCTGGACGATCTGACCCGGGCCGACGAAGCGTCCGATCGGTCCGCCGAGGCACAGCACGCCCACCGAACCGGGAATCGTCGTCACGCGATCGGGCGCACGCGAGGCCAGGAAGTAGCCGAACGCACCGGGCGGGAGGTTCGACGCCGCGAGCGTCAGCGCGCCGAGCTCGATCGAGTTACTGCCCTCGAGCGTCAGACGGCCGGATGATCCCGTGCTGTTCGGGACACCGGGAGTGCACACGCGCCCGCCGATCTCGCCAGAGGCGGTCCAGCGCACCGCGCGCACGGTGCCGCCTGGATGACTCGTCGCGCCGGCGATCGTCCCGTCCGCGCTGACCGCGTTGGCGAACGTACCGGGGATCCCGAAGTCCGGCAGGACGACGGCTCCGGTGGCCGCCGTCCAGCGGAAGCCGGCGGTGAAGAGGGGCCCCGAACGCAGCACGCCGCTGACCACCGAACCGTCCGCGCTCACGCCGGTCGCGATGGAGTCCTGCCATCCGGGAACGTCGATCCACTGGTATCCGTCGGCCTGCGACCAGCGGAACGCACGGCTGCTGCTGAGCACCGCTTCGTTGCCGATGACGGTCGAGCCGTCCGCGCTGAGGGTCGGCAGGCCGGTACTGTTCGGCTGGAAGGGTGCGTGCGACACGAAGCCGGCCTGCCTCGACCACCAGAACGTGGACAGCGTGCCGTTCGCGTCGACGAAGCCGCCCGCTATCTCCTCTCCGTCGGCGCTGACCGAGTCCGCCCAGTGATCGCCGCTGGTCAACCCGCCGAGGTCGACCATGCCCGTGGCTGGCGTCCACCGAAAGGCGCGCTTGCGCCCGGTCGCGTCGGTCGCGAGGCCCACGACGACCGAGCCGTCACGATTGATGTCGCGAACGCTGACCTGGTCGCCTCCAAGGTTCCCCAGGTCGACGAGTCCACCCGCTGCCGTCCAGATGAACCCGGCCACCGGCAAGGAGCCGCCGCTGACCCCGCCGGCCACCGTCATGCCGTCCCCGCTGATCACTCTCGGCCAGGAGAGCGATGTCGGGCCGAGGACGCCCAGATCGATCCGCGCCCCGCTGGGATCCCACATCAGCGCTTCGGTGAGGAAGACATCGCCGAGGATGCGCTGCCCGTCGTCGCTGACGTCGATGATTTCGGGCAGCGCGCCGGTGCTCGACGTCAGGTCGACGAATCCGAGCTCACGTGTCCAGCACACGGGACCGACGTTCGTCTGACCCATGAAGGTCCTGCCGATCAGCGTCGAACCATCTGCGCTGATGGCGGTGAACGTCGCGGATTCGCCGGGCGGCGCGCCATGGTCCTCGAACTGGGCGTACGTGGTCGAGCAGAGCGACGCGGCGAGACAGGAGGGCACGGCGGCGCGCAGGAGGCGCTTCGAGCGGAGGGCGAGCATGGCCAGCTAGGCAGCGGCGCGCCTGCGGTCACGCCCTCACCGTGTAAGGCGGACGATGCGCACCTACTGCGCGGCCTGAACGACGCCCAGCGTCGCCTGCTCGTTCGCGCCTGCGAGCGCGAGCACGCGCACGCGGGCGGCTCGGTCGGCCCACGGCTCGACGTCCCAGCGGATGCGGTCCGTCCCGGGATCGAGGTCGTTCCCCGTCGAGAGCACCACGACGCCGCGTACCACGAGCTGGAGCTGGACGAGCCGCGGCGACGACGTCTGGAACTCGATCTCCATCGCAGGCGCGTCGATCCAGAGCATCGGCGTCTCCGCGGTGAACGCGAGCGGCTCCGGGTGCGAGACGATCCGTGCGGACGATCCGTCGGGCTCGACCTCGAAGTTCGGGCCGACGAAGCCGGGCGAGATCGCCACAGGGCCGTCCGACAGCGGCCGCGTGTCGTCCCGCGGCGGGTCCTGGGCGCGGTACGCCTCGATCGAGTCCGCGTAGCGCTCGGCGACCGCGTCGCGCGCGAACAGGCGCGAGCCCATCGCTCCCTCGTAGACCAGCTCGAAGCCCGCGGGGCGGAACGGTGCGCGCAGCAGGACCATGTCGGCCTCCGGCGGGAACCCGCTGTCCCAGCTCGTCAGCGCGGCCTTCGTGAACTCCGGCGCGGGCGTGACGAGCCCGTCGAGGTCGATCACGCGCACGTCGCTCATGAATGCGAGGTACCCGGGCTCCCACGTCAGCACGGCACACTCGTTGAGGCCCGTCCCGGCGAGGAAGTCCGCGATCTCGACGTAGCCGACCTCGCGGCCGGCGTACTGGTAGTTGCTCCGCAGCCGCGCGGACGACGCGAACAGGATCGGGACGGAGGCGACGACGAGCACGGCGACCGCGCCGATGCGCGCGATCCGGAGCCCGGGTGCCGTCAGCATGCGGCCGAGGAGAGGGCCGACTCCTGCGAGCGCGCACACCAGCGCCACGTAGTGGATCGGCGCACGGTGCCACGCGAACGCGGCGACAGGCGCGATCAGGACGAGGCCGACGAACACGATCAGCGCACCCAGCGGCAGCGCGAGCGCGACCGCGTTGCGCTCCCGCGCGAGCCGCGCGATGCCGATCGCTCCGAACACGCCCACGAGGACCGCGAGCCCCCAGCCGATCACGTACGGCTTCACCGAGTCGACGATGTTGGGCTGCACGAGCCCGCCCACCGGCCAGAAGAGGTCGTGGCCGAGCGTCTCGAACGAGCGCCGCAGATAGTGGGCCTGCGGGATCCGGCCGGCCTTGGCGCCGAGCGTCTGCGGGATCGGGCTGCCGTAGTAGAGCCACGCGACCACGAGCCAGGGCAGCGTCACGGCCGTGACCGCGAGCCCGCCGGCGCGCATGGCGGGCCACGCCTTCTGCGCCGCGAGCACCGCCGCGAGCGCGATCGCGAACGCGTAGCCCTCGTAGCGCGCGACGCACGCGAGCCCGAGGAGAACGCCCGCGAGCGCGTACCGCCGATCCAGCGCCAGCCCCCACGCGCCGAACAGCAGCGCCAGGAAGAGCGGCGTCTCCATCCCCCAGTACGCGTGCAGCCGCCCGAAGCCGAGGCAGACCGCCAGCGGGAAGAGCAGGCCGACGCGCGGCGTCGCAAGGCGCTGCAGCAGCCGGCCGCCGGCGTAGGCGAGTGCCCCGAGCGACGCGCAGTAGAGGACGTCGAGCACGATCTCCGGCGAACCGCCGAGCGCGATCGCCAGCGCCAGCACGAGCGTCCAGAGGGGTGACGATGTGCCGAGGTACGGCTCGCCGCTCTGGAACACCATGCCGCGCCCGTTCGCGAGGTTGTCGGCGTAGCGCAGCGTGATGTACGAGTCCTCCAGCAGGAAGTCGGAGAACGTCACGTAGCTGACGACCGCGACCACCAGCGAGAGGGCGACGAGCCCGAATCGCTCGGAGTTGGAAGCCGCGTCGCCCGTCATCGTGCGGGGAGAATACGGAGTCGGCCGCTGCGCTGCTCGACCGGCGGCATGATGAATGCCACGCGCCCCACCGGCCGAATCGATGCTGCGACTCCACACCGTCACGCTCGCCTTCCTCGCGCTCGCCCTGAGCGCTGGTCCTGCTCCCGCCTCGCCGCCGCAGGACGCCGCGTCCTCCGGGTCCAACTCCCGGCCGAACGTCGTCCTCGTCATGGCGGACGACCTCGGAATCGGAGACGTCTCGCCGACCAACCCGGCCTGCAAGATCCCGACCCCGCACCTCGCGAAGCTGGCCGCCGAGGGGATGACGTTCCTCGACGCTCACTCGACGAGCGCGGTCTGCACGCCGACGCGGTACGCGCTCATGACCGGCCGCTACAACTGGCGGAGCCGGCTCGAGAAGGGCGTGCTCGGCGGCTGGAGCGACCACCTGATCCCCGCCGACCGGCCGACGGTCGCGCACATGATGCGCGCCCAGGGCTACGCGACGGCGATGGTCGGCAAGTGGCACCTGGGCTGGGACTGGGCGCGCAACGGCGAGACGCAGAAGGACGTCGACTTCACGAAGCCCGTCCTGAACGGCCCGGACATCAACGGGTTCGACCGCTACTTCGCGCACAACGGGTCGCTCGATATGCCGCCGTACGTGTGGGTCGACACGGGTGGGGTCACCGCGGTCCCCGACCGAGTCGAGGGTGTCGCCCGCAAGGACGACCGCTACGGCTGGTACCGCAAGGGCCCGATCGGCTCGGACTTCCACATCGACGAGGTCCTGCCGCTCCTGTTCGGCAAGGCGGTGTCGTACGTCGAGGAGCGCGCGGAGGCGGCGCAGGGCGGCGACCCCTTCTTCCTCTACCTCGCGCTTCCGGCGCCCCACACGCCGATCGTGCCGGTGCCGCCGTTCAAGGACGCCAGCGGGCTCAACTCGTACGCCGACTTCGTGATGCAGGTCGACCATCACATGGGCGAGCTGCTCGCAGCGATCGAGGCGGGCGGGATCGAGGGCGAGACACTCGTCGTGTTCACGAGCGACAACGGCTGCTCGCCGGAGGCGAACTTCGAGCTGCTGCGCGAGAACGGACATGATCCCTGCGCCGGATTCCGCGGCCACAAGGCCGACATCTACGAGGGCGGGCACCGCGTCCCGCTCGTCGTCCGCTGGCCGGGCCGCGTTCCGGCGGGCAAGACGACGCGCGCGCTCGCGTGCCTCACCGACGTCTACGCGACGCTGCACGACATCACGGGCGCCGCGCCGGCCGCCGTCGGCGGCGAGGACGGGCATAGCTGGGTCCCGCTCTTCGAAGGCGAGGAGACGAGCGGCCGCAAGACGCTCGTGAGCCACAGCGTCAGCGGCCACTTCGCGATCCGCGAGGGTCCCTGGAAGCTCTGCCTCGCCGGCGGCAGCGGCGGGTGGAGCGCGCCGAAGGAGAAGGCCGCGAAGGAGCAGGGGCTGCCGCCGATGCAGCTCTTCCACCTCGGCGACGATCCCGGCGAGCGCCGGAACCTCGTCGCCGAGCACCCCGAGCGGGTCGCCTCGCTGCTGCGGACGCTGGACGAAGAGGTCCGCCGCGGCCGCTCGACGCCGGGCGAGCCGATCTCGAACGACCGCGAGGTCACGTTCCTGCCGGCGGGCGTGAAGATGCCGGCGAACGCAGGCGGAGACTGACCGTCCGCGTCAGAACCCGAGCGTCGCGGCTCGCGCTTCGCCCATGCGGCAGCTCTTCGTGACCCCTCCGTAGCGCGCCTCGATACGCGCGGGCGGCATTTCGGCCGTGATGACGGCGAAGCCGTTCGCGTCGGTCACACCCAGCGTCTCGCCCGTCGCAGCGTCGTGGATCGTCGCACCGACGATCGGCTCGCTGGTGCGGAACTGGAAGGGATAGCCGTCCCTCTCCTCGAACGAGAGGGTCCGGACCAGTGCCCCCCAGCCGCGCTCCATCGTCGGCGCCACGAGCACGCACGGCCTTCCCGCGTGGGTGGAACGACGCCAGTGCCTTTCGGTGCCGTAGACGGGCACGTAGCCCGGCGCGTCGACGGTCCAGAACACCGGGCGTCCGTCGTCGGGGGCCATGGTCACGGGCGAGACGCCCGAGTGCTCGCCCGAGTACCTCGCGAACCGCCGACCGCGCGCGCCCTGTTCGTACGTCGCCTTCGCGTCATCGGGCAGGTCGAGCACGACCTGCACGAGCGGAACCTCGGACCCGAGGTCGACCTCCAGCTCGGTCGTCCCCGGCTCGATCAGGATCGGGCCGACGCGGTCGTACCGCTCCGGGTACACGTAGACCTCCAGGAAGGCGGCGTCCGAGGGGACGTTCTCGAGAGTGTCGGTCGCGTGCCACGAGCCGCGCGACTCGTGGATCTCGACCGTCTCGTGGTGCACGGTCCCGCCGTCCCCGCCGCTCACCTTGCACCAGATCGTCATCGGCGCTTGCCCCTCGGTCGGTCGGATCGTCACCTCGACCTCGCGCAGGTCGGGGAGGCGGCGGAGGCGGATCTCGGTCGTTCCACCAGCCACCGGCGTCACGCTCGACCCGTAGTCCTCGAAGCCGAACTCCTGAACGATGACGCGCGCGTCCGTCTGCGGTACGCCGATGAGCTCGACCTCGCCGCGGTCATCCGTCATTCCGCTGGCAACGCGCTCCAGCTGGGACGCACGTCGCTCGTTCTCGGTGCCCACCGCAACATAGGCTCCTGGCACGGGGGCCCCGCTGTCGTGATCGACCACGACGAACGTGTGGGTCACGTCCGCTGAACGCCTCGCGTCGAGCGGCACGTCCGTAAAGCCCGGCAAGCGTTCGAAGGTGGCCTCGAAGCTCGGGCCGGTCGGCGTGGTCGCAAGCTTGACCGCGCCGGAGGTGTCCTCGATCTGCCGGTAGCTCTCGGGAACGAGCAGGACGAGGTCGCGTCCGCGGACGGACGCCGGCCGGAGCCGCGACCCGATCGCCGTGAGGCCCGTGTGGGGACGGTCCACGCACAGGGTCGCGGTCAGGCTCCCGGCGTCGGCATCGGAGAGGTCCTCTGGAAGGAGCACACGGAACGCCGCCGCTGTGCGGGCCTCGAGTCGGAGCGTGCCGTCGTCCTGGAGGCTCCCACTGCCGCAGTGGACGTCGATCAGCCCGCGCGGGTCGACGGGGATCGTGGCGAACACGGGGTTGCCGGCCGACTGCCCGTTCGCGTCGAGCTCGACCGCAAGGTCCGTGCGGCCGACTTCGTCCGTGGCCGCCTCGGTCTCTATCTGCTTCGTCCGCGACAGGAACAGCCGTCGCTCCATGATCGAGTGCTGGAACGTCACGGCCATGTCCGCGAGCGGCAGCCCGCTCTTCGCCTCGACGATCTCGATCGTCGTCGTAGGTGCCGCAGCGGCCGCCACTGGCTCTTCGCGCGGCGGCTCGGTCTCGATCGCGTCGCGCGCCTCGACGCGAGCGACGAAGCTCGGCTCCTCCCGCGGCGGATCG